>JALZAT010000104.1 GCA_030948185.1 Acidobacteriota bacterium
GGCGGCGCCTCGCGGCCCGCCATGCCCGCGTCCCTGCGCGGGCGGTTCCGCGGGCTTCCGGGGAGCGCGCGGCTGGCGCTCGCGATCGTGGCGGCCCTCTGGGTGGTCGCCGCCCTGTCGCCGCTCGCCTCGGCGCGGGCGGCCGAGATCCGTCTCGAGGAGCGGTTGAGCCCGCCCTCGGCCGCGCACCCGTTCGGCACGGACGATCTCGGCAGGGATCTTTTCGCCCGCGTGGTCGTCGCGACGCCGCTTTCGCTCGCGATCGGCACGCTCGCCGCGGCCGTGTCGTTCCTCGTCGGCTTCTCGATCGGCGCGGCGGCCGGCTGGAGCGGAGGGATCGTGGACCTGCTCCTCTCGCGCGTGATCGAAGTCGTGCTCTGTTTCCCCGTGCTCTTCCTGCTGCTGGCCCTCGCGGCCTTTCTTCCTCCGTCCGCGGGCACTGTGATCCTCGTGATCGGGCTGACGACCTGGCCGGGAGACGCGCGGTTCGCCCGTGCGGAGATCCTGAAGGCGCGGGACCTCGACTACACGCGCGCGGCGCGGGCGGCCGGCGCTTCGACCCCGCGAATCCTCGTGCGGCACCTCCTCCCCGTCGCGGCCCCACCCCTCCTCGTTTCCGCCGCTTTCGGCGTCGGGTGGGCGATCCTCGCGGAGGCGGCGCTCTCGTTCCTCGGGATCGGGCTGCCGCCGCCCATGGCTTCCTGGGGCGGGATCCTCTCTGTCGCCCCGACGTACATCGACGAGGCGTGGTGGATCGCGCTCTTCCCGGGGCTCGCGCTTTTCCTGACCGTCACCGCCTATAATTTGCTCGCCGAAGGGCTGCGCCGCGCGACGACCGAAACGAGCTGAACCAATGACCGAGCGCATCGCCCTGTACCCCGGCTCGTTCGATCCGCCAACGAACGGCCACTTGGACGTCCTCTCTCGGGCCCGCCGCCTGGCGGACAAGGTGATCGTCGCGATCCTCGAAAACGACGCGAAGACGCCGCTCTTCACGGTCGCGGAGCGGCTCGAAATGATCCGCGAGATCCTGAAGGACGACCCCTCGACGCCCGTCCTGTCGTTCAACGGGCTCCTCGTCGACTTCGCGCGGGAGAAGGGGGCGACCCTGATCGTTCGCGGTTTGCGAGCCGTCTCCGACTACGAGTACGAGCTGCAGATGGCGCTGATGAACCGGCGCCTCGCGCCGACGGTCGAAACGATCTTCCTGATGGCCAAGGAGGAGTATTCGTACGTGTCGAGCCGTCTCGTCAAGGAAGTCGGAAGGCTCGGCGCGGACGTGAGCGGCCTCGTGCCCGAGCCGGTGCGCCGCCGGTTGAGTGGAAAGTTCTGAGCCCGCGGGTGCGCGGGTGAGGCAGGACGTCCGGAGCGGCGCGATGCCCGCGGTCGAGACTCCTCTCCGCGTGCGCTACTCGGAGACGGACCGGATGGGGATCGTCTACCACGGCAACTACATCGTGTGGTTCGAAATCGGCCGGACGGAGTATTGCCGCGCGGCGGGGATGCCTTACCGGGCGATGGAGGACGCGGGGGTTCTCATCCTCGTGACCTCGGTCGCCTGCACGTACCGGAGGTCCGCGCGCTACGACGACCCGATCACCGTCCGCGCGAGGATGACCGAGCTCACGAGCCGCGGGTGCGCCTTCGGGTACGAGATCCTCGGCGCCGACGGAGAGGTCCTCGCCGACGGCTCGACCCGCCACGTGTTCGCGGATGCCGCGGGCCGTCCGCGCCGCGCCCCGGAGGAATTCCTCCGGCCGCTGGCGGCTTTTCGAGAGAGCGCGGCAGGAACCCCGGAGGCGGGGCCGGACATACATAGCCAAACGACAGGAGGGTGGCGATGAGCAAGGCAAGCTTCGCGGCCGGATGCTTCTGGGGGGTGGAGGCCGCGTTCCGGCAGGTGCCGGGAGTTCTCGCGACTGCGGTTGGATACGAGGGGGGGACCACGGAAAACCCCACCTACGAAGAGGTTTGCCGCAAGAACACGGGCCACGCGGAGACCGTCGAGGTCGACTTCGACCCGAAACGGGTCCCCTACGCCCGGCTCCTCGAAGTCTTCTGGGAGAACCACGATCCGACGACGTTGAACCGCCAGGGTCCCGACGTGGGGGAGCAGTACCGGTCCGCGATCTTCTTCCACGATCCCGAGCAGGAGCGCGAGGCGCGCGCTTCGAAGGAAGAGCTCGAGAAGTCCGGCCGCTACCGCCGCCCGGTCGTGACGGAGATCACGCCCGCCTCACGGTTCTGGAAAGCGGAGGACTACCACCAGCAGTACCTGGAGAAGAGAGGGCTCGCGAGCTGCAAGATCTGACGGGAGAGATCTGAGCGGCGCCGCTGCGCCGCTCTATCGGGTCATCCACGGCAGATCGGTTGATCGGATCATCGGGTGATCTGACCATCGGGTGTCCGCTTCGCGAAGCCATACCTCGCGATCGTCCAGAGGATCTTGTACCCAGCCCGGAACGTGCCGACGACGGTTCCCGTAATCTTCGACACTCCCACTCTTCGCCGATACGACACCGGCACCTCCGCGATCGCGAGCCCCTCGCGGATCGCCTTCACCTGCATCTCGCACGTCCAGCCGAAGTTTGTGTCTCGCATTCCGAGGCGGCGGTAGGCGTCCCAGCGGATCGCGCGGAACGGGCCCAGGTCCGTGTAGCGGTGGCCCGTCAGCACGCGGATGAGAAAACACGCGAGGAGGTTTCCGAAGCGCGCCTGAGGCAGAAGCGCTCCGCGCTCGCGCACTCCGAGCGCGCGCGAACCGATCACGAGGTCCGCGCCGGCGGCCAGGGCCCCCAGCAGCCGCGGCAGCTCCTCCGGATGATCGGAATAGTCTCCGTCGAGGAAGACGATCGCATCGGGCGGATCGGCGGCGAGCGCCGCCACGCCCGCGAGGCACGCGCTTCCGTAGCCGCGCCGCTCCTCGCGGACGACGCGGACGGGCAGGCCCGCCGCGATCGAGCCCGTCCCGTCCGTCGAACCGTTGTCGACGACGACGATCTCGGAGAGGAGGTCCCGCGGGATGTCGGCGACCACGAGCGGCAGGGACTCCCGTTCGTTGAACACGGGAATGACGACGGAAACTCTCATCGGAAATGGGCGGGCGCGAGCCGCCGCCACATCGTCACCGCCATTCCCGAGAAGATGAGACCCGCCGCCGCAATGGTCCGCCGGGAGAGGCTCTCGCCCAGCAGCGTCACGGCGAGAAGGGAGGCGATCAGCGGCTGCAGGAAGACGTAGAACGCCACCCGCGAGGCCACAGTCCGCGCGAGCGCCCACGAGTTCGAGAGGTAGGGCAGCACGGTGCAGAACACGACGATCCCCGCCAGGCAGGCCCACGCGATGGGAGGGACGGCAGCCGGAGAAAAAAGCATGAGCGAGGGCGCGGCCAGCAGCAGGATGGGCCCCGAGCCGTAGAGGAAGAGCCGCGAAACGATGGTCCGGGCGCCGTACCGCGCGAGGATGGGCCGCGAGAGCACGAGATAGAAGGAGTAGGAGAGGGAGTTGGCGAGGATGAGCAGATTGCCGCGCAGGTGGCGGCTTCCGAAGTCGAAGCGGGACACATCCAGGAGCACGAGCACTCCCGCCGTCGCGAGGACGACTCCCGCGGCAGCCGCGGGGGCCATTCGTTCGCGGCCGAGGAGCACCGCGACGGCGAGAGTGAAGACGGGGATCGTCGCGGTCAAGAGGCTCGTGTTGATGGCGGTGGTCATCGAGAGGCCGAGGATGAACAGCATCTGGTTGAAAGAAACGCCGAGCAGCGCATAGAGGAACACGGCTTTCCGGTCGCGAGGCTCGAGCTCCCTCTCGCCCCCGGCGCGGCGGACGGCCTCCAGAACAACGGCGGCGCACACGACGCGGATCGCCGCGAGCGTGAGGGGCGGAATTTCCCCCAGGGCGACTTTCCCCAGGATCGGGAAGAGCGCGAAGCCGGTCTGCGCGGCGAGCAGGGCGGCGTGCACGGCCCAGGGCGATCCCGGCCGCGCGCTCGCGGCGGCGTCGGTCGAATGCGGATCGGGCGCACTCACGCGGACGCGGGCGCGAAGGCGAAGGGCAGTCCCGCGAGGACGGCGCGGCGAGGCGGCGCTCCCTCCGACACGAGCTCCGCGCCAATCGGCACGTCGTGGAACGCCCAGCCGAGACCGATGGCGCCGAAGCGGTCCGACACGACGGAGGTGGTCACCCGCCCCGGCTCGGCGCGCGCCGGCGGCGATGCGGGACGCTCGAGCCGCGCTCCGGCGGGTATGCCGCCGTCGGGAAAGTGGAAGCCGACGATGCGGCGGTTGATCCGCCCGTAGGTGCGCATGCGCGCGACGATCTCCTGGCCGACGTAGCAGCCCTTGGAGGTCGAGATCGCGTCGTCGAGGCCGACTTCGTCCGGGAGGTTCGATCCGTCGAAGTCGTGGCCAAAACGGGGGCGGCCGGCCTCCACGCGCAGGACTTCGGCCTCGTCGGGCGGGAGCAGGCGTCCGCCGCGCGCTTCGAGCGCGCGCACGAACCCTTCCCGGGAGGCGGCGGGGACCAGGCGGTCGTCGTCGAATTCGCCGTCGGGGCCCATCGGGATCTCTCCCTCGAGCGGGTCGGGCGCTTCGCCGCGAATTCCGATGCGCGCGAAGTCCTCCGTGCGGTCCTCGAGCGAGACCTTCTGGAAGACCGCGTACTTCTTCAAGTGCGCGAGTACCGTCTCCCTGAGCGCCGAGGGAAGCACGAGCCGCAGCCGGTCGCCGGGGGCCGTGAGCCTCGCGACGAAGATCAGCTTCCCCTTCGGCGACAGCCCGGCGGTTGGCAGCGCGGGTGTCCCGGCATCGGCGAGGCGCCGCACGTCCGATGTGACCTGGCCCTGGAGAAACGCCTCGCGGTCGGGGCCCACGACGTCCACGACGGCGGCGGGGCGGACGCGGAAGAGCAGGGTGGCCATCGCCGCATTGTATGGAGCGTCGCAAACCCCGGGCAGATCCTTCGGCGTGGCCGCCTCAGGATGATTTTCTCGCGTGCGGCGAGAAAATCACCGTGGCCCGATCTCCGCCCGGATGCGCGCCTTCGGCGAGTCGACGATGTCGAGCGTCTTCATCCGCGTCGAGAGGCGAATGTTGTCGTCCATCTTGTGGCCGTCCACCGTATCGGTCTTGTCGCTCGACTTCACGACCTTGCCGGACTTGTCGTAGATCTCGACGGCGATCGCGATCTTGCACTTCGTATCGCCCCGGTTTTCCACGTGGAAATCCCACCAGATCCAGGAATTGTCGTTCGGCTCTTCGCGCCGCGCCTTTCGGATGTCTTCCTCGTTCGGGTAGTTGCGAAGAGCGACGCTGCGGACGGTGCAGCCGCCGGAAGCCCATCCGAGGTTCGCGCGTCCGGCCCGGGGGGGAGGAATCGTTTTTTCGAAACTGGCGGCGCGGAGGATGGAAGGGATCGCAAGGGCGGCGGCGGCAGCGGCCACCAGGGACGGCGCGAGGCGTCGGTTCGTTCTCATCGGTCATCTCCTCCCCGGGTCGACTCCGGGAATCGCTCTCATCGGCGCGGCGTATTATCCGCTTCGTGGCCGATTTGTCTGCTCCCGATCTCCATGTGATCGATATTTTCATGATGTCGGTCAAGTGCGGCAATTGCGACACTTACCAGACCATCGTCGGCTTTGCCAAGGGGGCGGACAAGAACACCTACACGTACGAGTGCGAGAACGAGCTCTGCGATCCGAACGTCACGAGGACGATCGTGGAAGTCCCGCGCGAGTTCGACAACTCGACCAAGAGGGCGGAGGAGCTCCCGTACTCCGCGCGCGAGGCCGACTCGGGAGAGGCCGATACCGAGGAGTGACTGGACCGGGGTCGTGACCGGGTCGGGGTCGCGCCTTCTTCCTGTAAAATGAATCGTTTATGAGTGCGACGACGACGAAGGCCGTCCGGAGCAATCCGGCCGAGCTGGCGCCGGACCTTCTCGACCGGCTGCGGCGCCGGCTCGCGAACTCTCCGGCGATCGGGTGGCTGCATCCCACCTTGGAGGAGCTCTCGCTCGACTACGCGGTCCTGAAGCTGCCCTACCGGGAAGAGGTCAGCAACGGGTCGGGAACCGTACACGGCGGGATCCTCGCGACGCTCGCGGACACGGCGATCGCCTTCGCGCTCTCGACCAACTTCGACGGAAAGATGGGGTTTGCCACTTCGGACCTGACCATCCACTTTCTCCGTCGCGCACGAGGAGACGTCTGGGCAAAGGCCCGGATCGTCAAGAAGGGAAAGCGGGTCAACGTGGGGGACGTCGAGATCACGGACGCCGGCGGGCGGCTGATCGCGCGTGTCCTCGCGTCGTTCCTGCTGACCACGTCCTCGTTCGACTACGTACCGGAAGGAAAAGCATGAACGACGAAACCATTCCCTTTCCCGCTGCGGAAGAGGGCGCTGGTGCGGACAAGAAGCCGCGCCGCCGCCGCGGCGGCACCCGCCGCCACAAGTCGCGGGGAAACGGCAACGCAGCTGCGACCGACGAGCCGCGGAACGGAGAGCCGGCGCCGGTCGCCGCGCCCGTTCTCGTGACGGCGCCGCCGATCCTCGCGCCCGCGCCGATGCTCACGCAGCAGTCCTCCGTCTCCCCGATGAGCGTGTCGCCCGGACCTCCGGCGCGCCAGAGCGTCGAGCAGCGGCTGTCCATCTTCATCGACTTCGAGAACATCGCGCTCGGCGCACGCGACGCCAAGTACAAGAAGTTCGACATCCACCTGGTTCTCCAGCGGCTGATCGAGAAGGGCCGGATCGTCTACAAGAAGGCGTATGCGGACTGGACGCGCTACTCCGAGTACAAGCGCGAGTTCCACGAAGCCGCCATCGAGCTCATCGACATCCCCCAGCGTAACTACACGGGGAAGAACTCCGCGGACATCCGCATGGTCGTCGACGCGATGGACCTCGCCAACTCGAAGACCCACATCACGACGTTCGTGATCTGCTCCGGCGACTCCGACTTCTCGCCTCTCGTGTCGAAGCTGAAGGAGAACGACAAGAGCGTCATCGGGGTCGGGGTCAAGAACTCGACGTCCGAGCTCCTGATCACCAACTGCGACGAGTTCATCTTTTACGAGGACCTGGTTCGCGAGACGCGCGAGCTCCCGTCGATCGAGAACCTTCCGGAGAAGAAGCGCGAGCTGTTCCGGTTGATGCTCGACTCGATCCAGGCGCTCCAGCGTGAGAACTACGACGTGATCTGGGGCTCCATGATCAAGCAGACGATGCAGCGCAAGCAGCCGTACTTCAACGAGACCTACTACGGATACAAGTCGTTTTCGGAGCTGCTCGAGGATGCCGCGCGGCTGAAGCTCGTCTCCCTGAAGAAGGACGCCAAGAGCGGGGGATACATCATCAGCGCCTGAGAAGGTGAGAGGAGACAGGAAAGAGGTGAGAGGGACCGGCGTTCAACCTCTGACCTCTGACCTCTGACCTCTCGCCTAGCGGCTCGCCGTGCGCACGCCTCGCTTGAGGGTGACCCGGTCCGGAATCCCCTCCGGGCCGGAGAGGGTCGCGTGGACTTCCAGGCTCAGGAAGTCGGCCGCGCCGGAGAGGTCCCAGACCAGGTTGCGGAACCCGCGCAGCGAGCTTCCCGGATCGGGATGGATGACCGCGGAAAGCGCGTCGAGTCCCCGGCCGTGTGCGTACTCGCGCGAGAAGAACGCGTACGAAAGGAACCCGCTCCGGTTGAAACCGGCCTGCACGAGGTAGTCGTCCTCGACGGACTCGAGCAGGAGATAGCGCACGTCCGCCATGTGCCGGCTCTGGCCCTCGACCGCTCTCCAGAGGCGGTCCCGGGGCGGGATCCATGAGGCGAACGGGATGAAATCGATCGGGACGGCGCCGCCGGCCGGCGAGGCGGCGACGATCGAGGCGACCTTCATCAGCCGCTCCGGCCCGTCGTTGACGACCCGGTATCCGGCGCCCGCGCCGCCGCGGCCCGGATCGGTCAGAAGGACGCCCGCGCCGAGGATCGAGCCGTCGCGGTCCGTGTCGAGGTAAATGTGCTTCAAGACCGGGCGGCTCGAAGGCGCCGGCAGGGACTTGGAGATCTCCGCCTGCCATCGGCCGGAGAGATCGAGCGCGGCCGGACCCGCCGCGACGGCGGGCGTAGGCTCGAGGGCCGCGTCCGTCGGCCGGCTCGCCGCGCGGGCGATCACGAATGCGATCACGGCCAGGATCGCGAGTCCCGCTCCGACCAGCGCCGGAGTGATCCGGGTCTGCGGCGGAACGGGCCGGGCCGGGGG
>JALZAT010000135.1 GCA_030948185.1 Acidobacteriota bacterium
TCTCGATGCGAGGCGGGGGCGCCGCGTGCTGGTCGTCGCGGGCATTCCGCTCGCGGCCGGCGCCGCCGCGTACGCCCTCGTGTCGCGGGGGATCCCGTTCGAGACCCTGATCCAGGACGGCTGGCTCGCGATCCTGCGGCCGCCCCGCGCTTTTCAAAACGTCTACCGGGCGTACGCCGGCCTGGACCGGCCTGGATTCCGGGCGCTCGAGCTCGCGCTCGCCGCGATCCTGGGCGTGCTCGCCGGCGGGTACCTGGCCATCGCGGCGGCGGTCTCGCGCTCGGCTCGCGGCGCGCACGCGACAGCCGCTCGCGGCGTGGAGCTCGCCGCGATCGCCGTCCTCGCCGCCCTCGCCTGGCCCTTTCACTTTCCCCCGGAGCGCTGGGCTTCCACGCTCTCCCTGGTCCCGCCGCTCGTTCGCGTCGTGCCGCCGATCGTGTTCGCCGCCGTCGTCGTGCGCGCCGCCCGCCGCCTCCGCGGCTTTTCCTTCGACCTGGTCCCGGCCGTCTCCGACGGAGCGCTCCTGATCGCCGCCCTGTTCGCGGCTCGCCTCGCGCTCGCGGCGGGATACGCGGGTCCCTACAACGCGTTCTTTCTTCCGCTCCCCCTGGTCGTCTGCCTGGCCGCGCTCGGGGCCGGCGCGCGCCGCTGGAGCGCCGCCGCCGGGGACGCGCTGCCGCGGCTCGCCGCGGCGTCGCTCGGGGTTTTTCTTCTTCTCCGAACCGCGTCCGTTTTCATCGCCCATCGGGGACCCGGTTGGGACTCACTCGAGACGCCTGCGGGACGCGTCGTCCTTCCCGCCGTCGAGGCAACGACCACCCGCCTGGCGCTCGAGGATCTCACGAGGCGGCTTCCCGCGCGGGGAGCGACCCTGTCGGGTGTCCCGGAAGCGGGCTTCTTCGAGTACGTCCTCGGCGCGAAAAATCCGCTGCCTCTCGAACAATTCTGGCCCGGACACCTGAACGCTCGCGGAGAGCACAGGATGGCCGAGCTCCTCACCCTCCATCCCCCGGACGCGATGCTTCTCGTCAACGCGCTTGCGGTCGGCGAGGGGACACGGGCGTTCGGGCACGACTACTCGACCGCTCTCGGCGCGTTCCTCGATTCGCATTTCCGGCCCGCGGCCACGTACGGTCCCAACCCGCGCTCGGGCGCAAGGATCGGGGACCCGGACTTCTTCATCCAGGTCCGTGTCCCGGTGCGTCCATGAGGCTCGACCAGCGGATCGCGCGCGAGTTCGGTCTGTCGCGGAGGGCCGCGCGGGACGCGGTGCGATCCGGACGCGTCGAGCTGGCTGGCGAGACCGCCGATGAGCCGGGTCTCGACGTCGCCGACGACACGCCCGTCGCCTTTTTCCCGAACCGGCCGCCCCGTCACCGCGTGCGGACCCGGCTGTCCATCCTCTACGAAGACGACGACCTCCTGATCGTCGACAAGCCCGCCGGCCTCCTCTCCGTGCCCACTGCCGAGCGGGAGAGCGACACACTGCTCGCGCGGGTGCTCGACTACCTTCAGCACCGCTACCGCCGCAGGCCGTACGCGGGAGTCGTGCACCGGCTCGACCGGGACACGTCGGGATCGATCGTGTTCGCGCGCAGCCGCGAGGTCCTTCACGCCCTTCAGGAGCTCTTCCGCACCCACGACATCGAGCGCGAGTACCTGGCGATCGTGGAGGGCTTTCCCCCGGAGACGGGGACGCTGGACGCGGAGCTCGTCCGCGACGCGGGTCTCGGCCGCCGGGGAGTCGCCCGGCGCGGCGAGCAGGGCCGCCGGGCCGTGACGCGCTACCGGGTCGCGGAACGGCTCGACGGCGCATCGCTCGTCTCGGTGACCCTGGAGACGGGGCGCACGCACCAGATCCGCATCCATTTCACGGCGGAGGGGCACCCCGTCGTCGGCGATCGCGTCTACCGGCGCAGGCCGGGCGAGCCGGCCGCGATCGAGGCGCCCCGCCAGATGCTGCACGCGCGCCGGCTCGGGTTCGTCCACCCGGGGTCGGGCAAGACGGTGCGCGCGGAGTCGCCGCTGCCCGAGGACTTCGAGAAAGCGCTGAAGGAATTGAGACGGCGACACGTGGGCAAGACCGCCGCCGGCGGCCTGCCCGGCGGCCCCCTCACCCCGGCTCCCCCCTCACCCCACCCTCTCC
>JALZAT010000001.1 GCA_030948185.1 Acidobacteriota bacterium
CCGCCGCGACGGCGTGGAAGAGGCTTTCGGGATGTCCGCCCGCGAGAGACAGCACGAGCGCGGCGACCGTGATCGAGAGGCCGCGATTTCCGCCACGCGCGAGGCGCCTCAATCCCAGCAGAAGCAGTGGAAACGTCGCTGTCGACGGTCCGACGCTCCAGCCGTTCCAGAAGACGAGGTACGTCGAGAGTCCCCACCCGGCGGCGCCGATCAGCGCGGCTGGCACGGGCAGCGCGAGGTCCCTCAGGAACAGGTAACCGGCGAGGAGGCCCAGGAAGAGCGTGAACGCACAGGAAAACGTCCACGAGAGCGGGAGGGGAAGGAGGATCCCCACCCACGCCGCGGGGTGGAAGATCCCGGCCTGCGCCGCGGCGAGAAGGGGATTGCCTCCGAGGACGAACCGGTTCCAGAAGGGGAACCGGCCGTTGGAAAGGGTCTCGCGGACGACCGCACGCCAGGGAAGGTTCGCAAACGCGAGGTCCGAGAGGATCGGGTTGACGGAGAGCGACGGCGCGGCCGACGCGCCGCTCCAGGGAGGGGACGCGACCAGCAGATCGGAGGGACCGTAGAGGCGCCCCAGAAGCATCGCCTTCCCGCTGAAGAGGAGGGGCAGCAGAGCGAGCACGAAAGCGGCCCGCCGCGGCACCCGGCCGACGAATCGGCTCGCGAGCGCGACGCAGAGAGCCGTCGAAGCCGCGTAGATCGCCCAGAGGGCGAGCGTCCCGCCCCGCACCACTTCGGAGAGCACGCGTCAGGATAGCTCCCGGCCGTCGGCGGTTCGCTGTCGCAACGGGGAGCACGCGGGCGCATAGTTCGCGCATGCGAGCTCCCGCACTCTTTTTTTCCCACGGCGCGCCGACCCTGGCCATCGAGCCGGGAGACTACGGCCGCGCGCTCGAGGACTTCGGCCGCCGTCTGGCTCCCCGGCCGCGCGCGATCGTCGTCTTCTCCGGGCACTTCGAGGAGCCGCTCCCCGCCCGCGCCACGGCCGCCGAGCGACCGCCGCTGATCTACGACTTCGGCGGATTTCCCGACGAGATGTATCGGATCCAGTACCCCGCCCCGGGAGACCCCAAACTCGCGCAGGAGATCACGGGCCTGCTTCGGGGCGCCGGGATCCCGTCCGCGCTGGACGGCTCGCGCGGCTGGATCGTCCTCGCCGGCAGCGGCGGCATCGTCCACAACCTGCGCCGCGTGAAGTTCGGCGCGGGCGGCGCGATTGACGGGTGGGCCGAGGAGTTCGACGCGTGGGCCGCCGGCCGTCTCGCCGCGATGGACGTCGGGTCCCTCGTCCGGTATCGCTCCGAGGCGCCCCACGCCGACCGCCGTGCCGACCGCCGAGCACTTCAACCCGTTGTTCGTCGGGCTCCGGGCTTTCGGCCGCGGCATTCGCTGACGCGAACGGCGGCCGAGAGAGCGCTTCGCTTGGAAAAAACCCCGGGCGGCCGCTAGAACGGCCAGAGTTTCGCGGGCAGGTTCTTTGCGAGGTCGTTGTAGAGCACCACCGTCAGGAGCGCGAGGATCATCAGGAACCCGAACTGGAGGATGCGCTCCTTCACCCGCAGTGAGAAGTCCCGCCGCACGATCCCCTCGATGGTCAGCAGGAAGAGGTGCCCGCCGTCCAGAACGGGGATGGGCAGCAGGTTGAAGATGCCGAGCTGCAGGGAGATCGCCGCCATCAGCGCGACGAGCGGAACCGCACCCGTGCGCGCCGCCTCGCCGGAGAACTTTGCGATGTCGAGGGGTCCCGACATCGTCTTCATGCTCGCCTTTCCGCGGAAGAGCCGGCCGATCACGGAGAACGTCATCTTGAAATCCGTGACCACCCGGCGCCATCCCTCGACGAAGGCCTGGCCGACGGGGAACCGCTCGACCACCTCGGGAAGGTCGGGGCCGACGAGGACGCCCACCTTCCAGACCTCGCCTTCCTTGCGCGGCGAGACCTGCAGGACGAGCGGTTTGCCGTCGCGGTGGATCGTGATCGGAAACGGGCCCGGCGCCGCGCTCGTGACGCCGCTCACGAACTTGTCGAGGATCTCCTCCGGCGAGCCTCGGATCGCACGGCCCGCGACCGAGTCGATCACGTCGCCAGACTTCAAGCCCGCGCGCTGGGCGGGCGACCCCGAGACCACCGTGACGATGCGCGGCGCCACGTTCCGGCCGGCGTCGGGAAAGAGTCCCACGTCGCCGATGTCGTACTTGCCGACGGCCCGCGGCGTCACTTTCAGGAAAACGCCGAGCCCGCCGCGGTCGACCTCGACCGTCAGCGGTTGGCGGGCATTCATCGCAAACTGATACTGGGCGTCGCGCCAGCGCGGCGTCTCATGGCCGTCCACGGACACGATCCGGTCGCCCGCGCGGAATCCCGCCTCGGCGCCGGGCGACTTGTCCTCGACGATCCGGATCACCGCCGGCTGGAGCTCGTACGCGGGGACCCGGACTCCGAGGGCAAACACCGCCGTGTGGAGGGTGAGCGCGAGCACGAGGTTCATGCCCGGGCCCGCGAGGAGGATCAGGGCGCGCTGCCACCGCTTTCCGACCGGAGGCGCCTCGGTCGAGGTCCCCTCCGCAATCGTCGATTCGTCCGGCCCGAGGCCGACGACCCGCACGTACCCGCCGAGCGGGATCGCGGAGACGCGGTAGTCGGTGCCGTGCCACTTCTTGCCGAAGAGGCGCTTCCCGAAGCCGACGGAGAAGACCTCGACGGGGAAGCGGAACGCCTTCGCGACCGCGAAGTGGCCGAACTCGTGGACGACCACGAGAACCGAGAGGACGAGCAGCAGCGCGAGCGTGTTTCCGAGGATCGTCAAGGGAGTTCTCCGTTCATCTCGTGGTCGGTTCTAGTTGGCGATGGCCGCGCGGGACACGCGGTGGATGACTTCCGAGGCCCGGCGCCGCGCCATTCGATCGATCTCCTCCGCCTCTTCGAGAGTCGCCGGCGCAGGAACCGTACCGGCGGCCGCCGTTTCCGAGACCACCGAAACGATCTCGGGGAAGGAAATCTTCCCCTGCAGGAATGCCGCAACGGCAATCTCGTTGGCCGCGTTGACGATGGCGGGCATTCCGCCCCCCTGCCGGAGCGCCTCGAGAGCGACTTCGACGGCCGGATACCTCTCGGGCTCCACCTCGAAGAACTCGAGCTTCTTCACGGCGACGAGGTCGAGCTTCCCGAAGTCGTTGCGGAGGCGTTGGGGAAACGTCATGGCGTAGACGATGGGGAACTTCATGTCGTTCTTCGCCAGCTGAGCGATCAGGGAGCCGTCGGCGAACTGAACGAAGGAGTGGATGACCGACTGCGGATGGATCAGGACCTGGATCCGGTCCGGCGCGAGGCCAAACAGGAAGTGCGCCTCGATGATTTCGAGACCCTTGTTCATCATCGTCGCGGAATCGATCGTGATCTTCGGGCCCATCTTCCACGTGGGGTGAGCGAGGGCGTCCTCGACGGTGATCGAGTCGAAGGTCGCGAGGTCCCGCTCGCGGAACGGGCCTCCCGACGCGGTCAGAACGATGCGGTCGACTTCGGAGGCGCTCCCGCAGCGCATCGCCTGATGAATCGCGCTGTGCTCCGAGTCGACGGGGACGATCTCGGCACCGCTCTGTTCCGCCTCGCGGAGGATCAGCTCGCCCGCTACCACCAGCGTCTCCTTGTTCGCGAGCGCGAGCCGCTTCCCGGCGCGGACGGCCGCGTACGCGGAACGAAGTCCCAGAGCCCCGACGAGCCCGCCGATCACGATGTCGGCAGACGGCAGCGACGCGACCTCGTCGAGCCCCTCCGTGCCGTGGACGATCCGCACGCGGCTTCCCACGGGCAGGAGCGCTTTCAGCCGGGCGGCCTCCTCCGGACCGGACAAGGAGACGAGCTCGGGGCGGTGTGCGGAGACCTGGTCGGCGAGCCGCTCGACGGACCTTCCGGCGGCGAGGGCGACGGCCCGGAACCGGTCCGGGAACGCCGAGATCACCTCCAGGGCGGAGCGCCCGATGGACCCCGTCGAGCCGAGCACGGCGACTTTCTTCATGGGAACCGCTGATTATAAGGAGAGCCGGCGAAGGCCTGCCGAGAACGCCGCCTTCCCTTGCCGGGCTCCCTTGTTAGACTCGGAACGTGTTCGATCGCGACGAGGTGGCTTCCCCCGGATCCGCCGAGCGCGCGCTCTTAGACGAGCTCGATCCGGCGCGAATGCCGCGGCACATCGCCATCATCATGGACGGCAACGGCCGCTGGGCCCGCCAGCGCGGCTCGCCGCGCGTCGAGGGCCACCGCGCCGGAATCGCCTCCGTCCGGGAGGTCGTCGAGACGTGCGCGCGGCTCCATCTCGACGCGCTGACGCTCTACGCCTTCTCGGTCGAGAACTGGAAGCGCCCGCGATTCGAGATCGTCACCCTGATGTCGCTCCTGAAGGAGTACTTGAACCGCGAGCTTGCGAACCTTCTGAAGAACGACATCCGCTTCCGCGTCGTGGGCCGCATGAACGAGCTCGATGCCTCGGTCCAGAAAGAGCTTTCCAAGGGACTGGCCGCCACTTCGTCCTGTCGGGGCATGACGTTCAACATCGCCTTGAACTACGGCGGCCGGACGGAGATCGTCGACGCGTGTCGCTCCCTCGCGCACGACGTCGGCGCCGGACGGCTTTCTCCCGAACAGATCGACGAGGAGACGCTCGGATCGCGCCTCGGCACGGCGGGGCTTCCCGACCCGGACCTCCTGATCCGCACGAGCGGGGAGATGAGGGTGTCGAATTTCCTTCTGTGGCAGATCGCCTACTCCGAGATCTGGGTGACTCCGACGCTCTGGCCCGACTTCCGCAAGCGTCACCTCTTCGAGGCGATCCTCGAGTTCCAGAAGCGGGAGCGCCGCTACGGCGGTGTCATCGACGGGAACCGCGAGCCGGAGTCGGGGCAGGCCGCCGGATGAAAAGGGAGCTCGCGGCTGCGGTCGCGATCCCCCTCGTCCTTGCGATTCTCTTTCTGCTTCCGCCGATCGCGTTCGACCTGCTCGTCGTGGCGATCGCGCTCGCGGCCGTGTGGGAATTCTTCCGAATGGCGGAGAAGACGGGTCTGCCCGTCGCGAAGACCGTCGGCCTCGGAGCCGCCGCGGTCCTCCTCCTCGCGTTCACCGCGGCCCTCGCCTTCCCCGACTGGCCCCGGCCGGACCCCGCGCTCGTCGCGGCCGCGTCCCTCGCGCTCGTTCTTCTCGCGGCGGTGGCTCCCCTCTTCGGAGCGGTCGACCTCCGCGCCGCTCTGGGAGGCGCAAGCGCAACGGTCTTCGGGGTCGCGTCGATCGCGCTGCCGGCTGCGGCGATGTGCTACCTGCGGCTCGTCTCGCCGCGGGCGGTGCTCCTGCTCTTCCTGATCGTCTGGGGCTGCGACTCCTTCGCGTATTACACGGGCCGTGCCCTCGGGCGGCACAAGCTCGCCCCTCGCGTTTCGCCCAACAAGACGTGGGAAGGCACGCTGGGAGGCCTCGCCGGCGCGACCCTGATCGGCGCGGCGGGCGGGCTGTGGCTTCTCCCCGCCCTCGGGCCGGCGTGGGGCGCGGCCGCCGGCGCGCTGGCTTCTTCCGCGGGTCAAGTCGGCGACCTCGTCGAGTCCCTGTGGAAACGGGGCGCGGGGATCAAAGACTCTGGCACGTTCCTCCCGGGTCACGGCGGGTTCTACGACCGGATCGACTCGCTCCTCTTCGCCGGTCCCGCGCTCGCCGCGATCCTCCTCATTCGACATCCGGCGTGACGCCGAACGGGTCGCGCGCGTACGCGACGCGCGTCAGGGTCAACCCGTGCGCGGGAGCCTTGGGGGCGAGCAGGCGCGGGTCCCTGTCTTCGAGCACCCGCGCCGTCCGATCTTCCGGCGCCTTCCCGCGCGCCACGTGCGCGAGCACGCCGCAGATCGACCGGACCATGCCGCGAAGGAAAGCGTCTCCCCGAAAGAGCGCGCGGATCTCGTCGCCCCGTTCCTCGATCCGGATGAAATGGAGGCGGCGCACTCCGCTCTCGCCGCGGCGCATTCGGACACCGAACGCGGAGAAGTCGTGCCGGCCTTCGAGCAGCGCGGCGGCGCGACGCATCGGCCGCGCCTGCGCGGAAGGCGCTATTGGAGCCACGAACGGAGCGTCCCGGGGAGCGATGACGTCCGCCCTGCTCCAGCGGTAGAGGTACTCCTTCCACACGGCGTCGCGGCGCGCGAGAAAGCCCTCGGGCGCTCGGGCCACGGCGAGGATCCGTGCGTCCACGGGAAGCAGAGAGTTGACTCCGTCGCGGATTCGCAGGGGGTCGCGCTCCGACGGCAGGTCGAAATGGATTACCTGTCCGTCCGCGTGAACGCCGGCGTCCGTGCGCCCCGCGGCGTGGACCCGGACGCCCGCTGAAGAGGCCGTCGAGGCCGAAGAGAACGTCTCGATTGCCCGCTCGAGCACCGCCTGCACCGTGCGCGCGGCGTTTTCCTGGTACTGGAAGCCGCGGAAGCCCGTTCCGACGTAGGCGACGGCGGCGCGATAGCGGACCGGCCCCGGACCGCTCACGTCCGCCGGCGGAGCAGAGGCGCCGCGAGCAACGCTCCGAACGGGACGTACTCGAACGCGAGCACGGCGCCGCGCGGGATTGCGAGGCCCGGAAGCGGATAGTGGATCAGGTACGACAGCGGAACCGCGGAAGCGAGCCAGAGAAACGCGGCGTTGCGCCTGGCGGCCGCGAACGGCAGAACCCAGAGCGCGTACCACGGGTAGAAGGTGGGCGAAAAGACGAGAAGTGCGCCAACGGAGAAGAGCACGCCCGTCCACGGGTCCTTCACGCGGAGGGCGATCGCGAGGAGCGTCGCCCCGAGAAGCACCGCGAGCAGGACGCGAGAGAAGAACGCGGAATAGAACCAGGGAAACACCTTCGCCGTCCACGGGGGGTGCCCGTGTGCCGCCTTCCACCGGATGAAGAGCTCCTTCGCGCGCTCCGGGATCCCCGCGCCGTCGACGGCGGCGAACATCGCGGGATAAAGAACGGAGTTGAACTCCCACCGTGTCGCGTACTGGTCGAGGCCGCCCACGGGAGAGACGCCGCCTCTTGCCGTCGCGATCCAGATCAGGGCAGCCGCGGCGGCCGCGACGCCGGCGGTCCGGAGCCCGTGCCTGCGAACAAGCGGGAGGACCGCGGCGCCGGCGACGTACTTGATCAGAAACGAGAGGGCGAGCGCCGCGCCGGCCCGAACGGGACGGCTGCGCGCCGCATGGAGCACGGCGGCGACGAGGAGAACCGCGCCAAGCGAATCGACGTGCCCCTGCCCGGCGGACTCGGTGATCGCCAGCGGATGGAAGGCGTAGAGGGCGGCCGCGAAGAGCCCTCCGGGAAGCCCCGCCGAGGCCAGCAGGCCAACGACGCAGAGATCCGCCGCCCCGAAGACCGCCTTGAGCGGCAGGGGGCTGTCGCCAACCGCCACGATGCGGAAAACAGCTTGAGCCGCGGGAGGATACACCGTGCGGATCTCCCGGTGCGCGACCCGGCCGCGGACGAGAGGCGCGATCTTCGCAACGGCGGGGTCGTCGGGGGCGTACGCCCACGGCGAGATGCCCGCCTGAGCCACGCGGCCGTCCCACAGATAGCGCCACACGTCCTCGGACAGGTCGGGAGGCCGGAGAAGAAGGGTCAGGCGGAAAACGGCCGCGCAGAACAGAACGAAGGAGACCCGGGATGCAGATAAACTCCTCGCCGCGACGAACGCGAGGACGGACCCCGCGAGCAGGAGAGACAGGTAAGCCGCCAGATGAGCTCTCGCATCGGGAACTCCCAGAAAGCCGAGCGCAATCGCTTCGCCACCGGCGAAGAGCGCCCAGCGAATTGACGCCTTCGTTTCCGACTTCCGATGGCCACTGAGACCGCTCAGATCGCGACCCTCGTCGTCTATTACCTGGTCCTGGGGCTTCTCGCCTTCTACGGCGCGCACCGGTTCCTGATGGTTCACCTCTACTACCGCCACCGCGGCAACGACCCGCTCCCGGCGGGAAGTCTCCGCGAGCTCCCCCGCGTCACCGTTCAGCTTCCGATCTACAACGAAGTGTACGTCGTCGAACGGTTGATCGACGCGGCGGCGGCGCTCGAGTACCCGAAGCACCTTCTCGAGATCCAGGTGCTCGACGACTCGACGGACGAGACGAGGGAGGTCGCCGCGCGGACGGTCGAGCGATACCGCGCACTCGGCTTCGACATCTCGCATCGCACCCGCGAGATCCGGACAGGCTATAAGGCCGGTGCTCTCGCGGAAGGGCTCGCCGCGGCGACGGGCGAGTTCATCGCGATCTTCGACGCCGACTTCGTTCCGGATCCGGCGCTCCTCCGCGCAATCCTTCCCCACTTCTCTAACCCTGGCGTCGGCATGGTGCAGGCACGCTGGGAGCACTTGAACCGCGAGTTCTCGCTCCTGACGCGGATCCAGTCCATTTTCCTGGACGGCCATTTCGTCATCGAGCACACCGCCCGGCACCGGTCCGGCCGGTTCTTCAACTTCAACGGAACGGCGGGGATGTGGCGGCGGCGATGCCTGGAGGAGGCGGGCGGCTGGGAGTCCGACACCTTGACGGAGGACCTCGACGTCTCCTATCGGGCCCAGCTCCTCGGTTGGAAGTTCGTGTACCTGAAAGATCTCGTCGTTCCGGCGGAGGTGCCGGTCGACATGAACGGCTTCAAGTCGCAGCAGCACCGATGGACGAAGGGCGCCATCCAGACGGCGCGGAAGCTCCTTCCGAGGATCCTGCGCAGCGACTTCCCGTTCAAGGTGAAGCTCGAGGCGTTCTTTCACCTGACGAACAACATCTCGTACCTCCTCGTGGTGATCCTCGCGCTGCTCATCGTTCCCGCGATCATCATCCGCGAGCGCATCGGCTGGCGGCGGCTCGCGATCGTCGACTTCCCCCTGTTCTTCGGGGCGACGTTCTCCTTCATAGGCTTCTACATCTCCTCCCAGCGCGAGATCGGCCGCAACTGGAAACCGACGATCCGCTACATGCCTTTCCTGATGTCGCTCGGAATCGGCCTTTCCCTCAACAACCTCCACGCCGTGCTCGAAGCGCTCTTCAACCGGCAGTCGGAGTTCACCCGAACCCCCAAGTACCGGATCGAGGGCGGGGCCGGCGAGTGGCGCACGAAGAAGTACCGGGCGGCGGGGAACTACTCCCTCTTCGGGGAGATCCTGCTGGCCGCCTATTTCCTGGCCGCGACCGTCTTCGCCGCCGTCGAGAACTACTGGGTCGGCGTTCCGTTTCTTCTCGTCTTCTTCAACGGGTTCGCCTACACGGCGCTGCTCTCGACGCTGTCGCGCGTGGGCGGCGCTCCTTTCGCGCTCCGCGAAGGCGCGGAGGCGGGCCCGGCGGCACGCCGCGGCGTCGAGCCCGCGCCGGGAGCGTGACGGCGGCGCCGCAACCCCCGGACCCTGGCGGGCGTAGTTCGAGCATGGCTCGCGATCCCGTCTGCGGTATGTCCGTCGATCCCGCGCGCGCGGCGGCGCGCCGCGCTTTCCGCGCCCGGGAGTTCCTCTTCTGCGCCCCGGGATGCGCGGCGAAGTTCGACACGGACCCGGCGGGTTACGCGTCCGGCACGGGACGCCCGGACCGGATGCCAGCTCCGCGCCGCGCCCCGTCGAAGGGCGCCCTTCCGCTGTTCGCCGGCTCCGCGCCCGCTCCGAACAGGGCAGAGGCGCCGGCTCTCGCACGGGCGAGAACGTCGCACGCGCCCGCCGCTGCCGCCGAGCGGATGTCGCTCGCCGTCGAGGGCATGCATTGCGCCTCCTGCGTCACCGCGATCGAGACCGCGCTCGCGGCCGTGCCGGGAGTCCGCGAGGCTTCCGTCAGCCTGACGACGGGGCGGGCGGACGTTCGGGGCGAATCGCTCGACCCACGCCGGCTCGCCGAGGCGGTGCGGGGCAGCGGGTACGAGGCCCGTCTCGCGCCGAGCGAAGGCGGTGAGGGCGAGGACGCCCGCCGCGCGCAGCGCGAGGAGCGGGCGCTTCTGCGCCGCACGTTGACGAGCGCCGCCCTGACCCTGCCCGTCTTCGCCCTCTCCATGGCCGAGCTCCGTTTTCCCGGCCGGGACTTCGTGCTCCTCGCGCTGACCCTGCCCGTGTACCTGTGGGCCGGCTCCCCCTTCCTCCTGGGAGCGGTGCGCACCCTGCGGCACCGCACGGCGAACATGGACACGCTGGTCGGCCTCGGAACGACGGCGGCGCTCGTGCTCTCGATCGGGGCCACTCTCTTTCCGGCGAAGATGGCGCAGGCAGGAGCCGCAGGCCACGTCTACTACGAAGCGGTCGGCGTCATCATCACGCTGATCCTCCTCGGCCGGCTCCTCGAGACACGCGCGCGCGGGCGCACTTCGGCCGCGGTGCGGAAGCTCCTCGACCTCGCGCCAAAGAAGGCGCGGCTCATGCGCCACGGGATGGAGGTCGAGGTTCCGCTCGCCGACGTCCGCGTCGGGGACCGGCTGCTCGTCAAGCCGGGCGAATCGATTCCCGTCGACGGGATCGTCCGCCTCGGGGAATCCGCGGTCGACGAGTCGATGGTCACGGGCGAGTCGATGCCCTCGGACCGGAGGCCCGGGGATCGGGTGATCGGCGGAACCCTGAACCAGCAGGGCGCGATCGAGATCGAGGCCACCGCCGTGGGCGCCGACACCGCCCTCGCGCAGATCGTCCGGCTCGTCCGGCAGGCGCAGGCATCGAAGCCTCCGATCCAGAAGCTCGCGGACCGCATCGCGGGCGTGTTCGTCCCGGTCGTCCTCGGCCTGGCGGTCGTGGCCTGGGTCGCCTGGTACGTCGCGGGCCCCGAGCCGCGGGCCCTCTTCGCCACGATCGTGCTCGCCTCGGTGCTCTTGATCGCGTGCCCCTGCGCGCTCGGGCTGGCGACGCCGACGGCGATCCTCGTCGGGACGGGGCGCGCCGCTTCCGCGGGGATCCTGTTCCGCAACGCCGATGCGCTCGAGCGCGCCCGCAGCGTCACCGCCGTGCTTCTCGACAAGACGGGGACCGTCACGGAGGGCCGGCCCCGCCTGACCGACCGCGTGCTGCTCTGGGGAACCACGGACGAGGCGCTGCTCGGCGCCGCCGCCGCGCTCGAGAAGAGCTCGGCGCACCCCCTCGCGGGCGCGCTCATCGCGGCCGCCGCGGCGAGAGGGATCGACGTCCCCCGCGCCGAGGCCTTCGAGTCGCGCACGGGGCGGGGAGTCGTCGGCCGCTTCCGCGGGAAAGCGGCCGCCGTCGGAAGCCCGCGGCTGTTCGAGGAGGAGGGAATCGACTTCTCGGCCGTCGCGGAGGACGCGGAAAGGTTCGCCTCGGAGGGCAAGACTGCCCTTCTCGTCGCGGTCGGAGGAAAGACGATCGGTCTGCTCGCCGTCGCCGACCGCGAGAAGCCGGAGGCTCTCGAGGCCATCGCCCGCATGAAGGCGCGCGGCTTGAAGGTTGCGATGGTCACGGGCGATCGGGCACCCGTCGCCGAGGCGGTCGCGCGCAGGCTCGGGATCGACGAGGTCTTCGCGGAAGTCCTCCCGGCCGAGAAGGAGTCGAAGGTGCAGGAGCTCCAGCGGCGGCGTCACGTCGTGGCGATGGTCGGGGACGGCGTCAACGACGCCCCGGCTCTGGCACGCGCGGACGTCGGGATCGCGATCGGCGCGGGCGCGGACGTCGCCATCGAGGCCGCGGACGTGACGCTCGTGGGGGGCGATCTCCGCGCCGTTCCCGCCGCCATCGACCTCTCCCGCTCCACGCTCGCGACGATCCGGCAGAACCTCTTCTTCGCGTTCGTCTACAACCTGATCGGCATTCCGATCGCGGCGGGCGCGCTGTACCCGTTCACCGGATGGCTGCTCTCCCCCATGTTCGCTTCCGCCGCCATGGCGGCGTCGTCCGTGTCGGTCGTGGCGAACAGCCTGCGGCTCGCGCGGAGAAAAACGCGGTGAGCTTCGCCTTCGCGTGGACGCCGGACCGCATCGCGGCCATCCTCCTCGGGGGCGGCGCTCTCGCTTTCCTCTGGGTTTTCTTCTTCGGCGGACGCAAGCGGCGGGAGCAGCGGGCACTGCGCAGCGCGATCGCGGCGGCCGGCGACGAGGTCACGATCCGGGTGGCCGGCGGGTACGATCCGGAGGTGGTGGTGGCGAGACCGGGCGTTCCGTTGACCTTGATCTTCGACCGGCGCGAATCGAACCCGTGCACGGACGAGATCGTGATCCCGGACTTCGGCGTCCGGCAGTCCCTCGCGTCCAACGGCAAGACGCGTGTGCGGATCGTCCCGAAAAACGAGGGCGAGTATCCGTTCTCGTGCGGGATGAACATGCTCCACGGAAAGATCCGCGTCGCCGCCGAGAGCTGAAGTGGGCACCGTCCGCGTCACGGAGATCTTTCGGTCGATCCAGGGCGAATCGACGCGCGCCGGGATGCCGTGCGCGTTCATCCGGCTGACGGGCTGCGCGCTGCGCTGCGTCTGGTGCGACTCCGAATACGCCTTCTCAGGCGGCGAGGAGATGGACGTCGAGGAGGCGGCGCGGCGGGCCCTCGCGCTCGAGACGGAGATCGTCGAGATCACGGGCGGCGAGCCTCTCGAGCAGGAGGGAATCCATCCGCTCATCGAGCGGCTGCTCGCGGCGGGCAAGACGGTGCTGCTGGAGACGGGCGGCCACGTTCCGATCGACGCCGTCGATCCGCGGGTCGTCAAGATCGTGGACGTCAAGGCGCCTGGCAGCGGGATGCAGGCGGCGAACCTCCCGGAGAACCTCGAAGCGCTCGGCCCGCGGGACGAGCTCAAGTTCGTGCTCGCCGATCGATCTGATTTCGAGTGGGCGCTGGCATTCGTCGCGCAACGGGACCTCGACCGCCGCCACGTCGTGACGTTCTCTCCCGTCTGGGATTCGCTTCCGGCGGCGGACCTCGCCGGCTGGGTGCGCGACAGCGGGCGTCCGATCCGCTTCGGCTTGCCGCTGCACAAGGTGCTCTGGGGGGACGTGCCGGGGAAATAGAACTGATGACTTCTTCGTGCATCCTCCTTCTCTCCGGCGGGCTCGACTCCGCGACGTGTCTGCTGATTGCCCGGCGGGAGGGGCTGGTCGTCCATGCGCTTTCCTTCGACTACGGGCAGCGGCACGCGATCGAGCTCGACTGCGCGAAAGAGCTCGCTCGGCGCTACGGAGCCGCTTCCCACAGAGTCGCCCGGCTCGACCTCGCCGTCCCGTCGGCGTCGGCATTGACCGACCCGTCCCGGCAAGTCCCCCGCAACGCTCTGGGGGAGGCCGCGATCCCCTCGACGTACGTCCCCGCCCGCAACACGCTCTTCCTTGCCCACGCCCTCGCGTGGGGCGAGGCCGTCGGAGCGCGCGATCTGTTCCTCGGCGCCAACGCGCTCGACTACTCCGGGTATCCGGACTGCCGCCCCGAGTTTCTCGAGGCCTTCGAGCGGATGGCGAACCTCGGGACGAAGGCGGGCGTCGAGGGGCTTCCCTTCCGCATCCGCGCGCCGCTCATCGCGCTCTCCAAAGGCGAGATCGTCCGGCTGGCCTCCGACCTCGGCCTCGACTTCTCGCTCACGAGCTCCTGTTACGACCCCCGCGCGGACGGGAGTTCCTGCGGCGCGTGCGACTCCTGCCTCCTGAGGGAAAAAGGCTTCCGGGAGGCCGGGATCCCCGACCCGAGGTCCTCAAACAGCTCCTAAGTGCTTTCTCACATTCGACTTAATATATTAGTCAACTCAACTCAAGTTTTCCGTATCGTGACTTGACAATGTTTCGCTCATGTTCTAAATTTGCTTTCGGGCGGCTTTCGCGGAGGGGTCCCCGGTCCGACCGGCTCCCCGCCCCGCCCGGAAAGAAGACCCATGCGTTTCGACCAGCTCACCATCAAGGCTCAGGAAGCCATCCAGGAGGCGCAGCGCGACGCGCGCGCCCGCGGCAACCCGGAGCTCACGACCGAACACCTGCTCGCCGCCCTGTTTTCGCAGAGCGATGAGGGCGTCGTCGTGCCGATCCTCCAGAAGCTCGGCGTCGATCCGGCGGCTCTCGGCCGGGAGCTCGGATCGATCCTCGACCGGCGGCCGAAGGTCACCGGCGCCTCCGCGGACGCGCTGCCCACTCGGGAGCTCACGGGCGTCTTCGACCGCGCCTTCGAGCTCGCGAAGGAGTTCGGCGACGAGTACGTCTCGACCGAACACCTCCTGATCGCGCTGACGGAGAAAGAAGGCGGCGAGGCCGGGCGTCTGCTTGCGAAATCCGGAGCGAAGAAGGACGCGCTGCTCAAGGCGCTCAAGGAAGTGCGGGGATCCGCGCGCATCACCGACTCGAACCCGGAAGACAAATACCAAGCGTTGAAGCGCTACACGCGCGATCTCACTGATCTCGCGCGCCGCGGCAAGATCGACCCGGTCATCGGCCGCGACGAGGAGATCCGCCGCGTCATCCAGGTGCTCTCCCGCAGGACGAAGAACAACCCAGTCCTGATCGGCGAGCCCGGCGTCGGAAAGACCGCCATCGTCGAGGGGCTTGCGCGGCGGATCCACATGGGGGACGTGCCGGAGGGGCTGAAGAACAAGCGTGTGGTCTCGCTCGACCTCGGCGCGATGATCGCCGGCGCGAAGTACCGCGGCGAGTTCGAAGACCGGTTGAAGGCCGTCCTGAAGGAGATCGACGAGGCCGAGGGCACCATCATCCTCTTCATCGACGAGCTGCACACGCTCGTCGGCGCGGGAGCGTCCGAGGGCTCGATGGACGCCTCGAACATGTTGAAGCCGGCGCTGGCGCGTGGCGAGCTCCGCGCGATCGGGGCGACGACCTTGAACGAGTACCAGAAGTACATCGAAAAGGACGCGGCCCTCGAACGGCGATTCCAGCCGGTCTACGTCGACGAGCCTTCGGTCGAGGACACGATCTCGATCCTGCGCGGGCTGCAGGAACGCTACGAGGTGCACCACGGGGTCCGGATCACGGACGCGGCACTCGTTGCCGCCGCCCGGCTTTCCCACCGCTACATCACGGACCGTTTTCTTCCCGACAAGGCGATCGACCTCGTCGACGAGGCTGCGGCGCGGCTGCGTACCGAGATCGACTCGGTTCCGACCGAGATCGACGAGGTCGAGCGCCGCATCATGTCGCTCGAGATCGAGAAGCGGGCGCTCGAGAAGGAAAAGACGAACGAAGCGAAGGAGCGGCTCGAAGTGATCGAGAAGGAGCTCGCGGAGAATCGCGAGAAATCGACGCGGCTCCGCGCGAAGTGGTCCGCCGAGAAGGAAGTCATCCAGAAGATCAGCCAGACGAAGGAAGCGATCGAACAGGTCCGCCAGCAGGCGACGGAGGCGGAACGGGAGGGCAATCTCCAGTCCGCCGCGGAGCTGCGGTATGGCCGGCTTCCGCAACTCGAGAAGGAGCTCGCCACGTTGAATACGCGGCTGGCGGACCTCCAGAAGGGCCACCCGATGCTGCGCGAGGAAGTCACCGAGGAGGACATCGCGCTCGTCGTCTCGCGCTGGACCGGGGTTCCCGTCACCAGGATGCTCGAGAAGGAGCAGCAGAAGCTCGTCCACATGGAGGAGCGCCTGCGCCAGCGCGTCATCGGCCAGTTGGAGGCGGTGGCCGCCGTCTCCGATGCCGTGCGGCGGTCCCGAGCCGGGCTCTCCGACCCGCGGAAGCCGATCGGCTCCCTCATCTTCGTGGGCCCGACCGGAGTCGGAAAGACGGAGCTCGCCCGGGCGCTCGCGGAGTTTCTTTTCGACGACGAGCACGCGATGGTGCGGCTCGACATGTCCGAGTACATGGAGAAGCACTCGGTCGCGAGGTTGATCGGCGCGCCGCCGGGGTACGTGGGGTACGAAGAGGGCGGCCGTCTCACCGAGGCGATCCGCCGAAGGCCCTACTCCGTCGTGCTGTTCGACGAAATCGAGAAGGCGCACCCGGACGTCTTCAACGTCCTGCTCCAGGTGCTCGATGACGGCCGCCTGACCGACGGCAAGGGCCGCGTCGTCTCGTTCAAGAACACCGTGATCATCATGACGTCGAACCTCGGTTCCCACTGGATCGCGGAGGAAAGCTCCGTGATGACGGACGAGGAGGTCCGGAAGAAGATCGAGGGCGAGCTCGCGCGCCACTTCCGTCCGGAGTTCTTGAACCGCATCGACGACGTGATCGTCTTCCACCAGCTGACGCGCGAAGAGATCGAGCAGATCGTCGAGATCCAGCTCCAGATCCTCGCGCGGACCGTCGCCGACCGCGGCATCCGACTGACCTGGACGCCCGAGGCGCGGAGATTCCTGGCGTCCCGTGGCTATGACCCGACCTTCGGAGCGCGGCCCTTGAAGCGCCTGATCCAGAAGGAAGTGTCGGATACGCTGGCCCGGGCGATCCTGACGGGAGCGATCGGAGCCGGCGACGCCGCGGAGGTCACCCTGTCGCCCGACCGCGAGCGAATCGAGATCAGTCCCACGACCGCGACGGAATCGATCAAGGCCGTATGACGAACCCATTTCGACCAAAGGGAGGATGAATCGATGAACTACCTGACTTTCGACCCCTATCGCGAATTCAACCGGATCTTCGGCGGCGGCACGACGCCCGCGCGGCGCGACCGCGAAGAAGAGATGAGCCTCGGCGCGTGGATCCCGCCGGTGGACATCCACGAGGACCAGGAGAAGCTCGTGCTGACCGCGGAGCTTCCCGGCTTCAAGCAGGACCAGATCGAGATCCAGCTCGAGGGCGGCGTGCTCACGATCCGCGGCGAGCGGCGCTTCGAGGACAAGGACAACGGAAAGAACTACCACCGCGTCGAGCGCTCTTACGGCCAGTTCGTTCGCTCGTTCACGCTGCCGAACAACGTGGATCGAGACAACGTGCGGGCCAGGTTTTCCGACGGGCTGCTCCACATCGAAATCCCGAAGCGCGAGGAGGCGAAGCCGCGCCAGATCCGGATCTCGGACGAAGGAGAAAAGGAAGGGCGCGGAAAGGACAAGACGATCGACGTCCAGTCACGCGCCTAGCCGTTCCGGCCTTTCGACAGCTCTCTATCGAAAGCCCCGCGCCAGCGGGGCTTTTTCTTTCCTCCGGCGCGCGAAGGAATGCCCCGCGCTCCCGGCCCGTTGGTTAATCGCGTGAAAACACCAACGCCCGCCCGGGCAGCCTGTGCAACCCTGGCACTCCTCGCCGCCTCTTTCCTCCCCGCCGCTCCCCTCCCCAGCCGGCGCAGCGACATCGTCGAAGTCGTCGAGCGTGTGTCGCCGGCCGTCGTCAACATCGCCGCGGAGCAGATGGTCCGCCGGCGGTCGAACACGTGGGACGACTTCTTCTTTGGCCTCGACCCTCGGCCGCGGCGTGAACGGGCGCAGTCGCTGGGCTCGGGAGCGATCATCGATCCGCGGGGGATCATCCTGACGAACGACCACGTCGTCTCGGGCGCCTCCCGGATCATCGCGACGACGAAGTCCGGAACCGAGCTCGACTGCGAGCTCGTGGGCTCCGACGCCGACAACGACCTCGCCGTGCTGCGCGTCAAGAAGCCGGGAACGGCCGCGCTTCCCACCCTGAAGCTCGGCACGTCCTCGGACATCCTGATCGGCGAGACGATCGTCGCCATCGGCAATCCGTTCGGCTTTTCGAACACGGTCACGGCCGGCGTGGTCTCGGCGCTCGGGCGGAGCGTGCGGGGGGCGGAAAATCAGCGCGTCTATACGGACTTCATCCAGATCGACGCGCCGATCAACCCCGGAAACTCGGGCGGTCCCGTCGTGAACATCCAGGGGGACATGATCGGGATCGCGACGGCGATCATCGGCGGGGCGCAGGGGATCGGGTTCGCAATCCCGGTCGATCGGGCCCGGCGCATCGTCGCCGACATCCGGCAGTTCGGACAGGTTCGCGCCGTGTGGATCGGCACCCACGGCCGGACGGTGACGGACGGAGACGACGGCAAGGGAAGGCCTCGCGGCTTCCGGGTCCGCTCGGTCGAAGCGGGCTCGCCCGCCGAGCGCGCCGGCATCAAGCCGGGGGACGTGGTCGTCGGCCTGGACGGTTCGTCGATCGACTCGCAGGAAGCGTTCGAGACGGCGCTTTCGACGCGCGGACCCGGAAAGGCGATGAAGATCTCGCTGCGCACGGGAACGGCGGAGCGCATGGTCACCGTGACGGGCGAGGCGCCTCCCGGCGACTACGGCGTCCGCAGGCTGCGCGCGGACCTCGGAATCTCCGTCCGCGCGGGCGCGGAGGGGCTGCGCATCACGGTCGTGGACCCGAAGGGGCCCGCCGCACGCGCAGGCCTCGAGACGGGAGACATCCTGTTCTCCCTGAACGGAACGGAGGTCCGGGACGCCGAAGACGCCAACAGGGTGCTCGCCCGCGACCACAGCCGGACGACGCTGCTCATGGAAGTGGCGAGGGGGCGGCTCGCATATACATTGACGTTTCCGCTGGAGTAGTCCTCAGGCCGTGCGGCGCAGCCGCGTCTCCGAAACCACGATCCCGGCGAGGACGAGGAGCGCGCCCGCGATCCCTCGTCCTCCCAGGCGGTCCCCGAGGACCCACGCCGCGAGGATCGCGGCGAAGACGGGCTCGAGCGCGAAGAGGATCGCCGCGTGGGTCGCCGACATCCGCGCTTGGGCCCACGTCTGGCCGAAGAAGGTGCCGACGGTCCCGGCCGAGCCGAGATAGAGGACGCTCCACAGGAACGTCCCCTCCCACACGACCGGACGGTGCTCCGCCGATCCCTCCGCCAGGGCTGCGAAGACGGGCGCGCGCAACGCGAGCGACGCGAGCCCGGCGACGATCGCGACGATGCCGACCTGCAAGAGCGTCAGCCAGACTGCGTCGTGGCGGGATGAGCGCTCCGCGAGCTCCACGATGTAGAAGGCGAACACCAGTCCGCAGCCGAAGACGAGCGCGTCTCCGCGGTTGAAGTGCGCTCCGTCCGCGGGAAAGGTCAGCAGCACGAACCCCGCTCCGGCGAGCGCGACACCCGCGGCGTTCTCGAGCGAAGGCAACTTTCGCGACCGCAGGTACGCCGCGAACGGGGTCATCACGACGGAGAGGCCCGTCAGGAAGGCCGCCTTCGACGCCGTCGTCGAGGGCACGCCGAGAACCTGCAGGCACATCCCGCCGGCGAGCAGGGCTCCGACGATCACGCCGTCGCGGACGAGGCCCGGCGTGCGGGGCCGCCGCAGCACGACGGGGGCGAGGATCGCCGTGGCGATCAGGAAACGCCAGAAGAGAAATTGGAGCGGCGGCGAGCCCGCGAACGCGTTCTTGACGACGACGAAGGACGTTCCCCAAACGAGGGTCACGCCGACGAGAACCGCGTCGGCCCTGAGCGAGCGGGAAGTTCCGTCGTCCGACATCGGCGCACAGGCTAGCAGGCTGTCCCGGCTCCCCCTCTAACACCCCGGAAGGCCGGGACGTTGCCGTCGTCCTGTTACGATCGCGCGGCTTGCCGAAAGATTCTTCCGCGCCACGCGTCCGTTTCGCGCCGTCTCCCACCGGCTCGCTTCACGTCGGCGGCGCCCGGACGGCGCTCTACAACCTCCTCTTCGCGAGGCGCGAAAAAGGCACGTTCATCCTTCGCATCGAGGACACGGACGTCGAGCGCTCGCGCGAGGAGCTCTCGGGGCAGATCCTTTCCGCCATGGAGTGGCTGGGCCTCGACTACGACGAGGGCCCCTTCTACCAGTCCCACCGGACCGAGCTCTACCGCGCCGCCGCCGAGAGGCTCCTCGCGGAGGGCAGCGCCTACCGCGCGTTCGAGCCCTCGGAGGAGCTCGACGTCGAACGCAAGAAGGCGGAGGCGCAGGGGCGGGCGTACCGCTACTCGGGAGCGGGCCGCGACATCCCTCCCGACGAGAGCGACCGCCGCGCGCGCGCAGGGGAGCGTCACGTCGTCCGGCTGAGGATGCCGTCCGAGACAATCGAGGTCCACGACCGGGTCCGCGGGCAGGTCGAGTTCCCGCCGGAGGCGCTCGACGACTTCGTGCTCGTCCGCTCGGACGGCCACCCGCTCTACCACTTCTGCGTCTGCGTGGACGACGTCGAAATGGGAATCACTCACGTCATCCGGGGCGACGACCATCTCGCCAACACGCCGAAGCACGTCGCTCTGTTCCGTGCGCTCGGCGCGCCCGTCCCGGAGTTCGCGCACCTCGGGATGATCCTCGGAACCGACCGCAAGAAGCTTTCGAAGCGCCACGGCGCGGCGGCGGTCGAGGAGTGGCGCGACGCGGGGATCCTTCCCGAGGCGCTCTTCAACTTTCTTGCGCTCCTCGGCTGGTCGCCCGGGGACGACCGGGAGATCCTGACGCGCGAGGAGATGGAAAAGGAGTTCTCCCTCGACCGCATCGGGGCTTCACCGTCGGTCTTCGACCCGGAGAAGCTTCTCTGGATGAACTCCCAAGCGATCGCGAGGATGCCCGCGGAGGATCTGCTCGCCCGTTCCGCTCGCTGGGCCACGGCGGGGCTACCTCCCGCTCCCGTGGCGCTCGCCGCGATCGAGCTACACCGGACGCGCGGACGACGATCGAGATGGGCCGCGCGCTTTCCTCCTACGCCGCCGACCCGGGCGAGTACGAACCGGACGGAATGAAGAAACAGGTCAAGCCGGAGACGGCCGCCCAGCTGGAAAAGCTCGCCGCAGCTCTCGACGCGGTCGAGGACTGGACGCCGGCGCCGCTCGAGAACGCGCTGCGCGAGAGCGCCGCGGAGCAGGGAATCTCCGCGGGCAAGCTGATCCACCCGACACGCCTCGCGCTGACGGGCGTTACGGTCGGAGCGCCGCTCTTCGACGTGGTCGCGCTGCTCGGTAAGGAGACAGCGCTGCGGAGAATCCGGAAATTTCTGGAGCGGATTCGTGCGGCGTCAAACGCGTCCCCCTCACCCAGCCTCTCCCGCGAGCCCGGGGGAGAGGAGTAAGCCTCACTCTTCCATCCGCTCGCCGCGTTAGGAGTCTCCCGACCGAAGGGAGGGAGGAGCCTGACGCGGCGGGAGCCGGAGCGTAGCGAGGGATCAGGCGCACGGTCGAGCGCGCATCCGCGCGAGCCGGGCGCCGGCGGCGGAAGGCCGCGATCCCTCGCGGAGCGGAGGCGACGGTTACTCTCCGACGCGATAGTCCGTGCGCAGCTGCCGCAGCTCTTTGAGCGTTGAGCGCAGCACCTTGATCACTCTCGACACTTCGCGGCCGTAGAACTTCATCTCGGCGTCGCAGTCGGTCATCCCGTAGATGGCTTCGTCTTTTTCGAGGCGGTCCTTTTCGAACGACAGGCGCTCGATCAGCTCGTCGAGCTCCGTGCGGAGCACGAACGCCACGTCCCGGATCCCGAGAAAGCGGCTGCACTGGGGGCAGTGGACTTCCTGGTTCGCCTCTTCGGGAAGGCCGTCGACGACGAACTGCCTCTCGCAGCGGGGACACTCGAAGACTTCCGGGATCATGTTGGCTCCGGACACGAGTGTACCCGCCGCGGTGCGCAGGTCCATGCCTCAATTCGAGGACGCGAAACGCCTCGCGCCGTGTACGGAAAACGCTTGACGCGGCGGGGATAAATGTCTACGCCACGGCGGTCCGCCCGGTCGTTCCATAACGCTGCGTTGCCCACCCGACGACCGCGCCCAGGATGCTTCCCGGCAGCATGATCTCGAAGTAGTAGTGCTTCCCCGTCGCGGAAGGCATCATCGCGATCAGGAATGCCAGGAACAGCCCGACGGCGAAGCCGAACGCGATTCCGGCGGGCACGGAGTGCACCTTGCGGGCGAACCATCCCGCGGCGATCCCCGCGATCATTCCCTTGATCGTCGAACCGACGACGATCCCGGCGATCGCCGGCCGCGCCTCCGGAGTGAACCACGCCGTCAATCCGTCGAAAATCCCGAGGACGCCGCCGAGCAGAAGCCCGAGAACGATCTTGTTCATTTCTGTCTCCTTCGAAGACCGATACAACGGATCCGAGCGGTTTCTTTAGTTTCTCAGCGCCGAAAGAAGAAAAAGACGGCCGCCCGCATCAGGATGTAGGCCGCGACGATAGTGACGAGGGGCCGGTTGCGCGACACCAACCGCGCCGCTTTCTCGAACGCGCTCTCCCGGTACGCGGAGACGGGCCGGCCGTCGAGAAATCGCGTCACTTCCTCCGCGAGCGCTCCCGCAGTCGGATAGCGGTCCTCCTTCGCTTCGCTCATCGCCTTTTCCGCGATCGCGCGCAGCGGCCGGGGAACCGGCTCGCCGCCTTCGTGAATCAGGAACCGCAGAATCGCGCCGAGCCCGAAGGTGTCCGAGGCCGCGTCGGCGGCGCCCTCCTCTCCCCGTGCCTGCTCCGGCGCCATCCAGCCCGGAGTGCCCGCGATCAACCCCGCGCCCGGCCGCTCGCCCGCACTTCGCGCGAGCCCCCAGTCCATCACGAGCACCGCGCCGAACTCGCCGACCATGACGTTGCGCGGCTTGAGATCCCGGTGCAGCACTCCGTTCGCGTGCGCGAACGCGACCGCCTCGCAGACGCGGAGAAAGGCGCGGAGCCGGTCCGTACGGGAAGGGGATCGCGCCGTCCAGGCGTCGAGCGGCTCCCCGCGCACGAGCTTCATGGCGTAATACACGCGGCCGTCCGGCAGCTCTCCGACGTCGTGCACCGGGACAATTCCGGGATGCTCGAGACCGGCGACGGTCCGCGCCTCGCGCCGCAGGCGGTCCGCCTCCTTCGACGAGGCAAGTTCCGCCGCCAGAACCTTGACCGCGACGCGGCGTCCGAGGGCCTCGTCGTCCGCTTCGTAGACGACGCCCATTCCTCCGCGGCCGATCTGCTCGAGGAGGCGGTATCGCGTGCCGGAAAAATCCGGGCGCTCGGCGGCTGCCTGCAGGCGCTCGACCGCGCGGTCCGAGAGCCACGTCATCGATCGACTCCGAGCAGCGCCCGCGCCTCGGAACGGAACTCCGATTCGGTGGCCGTTGCCTCTCGCAGCGTTTCGAGGACGATCTCCCGGAATTCCCGCCGCACCGAAGCGAGGTGGTTGGTGACGGCGCTGTCGCTCAACCCGAAGCGCTTCGCGAGCTGCGCGTACGACGACCCGTCGTCGTCATCGAGGTCGTACGCCTCGAAGAGTGAGAAGTGCTTTCCGCGGCTCTTGCTTTCGCAGGATTGGCGCAGGCGGTCCACGGCGAGCGCGAAGACGCTCCGCACCCACTCCTGGTGAAAGTACTCCTCGGGGTTGGCCGCGGCGGACGCTTCCCTCCCGATCTCCTCCTCGGCGGCCTCGAAATCGAGATGCTTCCCGCCGCCGCCGCGCTTCTGACGCAGCGCCGCCTTGCGCTCGTTCGAGGCGTAACGGTCGAGGAGCGTGCGAAGAAAGACCCGGAAGCTCGCCTTGCCGGCGTCGTACGAGACGAGCGACTCCTTCTCGAAGGCGCGGACGAAGAAGCCCTGCGTCAGGTCCTCCGCCTCCTCGCGTGTCCGGGTCCATCGCACCCGCAGGTACTTGTAAACCGGCTTCCAGTAGACGGCGAGGAGCGTCTCGAAAGCGCGGGCGCGCTCCTCGGGGGCGCCGCTCGCGAGAGCGACGACCAGGCTGCGATGCGTGGTGGGAAACATCGAAATCGAAGCTAGCGTAACCGAGCGGTCGGCTTATTCGGCGCGAAGCGATTCAGTCGGGTCGGTGTTCGCCGCACGCCGGGCAGGAAGCGCGCCCGACAGGAGGGCGGCCGCGGCAAGCACCGCGACCGCGGCGGCGACGCTCGCGGCATCGGCGGGCGAGACTCCAAACAGGATCGTCGAGAGGGACCGAGCCGCAACGAGCGCCGCGGGCACGCCGATCGCGAGGCCGATCGAGGCGACGCGGACGCACCTGCCGAGCACGTCCCCGAGAAGCCGGCGGCGACCGGCGCCGAGCGCCAGCCGGATGCCGAACTCGCGCCGCCGCGCCTCGACGGACGAGGAGACCACGCCGTAGATGCCGGCGATCGAGAGAGCGAGCGCGAGGCCGGCGAATCCCGCGAGCAACGCCGCCAGAAGCCGTTCCTGTCCGAGCGATCCGGCGACGCGGTCCCGAAGGGTCCGCACTCCGTAGACGGGCAGATCCGGGTCGATCGCCCGGACCGCCGCCCGGATCGCCGGGATCGCCCGCTCCGGATCTCCCGAGGTGCGGACGAGAATTGATCCGGACGGCCTCGGGAACTGCGCGAACGGGATCGAGAGCATCGGACGGACGGGGTCCCGCAGCGAGCGAAACCGCACGTTTGCGACGACCCCGACGACCGTCAGCGGGCCCTTCGCCATTCCGACGTCGAAAAGGACCTTTCCCACCGGGCTCTGCCCGGGCCACTCCCGTTCCGCGAGGGCCTTGTTGACGAGCGCGACCCCCCGGGAGCCAGCGACATCGGAGTCCCGAAACTCCCGGCCGGCGAGCAGGGGCGACCCGAGCGCCGAGTAGAAGCCCGGGCCCACCAGATTCAAATCGACGGCGCGATTGCGCGCGTCGGGAGCGCGGTCGATCGTGACGACCATCCCCCGGTTGGTGATCGGAACCATCCAGCCGAGCACGGCGCTCCGGACGCTCGGGGTGTTTCGTACGGCTTCGAGGATCCGGCTGAACGCAGGCGCTTGCCGCACTTGCGAGTATCCCTGGCGGGCAAGATCGACGGTGAAGACGATCCCGCGCTCCGGATCGAACCCGGGCGCCACGCCGCGCTCCGCGACCAGCGTCCGGAGGAGGAGCGCGGCGCCGACGAGCAGTACCGCCGAAAGGGCGACCTGCGCGGCGGAAAAGGCGTCCCGCAGCGGCATGCGGCCAGCGCCCCCGCGCCCGCGCTCCCCCTTCAGGTCGGACGTGAGGTCGCGTCGCGAGGCCCGGAGGGCCGGCAGGAGTCCGAAGACGCCGCCTGTCAGGAGTGAGGCCGAAATCGCGAAGGCGAGGACCCGTGGATTCGGGAGCGCCCCCGCGGCGCCGAGCGGAATCGGAAAGTCGGCCGGCGCGAGCGCGCGGATTGCGGCCACGAGCCACCAGGCAATCACGAGCCCGGCCACGCCGCCGGCGAGAGCCAGGAGAACGGATTCGAACAGCAGTTGGGTGACGAGACGCCGCCGGGAAGCGCCGAGAGCGCTTCGGATGGCGATCTCGCGGCGCCGCCGTTCCGAGCGCGCGAGGAGCAACCCGGCCGCGTCGGCGCACGCGATGGCAAGAACGAGCAGCACGATCCCGGAGAGGATCCATGACAGACGCTCGGTCCGAGCCAACTCGTCGGGGTTCACGACCGCGTCGCGAACGGCGTACACGCGCGCCCACGGGTCTCTCTTCCCTTCGGGCTGCCCCCTCTCGCGTGCGCCTGCGAGAACGTCGAGCTCCGCCTGCGCCTGCGCGAGGGACACGCCCGGCTTCAGCCTTCCGACGATGTCCAGCCAGGAGAAGCCGCGGTCCGGAACGTCTTTTCCCCACTCGGGCTCCGCCTGCTCCGTCATGGACAGGGGCAGCCAGATCTCCGGCAGCGAGTCGAAGCTCACCCCGAAGAACCCGGGCGGCGCGATGCCGACCACCGTGAAGGGGTGGCCGTTCACCCGAATCGCGCGGCCGACCGCGCCCGGGTCGGAGGCGAGGACCCGCCGCCAGAATCCGTCGCCCACGACCGCGACGGTATTCGCGCCGCGAGCCACGTCGTCCGATGGAGCGAGAAGCCGGCCGCGCTGCGCGCGCACGCCGAGAACGCCGAAGTAGTTTCCGGTCACGACGGCGGCCGTCAGCCGCTCGGGCGCCGATCCGGCGAGCGAAACGTGCACGGCAACTGAATCGCAGTAGGCCGCGAGTCCCGCAAACGAGCGAGTCTGGTCGCGGTAGTCGCGGTACACGGGATAGGAGGAATTCGAGACGTACCGCGCCGGGTGATCGACGGCGAAGATCCGTACGACGCGGGCCGGTTCCGCGAGCGGCAGCGGCCGGAACAGCACGGCGTCGACGATCGAAAAGACCGCCGTGTTCGCCCCGATCCCGATCGCGAGCGTGGCGATCGTCAGGAGCGCGAAGGCGGGAGTGCGCGAGAGGGTGCGCGCGGCGAAGCGGAGGTCGAGCACGAGCCCCCTCACGGGACGATCCGGGTGACGCTTCGCGGCCGTCGGTTCATGGGGCTGGGTCCGGCGCCGAGCGAGCGATGTGCCAGACGTGTTCTGGCAAAACCCCTTGCTAATGCTCTCCGGGAAGATCCCGCCCGTCCGGAGGCTGCCCGCCGCCGGGACGCGGCTGTCCGATTTCGAACGAGATTGGCGCAAGCGCCGAAGACTCGTCGCCGGCCGGTGCCATAAATATCTAGCAAGTGGTAGAACTTTGTTGTGGCCGTCGCGAGACCGAAACAAAGCCGGCTTCGAGCGCTGGGCCTCTCGGGCTCGCTCGCTCCCCTCGCGGCCGGTCTGGTCGTGTTCGGCCTGGGGCAGGAACTCTGGGCGCGCTACGTGCCCGAATACCTGCGATTTCTCGGCGCGTCCGCGCTCCTCGTGGGGGCCTTCGGCGCGCTTCAGGACCTTCTGGATGCGGCCTACGCATATCCCGGGGGGTGGCTCTCCGACCGGCTCGGAAACCGCCGCGCGCTCATCCTCTTCGGCGCGCTGACGACCGCCGGCTTCGTCGTCTATTTCTTCTTCCGCTCGATCGCGGGCGTGTTCTTCGGGACCCTTCTCGTCATGGCGTGGAAATCGCTCGGGCTCCCGGCGACGTTCGCGCTGGTCGGCGAGGAGCTCGAAGGGTCTCGGCGGATCGTGGGGTTCACGGTCCAGGCTATCCTGAAGCGCCTGCCGGTCGTCGTGGCGCCTCCCATCGGCGGATTGCTGATCGAGCGGGCGGGCATCGCCCGGGGCATGCGGACCGGTTTTCTCGTTTCGATCGGGCTCTCCGTCGCGATGCTCGCAGCGCTGGCGCTTTCGGCCCGGCGTCCCGGCCGACACCCGACACCGCCGCTCGCCGCCGGGGGGCTCTCGACGGCGCCTCTGCATCCCACCCTGAAGCGCCTCCTTGCCGCCGATTGCCTGATCCGACTCTGCGAGGGCCTGCCGGACGTCTTCCTCGTCGTCTGGGCGATCGAGGTCCTTCGCCTGTCGCCTTCGCAGTTCGGCCTCGCGAACTCGGTCTTGATGGCGACGGCGATCCTGTCGTATTTCCCGGCGATCGCGCTCGGCCGGCGCCTCGAGAAGAAGCCGTTCGTCGTCGCCACGTTCCTCTTCTTCACCCTGTTCCCGCTCGCCGTCGTATTCTCGAGTTCCTTCGAACAGTTGCTGGGCGCCTACGTGATCGGAGGCTTGCGGGAGATCGGCGAGCCCTCGCGCAAAGCCCTCATCGTCGATTTCGCGCAGCTTTCCGCCCGAGGAAAAACCGTCGGGCTCTACTACGCGATCCGCGGGTTCGCCGTGGCCGCCGCCGCTGCGATCGGAGGCGCGCTCTGGACGGTCCGTCCCGGCCTGACCTTCGCCGTAGCGGCCATTCTCGGGCTCGCCGGCACGGCCTGGGCGGCGTTCAGTTTGCCTTCGGGTAAGTGATGCCGCTTCCGGCCCCCGCCGTTCCGCGGAAGGTGTATCCGGGCGGAGGGGACCGACGGGCGCGATCCGCGTCCTCGGGAACCTTCTCGAGTGGTCCTTCGGAACGACGAGCTCCAGGAAAGTCTCCGTGCTTAGGGGCCGACTCCGAAGATGCGGCGCAGCTCGTACGACCGGACGGCGGTGCCGTCTCCGGCCGGGTCCCACTCCCAGCTTCCGAGGTGGGCGAGCGCCTGCGTTTCGCGCAACGGACGCTCCCGCGTCCGGAGTTCCTCCTCCGCTGTCTTTCGCTCCGCGCTCCTGCCGTACTCGATCGACGCCCTGACCAAGGAGTACCCTCAGGCTGAATGCGCTCTCCGATCGTTGCCGGTCTCGTCCTCCTGCTGGGCACTCCGCTGGCGGCGCAAGTCCTCTCCGTGGGATTCAACAATCCCTATTACGGTGGAAGCGTCAACCCGACGAGGACACAGACCACCCTTCAGACCGCCGTTCCGGCGAGCGTGGAGGGCGTCGTGACGACCGCGATCTTCGGATGGTCCACGTCTCCGTGCACCGCGGCCGTCAAAATCAAGTTCTTCCGTCCCTTCCCGCGGATCAACGCCTTCCATCCGATTTACACGTTCCTGGCGGAGCGCGGTCCCTTCGACGTAGCACAGCCGGTCCAGTCCTCTCCCCTTTACCCCCCGGTGACACAGATCGTGAACCTGACCCCTGCCGTCGCTCTCCGAGCGGGTGACGTCATCGCCATCACGAATCTCACGGGTTGCGGCGGGCCGACGTATGTCGCGAATCTCCCACCGCCGCTGCCTCCGAATGGACTCACCTCTTTGACGGTTCCGGGAGACGCGAGCGGTGACATCTTCCCGGTGCCGCCGGGACCACCGGTGTTCTTGACCGCGTTCGGCACGACGCGCGTACTACCGCTTCTCGGCGGGCGGTTCCACGTCACGATGGCCGCGACCGACCCTCGAACGGGCGCGACCGCGACCGGATCGCCGAACGGACTCTCGAACGAAGCCGGCTACTTCAGCCTGCCGGACTTCACGGGCGACTCGCACCGGCCCGAGCTCACCGTGAAGATGTTGGACGCCACGAAGACGCCTGCCCTCGGCGGCACGTTCTGGGTCTTCTACGCGCCGCTCTCAGACGTGTCGTACACGTTGACGATCGTGGATTCTCTCAACGGAACGACGCGGACCTACTCGAATCTTCCGGGCGCCGGCCAGATCTGCGGGGGTATCGACACAGGGGCGTTTCTCCCGTGACCGGACGCCCCACGCCAACTCTCCTTCACCCGCGGGAGCCGGAGCGGAGCGAAGCTCAGCGGGAGACGTTCAGACCCCCGGAGTGACCGGGAGACGCCCGTGCGCCGCGACTCGATCCCCTGGCCCGCAGGCGGCGAGATCCCGGCGGAACTTCAGATGCCTCCGGCGCGTGAGCTCGACGAGCGGCCGCCATACCGTGCTGGTCAGATTCCGCCGAATGAGGAATCGCCAGAAACGGTTCGAGCGTTTGTAGAGATAGGACATCGCGAGGTACGGCGCGACGGCGCGCCAGTCGGAGGGACGCCTCCGCCAGATCGACGCGTGCGAGAAGAGCCGGCCGTAGAGCCACGCATAACCCTGTGCGAGCTCCCCGGCCGTCATTCGACTCGGCCGGAAGACCACGTGCGCCGTGTCGTACAGGCTCCAGTCCCGGTGGAGGAGCCGGCCCTCCTCTTCGAGCTTCCGAAAGAGCGGCGTGCCCGGGTACGGCGTCAGGATGTGGAACGTCGCGCACTCGAGCCGGTTCTCCTCGATCCACTGAGCCATCTTCACAAAAACGTCCCGGCGGTCCTCGTCGAAACCGAGCACGAAGCTCCCGTTCACCTGGATCCCGTGGTCGTGCAGCATGGCGACGCGCCGCGCATAGTCCTCCGTCCGGGGCGTGCGCTTGCGGGCTTCCTTCAAGTTGTCGTCTGAGAGCGACTCGAAGCCGATGAAGACGCCCGTGCACCCCGCAAGCGCCATCTCCCGAACGAGCGACGGGTCGTCCGTCACGTCGAGCGTGAGCGCCGCGCTCCAGATCTTCTGAAGCGGCGCGAGGGCCCGGCAGAGCCGGCGCAGGTACTCCGGTTTGGACCCGAGGTTGTTGTCGACGAAGACGCCGTAGGGCTGGCCGTCCTCGAGGAACTCCCGCGCAACCTGGTCCACGTCCCGAACCCGATAGGGCATCTTGAGGCCTTCGGTCGAGAGGTAGCAGAATCCGCAGCGGTTGTGGCAACCCCGCGTGGCGATCAGGCTCGAGGTGGTCAGGAAACCGCGCCGCCACAGCAGGTCTCGCCGGGGCGGCGGGTCGTCGCGGTAGGCGTTCTCGTACGTCGCGCGGTAGACGGGCTGAAGGCGGCCGAGCTCGACGTCCCGCAGGATCGACGGCCAGAGCTGGACGCCGTCCCCGATGGCCAAAGCGTCGGCGTGGGGCGCGGCTTCGTCGGGACACGAGAGCACGTGCAACCCCCCGAGGATCACGCGCGCCCCGCGGGCGCGGTACCACGCGGCCAGAGCGTAGGCCCGCGCGGCGAAAGTCAGGTGAACGGTGATCCCGACCACCTCGGGCGTCGGGTTTCCCGGCGGAGGGCCCTGAAGGAGGTTCTCGTCCCAGTACTCGACGGTCCACGCCGGCGGCGTCGCGCCGGCGACGCTCGTCAGGGCGAGCGTCGGAGTCAGGACGTGCTTGCCGAAGCTCGCGTGCGGGTCCTTCGGATAGAACGGATTGACGAGCAGCGCGAGGCGTCTCTCGACGGGGGCGGCGGGCAAGCCCGGATCCAGCGCCGGCGGGATGCGCATTTCCTCGGGGAGCCACGCGCGGGCGGGCTTTCGCCGAAATGGCTCCTCCGGAGACAGCAAGCGGGTCTTCACGCTTGTCCCCGCGAAGGGAGCTCGGCCGGAAGGCCGCCGAAGCGGCGCTGACGCGTGTGGAACTCGGCGACGGCCGCGGCCAGATCCGCCTCCTGAAAGTCGGGCCACATGCGCGGCAGGAAACAGAGCTCGGCGTACGCGCTTTCCCAGAGCAGGAAATCGCTCAGCCGGCGCTCCCCGCCGGTCCGGATCAGGAGGTCCACGTCCGGCCCGATGTCCCCGCCGCACGCGAACGCCAGGCGCTTTCGAAACGCGTCGAGGCTCGGCTCCCCCTCCGCCGGGAGAGACCGGGCCGCGCGGAGGATCGCACCTCGCGCGGAGTAGTCGATCGCCAGCCGCAGGTGGAGCCGCGATCCGGCGCCGGTCGCCGACTCGCTCGCCTCGATCGCCGTGACGAGGCTCCGAGGGAGCCGGTCCCGCCGCCCGATGACCGAGAGGCGGACGCCGTTGCGCTTCAGCTCCGCCCGCTCGGACCGCAGGTACTCGCCGAAGAGAGCCAGAAGCGTCCCGACCTCCCGGTCCGGCCGCTTCCAGTTGTCCGAAGAAAACGCGAAGAGCGTCAGGGTGGTGATCCCGAGGGACGGAGCGGCGCGCACGGTGCGCCGGACGGCATCCGCGCCGCGCCGGTGCCCATCGGCCCGCCCCATTCCCCGCGCGGCCCCCCAGCGCCCGTTGCCGTCCATCACGATGGCGACATGAAAGACTCCGGCGACATCGGCCGAGCAGGAGCGAACGACGGGCATTTCTCGCCTCTCAAAACCGGCCGCATCGCCGGATTGAAGCGAGATTAATACTGAGTCGCTGTTTCGTCAAGTACTTTTTGACGCAAAGTATATACAGTCTCCGGGTATTCGGACAATGGAATCCATTCGGGGAGGACAATCCTGAAAAAGGGGAAGGGCCGTTCGAAGGATGGAGAAGGAGACTCTCCTTCTCAGCGAATCGACGCCCGAATCAGGGAGCTGGGCGATTGGCGGGGAAAGACGCTCGCTCGGGTCCGAGCTCTCATCAAGCAGGCCGACCCCGAAGTGGTCGAGGAGTGGAAGTGGGACTGTCCGGTGTGGTCGCACGCCGGAGTGATCTGCACCGGCGAGACGTACAAGACCGTCGTGAAGACGACATTCGCCAAGGGCGCCTCGGTGGAGGACCCGTCAGGCCTCTTCAACTCCAGCCTCGAAGGCAACACCAGGCGTGCGATCGATTTCCACGAGGGCGACAAGATCGAAGAAAAGTCCTTCAAAGCGCTCATTCGCGCGGCCGTGGCACGGAACTCGGAGTGACGGTCACCTGTCCTCTCCGCCGCTAGAAAGCGGCGCCATTTCCGCCTGAAACCACCGTCCGCTCGCGACGGAAATAGTCTCCCGACCGCAGGGAGGGAGGACACTACCGGTCAAGCGCGTTTTCGCCCCCCGTGAGTCCTTGGAAATAGAATCCCCGCAAGTTGCCACTGACACCGGGCTCTCGCCTCGGACCCTACGAGATTCTTGCGCCCATCGGCGCGGGCGGGATGGGGGAAGTCTACCGGGCGAGAGATACGCGACTCGGTCGGGATGTTGCCATCAAGGTGTTGTTAGAACACCTCTCCTCACCCGAAGGGCGTCAGCGGTTCGAACGCGAAGCCCAGGCGATCTCCCAGCTCTCGCATCCCCATATCTGCGCGCTTCACGACGTCGGCAACCAGGATGGGACCGAGTACCTCGTCATGGAGTATCTCGAGGGAGAAACCTTGTCGGCGCGTCTGGTGTCAGGACCGTTGCCTCTGGACAAGACACTGCGCTACGGGATCCAAATTGCCGACGCTCTTGACCGGGCACACCGGCATGGAATCGTGCATCGGGATCTAAAACCATCCAACGTCATGATTACCAAGTCGGGCGTGAAGCTGCTCGACTTCGGACTGGCGAAGCTCGTGGCGGCCCCGTCCTTGCCTGCCGGCGTCGCGGGAGTCTCCATGTTTCCGACGACCCCGTCGAACCTGACTGGGGAGGGAACGATTCTCGGAACGTTCCAGTACCTGGCGCCGGAACAGCTGGAGGGGAAGGAAGCCGACGCTCGAACGGACATCTTCGCTTTCGGTGCGGTGCTCTACGAGATGGCGACGGGCAAGAAGGCGTTCTCCGGGACGAGCCAGGCATCGCTGATCTCGGCGATCATGTCGAGCGAGCCGCCGCCCATCACGCAGGTTACCCCGTTGGCGCCGGCGGCCTTCGATCGAATTGTCAGGATCTCTCTCGCCAAGGATCCCGAGGATCGCTGGCAGAGCGCCCATGACGTCGGAAGCGAGCTGCAGTGGATCGCCGAGGGTGGGTCCGCCGTCGGCCTGCCGGCCCCCGTCGTTGCCCGGCGGAGGAGCCGCGAGCGCCCGGCCTGGGCGGCGGCAGCCGTCGCAACGCTGGCGGCGATCGCCCTGGCTCTCCTGGCTTTGGCGCGCCCGCGGGAGATGCCTCGAATGGTGCAGGCGTCGATCTCTCCTCCCGAGAAGTCCTCTTTCGCCTTCGAGGGGGGGCCGATGGCCCTGTCGGCGGACGGCCGCCGGCTCGCGTTCCTGGCCCCGACCGCAGAGAAGAAGAATCTGCTGTGGGTGCGGCCCTTGAACGGGATGGCGGCCCAGCCTCTCGCGGGCACGGACGGCGCGACCTACCCCTTCTGGTCTCCCGACGGCCGCTTCCTGGGCTTCTTCGCGGGGGGCAAGCTCAAGAAGATCGATGCGTCGGGCGGGCCTCCGCAAATCCTTTGCGACACCCAGGAGGGCCGCGGCGGGACCTGGAGTCGCGAAGGCGTGATCCTGTTTTCTCCCTCATCACGCGACGCCATCATGCGCGTCTCCTCGGCGGGAGGCGTCCCCGTGACGGCGACCGAGCTCGATCTGGCCCGGCACGAATTCAGCCACCGTTTTCCGTTCTTTCTGCCGGACGGCCGGCATTTTCTCTATCTCGCTCAGGCCGTCGGGACCGGCCCCGGCGAAGGGCGAGAAGTCCGCATCGGCTCACTCGACTCCAAAGAACGCCGGTCTCTGCTCCGCGTCAATTCCAACGTGGTCTTCGCGCCCTCCGCTCCCGGAGCGGCCACCGGCCACGTTCTCTTCTCGCGCGAGAGAACTCTCGTTGCTCAGCCGTTCGACGCGAAACGCCTTCGGCTCTCCGGCGAGGCCTTCCCGGTGGGCGAACAGGTGCTGTACTTCGGAAATCTGGCGCTTGGCGTGTTCGCAGCGGCGGACAACGGAACCCTCGCTTACCAGACAGGAAGCGCCGGGGGAATGTCTCAGCCGGTCTGGCTGGATCGCGCAGGCAAGCAGCTCGAGGTCCTGGGTCCGCCCGGCGACTACCTGCGGCTGCGGATCTCCCGCGATGGCCGGCGCGTCGCCATGGATGTCAGAGACCCGCAGACGGGCCAGGCGGACATCTGGATTTACGACCTCTCACGGCGCGCCTCGACCCGTTTTACCTCAGCGCCGGCCGACAACATTTTTCCGGTCTGGTCGCCGGATGACAGCCGCATCGTGTTCGAGTCGAACCGGAAGGGATCGGACGATCTGTACCAGAAGGTCTCGTCCGGGACGGGAAACGACGAGGAGTTCCTGGCCCAGGAGGGCCGTCTGTTGGTTCCCACCGACTGGTCTTCCGACGGGCGGTTCGTGGCCTACAACCTGATCGACGCCAAGACGAGGGGAGGCTGGGATCTCGGATTTTACTCGGTGGCCGAAAAGAAGACTTCCCCTTTCCTGGCGACTCCGGCGAACGAGGCCAACGGCCGATTCTCTCCCGACGTGCGCTGGCTGGCGTACGCCTCGGACGAGTCGGGCAGGTATGAGGTCTACGTCCAGCCTTTTCCGGCCACCGGCGGGAAGTGGCAGATCTCGACCGGTGGAGGAGGGCAGCCTATTTGGAATCGCAACGGGAAGGAGATCTTCTACGTGTCTGCCGACAACAAGCTGATGGTGGTTGACGTCAAGGCGGATTCGGGTTTCGAGGCGGGCACCCCGAGGGCGCTTTTCGACGTACGCCTGAAGAGCGGTACCGGCTGGAAATACGACATCTCCCCCGACGGACAACGGTTCCTGGCCAATACCGCCGTCGGCGAGGTCAAGGCCAACCTGATCACGCTCGTGTTGAACTGGGCCGCGGAGACTAAGGAGTGAGCGGCGCGATTTGCGCCTGGTCCTCCCACCCGCTCGCGACGCAAAGAGTCTCCCGACCGAAGGGAGGGAGAGGGTTTGCCGGCGGCCCGAAGGCCGTGATGCGAGCGTCAAGGCGGAAAGGTTGATGCGTCCTAACGCAGTCCTTCTCACTGGGATCGCTAGACACGCCGAACCAACCCATAAATACGGTTGAACGTCCGCACACCGCCCACGAAGAGAACAAGTGTGACGCCGTCGAGAATCTGACGCTGAAATTGCTTCATTGGGTCGAGCCCGCACCGTTTCGGACCGCGACGTTGCCTGCATCCCGACCTTGCTTCCGTTTCTGGCGCTCGTCCGGCCGGGACACGGGCGGCGTTGGGATCTCGATTCTCCAGGTCGGTTGGGAACCGTCGTTGGCGAAAACGCCGAGAAAATCGTGTCGCGGCTCTGAGTAGACGGCCAGCGCGCCGGCCGGCAGCAGGTCGTATTTCAAGTTGCCCTCCACATCCGAGAATGGGCTCGTGCCGCATTGAAGCGCAAAGCGCGACGGGAACTCTTCGGGGAAGGCGACGCCGTTTGCTGCCACGCTGATTCCAACCCGTGCGACAGGATTGCCGCGGGAGTCTTCGAAATGGAGCGTGACGGGGCCGACGGGTCTGCTGAGTGAGATCAACGTAGGGTCGCCCCTCTCGTCGTGAGCAACGGTGGACGCCTCGACGCGGTAGCCGCACTTGTGCACAACGATGCGGTGGGCGCCCCTTCCAACCTCCCGGAACTCGAACTCGCCTGCCGTCGAAGTGTCGGTCCGCTCCCGAAAATCCTTCGCCTCGGGATCAAGGCCCACAAACGCGCCTGCCATCGGCCGTCCAACGTCGTCGACGACACGACCGCGAAGAATCCCGCCCCGATCGAGAGAAACGTCCAGCGTGGTTCCCTCTTCAGCTGGCACGATGGCGTGAAAGTCCCTCGGCGCGTGGTCGGGCGCGCTGAAGGTGAGATCGAGAGCCCGCACTTCGAGGTTGTCGATCCTGTAAGTTCCGTCAGCCTCCGACTTTCGAACCAAGTGCGCGTTCACCTGCGTTCGACCATGGCGTTCCTCTGCGGGCCGGGAATAGACGGTGGCGCCGGGGATGGTTTGGCCGGAATCCGTTTCACGGATTGTCCCGACTATGGAATTCGCCGGGAGACGAATGTCGTGCTCGAGAGCGGTCGTGTCCGGTTCGACGATAAGGACTTCGGAGTAGGGGCTCTTGCCCGGAGGTGTGGCCACGCAAATGAAGTCTCCGGAGCTCCAGACACGAAGGGCATACTTGCCGTCAACGTCCGAAAGTGTTGTCGTTCCGTGGAAGTCTCGTGCGATGCGAACACTGACGCCTTCCGCCGTCTCCTTGCCCCGCCAGACGCGGCCCTCGATATTGGTCGGCATGAAGGTGAACGCGACCGTAATCTCCCTGTCGGCGACGATGTTGACAGCCTGCTGCCGGTAGAGCCCGTCCACCGAAGACTCACAGACGAGGCGGGCCGGCCCAGGCTCGAGGTCGCTAAGCACGACGGTGACGTTCGGTGTCGCTCGGATCGATCGACTCACGAGGAGTTCCGCGGTACCGAGAAGAGAGCCGGGCCGGTCGCGAAAGACCGACACGAGGACGCTTCCGCGCGGAAGCTCGCCCGGAAAGAGAATCTGCCCCTGAATGCTCCCGCCCGCGGACAAGTAAACGTCGCCGAGGTCCGCTGGAGCAAACGGATGCGAAAGGGATGCTTTCGCTCGCTGACGTCCGAGCCCGGGAGCCTCGAACAGGATCTCCCAGGAACCGGCCGGCAAAGAGGCGAAGTCGAGTGTGGGACGGCCCGCGGCTATGGGCCGCTGATCGAAAAAAGTTCGCGATGCAGCGTCGAGATCCGCATTGATCTCGCGCGCGGAGGCGACCCAACCGGGGGGCGCAGCTCCCGTGCGGGCGGACTTGACCCTCGCGGTAACGCGTCCCGCAGGGGTCAGATCTTGCGGTGCGAGCGTCTTGTCGCCGCCGTCGCTCGCAACGTCGAGACGAAAGGCGGGCGCCGACCCCGGAACGACTACGGCGATGTCCCAACGTCCTCGGTCAAGAGCGAATCGCAGGTATGTCTTCCGATCCATCTGTTCAAGATCGACTGCGTAGGAAGAGGCCGTCTCCCATCGGTCCTCGTGCTTCTTCACTACGAGCTCTGCAGGTCGAGCGTCGCCGGTGAGAGGCAATCCGACGAGCGAACATCGGTCCGGAAAATAAAGCATGCGCGGTGGGCTCGTCTTCGTTGCGGCCATCTCGAAAACTCGAAACCCCGCCATCCGGAGGGTGGTGCCGACGCGAATCGCTCCATGCCCGGTCGCATCGAGGGCGGCCGGTCCAGCTGAGGTCTGCACCTGAGTTAGCTTGGCGAACTTCCAGCCGGGAGCGGGAGCGACGGCGATATTGCCGGTTCCGACCGTAGTAAGGAGGATCAGGCTCAGCAGCACGACAGCCAATCGCAGCTATGCATGACCGAAATGGTACGCCCGGGAAGCCCTGGCGGTTGGACCAAGAGCCGCCGCACGGCGTCGAGCGAGCTCGCACGGGCGATCGCCCCTAGGGGTGGCGCGGCCGGTGACGGGGAGTATCCTTTTCGCAGGAGGCTCGCATGCGCACGATCTTTCGAGGGCTCGCAGTCACCCTCCTACTGGCCTTCATCGCGGTCCCGGTCGGTTCCCAGGAATCAAAGCGCATGACGAAGCGGGCTCCGACACTCGTCGTCTCACTCGGCCCCGCTTTCGGGTACACCCCGCTCGGCGGGCCGCTCGGGTTGGAGGAGTCGCCAGGTCCGACGCCGGAGCAGTACGCGCGTGCGCGCGAGCTCTTCCACTTCCAGATCATCGCGAACCGGCCGGACGATCCGGGAGGCGATCTGCCGACGACTGTGGTCGCGCAGGGATTTGTTCGTCGAGGCGAGGCCAAGGTCGTCCGCGGCGGCTACAAAGACATGTCGGTGACGGGCACGATCAGTTTGAAGTCCCGCGGGGTCGCGAAGTACGAGGCCGAGCTGGCCATCGACGGTCGACCCGTGTCCTCGACCGCGGCGACGCTTCTTCTCGACGCGGTTCGGTAGGGTCGGCAATCCAGCGGAGCCTCGGGAATGCTGCCTGGTTGTTTCCTTGCATCTACGCTTCTCTCCGCTCAGGTTCAACAAAGGCCCCCGGATCCGGCTGGTTCGGTCCACGAACGAGTCAACGTCGAACGGATCGTCGTCACGGGCCGGGTCATTGACCGGTTCGCGAACGCAATTCCTGGTCTGGCGGCGAGCGATTTTCGACTGAGAGTCGACGGAAGAGAAACGGCGATCGAAACGGTCGACTGGATTCCTTCGCAGGTGCAGGAAGCACAGGCGCCGAGGCACGTCACAACGGGTCGCGCCACCGCCGACGAGGATTCCTCCAGAAGAAAAGCCGAAATCGCGGGCCCGGCGGCGGAAACGACCGCACCTCGAACGCTCGTCATGCTGTTCCAGTGGGAGATCGCTGGCCAGAAGGACACGGGTTTCGTGAGGATGATGCGGCAGGCGAAGCGGATGGTCGAGTCGTCAACGCCTGAAGACCGGATCGCAGTTCTCGCCTTCGGTTCGTCGCTCCGGTTGCTTCAGGACTTCACGAACGACCATGCCGCGTTGCGCGACGCCATCGAGGCGGTTCGCAGCTGGAAATACCACGGGCGTCCCGCGGCGGAGGGCCCGACTCTCGCCGGCACGATCGCAGACTGCGGATCGCGAAGTTCGATTCAGAAGGCAATCGTCTGCGCGGGTTCGGCGCTGCAGACACTTCCGGGTTCGAAGACGCTTCTCTTCTTCGGGTGGACGATCGCCAGGGACAGCCGCGCCGCGCGCTACATCGATTACCCCGCGATGATCGAGGCGATCAGCAAGGCCCGCACCTCCGTGTTCGTCCTCGACGTCAGTGATGGGCGCCATTCCCTCGAGGCGGGGTTGAAACAGCTTGCCGCGGACACGGGAGGTCTCTACAACGGCGGCTGCATCTACGAAATGCAGTACTGCGCCGACCTGGCCACGGCGAAGACGCAGCGCGCTCTCGGCGGCGGGACCTACGAAATCGTTTTCGGCGACCCGACGAAAACGCGGGGGTGGCACGAAGTCGAGATCCAGCTGACGAACGGGAAGGGCATCGCCGTCTTTGCGCGCTGGTACCGGATCTGAGGAGAGCCCACCTCACCCTGCCTCTCTCTCCCCCGCCGCGGGGGAAAGGAGTAAGCCTCACTCAATCATCCGTTCGCCGCGTTAGGAGTCTCCCGACCGGAGGGAGGGAGGAGCCTGACGCGGCGGGAGCCGGAGCGGAGCGAGGGATCAGGCGCCCGGTCGAGCGCGCATCCGCGCGAGCCGGGCGCCGGCGGCCGAAGGGCCGCGATCCCTCGCGCAGCGAAGGCGACGTATTGGCTGGCCACCGTGAACGCCTTTCGAACCATACGGCATCGAATCGGCCCCATAGGAAACAGCTTTCGAACCCTGAATCCTGATGATCGTCGACCCGCTCTCATCGAAAAGTATTCAATCGCTGTGTCCTAACCCGGTTTCGAGGGCCGGGGCGTGCGCTAGAACGCTTTTGCTTCGGGGTACAGGAACGTGAGTACTCCGAAACGGCCTAAGGGGATTGCTTGCTCAATAAAGAGGACATTCTCGGTTGCGCCGGGCGTGACGAACGGGAACCAGGCCGCTGCCGTGGTGCCGCATTCGAAGTACCCAATCGTGGGTGGCGATTCACCGCGGAGGGCCATTGCCGTCGGTGAATCAGTCGGCAGCTGCTTCGTGGATTCAATGGTCTTTCGGTAGCGTGCCGCAAACGTTTCCGTCGAGAGCCACTTCCAAGCCAGGCCATCATTGCCCCATTTCAAGACGGCGCATGGCACCAGGTCGAGTTGTGCGTATCGAATGGCGGTACTGGTCACGGACGTCCGAAAGTCGTTGACCAACGAAAGGACGCCTCGTAATCCCACCGGAGTCCGACGCGCAGTCTCCGAAAACCGCTCTGTCGGCATCAACAGGTGGGCCGCAAAATGATCGGCTTCCTGTTCGACCTGGTTCTTTGATTCGTATTCCGTCCGCGACGGATGCGCGGGTGCCTTGCCCGACAGCAAGGCCAGCCGATGGTCGTCGATGAAGAAGTGACCCAGCTCGTGGCCGAGCGTGAAACGCGACCGAGGCGAGTCCGGATGTTCAACTCGATCCAGATTGCAATAAATATGGAAGCGCGAGCGTCGACACTCCAGCATGCCGTCAAACGCGTTTCCGTAGGAACCAAAGCTCAAGGTCAAGCCCTGGCCTTTGGCAATTTCCGCGGGCGAAACCGCACCACGTGGTGCGTGCTCGCGGGCTACCTCCTCCGCCAGTTCAGCGATTGCCAACGATCGCTCGGAATTTCGTCCCAACCTAGGATTCATCACTGCCAGCTCGCGAGGCTCGCTCTGCCGCCTCCCGATCGCGCTGCATCGCGGCTTCAACCGACGGCGGAATTACTGACCCCTCTCGTGCAGCGCGCGCTAGCTCCTGGGTAATCGTCGGGTCCTCATTGATCACAGTCGCAGTAGGCATCGAGCGGGGGAGGTCCTCACTGAGCAGCCGATACGGATCAGCGAGCTGTTCGGGTAGCTCTAGGTTAAGAGCGGCAACCTCCACCTCAGCAAGACGGACCTCGTCTTCCGATACGGGAATCGTACGGCCAGAAGATCGCAGCACTGAATCGAGGAGCGCGGAGAGCTCATACCGTTGAGAGTTTCTCTTGCCTTTGGACCGGTCGGTCATTGCAATTCACCCTTCTTGGTTGGAACGCTTTGCGACTTCCCCGCGATGTATTTCTTAATTTTCATGAACGCCCGGTGTCGAATGGCGCGGATATTCTGCGGCGTTGTGTTCCAAGCGGCGGCTAAATTCGTCGAAACCGCATTGGGCAAACGTTGCTGTTCAGCACCCGGCGAGAAGTACTGCATGGTGACGCGAACCACATCTTGCTCCCGCTCGCTGAGCGTACCGAGTGCTTCCTCTACGACTAGCCTGGCGTCGGACTCGGAGTCGGCGACGACCGGAGCCACCAAGTCAGGCACCTCCTCGGTCGAAAAATCCGCTTGGATGCTCCGGTCCCGACGAAGCGTGTCCTTGAACGCGTGCTCTGCGATCTTTCCTAGCCACGCGCGGACTCTTCGCCGTTCGCCATCAGAATCCCTATTCTCCAAAGACGTGAAGGTGGACGCCCTCTCGAACGCGAGGCAAAACGTATTCTGGACCACCTCTTCGAGCGTTCGCGCGGTGCCGGGAATACCACCAAATCGGGAAATGAGAACGTTATACAGGTACTTCGAATGCCGACGGAATAGTTCGGCCCATGCCTCCCGCGCAGATTCGAAGTCCTCCTCGCGCATCGCCATGTAACCGAGAAGATCGTCGTCCGAGTCGGTCGCGAAGCTCGGCACGCCCTGGGCCGGTAAATCTTCGCTACCCAATCCAGAACCTCTTCGGCGACAGGAGAGCCATTTTCCTACCCTATACGCCGAAGCGTGACAGCAACCAGCGGTGGTCCACGACGTCACGCTTCCGCGTTCTCTCTGATAGAGGAAAAGCCTTCAAATTGACAGCTCCGAATCTATCTCGGGAGCACTTTCAGGAGGATACGCGTGGAACACGAAACGTCGCAGCTCACCGCCAATGACGAAGGCGCGGAGGCCAACCACCAACGGCCGCATCATTTCCACGTCGTCGTCGAGGTCGGCCGCAAAGAAGTACGACTAGAGTTCGACCACTCCCCCGTCTCGGGACAGGAGATTCGCCAGGAAGCCGGCGTGCCGCTCACCGACGATCTCGTCCGCCTCGAGCACGGCAAACCGGTGCCCGGCAACATCGGCCTGCACGATCAGGTCATGCTCAAGGACGGGGAGCATTTTCAGGCTCTCCCGGCCGGTACCGCGAGCTAGGTCAGCGCGATGCTCTCTGCGACGATTATGGCCGGCGTCGAGGAACTCAGAGCCGTCTACGGGGACGCCACTCTGGTGGCGGCGGAAGGCACAAAGACGTTCGTTCACATCAAGGACATGACCTTGCCACCCGGCTGCCAGCCCGCGCGGAACGAGTTTCTCCTCGAGCTCGACCTGAACCAGCCCAAGCCGAAACACTACGTTCGGCCGGGCCAGACCTGCGTCAACGGCCAGCTCCCGAAGAACCCGACCAACGAGATGGTCGTCGGCGAGTCTTGGATGAGCTTCTCCTACAACTTCCCGTACACGGAAGGCGACTCGCTCGTCCGATTTCTGGCAATGCTTTGTCAGCGCTTTAGCAAAAATGAGTAAGCCCGTCCATCTCCGGATTCCGTTCGGCCTCGGCGCTCGACTCCTCGACATCGTGCACCGCAAGGGGAAGCATGAGTACGTCGCGTTCGGCCTCGTCAGCCATGCGCGACTCGGCACGACCGACGTGCTTCTCCTCCGCGATCTGCTGGAGCTTCAGGAGAACGATTATTTCCCCTCACCGGGTCATGGCGCGGCTTGGCGCGGTATCGCCACCGTTCCGATTATCAATCGCGCCGTCGACGAGCAACTCGGCATCATCCTCTTCCACGCCCACCCGGGTACCGGGCCGCCTGCCCTTTCGAACGACGACGAACAGAACGCTGACCGCCTCGTTCCCACCTTTCAACAGCGCATCCCGGCACGCCCTCACGGTTCAGTCGTTCTCAGCAGCACCCTCGCCGGCGGCCTCGTCAACATGCCCCACGAACGGACCGCACGACGTGACCTGCGCCTCCGGTGGTACGGCACCAGCATCCTGGACTGGCCACCAACGCGAGCCACCCGACGGGCTTCCGAAGACACGTACGCGCGCCAAGAAGTCCTCGTCGGCACCGCCGGCCAGGATGCCCTCCGCGCAGCAACGATTGCCGTTGTCGGCCTGGGCGGGGGCGGAAGCCACGTCGTCCAACAGCTCGCCCACCTCGGCATCGGGCACCTCATCCTCGTCGACGACGACCACGCGGAGAGCACCAATCGCCACCGCGTCATCGGCATGACCCGCGCCGACGCGAAACTTCGCCGACCCAAAGTCAGAGTCATGCGCCGCCTCGTGCGCCAGATCGGGATGGGAACAAGAACGAGCCTCGTTCCGGAGCGGCTGCCAGCGCAAGCCGTCATCGACGCGATCAAGCAGGCTGACATCATCATGGGGTGCGTGGACAACCTCGACGCCAAAGCCGACCTGCAGCAGATCGCGCACCGGTACCTCATCCCGTACATAGACATCGGCCTGGGCATCAGACCCATCGCACCTGAGACGCCCGGCGACCAGCGGGTAATCATCGGCGGCAACGTCATCACCTACCTCCCCGGCGACTTCTGCCTCTGGTGCTCCAACCACCTCACCCCTGAAAAAGTCGAGCTGGACCGCGGCGGGCCGAAGGGCTACGTTCACGGACGTCCAGCGCAAGCGCAAGTCGTCAGCCTCAACGGCCTCCTCGCAAGCCAAGCAGTGAACGAAGCACTCCAACTCCTCACCGGCTTCGACGGCACGAACATTCGGCCGGCCAGCCGAGCCGCTAACCCCGCGACGGGCGGCCATCGCGGCTTCAAGAAGCTCAACGGCAACCAGGGAACGCTGGAAGAATGGGGCGGTCAACGAAGAGCCGAGTGCTCGCACTGCAAGCAGGACGAAGCCCGCGGCGAGGCGACCTGGCGCTAAGAGCGACTCCTGCGGTCAAGCGAACTGGACTTCGGTCTCATTGGGCGGAAAGCCCTTAGACCTGGTTGCAACCTGAGCAATCGGTTCTGAACGTTGGAGAGGAGTTCGCCACGCCCAAGAAAAAGCGGACGCTGAAATGGTTCGCGTTCTTGAAAAGCCCTAGTCGCGATTGATTCAGGCCGTAGGTCGCTCTCGGAAGTACCCCCGAAGGGTAAGAAGAGTCGGCTCGGGTCTGATTCACTTCTCGGGGGAGGGACTCTCGGTAAAGCCGAGGAAGCGACAGCTATGGCTTTCGCATCTTCATTGCATCTTGGACGAGTGTACGTAGTTCCTGCGAATCGACTTCTGCGATTGACCGGAGTTTCACGTGGCGATGTAGCTTTCCGGTGCCCTCGAGAAGCCCCGCGGGATCCGAGAGGTCGACCGCGCGAACGAATCCGAGGTTGACTGATGTCTGCTTTGGCGTAATCACGAACACCAATCCCTTGTAGCCCGCACCGTGGCCGAATCCTAGGTTTTCTCCGTCGTAAGTTTTCACCGCGCCGGGAAAAGAGTCCGAGAGTAAGTGGTAGACCGAACGGACAACGTCTCGAAGTCCCAGCGGTGTTGCTTCAATCACATTCTGGAGCTGGTTCCCACTCAGGTTGGTTGGCTTCGCCATGAACTTTACCCCGAGCCTTTCCGATATCGGGATTCTGCGAGATCCTTTATTTTCGCAAGACCTTTCTCCATCGGAGTACCCACGAATCGCCCCACCATGAACCGCATGAAACGGTAGATAGGTAAGCCCTCGATCCTGCCGAAGTCCTTCCACGTTACCCGCGTCCGAGTGCCTTCTGCCTGAAGGTCGATCCGCCCATCGATCGGAAAGGACCCAAATTTCAAAGCGAAAGCGACCTCCGTTAGTGGGATAGCGCGGACGATCTCAATTCTTCCGCCGTTCGTGTCCCCACCCTCCCATGTTTGGACTGCCCCGACGCCCTCCGACGGTCCTGAGTAGGCGATTTTCATAGAGGGTTCCTGCCAAGGATTCCATAGGCTCCAGCCGTTCTTGAAGTCGGCGATCAGAGGGTAGACGTGTGACGGGGGAGCGGCCACCAACACTGAACGTTCAACGGTCCACTCTGCAGGTAGGAGTGTCCCCACCAAGAACAAGAGAATTCCTGCTGCACCCAAGATCAGCCCGATGGTGAGAAGGTTCCTCATGAAGCCGTCCTCCCTCGCTGTACGTTTCTTGAATGAGTCGTCGAGCGCTCAGCGTGAGCGGCGATCCGCCTCGCCGTGTTGAACGATTGCTATCTCGTCTGCGTCTGGCCGAAGTGCTCCATCGCGCGTCGGTCCACTTCCTCGGGTGTCAGCGCCTCGACCACAGTCGCCAGGGCCCACACGTGTCCGAAGGGATCGACCAATTGACCGTAGCGATCACCGTAGAACGCGAGGGCGACGGGTAGCTTGGGAATTGCGCCAGCATCGACGGCTCGGCGGAAGGCGCTGTCCACGTCGTCGACGTAGATCTCGAGGATCGCCGTGGTCGCCTTCAGCGTCTCCGGGGACCGCGTACGCATCCCGGTTTCATAGCGCGCCATCGCCTCTTCTGGCATTCCCATGTTCTCCTCAGAGAGAAGTACGGTTGAATCGAAGATCCGGAGTTGTGCGTGCAGGGCGCGCCCGTCACTCGAGGCCTCAGAGCGATAGAGGACGTCTGCGCCAAACGCGCGGCGATAGAAGTCAATCGCCCGGTCGACGCCTCTGACGATTAGGTGAGTGGCGATGCGCCGGTCATTCGGTTTTCCGCCTGCGATGGACATGATGGCTCCTTTCCTTCGAGAGCTTCCGCCCCCGTCTGGCTTCCAAGTTCGAAAAAACACCGCTCGAGTGGTCGGATCCCGGGGGAAAAGCTGACAGCCGCCACACGTGTCCTGCAGGATCGACAACCTCCCGGTACGCGTCCGCCCACTGGCAGAGTCGCTGGAGAGGCTTAGCGTCGAGCCTGTAAAGGCGGCCACGACCTTGCCGCGTATCCCGGACCAAACCCGCCTCACGAAGCACCCGCAGGTGTTGCGAGACCGCTGGCTCCGAAATGTCGAAGGCGCTAGCGAGATCCGGAAACCCGCGTTCCCCCCCTCGGAGTAGATCCAGCAACGCCCGCCGGGTCGGGTCTGCAACGGCGCGGAAGACATCTTCACTCGAAGCGACACTACCCATGGACCAAGCTTATTAAGTAATCGCTTATCAGTCAAGCGCGGTAAGAAAACGATAGCTCCCCCCAAGCCGCGGCCTGTCGTGGGGAAAGCATCCCCTTAGAAGTTCGGGCCGGCCACTCCAGGGACGGGTCTACTAACTGGGCCCAGAGTTTGGAATGATCATGGAACCTTCCATCAGGAACGCCTTTCGAACCGCCCAAAGGGCCTCTGGTTCTAGTCTGAACGCTGGCCGGTCTGTTCAGCGCCGCGCAAGGTGTCCTCTTTCAGGCACACGCCTTGCGGGCGTACGAAGTGCCTTGCATGCCCGTACCTGGGGCCGCTATCCTGTTGCTACTCTCCAGGTGTCAAGAAACGATATAAAGCGGGACGAATGAAGGTCGAGACCCGACTCTAGGCGGGTCGGTCAGAAAATGAGGAAACGTACGCATGTCCCCGAAACCCGAAAGAGTCGATGAGTCAGAACACTGCGTACTCTACGCGGATCCGCGGTTGGAAGATGACCTTGAGACAATCACCGTATTCCGAGAGAGCGAGCTCTACGGCACGACGATACCCACCAGTGCCTCCGCCGGGCTTCCAGAACTGTTTTGCGGAACAGACATCCTGACGGGCCACGACGCGATTGTCGACTACCTCAGGACCCGCCGAAAATCCTACGGACGCTGACCGTCATCTGCAAGCGGTAGGTGACCCGCTCATCGTTCTCCACGCCCCTTCCGGAACGGGTCTTCGGTCCGCAATCGAAAAACTGATCCGATCTCTCAAGGCCCACGTGAAGGTCGCTCACGAGGATCTTGAAGACGAACTCGTCCGCATCCTGCGGCGCGACTTCAGAACGGTCGTTGGCAACGATCAAGATGTCGGCAGGATTCTTTCGAAATTACCACGCACCGCCGTGATGACCCACTTTTGGCCAGAGGCTCGGATGGCGGCGTTAGGCCGGCTGTCGACCGCTACCGCGGAACTGAAGCTGCTCACGTGCCACCTCACGTTTTTTCGTCAACGCAGCGGTGAGTTCTACGAGCCTGGCGACTTGCTCAGAGACCAAGCCATCCTGAGCACGCAGGGCTCACCACATCTCTTCAGCAAGATCGCGGTAGTCACCCTCATCGACGACATCTTCGATATGTACCGCAAGCTGAGCGCCCCCGGCGCAGTGTTTGACATCTGCTCAGCCGTCGAACAGGAGCGCCGACGGCGCCAAGCGGCCAGCGATCCTTCAAAATCCGAGGAGGAGAACTACATTCTTGCCTTCGGCCAAGTAACGACCATTCTTCTCCGGCTCTTGGATTGGCGCGCCAGAGAAATTGCGGCCGGAGAGGCGTTGGCCAACCGAGCGGCTGCTGACCACTTTCTGGTCGCGACGAAACACCGGATCTCCACAGTGGCCAACTTGATCCTTGCAGCGGCAGGAATACAGGACACCCGTACACCCGTCTACCTTTCACATCCCATCTCGCGGCCAAGGAAGGCACAGAAACAGAAGAAGGGTCGCGGTGAATGGCCGGCATTTGTCACCGAGTATCACGAATTCGTCGAAGCGCTCTCCAACGAAAGCGTTGACGGCAAGAGCGCCGTCCCCATCATGCCAACGGCTATCGACGAGTATCGCTTCCGAGCATCGGACGACCCGGGCTTCCCTGGGCTATATCGCCGCTGGCCGCTCGTCTCAGAAGACCCAGAGGCCCTCCTCTACGACGTTCCCAAGAGCGGGTCATATGACGATTTTGACGAAGCGACGCTGCAGGAGGCGCTCTTCAACCCCCCCGTTCGCAGCCGGCGCGTGCACATCGCAGACGGTCGAACCGAAACCAAATGGATACCGCTCGAGGACACGCTAACCGAGACGCGAAAGAGGCTTACGAAGGATGCGATCCGTGAGATCAGAGGTCTGCTTGGTGGGGTAATTCAGCAGATCCGACTCCAACTTGCGGCGCGGGACCACGCCCTTGTGCGGCACACCGGAAGCTTCGTTCTTTACCGACCGTTTGCCGACGATCCTGTTCTCAGCGGCGGCGTCGGTGCGGAGCTGAAGAATTGGAGCGGCATTGTCTCGCTCGCGAAGATCTTCCAAGAGCGCGGTCTAAACGCGAAGTGGCGCTGGGGACGCGTGGTCTTCGTCCACAGCTCCGCGGACGCAGCCGGCATAGCAGAATCAGAATTTGGTCGCGCTGAACTCGCTAAGAACCTCGCTGTCAGAATACAACACCAGTTCGGGGAAGAAACGTTCAAACACGTAAACGTCGCCACACTCATTGACTCAGGAGGAAAGGACACCGACCAATGCGTCCTCTCCGAAGACGACCTACTGCGCTTTGGCCTAGAGAACTCCGCCGAGTTAGTTGAAGCCCTGCCAGGGCTGTACGAGGAAGCGAGGAAACGAACGCTTGATGATCTTCTGACTGGCGGCATGCGCGGTGGGATCAGCGAGCATCCGGAATGGCGGCGGTCAGTCCTTGTCGAGCGACTAGCGGAACTTACGCATGACGACCGCAAACGCATGGTCAAGCAGCAAGTGCTTCCCGAGCTCTTGGTGAGCGATCGCTGACGGCTCAGCTAATAATGCACCAGGCATCCCAGTTATAAAGTTCGATGTACCGGTAGGGGATGGTGCCGTAGCCGGGCCCGAAGACGCTACGTGTGGCCCAGAGTTTGTCCCAGCTATTTCTGACGATGAAGTACCCTCCGCCGGCGAATTGGGGGTCGTCCGCGTAGCCGACAAGCGCGATGGCGTGGCCCACCGGGAGCGGGACCTCCCCAGGGAGCGGGACTGTGATGTTCCCGTACTTGCGCACCACTGCGCTGTTGAACCAGCTCGCGTACACGGGAATACCGATCGCGACAATGCGGTATTGACTTAGAGCTTGCTTGAGGACGGCGACCGTTCGTGGAGGGAGTTGGGCGACGTTTGCGCAGCGGTGTGCGACCGCCTCCGGTGTCGCACTGCCCGGCGGAGGACCTTGGTCATCACTGGCCGGATCGACTTTAGGGTTGTACGGCCACGTGTTCTCGCGACAGGTTCCGTCGGTCTTGAGCAGGGGAAAGCCGACCTGCAGCGCATGCTGCCCGGTCTTGCTCACCATCGCCCAGTAGAGGAATTGTTCAGAGAGATCGCTTGCCGTCTGTGTACCGAATCGGGCGCGGAAATACTCGAGACACGCCACGCTCGAGAACGCGACACACGTGGGGCGGTCCACTTGATCTCGGATCGCACTCATGTAGGCATCAATGAGATTAACCGTCGGGGGGACGGGAGCCGCAAGTGCCGGAACCGGGAGAGACGGCGTTTGCTGATTCAATGGCCCGAGAGCCGACCCGAAGCGGCCAGGCGCCGGTACGGGTGGGCGTTCAAAATCAAGCTCGCATCCCAACTCGTATCGGAACGCCTCATAGCGCTTCCAGCTGGCAAGCTCCTGCCCGCCAACTTTCGTTGCCTCAAAGTTCTCTTGGAGGCGTTGGGTAAGATCCGCGGTGATACCGATGGTCTGCTGTAGGTCAAGCTTCGTGCGGGCCGCTACCCGTGCAAGCGCGATGAGTTCCTCGACGGAGGAGATCGAGTAATTCTCTTGGAGGGTGGTGAGCGCGGGTCCGTCGGTCTCGTGCACCGCTGCAGCGGCGCTTGCCGCCATTTCGGATACGCCCTCCATGATCCCTGGTTGCTGCTTTGCAAGGTATACCTGGCTGAATCGCGTTAGGCCCTGCTTTGGGTCGATCATTCGTCATTTCCTTCGTAGAACGTCTTTTTTCCTGAGGGCGGCGCATCTTGACCAGTCGCAAACTTGCTCTCAGGGGCATGGAGCCCTGTCAGAGTGTCGGGTGACATCTGCGCTGCTGCGCGCTCGACGAGGGGTTGGAGCTCATCGGGGCGGAGGTGCAGCAGCTTACGCAGAAGCGCTGGCTGGCGGTGCGCCAGGTCAACGAATTCCTCCGCGGTTGTGACTGAGAGTTCATCGCGTAGGGCGCGTGCTAAACCCTCGGCGAATTCAGGGATGCTCACCAGTGGCGCCCCCTGCTTTGGCGACGGACCCGGCGCATCAGTCTTCTTTCCGTCCTCGTTCATCCATTCGGATGATAGCCGTTGCCCTCCCAGCGATGTTGGCGCGGCGCGCCGGGGGCCGCCGCAGTGCGGAGAACGGGTCGCTGCGTCGAGAACCGATGGCGGCGGCCACGGCTGATTCGAGTTTCGGCTTTGCATCGCGGACTCGCTACGATCCTGGCGCTGGCTTGATGAGCCCGAAGATCGCGGTGACGAACAGGAGTGCCAGCGCGCCGACCGCATGCAAGTCTGTCGGGGCGTGCTGCCAACGGTCGAACGGCCCGCCACCAACGTTGAAGGCCCAGACAGGAAATGCGATCGTGGCCAACGCGACTTGCTCCCAAAGCGGCCCTTTGCCTTGCGCCGGATCCCGGGTCGCGCCTGCAAGATAGAACGGGGTCAGCAGCAGGCATGCCGCGAAGATTCCCCACCCGACCGCATCGTGGCTCTGATCACCAACGATTCGAATCCCTGCGAGGTAGAGCGCGATTGCTTCGGCTGGGATGTACTTCACGAGCCTACCCAGGTAGTCCTCGGTCGACGGCGTCCCCGCTCCTTGTGAGCCGCCAGCACCCTGCTGCCCAGCAATGACGATCCCAGTGTTGATACGGCGCATCACTTCTCCTTTATCACCGTAAGAGCAATTACGGGGTGTAGCTCCAGACCATTTGGTGCGACGCCGGTCTGATTGTGGAGAAAGTCGAAGAATCCCACCCCTTCAATCTCCACAAGAACGTTGGTTGTCTTGTTCACGTATCGGCGCAGGCGTTGTTGGAGCGCGGCGAAACGTGCTGCGACGCTTGCACCTTTTGCGCACCCCTGCGATGGTACTTCCGCAATCATCGTCACTTCGGGGTCGTCGAGATCCCGGATGACCAGGTGAAAGTCCCCGTCCTTCTCCTGTTTTACCAGCGTGAGGCGCGCGCGCAGTCGAAACAGCGTCGTCTCGGTTGGCGCGAGCCGCTCGTCTTGGGGCAGCTGCACCGAGGGTCTGGGAATTGTAAGCAACTCCGCGACCGTGACATCACTCGGCGAGTTGGCCGTGGAGGGCGGCGAAACGTCTGTGAGTGTCTTTACGGGCCAGCGCTCGACGCCGCAGCCTACTTTCCGTGCGACTGCTGCTCCCATGACTTGTGGTCGCGAAACACTCCGACCGCAGGCCAGGCCAAAAGCAGGACGGAATCCTTGCCGGACCGCTTCGGACTCCGGCAGCGTCGCGCCTGACGTGCTTGTGCGGCCGAACCAGGCGCTGCTCGCGCAGTAGTAGACGTGCGTTGCCGGATTTGCCCAGACCACCGTTTCCGTGGCCGAGAGAACCGGTGCCAGGACTGCCCCTTGTGGCGCCGGGGTGACAGCCGGAGGCGGGCTTGGTGCCGGACTCGGGCTGGGTGCTGGTGGTTTCGCCGCTGGCGCGGTCTGCGTCGGCGGGCTCTTGAATGGGGTCTGGCCGAAGCGAAAGGTGAGGCCGACGAAGACGTTGGGGCGGTATGAAGAATCTGTCAGATCGTCACTGGAAAGGTTTTCGTGAATCTGTTGGTTGGGGGCATACTTGCCTTTCAGGTCACGCTCCTTGTGCATCACGAGACCAGCGGCGATACCCACGTTTTGGTGAAGCAACCAGCTGAGCCCCGCGAACACCACCGGATTCTCGAGATCGAACCCTAAACCGCCGGTGAAGCCCGCGTGACCGCCCAATGGTCGCCACGTGGCAGGATGCCAGGTGAAGAACACCGACGGCGCAAAGTCTGTGCTGTGTCGATTGGTTTCGCGCGCAATCGTGTAAGTACCACCGGTAGTGTCGGGCCGACTGAAGTAGCTCTTGTCCCGCGAAGGAACGAACGTGAACCCGTAGCTTGTCAACCACACTCCGGGCTTCTCCGACTTCCAGGTCACGTGCCAGGTCTTCGTCTCTCTTGTGATCGTCACGTCCAACTGAGTCTCGTCGTCGAGCCGGAACGCTCCAGCGTCGTAGTCAAGCGCGTCAGCCGCTAGGGCTTGGTCCGGACATGTCTTTCGCAACTCGTCCGTCAGCGGTGGTCGCCAGGCTCTTACCTGCTCCTCGGTAGTTGCGGTTCCGACGGTCGCCAGCGCCGCGATCAGATCCGCACACGTCAGCGGAGCCGCCTGTTGCCTGTCATTGGTCGCTTTGAATGCCGACAGCTCGAGGGGGCTTCTTACAATTGTGCTGACCGCAGCTTGAACGTGGTAGGCCCTGTTCGGGATCAGGTTCTGGACGCTCACGTGATACGTGCCCTGCGCGACGGGCAAGGTGACCTCGGAGGGAGCCGTCGCGAGATCGATCGTCAGCGTTGGGGCGACGACGGCATAGAGCCGAGGGCCGCCAGGCAGAGCTGCAAGCGAAATCACGATCATCCACGGTCGGAAGCGAGAAAATAGCGCGGTCATTAGCGCTCCTATCTTTTTCTTAGCGTCTCTACTCAAGCGACAGCCATGGGGGGCCAGGGAGTGTCACCGCCGCGAGGATTGGTTTCACCGCACCTTCGGCGTACACCTCGTATCGAATGCGGACATCTGTTTCTGTGAGATCGACGCTGATCCGGCCGAAGTTGCGGACGGCTTTGTGGTCCAGGATGCGAAAGGTTGCCTTGATGCCGCCGATGTTGACATCGCGGTTGCTCTCCATGACGAGGAGTCCTTCGAGCAGGCCGCCGCTGGCGTGGTTGGTGATGGGCGAGCTGACGAACTGCAGCAGGGCTTGGTCCCCGGCGGTGATTGTGGCGACGTCGGCCATGTGCACGTCGCCGCCAAGGATGATCGCGCGTCCCTTGGTGCGTGTTTGCCATGTGAAGAGTTGGTCCAGCACGAACCCGAGGTCTGCCTGGTTCGCCGGCGCGATCCAGTTATCCAGGGCGTCGAGTTCCTCGATGGCAGAACCGATGCCGATGGTCTTGGGGGAGGAGTGGAAGAACGGGACCGTCGCAATGAAGAAGAGCACCTTGAGCCCGCTTGCGGCGTCGCTTGCGAGCCACCGGGCAAGATCCGTGGCCTGCTGATCACCGAGGATCGCGTGGGCTCCGGTCTCATCGTTGGCGGTGGGGTTGTAGGTTTGCCGAAACGAGCGCTGATCCGGGAGAAGGAATCCGACCTTGCCGACCGCAAAACCGTACCCGTAACAAACCGGCGTGCTGAGCGTCGGCGTGAAGGCGAGAGGGAACATGCCCGGAACGGGGTTGTGCCGGTCCTGAAAAAGCCGGTACGCCGTGCCAGCGGCGGTGAAGAGCGCTTTGCCGGTGTCCCACCCGCTGGTTGCGCGGCTGCCCCACCCGTCCCCGATGTCGTGATCGTCCCAGAGCATGAAGTTCGGCACGCGCTTAAGGACGCTCTGCACGAACGGGGGCTGCCAGTGCGTGACGTACAGGTTCGCGTATTCGCGCGTCCATTGGCTAATCAGCGTTCGATAGTGATCCTGCCGCGCGCGCACATGAGCCTCGGGGTGCGTCCCGAGAAACTCCACGGCAGCGTCGTAGATGGGGTCGGCGTAGATCTGGTCGCCGATGTGCAGCAGAAAGCGCGCGAAGCTTGGATCAGTTTCGAGCTTCTGATTCAGGAGCTGCCAGAGCGCGAATGCCGACGGCGAGGTGTACGCCGCGGGCCGATGGCAGCTCGCAAAGGCGAACGAGAACCGATCAGGTGCCTCCGGAAGCGTCGCGAACTGTCCGCCTCCCAGGAGCGAGCCCATGGTGTCGCGCACCGTGACCTCGTACCGAGTGTCTGCCGTCAGCCCGCGCAAGGTGACGTTCGTCGTAAGCAAGGACTCTGGCGTGGCCACGCCGACGGCGTCGTGCACGGCACTGTTCGCTCGTGCCTGCACCCGAACCTCTCCGGGGGCGTCGAGCGCGGCCCACACATTGGCCATCGTGGGCGAGACCGCGCCGATGACCGGTCCGAGGCTCAAGGGCATTCCGCGCCTCGCGGAATCCCGGCGAGTCGTCGGCGACGCGGGCAACCGTACGTATGCGACCTCGCGAGGTATCGTCTTTACAGAGAGAGTCGGGGCAGGGGACCTTGGTGGGCTAGAGGTTTCTAGGGCGCTGCAGTGCGTTGGAGAGTTTCCAAGAGCCAAGGGATATTTCGGTCTTTTCGGGATCGGGATTTATCGGAGGGCGGAAACACCGCGCTGCCGGTGTTTCTGGACGCCTCCGCGCCGGAAGGCACGGAAGATCTCCGGGCCTAGCAGAATCGGTCCAGGAGAGTGAGCGTGTCGGGGGTCAGCGCGGTAGCGTGGAAGGCAGCCAGGGCAGGCGCGTGCGCGGCTGCTAGTGCCTTGGTCGTGAAGAAAAAGACCACCTCGGCGTTAAGGTCGCGGCACTTGTCGATGTTCTTGGGGATATCGGATCGTCCGGTTTCAATCTCCACGTAGACTGTCTTGCCTGGTCTGGTCGCAGCGAGATCGACCGTACGACCGCCGCCAACCGAAATCTCGGCTGCGACCTCGAACCCGAGCCGTTCGAGACGGCTGCGCACGGTCTGGCGCCAGTATTCGTGGGTGGCGCCGCCGTGCCGTTCGTGTGGGAACGCGATCCCGTGTTCCTCCAGGAACTTGTGCGCTTTTGGCGTGAGCCAAAGAATCTTGATGCGCGCTGTCGGTGTGCTCACGTTCTCGAAGGTCGCCAATCCTTTGGCGAGGAGCGCGTCCTTGGTCGCATTGCCATGGCGTGCCGACCACCCCAGGCGTTCGTACCGCTGCGTGATGTAGCTGATTGGCTGGTCGGCCACGTCAAGGAGGAGCTCGCGTTCGGAGTCAGAAAGGCTGAGCACGACTGCTGCCGGCGCTACTCCGGCCAGGCTGACGGCTAACGCTGATGTCTCCCAGCGGGCTCGGACCTCGGTGTCATCGACGAGCTCGTTCTTGATCGGCTGTTCGGCGAAGGCAAAAAGGAACGGGTTGTAGTACCGCACGGGAAGGCGCGCGATCCCGCTGCCGAGCTGGAGCTTTGGGAACCACTTCTCCTCGAGCTGCATGAGGCGGCTGGCGAACCCGACGTCTTTGGGGTAGTCGCAGCGCAGAATGATCTTGAACCCGGCGTTGGCGATGAGGCTTTCGGCGACGTCGGCTTGCTGGGTTGCAGCGATGATGGCCTCGCCGTACTCGCGCACCTCACGAGCGAGTCGCGAAGCGATGCCGAGCTCGCCGTACTGCTCTTTGGGGAAGACGTTATGGCTTTCGTCGAACACCAGGGCATGTTGGAAGTGCTCGCGGGAGCGATGCTCGTTCTTGCGCACGAGGAGAATGCCTTGGAGGAGGAGCAGGCAGAAGAACCGCTTCTGGTCATCACCGAGCCCCTGCAGCTCAAAGACGACCGCGACATCGAGAAACTCGCGGACCGTGGTACCGCCGATGGCGTTTAACGCCGTGCCGAAGCTGCCCTTGGAGAGTTCATCAAGGCTCCGGACGCTCGACTCGAGCCACCCGTAGCGTCGGCTGCCCGACCGCGCGGATGCCAGGTCGGAGACCAGGATCTCGTACGCCTGACGGAGGGTCGCCTTCTCCCCCAAGGATTCGTGCGCCTTGAGCAGGCCTTCCTTGAGGACATTCCTCGCCCCCTGCATGAGGAGGTACGCGGTACTGATGATGTCCGCGAGGGCCTCGGCCCACTCAGGGAAAGGCACACCCTCCGGCGGCTGCAGCGCGTTGATCGTGAGAGGTGCGACGTTCCGTCCGACGGTAATGACGACCATCGCGTGTTTCGCGCGAGCATGGAGGAGACAGCGGTAATTGCGCTTGAAATCAAAGGCCATGAAGGGCTTGCCGTCCTCGAGGAGCTGCTGGAGGAGTCCGAGGATGAACGTGCTCTTCCCGGTGCCGGTCGGGCCGAGGAGAAAGACGTGCCGCAGGAGTTCATTGCGTCGAACGCGAAACGGGCGCGGGGCCAACCCCGGGTACGAGACGGCACCCAGCAGGTAATCCCCATCACCAATCAAGCTTTCAGGCGGTGGCTCGAGGACGATGCGCTCATCCCCCAGGCCGATCCCGAGGCGTTTGACGGCGAGGATCGTGAGGAGCTGGTCGATCTCCAGACGACGGTCCTGGTCCGCGAGCTGGTACTCCAGCCAGAGCTGATCGATCTTGGTGCCATAGAGCGGGCGCAGCCGCTTGAACAAGTCAGGCAGCATTGGTCCGGTCCCGCCGCTGCTGCAATTCTGTTAGCTCGCGTTGGATCTCCCGCTTTTGCTCCTCTAGGCGCTGGTAGTCATTCCAGCAGTGACGCATCTCATCGGAGAGCCGGTTGATCAGGTCCAGGCGCTTGAAGAGGAACTGCACGCGAGCCTCACGCTGCGCATCGGCGGCTTCCGATGACTCAGGGTCGGGGCTGACGCGCAACTCGTCGAGCCGGACCTCGCCGATGTTCTCCTCCAGCTGCCGCTTGATCTGCTCATCAATCGTCAAACGGTCTTGCTCTTGCGTCTCGATGGCGGCAAGCTGTGCACGTAGGAGCGCGACCTTGTCGCTGTGCAAGCTCTCCAAGATGTCGGTCAGGTCGTTCATCGGGTCAGATGCTCGGTGATGCCGTCGGGGTCGAACCGCCATCCCGTCTTCGGGTCAAAGAGCAATTCGTAGGAGAACTGACACGTCCCCTCGCGGGTGCGACGGAAATCCCCGAACACCACCAAGGCCGCGACGTCGTTACCCGCGCCAAGCTCGAGGAGCAACTGCAAGACCGCCGGCGTTCCGGTTACGCGCACCAGCACCGCGCCCTGGGCGGACCAGTAGGTCTCCGTCGTCGTCGCCGTCTCCCGCAACGCAGCGATGAGCTCCACGAGCCGATCGCCCGCCGCCGTGCCGACCAAGAGACATTCGACGCTCGACTCCGGTGACCGGACGCGGCGGAGGATTTGCTGCCGAAACAACCCGGCGTCAAGGAGAGCCTGCAAGGCGGCCCGCACGTGCTGCTTGCCATTCACCCGCAGCAGGCGCTGCCGCGGCAAGTAGGCGCGCACGCCGGTCCCCAGGCGCCCGTAGATCGCACGCCAGAGCCCAGGCAGCGTCGCGTCGTGGTTCCAGCACTCCGCAAGCACGGGCACGACTAGTGGGTGTCGCCGGAGTAGTGCGGGATCAGCGGGTGGGCGAAATTCGTCCCCCGCGACGGGGTGGTCGCACGCGCGCAAGTGCTGCGAACCGCTGTACGAGTGGAAGACCACGACCTCGGAGCACCATCCCTGCGACCGCAGCGACTCCACGAATGCCACGAGCTCAGGGACGTGCTGGGCCGGCACGAGGCAGTGCAAGTAGAGCGCTCGCTGCACGAAGTCCGGCGACCCCCAGACGAGCTCGACTGCATACGGGAAGCGCTGCCAGCGCCCATCGGGGTTGAATAGGACCAAGTGGACGTGGGAGAGCCCGAGCGCCTCGACGCTGAAGCTGGGAAAGGAGCGCACCACGGGGGAGAGGTCGCGGCGCCATCGCGCGAGCGTGCGTTCGTGACCCAGATGCCGCGCGAAGCGACGGTGCAAGTCCCGCACGCCCACGAACTCCGTGGCGTCGTGCAGCGCCCGCACATAGTTCTCGGTACGTCCCGCCTGGCTCATCAGGCTACGACGGGGGGAGTGGTCGCTTATTTAGGACGCGTGACAACTCGCGAGGGAGGAGTGCCCGCCGCCTTATAAGACTCCGGGGTTCCTAAGACGGCTCTATGTGCCCTACCCAAGGCATGTGGAGCATCACCAGCATGTGGCCATGGTCACCCGTCAAACGCTTTGAACGCCGCCTCCGTCGTCGAGAACGTGCCGCCTACCTCATTCGTGACAACCTTCGGCACGAGCGAGCCCGCGACCAGAACCTCACGTTGGCGAGAACGGCGGTTGACGCTGCCCGGGATGACGACGCCGTCTACGAGCGCCTGCTAGGAACACCCGAGCCTGCTCGGCTCAAGGCGCTCCTCGCGCCAACCCTCCTGATGTGGATACGCGCCCGCGAGCTGCTCGAGACGCTCGCGCCCCAGGACCTTTTCGCGCAGAAGCATCGGCAATTGGTCGACCTCCTCCAGTCCGACCTGGACGACCTCGCCACGCTCACGCGACTCGCCCGGATCGCACTCCATCGCCCGCTCACCGTAGGAGAGGAGCGTTGCGTCCAGGACGTAAGCCGGCGGCAAACATGACCGACTCCTGGGCGCGCACCCTCTACGAACGCTACGTGCAGCTCTACGGTGACCCCATCGAGCAACCACTCCCCGCGCGCCAGCCGGAGCACGATCGCCCCCTAGAAGTAAGCCTGACGGTTACGAGAAGTCGCAACCCCGAGGGAGAGGCCACACCGACCCTAGGCACAACGCCCCAAGGCCGTGGCACCAAAGAGGCCTCTCCCTCTTTTCCCAATGCTAGAACCTGACAAGATTTACAACCTGGATTGCTTTAGTGCAGCGACCGAGATCCCCGACGATAGCGTCGACGTCGTCCTCACCGACCCGCCGTACCCGAATCGGATGCATCTCTTCCCCGACACGCTCATCGACGGGATCGCCATGCTTTATCTGTCCTGCAAGAAAGCGAAGAATTACGTCGCGTTTTTCTGGAACCCCTTTGACGTCCCCCAGCCGCCGGCCGGGTGGCACGAGGTCGCACGCAACGTGTGGCACAAGCCGGACACGAAGAGCATCACGCACTATGAGCTCATCATCATCTGGAGCAAGGAACCGCGCCAAAAGGTCAGCAGGGTCTGGAGCATCCCCATCCTGGACTATCGCAGCCTGCACGACTGGAAACCGCACCCCACCCAGAAACCGGTCCGGCTCATGCGGTACCTCCTCGAGCAAGTCACCAAGGAGGGCGACCTCGTCCTGGACCCGTTCGTCGGGACCGGCACCACCGCGGTCGCGTGCAAGCAGATGAAGCGTCACTACATCGGCATTGAGGTGGACCCCAAGTACGCGGAGATCGCCGACAAGCGGCTCCAAGGCAAAGTCGTGCCGGCAGAAGACAAGGAACCCGTCGAGCCCACGACCGACCGCCAAGAGATCACCGACACGCCTCCCATGCCACCGGCACAGCAGACCCTCCCAACGGCGGACTCACCAAAGCGCAAGACCAAGAAGCTCGGGAAGCGCAAATAAGGCAGCCGCTCTGGTTCAACCCTCCTCGCGACCGTTTGCCTATTTTCCCTGTAAGCCCTTGATCTCCCGCTTCAGCGACGCGACGGCTAGCGAGATCTGCTGCACGGCGAGCCGCAAGACGCTTGCGCGCAGGGGTGGTGCGACGCCGCGTGCCGCCCCGCCGAGCGCCAGCCCGGCGATGAGCTCATCCGCCCAGGGCGGAGGGACCGGGCCGGGCGTCAAGCCGCCGTGGGTCTCGATCCACCACCAGGGGTTGTAGAGGCCCCACTCTTGGGGCCGTAACACGATTGTCTGCTTGACTTCATTGTAGAACGCGAAGGCGACGACGACGTCGTTGTAGTGGACGATGATGTCGTGTGCGTCGGAAGCGCCGACAGTCGCGGGCGCGTTCGGGTCGTTGCTAAACAGCAGGGAGGGCACCGACTGCCAATACCCAAACTGTTTCGCGGCGAACGCGTCGCGCGCTTTGATCTTTAGCGACGCGCCTTGCGCGATTTGCGTTGTCGTATTGAGGTACCCGTTATTCGCATCACTCGTCAGTGTCCCGTTCGCATCGGGCGTCACGTCGACAAAGTCGTCGGCGATGAAGTCCCCCGCTTGGACGTCAAACGCGTCAATCAAGACGGCGTTCGGGCCGCCGCCAACACCAAACGACCACACGTAGTAGGCCTTCGCCGTGATCGTCCACACGCCGCCGGTGTGCGAGTCATTCGCCGTAGGGCCCTGCTGCACGTGCGCAGAGCTTTGACCCGAGAGGGCGTCGTGGGCGCTCAGTGACCAGAAGGCGAACACGTAGTCCCGACCATCGGTGTATCTGATCGTTGGCGGCGCTGGTGTCGACGACGCCCAATCATCCCGGTTGGGGGTGTCCGTGCCCGAATTTACGATCGGCGGTGGACCGCCGGTCCGACGTTTGACTCGGAAGCCCGTGGCGGGATTGCCGTCGAGGATGATGAACTGCCAATTGACGGTCGTAATCATCCGGCGCCTCCTTCTGCTGATCCCGGCCATGCCATCCCTTAAGAGGGGTTTGTGAGCGTATGGCAATGCGGCGCGCTGCTGCAAGAACCCAAGGCATCGATGATTCTTGCTTGATGTCTAGCCCACGCCCGCTGCAGCAGACGACTGTTTTTAGATGCTCCTCCAACGTCGGCGCAGGCGAGCACGCAGCACACCTTGACGTGCAGTCACGAGGCACCTAGCCTTCAACCAAGGAGCGCCGCAATGCACCGCACACGCGCTGATGGTCACCGCCACCCTCGGGATGGGCGTCCAGCAACGCCTCGGCACTGAGTGATGTCTTCGTTGGCTGACGTCAGGACCGTGATTATTCTGCTGCTGGAGAATCGGTCCTTTGACCACATGCTTGGTTATCTCAGCTTGCCCCCGAGCAGCCGTGCCGACGTTGACGGCCAACGAACTGATCCAGAGTGGCTCACAAGCTTCACGAACCTTGACCAGGGCGAGCCTTGCCGCCCGCGGCGTTCAACCAACCCCTTCACGCTGCCCCCAGGGTTTGACCCCCCTCACGAGCGGGCCAACGTGGCAGCTCAGCTTGGCGCTCTACAAGACGGTGCTTACCCGATGACCGGATTCGTCGAGGCCATCCCAAGCGGCGTCTCATCAGATCCAGCGACGCGTCGCATGGTCATGGATTTCTTTGACGCAGGGACCGCCCCCGTGACGGATTTTCTCGCCCGGCACTTCACGATCTGCGACCGATGGTTCGCGCGCCTGCCGGGCGGGACCCAAGCCAACCGCCTTATGGCCATGAGCGGCACCTCAACGATCGACGGCAACCGGAGCGTGCTCCCGCGGCAAGAACTCGTCTACGACTGGCTCACCCGGCATCACGTCCGTTGGCGCGTGTACCACCAAGGCATCCCGTTCTTCACCCTCATGCCACACTGGATCCCCGAAATCCTGGGCAACGATCACTTCCGCGCTTTTATGGACTTCCAACCGGACTTGGTCAACACGCCACTCGACGAGCTCCCCGACGTGATCTTCCTCGAGCCGACCTACGGCGACGCACCACACCTGGGCCGCAGCACCGATGACCACGCGCCCTCCGGCGTCAGCAACGGCCAAGAATTCCTCATGGAAGCCTACAACGCCATCACAAGACCCTCCTTCTGGAAGGGCGCTCTGCTGATCATCACCTACGACGAGCACGGTGGGTTCTTCGATCACGTCTCGCCTCCATCGATCCCCACCAATTCACCCGCCGGCGAGTACCCCCCCTTCCCCTCACTGGGAGTCCGGGTCCCCGCCTACGTGGTCTCGCCGTTCGTCAAAGCAGGGGGCGTGAGTAATGCGCTCTTGGATCACACGTCGATGCTCAAGCTGCTCGGAGAGAAGTTCAACAAGGGCTCATACTCAGCCGCGGTCGACGCGCGTCAGGTCAAGAGCGTGTCCGCCGTCCTGGACTTCTCGCAACCGATCACTCACCCCAAAGCACCCGACCCGGTGGACGACTACCTCAACCAGCGACCGCAAGTCCCACCAGCGACGTTACCCCCAGTGACGACCAAACTCCGAGAAGCCTTTCGGGACGCGGCAGCCGAACTCAAACGCACCGGCGGCCTCGACCACCCGAAATTCGGAGAGCTCGTCCAACATCTTCCAGAAGGAACATGATCCGAGCACCGCGGAGACGAATCTCCTCAGTCGCGGCGTCGCTCGCCCTGCTCGTCGCACTCAGCGCATGCCGGTCCCTCGGACCAGCACCGCATAGTCGCTACCGCGCTATCCACGAATACGCTATCAACGGCGAGGTAGAGAGAGTCAGCGCCGACATCGCCAGCACGCCGGGAGACCTGAACCTCCCTGATGATGCCGGGGACACGCCCCTGCACTTGGCGGCGATGCATTGCCGCATGCCCGTTATTGTCTTTCTCGTCACCAAGAGAGCCGCGGTAAACAGGAAGGACAGGGGCGGCGCCACCGCATTGCATCTCGCAGCACAAGAGGGATGCCTCCCGGCAGTAACAAGCCTCCTAGGAAGCGGCGCGAAGGTCAACGCGCGTGACAAGGCACACAGGACGCCGCTGAAGCGGGCGCAAGAAGCCCACAACGGCGAGATCGCCACCGTACTCCGCCAGCATGGTGGCGTCGAGTGAGGGACCCCCGTCGGCGGCGCGTTGCGGCACTCCCTTGCCGCTTCTTAGGTGTTCACCACCGGATCATCGACGGGGTCGCCGCGCGACTACTTGCGCCGCTTGTCCGGTTCCTTCGCGACGCCCTTGAACGGCTTGCCGTCCTGCTTGTTGTCCATGAATTCCCCATCGTGCTTGCTCTTTGGGTCCTCGTTCCGCTTCGCCCAATCGCTCGTCTTGGGGTTCTCCACCTGCGTCCGGTTATCCACCGCACCCTTCCGAAAACCCTTTCCGGTGTTCTTAGCCATTGCCAAGGTCTCCTTCGCTGGCAAGTTCTCCCGAGAATTCTACCGAAAAATCTCTCGATGACCGCCTGGCAGCCTTAAGACCGATCACTGGCCGGCTTTTCGTCCGCCGCCCGCCGCCCACCACGGCAAGGCTTCCACGATCTCCCCGAAGCCTGTGGTGATCTCGATGACCGTGTCGGCCTCCCCCCGGACGGGAATTGCGTCTTGGAACCGTCCGACCTCTCGCGAGAGCGTGTTTCCGAACTTGTCCTTGGACCGGATCTCAAACCAGCAGTCCCCGCCGCTGAAGGCAACGTCCTGGCACGTGTTCCTGGCGTGGACGTGCGCACGCACCAGGTTCCGCGTCCCGAGCGGGCCGTAGTCTTCCACGCGCACCGTGTACGTCAGGCACCGGACCATCTGGTCACGAAGGGTAGTTGGTGCTGGTCCGCTTTCCCGATCGAGACTGGGAATGGCCGGAACGGTCGCTGATGGCTGCGGTGCGGTCGGCCGAAAGGAGAACGTCTGTTCGTTGGAATGGAGAGTCTCGTTTGCAACGCTCGTCGCTGGTCCAGCGGTCGGAATCAGGGTGAAGTCTCTTACCTCAGGGACAGGGGTCGGGGTTGCCAGCACGTAAACGATGGGCGACTTCCCGGCCGGCGGCGCAGGCGCGGTCCGGGAACACCCCAACAGCGGCGACGCTACCACCGCGCACGCAGCCCACAGGAGCTTCATCGGTCCTCCCCAACATCGCACAGCAGAGTACCGAGGAGACGGTATCAGCGCTAGGCCGTTCGCACGATCCCTCCACCGTCGACCATGAGACATGGAGCCGAAGAAAATAAATACTCGTACCCATACCGCTACCGGTAACGGTGAAGTAACACACCACGATGGCTGGAAGAGCGAGCCAAAGCGGCATGCAAAACACAGGTCCTCGGGCCTGGGCGTTTTTCATTCTGCTCGCCGCCGCCCCTAGCCAGGAGTCGCGCGAAGGGCTCGCCGTTACCACACGGCGGTGAGGCGTTCGCTCCAGATACCTGCGAAGGGGTTTGCCGAGTTGCGATTCCTGCCGTCGAGGGCTAGCGGACGGGATTCTGCCAACCGCCGGCCGCGGTGTGTCAGCCGCAGCCTAAATACCTGGAGGACTGATACCCATGAGAACCCGCGTGACCCTGGACATCCACAACTACGAAAAGCAATACGCCCTCGCCGAACGCGAGGTGAAGCAGAGCGAGCTCAGCGACCGCAACCGGTCCCTCATCCTCAGCTACCGCGACGCCTGCCTCGTCAAAGGGACCTGCGGGCGCGTTCGCCTCGTCCGCGTCATGGGCGTGCTCTTGCTCTACGGCAGGATGCTCAAGAAGGACTTCGACCAAGCAACGAAAGAAGACGTCGAGGGACTCATCGCGGCGCTGCTCAATCGGAAACCACCCTACAGCGCCGAGACCATCGGCACGTACAAGGCCATCCTGAAGGGGTTCTTGACTTGGGTCGTGGCGCCCGACCGCTTCCCGACGAAGGAACCACCCGCCATCGTCGCGTGGATCACCACGCACGTCCGCCGGTCCGACAAGAAGCGGCTTGAGCGACGAGATCTCCTCACGCCAGAGGACATCCAGGCGCTCCTCGATGTCTGCCGGAACCCCCGCGACAAAGCGCTCATCAGCATCCTCTGGGAAACCGGCGGACGCATCGCCGAGATCGGCAACCTCCAACTCAAGCACGTCACGAAAACCCCCCACGGGTACAGCCTCGACGTGAACGGAAAGACGGGCCAGCGCAGCCCCATGATCATCAGCAGCGCACCCCATCTCACGGTCTGGCTGAACAACCACCCCTTCAAGACCGACCCGGAAGCACCCCTCTGGGTCCACTACCAATTCAGCAGCACCGCCAAACCGCTTCGGTACGACACGATTCGGTTCCTCCTCGGGCGATACTTCGAACGCGCGCACATCAGCAAACCCTTCAACCCCCACGCGTTCCGACACTCCAGGGCCACCTACGTCCTCGCGAACGGCATCATGAACGAAAGCCAAGCCAAGGCCTACTTCGGCTGGGTCCCCGACAGCGACATGCTCGCCACCTACAGCCACCTCATCGACCAAGACGCGAACAACGCCATCCTCAAAGAGAACAACCTCGCACCACTCCAACAGAAGGCTACCGACCTCCTCCCGGTCACCTGCACGGTCTGCGGGGAACTCAATCTGCCCAAAACGGATTACTGCGTGAAGTGCGGCGCCGTGCTCAACCTCACGAAAGCCTACGAACACCAGCAGACCCACCAGCTCAAGGACGACATCCTCATGAGCCTCGTCCGGCTCCTCGTCGAGCGCGGCCTCGTCGACGACGCAGCGAAACAGATCCACGACGCCGGCCTCGGCGAAACGCTCAGGCGGTTGGCCGAACGACCGACCGAGATTGCAACCGCAGGCCCACTCGCCGGCGCGTCGCGTCCCGATCCTGGGGAGACCCCGCCATCTACCGAAGCCAGCGTCCGCTAACACATCAAGACTGGTCTGGGAACCAGCGCCCCACCCTAACCGAAGCTGCCACCTGACCTCGGCTTTGGTGATTGCCTCCGGCTCTCGCGAGTGCCTCTCGCCGCCGGAGCGCGCTTTCGACACCAAGTCCGAGAGATCCCTCGCGCGGCCCGTTCTTCCTTTACCGGTTCGCGGGAATCAAGAGTGCTCCGAGCGAAGGAAGAGAACTCGTTGTCGGAAAGTGAGATAAGCGGAGGGGAGCACCGGTAACCCAGCCACGACGAAAAAGCGGAGCGGTCAGGAGAGTCACGCGTTGCCACTATTTCCGTTCGTCTTCCTTCACGAGTCATTCCCCCTTTTCCAATCAAGAATCAATATCTCCCCGCAGGGGGACACCAATAAACTGCGAAGCCAACCAAGAACCCCCATAGCCATCAAGATGACGATCACCAAGATCAAGCTCCCCGCAGCCACCGCACGCCAACCCCTCGCACACCCCCACTTTCAAACACTCACCCTCGGGGCCTGGGACCACACCAGCCTCGCAACACAAATCACCAACCACCACCTCACCAAGATCCTCAACACCAGCAACGACCCAGCCACCCGCGCCCACGCCGCCTGGGAACTCCTCACCATCACCATCGAGACCACCGAACTCCTCGGGAGCATGCTCCTCAACCACGACCAACCCACCAAGACCGCCTTCCACCAAACCACCAACACACAGCTCACCGACCTCTTCGCAACCATCGCCAGCACACCACCCAACGACCAAACCCTCACCAGCTTCCTCAAGCTCCTACCCGAGAACATCCCCGCCACGACGTACGAGCGCATCCTCAGCAACGCACGCACCACCCTCCAAACGCTCGCGCAGTTCTGGAAAGCAAGAATCGAGGACGTCCGCAGCTTCCGACACTACCCCGGACACCTCGAGCTCAACGACGTCCTCGCCCTCGAGCCAGGACCGCACCCGCAACGCGACGCGATCATCGCGGAAATCAACAACCTCCCCGAAGTCCTGGACGCGCACGCGCTCCCCGACGGGAACACCTTCGAGTACACCGTCCTGACACGAACCCAAGCACTTGAGGCCGCCAGCCTCACCAGCATCGCGATCCAACTCATCCTCACGCGCAGCAGCAACACGCTCCTCAACCCAGCGAGCACCAACGACGAGGAACGACTCCCCAAGCTCTACCCCGTCCTCCTCACCGGCCTCAAGCCCCAAGAACGCGACGCTCTCCGCCGCACCCACCACCTTGGCTGACACGTACGACCCGAACCAACTCCGGCACAGCTGGGGCCTCAGAGCACGCCTCACCCAGCACGCGCTGGAGAACCTCCACGCCCGCCAAAACCACCTGCACTGGCTCGACAAGCTCGCCACCCAACCCGACGTGCCCAGCACGCCAGCGCTGCACCTCGAGCTTCTCAGCAGGACCTGGACGCTCGTGGACAACCTCTTCAGCGTTTACGAAGCACAAGCCCAACTCGTGAACATCCTCGACCGGCAAGCACGCATCGCACTCGCCGCCGCAGCGCTCAAGCGAGGCCCCACCCCGCCAACGGAGTACTTCGAACGCATCTGGGCGTACAACATGCTCACCGAAGCCCTCACCGCAGGAGCGTTCCGCCCCCAGGGCGTCACTGTCGATGAATACCGAGCGCTTCTCACTCCGCTGCTTGCGCGCAGCACAACGGAGCTCCAACGGCGATTCCAGCAACAACACGCGTTCCTCACCACCTACCGCGACATCGTCATGGCGTACCGGCACGGCCGCGCCGTCTTCCCCATCAAGCTGACCCTCGACGGGACCACCTTGCACCTCGAACGCTCCACCGACACGTTCACCGTCTTCCGCGGCAACACCGTCACCCAGCTCACGATGGACGACGCGTACCACGAAGAACTCGCCCGCATTCGCGACCTGACTGCCCGCGATCTCGCCAACCTCACCGCGCTCTATGACGCGACCCGGACGATGCTCGAGTCCTACCTTCAGTACCTCGAGCACCCCGGCGACCACCGGTACGAGGGACCGCGGCCCTGGATCCTCTTCACCGACCCCACAACAGCAGCAGAGGAACGCGTCGCCAGCGCGTACCACCGCGGCGCGTGAGTGCTAGAGTTCCGCGCGCACAAGCATGGACAAGGTCCCGCTCACCCCCTACGACTTCCTCGGCTACCTCGCCTCAGGCGTCGTCCTCGTCGCAGGAATGGACCTCATCCTCGGCTTCCCGCACGTCATCGACGCCAACCTCACGGGCTTCCAGACCGCAGCCCTTCTCCTCCTCCTCTACGCTGCCGGACACCTCATCGCAACACCGGCCAAGACGATCCTCGAGGACCGCCTCACCGCCAAAGGACTCGGCCCGCCCGCACGCACGCTGCTCGCGACCAAGAAGCCACGAATCCGCAGCCTCCTCTTCCCCGGGTACTACGCGCCACTCCCCACCTGGGCACGCGACGCGGTGCGCGACAAGGCCGGTGGAAAGCACGGCGACGAGCTGTTCCTCTTCATCCGCTTCACGCCGGCAATCCTCGAAAGCCAGAACCTCCAAGGCCGCCTCGCGATCTTTCTCAACCAGTACGGGTTCTGCCGCAACCTCAGCTTCACCTCCCTCCTCGTTGGCGCCGCCCTCCTACTCGCCCCACTCGCGGGCATGCCACCGCGCATGAACACGACCAAGTACGCCATCCTGCTGTTGGTGGGCGGAGTCCTGCTCTTCTACCGGTTCCTCAAGTTCTACCGTCAGTACTCGGCCGAACTGCTCCTCACGTACGCAAGAACCCCCGCCCAGCCATAGATGCCGCTCGTCGCGCACTTTCTCAACGTCGGCCAAGGCGACTGCACCATCATCCAATTCCCCTCCGGACGCGTCGCGATGATCGACGTCCACAACCTCAAGTGCTTCGACCCCACCACCAAAGCAGAGAAGCTGCAGCGGTTCCACGAATCCCTCGAGTACCTCACGTACCTCTCCGGTGTCGGCCGCGCCGCCGCGGACCAACGATTCCTCGCCGAAGAAGAGGCACAGCTCACCGACCCCCTCGCGTACTACGACGCGACCATCGGACCGAACACCGACATCTTTCGCATGATCATCACGCACCCGGACATGGACCACATGACCGGCCTCCACCGCATCCACGCGCAAGAGCCTCGCAAGCACATCCTCAACTTCTGGCACACCGGCCCGCACGACTTCAACCTCGCCAGCACGACCGACGAGGACTGGGACCAGTGCCCCTACGATCCCCGGGATTGGGAGACGTACAAGCAGCTTCGAGCAGGAAATGGACTCACGAGCATTCAGCAGCACCAAGGGAACACCGGCCACTTCTGGAGCGACGACGGCGTCGAACTCTGGGCACCCACACCCGCACTCGAGACCCTCGCCGAACAACGCCAGGAACCCAACATCCTCAGCATGATCCTCAAGATCACATACAAGGGACGCTCCCTCCTGCTCGGCGGCGACGCGACCGCCGATGAGACGTGGCCCGCCATCTACCCCAAGATCGACATGAAGGGAATCAGCGTCCTCAAGGCCTCGCACCACGGCAGGAAAACCGGGTACCACCAGCCCTCAGTCGCCGAGATGAGCCCCTGGCTCACCATCACCAGCGTCGGCCGCGTCGAACACGACGCGACCGACCGCTACCGGCAGTACTCCGAGTACACCGTGTCCCTGCGCCGTGCCGGGAACATCAAAATCACCATCGACGACAACGGGAAGCTGTTCTACCCAGCCGGCATCGCCGCACACTGGAAACCAAGAATCACATCATTGCAGACGCACGAACTCGCAGCGCCAAAGAGAACCGCCTGAGGACAACCCCAAACGCAACAGGCGGCCGTCGAAAAATACCGCCCCGCGTAGCCCAGCACCGGCTTCGATCACCGACCAAATAGCGTGAGCGTCTTCAACGTCCGGCGCGATCTCGGCAAACCCCGGAACGTGCGCGCCTCACGCACAACACGCTCCCCCCGCACCGCGGCAGCCGTACTCTTCCTCCTCCTCGCCCTCACCGCTGCAGCCACTGAGCTCACGCAACTGGATCTCCAGTCCCCCGGAGCCGCGACCCTCATCGTCCAAGAAATCAACGGCCACCGCTACCACATCCTCATCGATACCGGAGACAAGCATGGTGGAAGGATCGTCCGGAATTACCTCCACGACCAAGGAATCCGACAGCTCGACTTGGTAATCCTCACGCACATGGACGCCGATCACGCCCGCGGAATAAGCACCCTCCTCGCCTCATCCCCCGCGCGGCGACCACCGTCCGCAGTCAAGACCAACACCATTCGAGGTCCACCGCTCAGAATCAACGCGGTCCTCGCCACGATGCCGCCGCACGAAAAGGCATTCGTGCAAGCACTCCGCACGGATCTGCGCAAAGCGCGCATACCCCTGCTCTCTCCCACCAGTCGACAGGTCCGGGCATTAACCACAAAACTCGGCCTCGACGTCCGGCAGGCGCGCCATGCCCGAACCACCAACGACCAATCGATGGTCATCACCGCACGAGACACGCGCACCGGAGAAGCCTTTCTCATCACCGGCGACCTCACCCGTCGGTCCTGGCAAGAACTCTGCGCAGCCCTCCCGCAGAACCCAGTCCTGCTCCAAGCGCCCCACCACGGCGGGGACCCGGTCCTCCTGGAGATGGTCCAGACCCTCCACCCAACAAAAATCCTCATCGCGGCAAACCAAGACAATCGGTACAACCACCCCAAACTCGCGATTCTTCAAGGGCTCGCGCGCAGCGGACGCGTTGACCTTCGCCGCGCGGCCCAGGAATATGACGCAGGCATCGCATCCGCAACCGGCAGAAACGCGGAGCTGCAGTACCTCTACGCTCGAGAATCTGGCTTTAGCAAGTTCGAGTACCGGCTCTCGAGCCTCTTAGACGGCACGACGAACCCAGGGACGCTCTCCACACTGGCGCGTGCATCCACCCCAACGCTCGCGGCACTCGACGAAACGCAGACCTACTCCTATGAGGACATCCTTATCAGCGGCGAACGAGGCCACCTCAAGATCTCTGAGACAGGTGAGATCCCCATGGACCTCAACGATGAAGAGCGCTTCCACCGCGAGATGATTTGGAACGAGCTCAGGTACGCGACCCCGGCAGAACTCGAGGCCTCACAGAACTGGACGGAGATGCAAGCGTACCTTACATACAAAGTCGCGGCGCTCTACGACTCGGCGAACAGGCTGGGACCCAGCAGACGTGGCGCCATTAGCATGTGGGATCCTCTGGCGCCAGGACCGTTGTGGCTCGCCGATCTCCGAAGGGTGCATGCCGGGGTGGTACGCTCAGGAGCCCGCTCTCTGGATTCCCTCATACATGCCATGGTCGTAGCCGTCCCTGAACACCAAAAGGGCAGAGTCGTCGACCCGTGGATCAATGTGACCAGCATCCTCAGATACGGAACACAGCGTTTTGGAACCCCAAGGATGGCGGCCGCACAGATGAGGTTTTCCGCGCTCAACCCACAAGCCAACACGAGACGGACGCTTCCCGGGCTAGAAGCCATTGACGCGAAGAGTCGCCAGTGGGAAAAAAAACGGCGGATCGAATCCGATGAATTCCTCAAAGAGATGCTGGAGACAAGGGCGGGTCCTGAGGACGACCAGCGAGAAGACCGGCTAGGTGAGCAGTGGAAGGACGGGAAGCGGGTGCGAGTGCGCGAAATCCTGCGCCGGGCACCGGTCCGTCTGATCAAATGATCCCTCCGGCTCCCGACGAGGCAAGCCAACCCGTCCCCATCGCGCTCGCGCTCTCCGGAGGCGGGTTCCGGGCGAGCATCTTTCATCTGGGCGTCCTGCGTCGCCTCGCAGAACTCGGGCTACTCCCGAAGATCACGGTCATCTCCACGGTAAGCGGCGGGACGATCATCGGCGCGTTCGCCGCTCTCCGCTGGCAACAGGTCCTCACCGACGGGGGAGACTGGCCCGCGCTCGACCGGCACGTGTGCACGCCGTTCCTCCAGGCAATCACGACACGGAACTTCCTGCTCTCGTGGCTCGGCAAGTTGCCGCGAACGATACTGACACGGACGCGTGACGCAACCTTCTCCCGCACGGCAGCAGCAGCCGACCTGTACGACGACTGGTTCTTCCAGGGCGCAACGCTCGACGAACTACCACCGACACCCCGACTGGTCATGAACGCGACCAGCCTCCCTTCCATCCGCGCGTGGCGGTTCACGCACGACGGGATGGGCGACTCCCGATATGGCTACACCCAATGGACGCCCGGCACGCTGGCGCCCCGCGTCAGCATCGCGGTGAGCGCCAGCGCCGCCTTCCCCCCAGTCTTCACGCCCGTCCGCATCCGGCTGGACGAGCACACCTTCACGCCTCCCGCGTACCGGCAGGCGCCCACCGAGCCCACCAAGGAAATGCTTGTGTCCGACGGCGGCGTCTACGACAACCTCGGCCTTGAAGTCCTCCTCGGGAACAAGCCCCTCCCCAACGGGACCCTCCTACCCCCGCCCGGATGGCTCATCGTAAGTGACGCCGGACACCCCGCGCGCTACCGCTTCACCGGCTCCCGAATCCCCGGGATCGGCGCGTTCACCCTGCTCAGCCGAGTCCGTGACATCGCCCTTGAGCAAGTCGGCGCGCTCCGACAGCGCGCGCTCATCGACGACTTCCAGCGCAAGACCCGCAAGGGACTGCTCGTGGCGATCAAGAGCAGCACCGCCACCCTGGAGGAACCGGCCCGGTCAACCTACCGGAGCGCGGTCGGCGAACAGACGCAAATCCCCCCAGCACTACTCGCCGTCATCCAAACCATCAGGACCAGCCTGGACCGGTTCAGCCCGACCGAAGCCGAAGCCCTCCAGTATCACGCGTACACGATGACCGACGCGTTCTGGTGGGCATACCTCGCTCGCCCTCAGCCCGCGCCAGATCCCTCCTGGAGGATCAACTTCGACGCCGACACCGTCACTGCGTGGGGCCGCGAGCTCATGCACTCCAACCAAACCCTTCGGCTCCGCTAAGACGCACCCCAACGACCAGGGGACGCACAAGGGGAATCCATGCAAGACGCTAACCCCAAGCCGACGACCACAGCAGTCCTTCGGCGGTTCCGCCGTCAGTACCTCCTCGCGCGCCAGATCTACCCCGAGGGCATGCTTTCCCTCCAAGTCGACCAGACACAAGATCAAGGTAGCAGCGCACTCGGCCTCCCCCCTGCCGAGCTGGAGTACGCAAGCGTCATGAGGCCGTTCCTCGACCCGAACTCACCCCTCTACGTTCCCAACGTGTGGGAACGGCTCAACGCAGAGCACCCGCTCCCGCCGAGCGATGTCGCCGACATCGAGCAGGCGTTAGAACGACTCCGGACCGGCGCAATGCCGATTCACTTCAACAACACGATGATGAACGCGGAGGCCATCTACCATCTGGTCGCAGACGGCGAACTCTTCAACGACGATCCTGCCGCGGCCAAGGCGCTTGAGGACTTCACCATCGGCCCCTCCCGAAACCTCTTTCGGATGATCGCGCACAACTACATGCACGACATGACCCAGCTCCTCCCGATCCTCTACGAGCTCATCAAGCACCTTCCCGAACAAGAAGCGCCCCTGATTGCCACTCCCAAGTGCATCTATTGTCTAAGCACGACGAACGCGTTCACGAGCGAGGAGCACGTCCTGCCCGAATCCCTAGCCGGCGAGACCATCGTCCTCCCCAAAGGCGTCGTGTGCGACCCCTGCAACAACGGCATTCTCGCCACCCTGGACCACCAGCTCATGGAGTTCCCCCCCGTCAAGTTCCTGCGCACGCTCTTCGTGCCACACACGAAAGCTGGCAAGTACCCCATCGCCCGCTTCCCCAACTTCCACCTCAAACGGACCGGCCCCCGATCCGTACAAATCAAGGTCATGGGCAAAGACCCGATCACGACGCACGACGACGGCACCTTCAGTCTTGCTTGGCGAGACCAGCGCAGACTTGACCTCCACACCCTCGCGCGCTCCCTCGTACGCACCGGCTTGGGTGTCCTCGCCCACGATGTGGGCATCGCACGCGCGTGCCACGAGGACTTCACCGCGGCCCGCGCATTCATTCACGGCGGCAACACGTACCAAGGGTGGCTCGCGATAGAAACCACGACGAAGCCAGAACCCGCCATCATGCTGCACGTGATCGACAACCCAACCCAGACGTGGCTGTTCGCGGCACTCTTCGGGATAAAATTCGCGATCAACTTGCAGCCCCAGGACGCGCTCACCAGCGCCGAGCCACCCCCACCGACAGTTCTTCTCGTCGACCTGAGCAAGTGACCACGCCCTACGCGACCGAGATCCGATTCACGTACGAGAACGTCAGGACCATCTGTCCCTGGTGCGGCCAAGAGCACATCTTCAACCGCGTCACCGACCTGCGCACCCTCGAACCGATTAGCTGTGCCCGGCAGAAAACTGTGCGCGTGTTCGTGTTACTGCGGGGAAATCCTAATCCCACCTAGGCGTCCTCATCCGAGGATCTGTTTGCGGCACTGGTGGTCCAACCAGCGGACGCTCGCGCGGCACGTCCCGAGGCGTTGGGCGATATCGCGCTCGCTGAGGCCCTCTTGGTAGTGGAGTTCGTAGAACGCGCGCAGGCGCGGGGGGAGTTGCTCGACGCGGGCCTGCAGGAGGTACGCGAGCTCCTGGTCCCCGGGCGAGCGGTCCTGAACGTACGCGAGGAGCTCGTCGTGCGCGCGCTGCCGCGTCCGGCGGCGAACGAGATCCACGGCCTTATTGACCGTGACCCGGGCCACCCACGCGAACCCCACCGGGACCTCCAACCCGTGCTGCCACAGGGCGATCCGCACCTCCTGCAAGAGCTCTGACCGCTCTTCGAGGGAGAGCCGGTACTGCTGCCGCACCCGACTCACCAAAGCCACCAACCCCGACGACTCAAGCCACACCCCACCAGCGATGCCAGCGCGTTCCCCCATAGGGACAGACCTCCCCCCCTGCGTCTGTCCCTAAAGTGCCGAGAAACCCCCCGAACGAGGACACGCTGTGGAAAACTATTTCTCTCGAAAAGAACCACGAGCCTTTCGTGGCCGCACGGACTTCTCCTTAACGGCTGCGCCGGTGAGCTCGAACGCGGCATAGGACCGACACCGCACGCCATCGGCCCGGATGGAATCCCCCGGCGACGCCGCGACGCCAAGGCTTCCCGCGCCGTGCAGCGAAAATAATCTCCGGCAGGCTAGCCCACCACCGCCGCTCGGTACGACCCTCTCACGACACTCCGAGATTCTCAGGCCTCACGCTAATTCGGCTCGCGACAAGTAGGTGAGCAGGAACGTACCAACGGCAACCGGTCAGAGGGGAGCAATCCATGAGCGGACGACTAGCGGGCGTGCTCTTCGCCATCGCCACCACCCTGCGCGCGGACACCATCGGCACCGTCACCGTCAGCAAGCCGTTCTTCAACCCCAGCCTCGGGCAGCACATCGCGATCACGTTCGCTCCCACCGCGCCCGGCGAACTCACCGCGGTGATCCTGGACCGGGACGGGTACCCGGTCCGCACCCTTCTCACCCGACGCCCAATAACAGCAGGGCACTTCTCCTTGGACTGGGACGGTCGCGACGACCACAACACCGTCGTCCCGGACGAGGCGTACAGCCTCAAGCTCAGCCTGACGACGGGCGGGAGCACGAGCTCGTACTTTCCTGCGCAGGCGCCGGCCAAGCACTTCTCCGTGACGCAAGGCATCTACGATCGGCGCAGCGCGGTGTTCTCGTACCGCCTTCCGGCCGCCGCCCGTATCCACATTCAAGCTGGGACCGCCACCCTCGACCAGTCGGGCATGGCGCACGGCCCTGTCCTGAAGACCCTCGTGAACCGCGAACCCCGACCCGCCGGGGCGGTCATCGAGACCTGGAACGGCATGGATGAAAACGGCAACGCGTACGTCCCTGATCTCCCGCATTTCATGACTGCCATCGCCGGTACGACGCTTCCTGAGAATGCGCTGATCACCATCGGCAACCGCGCCACCGCGTTCGTCGCGCACGCCGCGACCCGCACCGGGACCTCGCTCCTGGCGCCCGCGCGACCCGGGCACGAGCACCACGCGGGGCTCACCACGCTCCAAGACGTCGCCCCGTCCCTACACACGACGGTGCGGCAGGCGACCTGGTCCGCGATCGAGCGCGTCTGGCAGCCGCACAACAACCACCTCCCAGTGACGTACGCGCTCGAGGGGCCCAGCGCAACGACGTTCGCGCAAGAACCCGCCGAGCTATTCGTGTTCATCGACCGCCGGAAAGTCCGCACCATCAAGGCCCCCACCCCCGGCACACTCACGATCCCCCTGCAGGGCCTCACGCCCGGGACGCACCTCCTCGCCCTGAACTGGACGAGCAAGTACGGCCCCGTCGCCGTCAGCACCCTCCGGTTCCGCACCGGCCCCGCACCCAGCGTCCGCACCGCCGCTCACTGAAGGACCCCCGCCAATGCGCAAAGCCCTCCTCGCCAGCCTCCTCCTCCTCGCCCGCCTCCTGCGCGCGGACACCAACGTGTCCGGCACCATCAACGCGAGCACCACCTGGACCACCGCTGGCAGCCCCTACATCGTCACGGCCGACGTCACCGTCGAAAACAACGGGACCCTCCCCACCCTGACGATCCAAGCCGGCGTCACCGTCAAGTTCAACAGCGGCACGAAGCTGAACATCGGCACGAACTACCCCGGCAGCCTCCAGGCCGTCGGCACGAGCGGGTCACCCATCACGTTCACCGCGAACACCGCTAGCCCAACGAACGGGTACTGGGCGGGCATCCGGCTCAACGCGAACACCACGAGCACGACCATCACCTACGCCACCGTCCGGTACGGCGGACAGAACAACGGCAACTACTTCGGGAACATCAGCATTACCGGCAGCAATCCAACGATCGACAACGTCACGCTGCAGAACAGCAACGACAGCGGCATCAGGGTCGTCAGCGGCAACCCTACGATGACCAACTGCACGCTCTCCAGTAACGGCTGGGGCCTCGTGGCCTTCGCGGGCGCTCCTAGCCTGAGCACCAGCACGCTCTCCACCAACACCTACGGCGGGATCTACCTCGCCACCCCCACAACCCTGTCCCTGCAGACCGTGACGATCTCCAGCAACACCGGGTACGCGATCAGCCAAGACGCCAAGGTCACGCTCGGCACGGTCACCGGCCTCACAGCGACCAGCAACACGACCGATGGCATCGAGGTCCGCACCGGGACCATCGACACGAGCACGACGTGGCAGAACGTAGGCCTACCCTACATCGTGACCGGGACGGTCACCGTGGAGAAGAGCGGGAGCCCACTCCCGACGCTCACGATCGCCGCCGGGACCACGGTGAAGTTCGCCGCAGCAACCACGCTGCAAGTCGGCCTGAACTACCCCGGCAGCCTCCAAGCCGTCGGCACCAGCGGCTCGCCCATCACGTTCACCGCGAACACCGGGTCACCGTCCAACGGCTACTGGTACGGCATCCGACTCTACGCGAACACGACGAGCACGAGCCTCACGTACGCGACCATCAAGTACGGCGGCCTGGCGAACGGGAACTACTTCGGGAACATCACGGTCACCGGCGGCTCCCCGACCCTCGACCACCTCACGCTGCAGAACAGCAACGACAGCGGGATCCGCATCACCGGCGGCAGCCCCGTCCTGACCAATTCAACACTCTCGAGCAATGGGTGGGGCGTCGTCGGGATGGGCGGCACACCCAGCGTGAGCACGAGCACGCTGTCGACCAACACGTACGGCGGCATCTACCTCGCGGCCCCCGCAAGCCCGTCCCTGCAGACCGTGACGATCTCCAGCAACACCGGGTACGCGATCAGCCAAGACGCCAAGGTCACGCTCGGCACGGTCACCGGCCTCACAGCGACCAGCAACACGACCGACGCCATCGAAGTCCGCGCCGGCACGATCGACACGATCACGACCTGGCAGAACGTCGGCCTCCCCTACGTGCTCACCGGCGCAGTGATCGTGGAGAAGAACGGCACGCCCGTGCCCACCCTGACCGTCGCCGCCGGCAACACCGTCAAGGTCGCGGCGGGCGTGTACCTGCAGGTCGGCCTGAACTACCCCGGCAATCTCCAAGCCATCGGGACGAGCGGCTCACCCATCACGTTCACCGCGAACACCGCGAGCCCCACCAACGGGTACTGGTACGGGATCCGCCTCCACAGCAACGCCACGAACTCAAGTCTCGCGTACGTGACCGTCAAGTACGGCGGGCTCGCGAACGGGAACTACTACGGCGACCTCAGCGTGCTCGGGAGCAGCCCCACCATCGATAACGTCACGCTGCAGAACAGCAACGACAGCGGCATCCGCATCACGGGGGGCAGCCCCGTCCTGACGAACTGCACGCTCACCAGCAACGGGTGGGGCCTGGTCGCCACGGGCGGGACACCCAGCGTCAGCACCAGCACGGTCACCACGAACACCTACGGTGGCATCTACCTCGCCGCCCCCGCAATCCCATCCCTGCAGACCGTGACCATCACGAGCAACACGGGGTACGCAATCACGCAGGACGCCGGGACCTCCTGGGGGACGGTCAGCGGCCTAACCGCCACGAGCAACACGACCAATGCCGCGGAAGTGCGGGCGAGCACCGCGAGCACAAGCGCGACGTGGGCGAACCTCGGCATCCCCTACGTGCTCACCGGGGACGTCTTCATCGAGAAAAACGGGAGCCCCACCCCCACCCTGACGGTTGCGGCCGGCGTCACCCTGAAGGCAGCCGCGAACACCACGCTGTGGGTCGGGACCAACTATCCCGGGAACCTCCAAGTCACCGGCACCAGCAGCGCGCCCGTCACGCTCACCGCGAACACCGGCAGCCCCACCGCCGGATACTGGCGCGGCCTCGCCATCGGGCCCAACACGACCGCCACCCAAGTCACGTACACCACCATCGCGTACGCCGGCGTCGCCAGCGGCAACAACCGCGGGGGACTCCACGTCACCGGCGGCACCCCCAGCTTCACCAACATCACCCTCCAGAACAACGCGTACGCAGGCATGAGCGCCGCAGGCGGCAATCCCACGATCGCGAGCAGCGTCTTCACCGGCAACACCGCCGGGATCATCAACCAAACCCCCACCACGCCCATCACGGCGCGCATCAACTACTGGGGCACCACCAACGGGCCCAGCGGCAGCGGCCCAGGCACGGGTCAAAGCATCACGACCGGCGTCCTCTTCGACCCCTGGCTGACCGGCAACCCGGGAACGCCAGAGTACCTGGCAAGCGCCGCCTTCAACAACCGCCGCTTCAACCCCACCACCACGAACCTCGCGGCGTGGACGATCGGCAGCAGCCAATCCAGCACATGGACGCTCACGATATCGAACAGCCAGAGCACGGTCGTGCGCACCCTCACCGGGTCGGGCACGACCCTCGCGGCAACGTGGGACGGCAAGAACACCAGCGGCGTCCTCCAAGCAGACGGGACGTACACGTACAGCGTCCAAGCGGTGGCGGGCGCGAACACCGCCACCCCCGCCAGCGGCATCGCGTACCTGGACAGCACGCTCCAAGTCGCGATCACTGCACCAACGCCCACGCAGACCGTCTCCAACGTGTACGCAAGCGGCAGCACCGCGGTCCCCGTCACCGGCACGGTCGCGATGGGCAACCTGTCCAGCTGGACGCTGGAGTACGGGACCGGTAGTACGCCGAGCACGTGGACGAGCATCAACACCGGCACCCAAGCAGTCACGAACGCAAGCCTCGGCACCTGGCAGACCCTCGCGCTCACCGGCCTCTACTCGGTCCGGCTCTCCGCACTCGACACGACCGGGGACCTGTCACAGACCACCATCACGCCCACGGTCGGGAACTTCACGATGAGCCAGGGCACACTGCAGTTCAACCCATCCGGCAGCCAGACCGTGACGTACACGAGCATCGTGCCCTTCCCGCTCACCGAGACGATCACGGTCAAGAACGCCGCCGGCGTGACCGTGCGCACCCTTCTCAACGCGGTCGCACGATCGGCAGCGACGTACAACGACGCGTGGAACGGCCGCAACGACGCCACCACGCTCGTCCCAGACGGCGCGTACTTCTACACCGCAAGCGTCACCGACGGCACGCACAGCATGACCTGGGACCTCAGCAGCCAAAACGTGGACACATACTTCACCTACACCTACCCCAGCATCACCAGCTTCAACCCGTTCAACAACGCGCCGCTCCCGATCACTTACAACTTCCCGCAACCCGGCCGCGTCACCGCCCTCTTCGCACCCACCGGCCTCACCGGTCCCAACTGCAACCCACCGCGCTTTTGTATCCCGCTCGCGAGGTACGAGGAGAGCGGCCCGCACACAATTTATTGGGGCGGCACCGACAGCACCGGAGCGTACCGCGGGGATGCCGGTCACCTTAGCGTCTTCACCGACCGCAGCAGCTTCGCCGCCAACGCCGTGGTGGCCTACGGCACCAAACCGACGATCACGAACCTCAAGGTCACCCCCGCCTTCTACGGCCCAGCAGCCGGCACCCAACGCATCGAGCTCGACCTGACCACCTACCAGAACCAGGCCGTCACCATCAGCATCCAGTTTCTCAATCAGACCTCATTGTCGATCCTCCGCACAATTACCCTCTCCAGCCAGCCGTCCGGCCATTTCTCTACGACCTGGGATGGGCACGCTGACAACGGCATGTGGGTCGCACCAGACTTTTACAGCGTCACCGTCTTCGCCACAGACTCGCTTGGCAATCAGGTCCAAAGCCAGATCATGACGACGATCACCTACTGAGGCCGAACCAATGAACACCAACACTCTACGACACGCTGTCGCGAGCGCATCCTGGTTCGCCCCAGCAAGCATCGGGTTGCTACTCCTCCTCAGCGCGCACTACGCAGCGGGCCAATGGTGCCCCGCGCCATTTCAACCGTGCAGCACCGATGATCCCAGAGCGATTGGGCCCAACTGCTACATTCCCAAACGTCCGGATCCCCGCTGCAAGGACTGCGAGAAGTGCAATAAGTCACCTTGCTATGTCGGAACCGGGTCGTATATGACCGAAGCGGTCGACCTGACCATAACCACGATAGGGTTTCCGCTGATCGCCGCGCGCCGCTATGACTCGACGCGTGCTATCGACGGGCCGATGGGCTTTGGGTGGACCTCAAGCGTCGCCCCCCGACTCTATTACGCTACATACCTCTTCGCGGCACCCAGCACGTACCAAAAGGAAGCAGACATCACCATGCCCGACGGCTGGTCCCTTCGGTACGTTGACCCCGGGACTGGCCCCTTCACCCCTCCCAGCGGGCGCAAAGACGTCCTCGTCCACAATGCCGATGGATCCTTTGACCTTACGCTTCAACGCAGCCGCTCGGTCTACCGCTTCACCGCGACAGGCCAACTCGCGTCTACGACCGACGACTTCGGAAACGCGCTCACCTACACGTACGATGCCAGCAGCCGGCTCCAACAGATTGCCGATGCCGCGGGTTCCGGACGGTACCTAAACGTCTACTGGGGCGCGAACGGCCGCATCAGCAGCGTCCAAGACAACACCGGCCGTCAAGTGCAATACGCGTACAGCGCCCAAGGCACCCTCACGACCATGACCGACCCTGCGGGTCGCGTCACGACATACGCATACAACACCGGCCGCTTCGCACCCGTCCTAGCCCGCATCACTGACAACTGGGCCCGTATCCTCACCGATGTTGCCTACGATAACGCAGACCGGGTCATTAGTTACACGCAGGCTGGTGAGACGTACACCTACACCTACGCGTACGGCGGCAGCGCAGCAGTGACGGCAAAAACGGACTCCCAGAGAAACCGGTTTCTCTACCCCTTCGGGCCCGGAGGCCTCGTCACTGACACAACGCCTCCCGCAGGAGGGCCAGGGCCCACGCACACGACGTTCTACCCGGATGGCTCACTCATGACCTTCACCGATGCTACGTCGGTCACAACTACGTACACGTACAATAGCAACGGTACTCCATCACAGGTCATCCAGGACGCCACCGGCAGCAACCCCGTGCGATATGACTATACGTATGATCCCGCGTTCCCAGACCGTCCCACTGTGATCACGCCCAAGCTTCTAAACGGCAGCCCCGCGCCGGACTGGCAGGGATGGCAATATGACTACTGGCAGACCGGCGATCCAGCACCCGGAGCTCTTCGCCACGTCTACCGGGTACGCTCTGACGGCACGACCCTCGACACGATCACGACATACGCTTACAACACCCACGGTCAACTCACTCAGGAGACGAAAGCCACGGGCGCCACCATCGACTACGCATACGACCCGCAAGGCAACCTCTTAAGCATCACGGCACCCACGAACAACAACGCAGGGACGCGCCCAGTCACCACCTACGCCTACGACGCCGTTGGACGGGTGACCGGCATCACCGACCCGCTGGGACACCAGACGCTGTACACATACGACGCGCTCAACCGGATCACCACCCTCACCCTACCCAAGCCCACCATCGGCTCAAGCCTCAACTTTCTCACGACATACGCGTACGACAGCTTCGACGCGGCCACCGGCTTAGTCTTCGCGAGCATCACCGACGCCAACGGCATCATGAGCCGCCACGGCTACGACCAGTTCGGTCAACACATCAAAGCCATCGACGGCATGAACAACACAACGACACACACATTTACGCGCGGCCTCCTTACCGGCGTGACCGACGCCAACAACAACACCACCACATACACCTATGACGCGGGTCGACGCCTGGCCCGCAAGACCTACCCAGACGGCGCCTACGAGAGTTACTCCTACACGCCGGACAGCCTCCTGGCCAGCAAGACCGACCGCAAAGCCGAGCAAACCGCGTACGCGTACGACGCCTTCAAGCGCCTCACCACCACCACCTACGCTGCAGGCAGCGTGTCCAACACCTTCGTCGGACAAAAACTTACGCAGATCGTCGACACCACACAGACTCCCACCGAGACGCACACATTTGCGTATGACCCGTCCTTTCGGCTGACGCAGAACGTCCAATGGAACCGCGGCACGCTCAGCTACACCTACAACATAGACGACACGGTCGCGACACGCGCCGTGAACGGGGGGGCATCCACCACGTACTCGTACTATCCCGACAGCAGCCTCAGCAGCCTTGACTGGTCACCAGTCGCCGGGCAGTTCCAATACGCATACACACTCACGGGCCGCTATGCCAGCATCACGTTCCCCAACGGACAGTCGCGTAACTACACATATGATGACCAGGGACGAATGCTTCAGGTCGCAAACCTGCTCGCCGGTGGCGGAACAATCGCCACGTACGCATACGGATATGATCTCAACTACACCACCGGCGCCTACACGCGCCTGGGGCAACGCGTCGCCCTCACCGCGACCGTCCCAAGCCAAGCACTCGCGGGCCACCTGACGACGTACGAGTATGACGCGCTCTATCAGCTCACGAAAACAACGTATCCCAACGTCGCCCCGCTTAACGGCGAGGTCGACGCTTGGACGTACGACAGGATCGGCAACCGCCTCACTAGTACAGTCAACGGAACACCGCAGACGTACACGTACCAAAAGATCGGGACAAACCCTGACAACTGGCAGCGAGTGCTGAACGACGGTACCGCACCCTACACGTACGACGCCAACGGCAACACGACCATCAAGGGGAGCAACACGTACACGTGGGACCGCGACAACCGACTGACCGGCATCACCGGCACGACCACCGCCGCCTACTCCTACGACTACCAAGGGAGACGATGGGGAAAAACGACGACGGACAACATTACCTACACTTACGATGGACTCAACGCTATCGCCGAACTTGGCACCTCCCCTGCAGCGTACCTTTTTGGCCCTGCCGTCGACGAGCCGTTAGCGATGAGCCGCGGCGGGCAAACTTACTACTACAGCGTCGACGGCATCGGTACAGCCGTTGCGCTCACGGACGCTACCGGGACGGTACGAAACACCAGCCTCCACGACGCCTGGGGCCAGACTCGCAGCGTCGCGGAACAAGTCACCTCGCCCTTTACCTTCACCGGCCGCGAGAAAGCCGAAGCCGCAGGTCTCTACTACCGGGCGCGCACGTATCTGCCAGCGATCGGTCGCTTTCTAAGCGAAGATCCCAGACCCGGCACGGCCGCATTCGTGTACGCCTTGAACCGCCCCGTCTCACTCGTGGACCCTAGCGGGGAATATACGGCGTGCCCCGGCGGGTGCAACTGCGGTCTCTGGAGTACGGTTCGTATGACGACGATCGACTTGGGTGCGTACTCGAATTGGATACTCGTCTCAGAGACGCCCTTCGAGACCGCTCCCCTCGCACGAAAAATTCCTCAGGCGACTCTCATGGGGCCGACGTGCACCTGCGTGTACCGCTGGGCCGGTGACGCCCACGACTGGCAGTCGTATACGTACAAGGAGCGTTCCGTTGACTGCCCCCAGTGCGTAAGTTACATGCAGTACGAGGGTTTCTACGGTGACCCGTACACCACAGAACAGCCGGGGTTGCACGTACCAGGTCACGAAGAATACACTTTCTTGATCGTTCCACACACCGGTGGAGGGGGTTGCCTATGCCCGGGCCGGCTTCCACGCTACGCGGGCGGTCGATGATCATGCGGCTAGCAGCTGCCGCGTTGATTGGATTCGTCCTCCTTATTCCACCGCTCGTAGGACAAACGATGACGCTGGACCGAAATCCGAAGTGGTCGGAGTTATTCGCCACACTGGAGCGCAAACCCGCTGACGATACCGCTCGCCGCGAGCTTGCAGCGGCGTACGCCCATGGCGGGTATGCTGCCTCCGCAGCCTTCTTTCGACGGCGCCCCGGCAGCCAGAGCAACGGGGAAGTCCCCCCGCTGTCGTGCAGCGACAATCCCTCGCTAATCGCGAGCGTCCGAGAGACCGCTCGGCAGATCGCCCAGAGGACAGAATCCGGGCATCATCGTGAGGCCATCAGAGCAGCCGAGGATGCCATCCGACACGACGGACCGTTTTGCCCGCTACTGGTTGAGTGGGCGCACGCCATCCTCCTCGCGGACCTCAGCGGGGAGACGGTACCCAGAGCCGATACCGAAGCCAGCGTCCGATTACTGATCACAGGAGCCGAGCAGCTCCACGTTGGTCCGGTGAACATGAACGGCGGAGCTGACGTCTATGAGCTCCTATCCCAGTACTTCGGCACGCACAACGATGATTTGTCGCGCTGGGCAGCGATTGACCTCGCCATCGCCCACCTTGACATGGAGCCGGCATTCCGGCGCAAGCCAATGGATGCCACCCGACTGCGCTGGGTTGACCTGCGACGATCTCTCGAAGCAAAGCTCGGCGCAGGATCGGCAGAATCTCGGCGGGATACGCCCTCCGCCAAGCGACCGTAATGAGGCACGACGAAGATCTAGTCCCTCCCGGTCAAGCCGGGCCGCCGCCCGAAGGGAGCGCGCTCCTGCCCTCAGACGAGAACCCCTTCATTCGTGCCCCGGGTCTCTACCGCTTGGGTTGGTTGTTGCTAATCGTCGGACTGATCGGGATCTTCATTCTTGGTGGAGCGCTCCGACACGGCGAGATCTGGATGCTGTTTTGCCTGGGTGGCGGAGCCTTGGCGGCGGTGGGATTTGGAATCGGGTTCATCAACGCTCAGGGCGGCCCGGTTGCGCGCGCTAGACACCGGTTAAGGCGCTGACGGGACCTTCGGTCGGGCATCTTCACCACAGTCCGATCGGACGCGCACGTGAGGGCAGGGATACCGCTTGGGCGCAGAGCCATTGCGGGAAACGGCCTCGGCGTTGCCTCAACCTCGGCAGAAGTATCATCGCCTCCCTGCCGCGACTCAGCCCTTGCGGGCTACCGGTCTCCAGTCTCACCCTCAGCGCGCGTCATAGAATCCCCTCGCAGAACGGAGGGAGAAGACATGAGTTTTGAAAAGGCCTTGGCGAAGGAAATCAAGCGGTTGCGTGACCGCCTCGCTCTTCTCACCGGACTCGGCAACCAAGAACGCGCCGGAGAGATCTCGCGAACCCGGAACACCCCACGGCGACGTCGCGTCTCTCCGAAAGTGCGCGCTCAGCGCGTCCTCCAGGGACGCTACATGAGCGCGGTCCGGTCGCTTCCGGCGTCACAGAAGAAGCGAATCGCCGCAGTGCGAGCGAAAGACGGATACCGAAAAGCGATCGCGGTCGCACAACGACTCACCAAAGGCGCCGGCCGGAAACCGACGCGGCGTGCGAAGCCGACGAAGCGGATGAGGAAGACGAGCGCTTCGCAACACACTCCCCCACACTAGACGAGCCGCTCTCCCAGCTCGCTCCCCAATCCAGAGGTTGGCGCGCGGTACCAAGACGAACCAAGGCTGCGCGTGGGCAACCACCCCTGGTCTGTAACGCACCAGCCCATCCTCCACTACCTCCAACACGACCAGCCGCGACCCGCACGCTGGCACGAGCACCCCCTCGACGACCACAACGACGCCGACATCAACGAGCTCCGAGCGCACGCCACGCCCGGCGAGGAGCTCCGCAACCCTCCACCGCTCCTCAACTACCGACGAGAGTCACGACGCCGCCCCGATGCTTTACGTCAACTGTAACGCGCTAGGAGCAAAGGAGTACGACGTCAACCAACCGTGCACTCAAGAGAACTGTGTCTCATACGCCATCGCGTCAGGGCGCGCACACTCATATCAGTCTCCATAACAACATGATGCACACTAGCCCAACGCGCCAGGCACGAACGACTTTTTTATGGATAAGGATGGAGCAGAGGCCCCGCCCAAAGGCACGACACGACACGTGACGCACCACCTCAAAGAGCGTAGGATCATTTCCTCGCAACGGCGCCAGCCACATCCACCAAGAACCGGAGGCATCCAACCATGGTCCACCGAATTCGCACTCTATTGCTCTTCACGATCGCACTCATCGCGATCGCACACGTCCTCCAAGCACTCCCCACAATCAGCGGTACCTACTACTATTACGACAGCACATCACTCTCGAACCAAGTAGGCGAACGCCACATCGATTGCCAGGTCGGAAACGACTACCACTGGGGCTCAAGCACGAGCTACTCCGAATGGTTATTCGACCAGTACTGCTCGCAACAGCAGGGTACTACGTGCGGGAGCGGCACAAGCTACGTTAACGAAGTCTACGTGACCGGAGTCGGCGTGGTCCGCACTAACACGTGCGTCTCCGACCTAACGTGCTCCGCGAGCGGAGTGACCTGCTCCTAATAAGCTCCTGCACTCACCTCAAGGAAAGGCGTGGCGCCGTTGCGACACACGACTTCCGGAAGAACCAGGACGGCTGGCATCCTGACTTTGCTTGCTTACCTGGCCGCCACCACGGCCATAGCGGCCCTCACGGTCCAGAATGCCAAGCTGCGCCATCTCATCGACCGCCTCACCACAGCCCACCAAGTCAGCCGACCCCCGGTGCAACAGGCAGGGATCCGCGGCGGGGACCAGCTCGGCGAACACCTCCGAACCCTCACAGGTGATCCCCCGCCACTCGGCGCAGGCTACGTCTGGGTCTTCGACCCTGAATGCTCATTTTGCGGGCAGGAGGCAGAAGACCTCAAAGCGATCCTCCCCAACCTCCACGCGCACGGCAGCCGGTTGTCGGCGCTAGCAACAGCAAACCAGACACGCGTCCGGGGTTTTCTCGCGCAACACGAGCTTGACATCACCTGGTACGTCCTCGCGCCCACCACACCACCTGCGCGGCGCGCCCAGCTCGCAATCGTCCCTCAGCTCCTTGAAATAGACGCCTGCGGAACCGTCATCGGTTCAACAACAACCGCCGCCTTGCGTGACCTGCCACCACCTGCCAGCATGCGAACCCAATGACCCGATAGAGGAGTCCATCAATGCCCACCCCGACACTCTTCCGCCTCCAAACAACAGCTCTGTGCCTCCTCGTTGGAGCACTCCCGACCATCGGTCAGCAAGCAACCCCTCCACCCTTCACCGAACGCGTCAACGTCCAGCTCCGCTCCATCCTCATCGTGGCGACGGACAAGGCAGGCAAACACCTGAACAAGCCACCGGCTCCCACCGACTTGGCGATCAGCGAGAACGGGACGCGCGTCGAGATCGCCGGCATCGAACCCGCGAGCGCAACTAGCCCGAGCACGACCGCGTCGCAAGCCACGACGCCTCCCTCCGAAGCACCCCGCGGACTCCCGCAATACCTCTACTTGGACACCGCACTCCTCCAGCGACAATCCCCTCGGGAAATCATCGACGCATTCCTCCACCACCTTCCCGCCGTCCTCAACATCGGCACACTGGAAGTCATCCTCGCCGACCCGCAACCCACCACCCTCCTTCCCGCGAGCACGGACGCAGGACAGATCCGGAGCGTCCTGAGCGGCCTGCGCAAGCAACTCACCGGGAAAGAAGCACTCCTCGCATTGCGGCGACAAACTCTCCAGCAGATGCGCCAAGACCCCGGGCGTCGCATGCAGGCTCAACTCGCACTCCAAGAGGAGCTTCAGACACTCCAAGACCGGTGGCGCCGCCTCGAGACGTGGGCGAGCAGTCCTGCCGTCACGCCCCCCGCCGTACTCTACCTGGCCAACGACGGGTTCGACCTTGACGTGGCGGACGTGTATGCCAGTGCCCTATCGTTTCGGGAAGCCGTCGAGCTCCGCACACAGTTCGCCACGCGCCTCCCCGTCATGGTCGCCGCGCTCGCGCGCACCCTCGCAACCAACGGGCTGCTCACCAACCCCATCGCAGTGGGCGGCAACGTTCCGGAGTTCGCCGGCAGCGCGGCCAACGTAGGCAAGGTCAAACTGGAAAACATGACGAGGAGTGCGACCGCGCCGACATTCCTCTTCAGCCGCCCCCTTGACGGACTGCGGATCATCAGCGACGTCACCGGAGGCACGCTCGTTAATGGCGACCGCCTCACGGACGCACTCAACCGACTCGCGAACGTGTACCGCGTGTTCTATCGGTCCAACGCACCACCCAACGGGAAACCGCGAGGAATCGACGTCCAGAGCCGTCACGCCGACCTGTCGGTACGTGCACCCGGGTACGCGAGCACCGGCACCCCGGAGGCCACCGCAGCAGAACGCGCTTACCGGGCACTCAACGGCGCACCCCCTGAGCCAGGGGCAGACCTCCCCGTCACGATCACCATCACCGATGTCACCACACTCAAGAAGCAGCGAGCGGGTCGCCTGCACGTCAGCGCAGACCTCTCCTCGATCCTCACCGCACTGCAGCGAACGGGCAACCCACGCATCAGGGTCACGATTGTCGTGGAGATCACCGGGGCCGAGCCGTTCGTCACCCATCAGGAACTCGATGTCACACCAACCGAGGGCGGCACCCAATGGCAGTTCGAGGCGCCCATCCAGTGGCCGCCGGACGCCCAGCGTGTCGCCGTCACCCTCGAAGAACTCCGCACCGGCACGTTCGGCGTGGGAGCCACGACCCTCCCGCGCCAATAGCCACGGGAGGAATACGCGCCGATCCCCGACCAAACGCTCGCGAGCCGCTGCGCAATGAAACCGGGACGCTCACCGTCAGCGCACATTGTGAATGCCACCCCGGCCGGCAGCTCGCCGATCGGACGGCCGCGATCCCTAACGCCAAGCGAAGAACAACTCCGGTCTCAAATCCTCGGAGGCCCACACAAACACGGAACCCAGCGACAGCTGCGAAGCCCGACGTTAACCCTCAACGCGGTCAACGGTGCGCGCCGCTCACACGTGAAACTCCCGTCCTGGCACGCCGACGACCAAGGAATCCGTGCCCGCTTCCCCACAACATCTCCGCTAGATCAGCCGATCGCGTCGCGCAAATGCCGGACGCTCTCCGCGTCTCGTGGTGAGAGCTCAAGGCCAGCAAGCTCCTGAACGAGCCGCCGAGCCGCATCGTTATCACCCATTCTGGCGTGACACGTCGCAAGGTTCATTCTGCACGGTACGTAACACACATGGTCTGGCGGTAGGCTCTCGTACGCGGCGCGGAGATGCTGGATCGCCGCTTCGTTCGCTTCCTGCATCATTAGGAGCGCCCCAAGTTGGTACGCGAAACCCGCGCGCCGCTTCGCCGGCGCGTCGATCGCGGTAAGCACTGCCAGCGCAAGCTCGACCTCTTTCACGGCATCATCCATGTTCATCCGCAGCAACGAGATCTGACTCAATTCGAGAAGAACGTTGGCAGAGCGGTTCGCGGCTCCCGGAAGCCCCTTTATGAGTGTAAGAGCAACACGCAGGTGCGCCCACGCCTGTTCGAACACCCAAAAGCGTACCTCGTGATGCGCGAGGCCGCGCAAGATAGTGAACCGATCCCGAAGACTCTCACCACTGACCACGGCCGTTACGTGCGTACCGAGTTCCGCGACAATTGCACCACGCTCCTCGGTTCCCAAGCCGAAGATCTCGTCGGCAACCTGCGAATCGTCCGCGTAGACCAGGTTGTCAACTTCCCGAAGCCAGTACTTGTTGCGAAGCGCCAGGAATGCCACCTGAAAGACATCCGCGGATCGCGAGCGCCAACGGCAGAACACCTGCCGGAGCAGCCGCAGCGGCACGCGGTAGCGCATCACCTCCCGCAAACTCGCTAATGCCAGGAGCAAATCAACCTGCTCCCGCTTCCCGTCCTCAATAAGAGAGCTGAATTGATCTTGCCAATACGCCGAACCCTCGCGAAATATCGCCGAATCAAGATCGACGATACTCAAAGTACTGTCGCGGTGGGTCAGCAGAAATAGGGTAACTGCGTATGGCGTGGCGGAGTGCTTCATGAAGACGAAGGCCAGTGTGTCCACCGTGAACCTGTTTAGAGTGATGCTGAAGGCCCGCAGTGACTGCTCAATGAGATTCTTAAGAAACTCAGGCGAAATCTCGTCGATATTCCGCTCGGGGATCCGTGCGCCCGCCAGAAGAGCCCGGTAGGTGCTACGGACAGCGGCGCCTTCGGTGCTCCAGTACGTCCCAAGCACGTCAACATGTGCCAACGCGCCAGCCCGGGCGTGGTCAGCAAGCCGGATTATTCCGCCGAGTAAAGTCGCAGCCGGCGGCCAGCCAACCTCAAGATGAATGTCGTCGATCACACACGCAACGCGCCGCAATCCTAACCGGGGAAGATCCCCGAGTAGCTCCGCCAGTAATCCTGACGGGCCATCCGGGGGACGGCCGATTGGGCCGGGACGGAGCAGGATCACAATATCGTACGCACGCTCAGCACACACCATCCAGACGGCTGTCGATTTACCTGCGCCCTTGCGACCGCTGATGATCACGCTTTCTGGAAGGTCTGGTGTGAGTACGGGATGGCGTACGGGTGGGGTCGTCCCGAGATGTTCAGCGATGGACGACGGAAGGAGCGCGTCGCGCAGGCGAGCCTGGTCAGCCCCGCGCACGATGATCGGGTCGCCAGCCTGCCCTAACCAGCGACTCCACACCCAGGGATACCAGGAGAGATGGCCGAGCAGGTTCTCCCCATCGAGAATCAGCACCTTATGGCCCGTACCGAGCGTTTCTCGCACGGCCGCCTGCACGAGCGCCAACGTCTCGTCGGATTCCAGTGCGCTACAGACGAGGACCGTCTTGCAGGCGGGCACCTTCATGATGCCCTCTTCCCAGGTCGCGCGGAACACCTGGATGCTCGCCGGGTCGGATCCGCCGGCATGAAAAATCGAGAACCACGTCCCCGGCGCTAACCCTTCGACGAAAGAGGGTTTCGTGCGCAACTCACCGAGGAGGTCGCGGCAAAGGCTGGCAAATGCCTGCGTATCTCGAGACAACCGTTGCAGTGACCGGACGGCATCTGTCGCCACGAGCCACGAGAGCGGTTTAACCCTGGGAAACCAGTCCACTGCTACGAGAGAACCGATTCCTAAGCGTCGCCTACCGCCTTTAGCCGAAAGGAGGATTGGACCACGAAAGCGAATGTTGGCCGGCGCAATTCCGAGTCCCTCGAGCACACCTCGGTCTCGAGGCGACAAGCGGTTGATCGGCATGGGCGCGCCGTCGGCCAAGTCAAGGTATGTCCTGGTCTTCATGAACGCGTGCAAGCAGCTATCAATGGCCCGGCCAAGCGTAAAGGCGCGGCGTACCGTAGAGAGATCATCGTAGGTCAACGCAGCAAAGCTCTTGGTAAATCCCAGGCTGTTCGGGCGGCACCACAGCGCGTGCTCCGCCGCTGCATACCCAAGAGTCTGTGATTTGGATTTCGGGTCGTGAACCGGGATCGTCGCTCTGGCGCACAACTCCCTAATCAGATTCGTATAAGGGGAAGGGCCTATTGCAGGCTCGGAAGTCGCGAGACACCAATACACCCACACGTACGCCTGAAACTCTTTTGGGCCTAACGCCGCCGGCTCATTCATAAAGGTCCCGTACTGAAGCGCTTGTAGAGTGGATTTAAGTAGTCGAGCGACTCTCTCTGGCCGCAATGACACCCGAAGACTATCTCGACTGGGTTCCAGACGGGCGGAACGACGTACGCCTCACGCCAACGTCACTCGCAGACTTGGATCTCGAGGCAGCCCTACTCGACGCACGGCTCGTCGGCGCCAGCATCGCGGGTACCCGAACGTATCCGACCGCCAACGTGCGGTATCTCTTCCAGGTGGATGGTCGCACAGTGGCAGCACCAACATTCAGCGTTGAGGGGCGCCCGAATCTTAGCAGGACCACTCTCGGCCACTTCAGCGCTGAAAACAATGGTGCGGCAGCGGCGTTCCTAGGCCAGTTTCGGTACGTCGAGTTTCCGGCAGTGCTCCGGTCAGTTGCAAACGCCATCGAATGGGCTTTCCTCGGTTCACCGGGCGGCACACTCTGCAAGCCCGCACCAAGATCCTGCGTCGGACGACAAGATCGCTCGCCGTATTGGCCATCGGGGGTGTGGGGGTACCTGCCGGCTGAGTCGCCTCACGATCTGAGGATGGCTGCAGGGTTCACGCTCGACAAGGCGGTTCGCGCGCTGGGAGCGACGCCGGCACTCACGTGCGCCGAGTTTAGCGAGCTCTGCCGGTTTTTCCCTACGCTTGACGAGCCGGTCGTGCGGATCTCTTACGTTCCACGACCACTGGCACAACGTTCTGATAGCCAGGGGTCGCCGTAAATAGTGTTGTCAAGCCGCTAGGCGTTCGTCGTGGCTCGGCACTCGGGCTAAAGGCCTGACCGTCAATGCCTTCGGGGCATTGAACAGTTCTCGGCATGCCCAGAACATCACCATCCCAAAACGGTTCAACCATCGAAAGCGTGGAGGAACCGATGAACGCGATTCTGAGCTGCGATCACACCGAACTCGGGCGAGCCATGGTTTGGCACTTGCCGCACGAACTGGCCGGGCTCGTCCCAGACCTTTCGGAGGAAGAGCGCGACGCGCTTTCGAGCGTGCTTCTCCTCCTTCCTGCTCGGGGTTGTGCGACTTGCGAGGGATTCCCTCTCGTGTATCAGCCCCGCCATTCGGTGGACCACTAAGAGAACGACGACGAAGTCAGTGATGCGAATCCGAAGCACGTCGAGGCGATCTTGGAGAGCAGGCGGCGTGCTCCCGCGTGCTCGCGCGCGCGCTCGTGTCGCAACGCGCAACGGTCCGCCTTCGCATGCGTACCGTGCTGTTCGTGAGCGTCGGGGGTTGTCCTCGAGCGACGTCTTGCGCCTCGCAGAGTTCCTGGGGTTGGGTGCGCGGTTCGGCTGGAAGATCAAGGTGACCGCGCTGGTCCCGTGCAATCGCCCCGACGTTCCCTCCGCGCCGTTCCCCGAGGAGCGGTACAAAGAGTTCTGCGCTCAGCTCATGGAAAAGGGCCTCGGCTGGCAACGCCACCCCGATGTACTCGGTGGTTGGCCGGCTCCCGACGGCCGCGAGGTTCAGGAACTCTGCCGTCGGTACGTCACCCTCGTTGACCCGGCCGTCGCGGATGAGGTTACCGGGGGCCTGGAAAACTTCATCCTCGACCGTTTTCATCAAGAGGCTGCTTGCATCACCCAAGAGGCCGTGCGGACCACGAGGTTCTGAGAAACGGAGCACGCATGAACGAGGCAGCAGACGTAACCTCCTCGCTAGGAATTCGGCCGTGCATCTACAAGGGGACCCTTGGAGTCTCGCAGCATTCGATGGACTTCTGTACACCCCTCCGGCGGTCGCTCCCTTACGTGTTTCTGCTCGCCCGGCGGCTCGACGAGCATCTAACCATCGCGTGCGCGAGCACTCAGAACAACCGCGTCGTCACTCACCCCTTGCGGGTACTCCGCGACGCCGCGACCGCTACCGAGTCCAAGCGAGGGTCCCGATGAGCACCTGGAAGGACGTTCTTGACTTCGCGCTCCTGTTGCGAGAGCGCGCCCAAGTGCCCGGGGGACCGCTTCAGCCGAGGAACCTGCCGATTTCGACGGTCGTCTGCGCTCCCTCCGACGATGAGGCGGGCGGCTCGCTGGATCCGCGGCGCTTGCGCCATGAGCAGGAGCAGCTCCGGACGGCGTTCGCAGGGACCATCACGCTCGCCCAGTTCCCCGGGACCAACCCCAGCGCGTGGTCATCCCGCGGGGTCGTCGTCAGCTTCGCCCCGTTCACTATCACGGGGCGCTACGAGCCGGAGCACCCGTACAAGCCGCCACGCTTCCAGATCGCCCCCCAGCCACGCAGCAGGCACTACTACGCCGACCGTCGAGGACCGCATCTTTGCTACACGCGCCCCGAACAGTGGCAGCCGCACTTCACGATCGCGACCGCCCTGGGCACCGTCATCCGCTTCCTCACCGAGTACCAGAAAGGAGCCACGGAATGAACGAGCACAACGCGTCCCCCGTGTCCCTCACCCCCCAGGCGTACCAGGACATCAGAGCGCTGTGCGACCGCGCCACGGAGCGCCGGACCGAAACGGTCTTCTACCTCGTCGGGCGTCGGCTCGCCGACCGCATCGAGGTCACCGCCGCGGTCCGCCCCGGCAACCCAGTCGAAGGCATCGCGCACACCAGCCCCGACCTCCAGACAGCACCGAGCGTGCTCCGGCCGTACGTCGACCAGGGCCTCAGCATCCTCGGCGAAGGACACCGGCACAATGGGCTCATCGGTCCGAGCGGCGGCGACCACCGCACGCTCCGGGACAAGGCACCCAGGGGGTACCTCTGCCTCGTCGCAAGCACGACGACTCAAGAACCGACGCCGGTCCTCACCGCGCACAGCATCAACGAGACCGACACGCTCCTCGAGCACCCCGTCGCCATCCAGGACGAGGAGTACCACGCCAGCATCCCAGCATCACGACAAGCCGTGAAGGTCATCCAGTTCGGCGCCGGCAGCGGCGGATGCCTCGTCGCCCTCCACGCCACGAAACTCGGCATCAAGGAGCTCACGCTCGTCGATCACGACCGCCTCGAAGACCGCAACCTTGAGCGCCACCTCAGCGCCCGACGCGACATCGGCGATTACAAGACGAAGAGCCTCGCGCGCTTCCTCCGCGCACGCACGACGACCAAGATCACGACCCTGCAAGAAGAGATCACCCCAGGACGCCGCGACCGCCTCCGCGGCCTCGTGCAAGCGCACGACTACGTCCTGAACTGCACCGGCCACCCCATCATCAGCAATCTCCTCAGCGAGACCGGCAAGGAAGCGCAGCGGACCGTCCTGCACGCGGGCGTCTTCGCCCGAGGCACCGGCGGGTTCGTCTTCCGCCAAACCACCGAGGGGGCCTGTTACGCCTGCCTCTTCCCCCTCACCCGCCGAACCACGAATGAGACGACCGAGACGCTCGACCAACTCGAGGAGCACTACGGGTTCACCAGGGAAGAACTCCACGCGCAAGCCGGGCTCTGGACCGACGTGAGCACGATCAGCACGCTCCACGCCAAGATCCTCGCGGAGACCCTCAAGCGCGACCCCACCCCCGACGACCACAACCTCTGGGTTATCGACAACCGCCGCATCACGATCACCAGCCTCACGCTCCGGCAACACGCCACCTGCCCCACCTGCAACCCACCTAACGCCACGACCCAAGAGGAGGCATCATGATCACCCGCACCAAAATTCACGATCTCAGCAGAGGAGAACGCGCCGTCCTCGACGCGGATGTCCTCGACCGGCTCCCTGAGGACCAGACCGTCATGGTCAGCCCCAAGACCGGCACGGTCTACGGTCCTGGCACCACGTTTGGCGACCTCCCACCAAACGAACAGCTCCTCCAACTCCCGCGCACCACCTGGTACGCACCATGAGCACCCTGCTGCGCACCCTGGCGCACGCGATCCTCATCATCGCCGCAAGCAACCTCGTCGGGCTCGCCCCAACCAACGCCGGACTCCACGCGATCCTCGGCGCGCTCCTCACCGGGCACGCAATCCCTTTCGGCATCACCTTCGCCTGCATTCTGAACAACCAACGATGGCTGCTCACCAGCACGCTCGCCCTGCTCCTCCTCGCGGCCTGGCCACTGCGGACCGAGCAGCTCGTGACGCTCACCATCTCGGTCGCCGGAGGCCTTGCGCTCGGCACGCTCGCGCGACGCATCCACCACGACGCCCAACCCGCGCAGCCACCCTCGGTACTCCCCCGACCACTGGGTGTGAACCCCTACGATCGCCAGCCCGAGCACCGCGATGCCGAGCCCAACCGGCAACGCCGACCTCGCTCCGGCGCCGACACCACCACGGACGGCATCGGAAACTTAGGAGCACCGCACCATGCCCCTCACCCCGCCTAACCCGTACCAAGAAGCGCACCCGCCCGGCGCCATCGCGGTCGAGCACCACGCGATCACCCAAACCGTGCTCACCGACCCCGACGGCACGACCACGCCCATCGGGGCGACCGAAGAAACCGTCCTCCTCGACCCCGCCACCGGAGCACGGCGCACGCTCCTCACGCTGCACCGCATCAGGGACCAGTACGGGAACGCGATCCTCGACCCGGAGCACGCAACTGTCGCGTGGTGCGCGAGCTGCAACCAACGACTCCTCCCGCAAGAAAGCGTCACGCCCTGCACGGGCTGCACGAGACCTACCTGCGCGCACTGCGCGGCCGCGACACCCGAAACCTGGTGCCCCTCCTGCTGGCGGGCCACCCGACCACAACGACTCCTCCGATGGCTACTCACGATCAACGCCTAATGACCGGTATCGACGCGCGCGACCTGGCGCGCCTGCAGGAGCTCGTGCGCACGTACGAGCTCGACCGCGACCCACACCTCGCGCAACTCCTCCACGGCCTGACGAACGCTCCGGACACCCTTATCACTCGCACCATCTGGCGCGCCCTCCAAGAACGCGTGGCCCGCTACGCCGCGTACCACGAGACATACCCCTTCATGGTCCCCACGCCGGCCGCGATCATGAGAGGCCGCATCAAGATCGGCCACGACCACGCCACCGGCACCCCCATCACGCTCGACCGCGACGATCTCGCACGACACCTGCTCGCCGTCGGTGCCACCGGGAGCGGCAAGACCACCCTCGTCACGCACCTCGTGCGCAGCGCACGACAGGACGGCATCACGGTTTGGATCGTCGACCCCAAAGACGACTACCGCCATCTCGCCACCGAGGACCAGGACTTTCTCCTCTTCCACCCGGAGCTACGGGTGAACCTGCTGGAGCGTGAGGACCACCTCACGCCCACCGACCTCACGAACAGCCTCGTCAGCAGCTTCACCCACGCGCTCTGGACCGGCCAAAACCAGCAGGCTGTCCTCGCCGACGTCCTACGGGCGGTCCTCCTCCGACGCGATCCCGCCACCATCGCCGGCGTCAGGCGCGCCGTGGACGAGCAGTACACAATCAAGGAAACGTACGCGCGCCGCGACCAGAACCGCGCCGTGAGCACCCGCCTCCAAGGGCTCATCGACCAATTCCCCGGGCCCACCACCACGAGCACCGGCATCCCGCTCCGCGCGCTCTACGAGCACAGCCTGTACCTCCCCATCACCGCCGACCACGGCAGCACCGGCCAGTTCCTCCTCTACTACCTCGTGCACAAGCTCTACCTGCACCAACGAGCACGACAAGAGCGCGGCGGCCTCTCCCACCTCATCGTCATCGACGAAGGACTCCAAACCCTCGGCGCACGCCCCAACACCATCGACGACCAGCCACCCCTCTCGCACCTACAGAGCCTCGTGCGCGAGTACGGCATCGGCCTCCTCGTCACCACCACCAACCTCACCCTCACCGACCCCCTCCTCCAGAGCAACGCCGGCACGCTCATCAGCCTCACCACACGCGGCGGCACCGAAACGCGCGTCGTCGCCCACAGCCTCGGCCTGAATTCCGCACAAACCCAGTACCACCAGACCCACCTCACCACTGGGCAAGCCATCATTCGAGTCCCGGGATGGGGACACCCGATCCTCGCCACCATTCCCGTCCCCAACTACGACAAGACCGTCACGACCGAAGAATGGGCGCGAGCACGCGAACGCACCACCACCCTGACACCACCACCGCCCTACGAACCACCCACGCCACAATCGGTCGCGCCGCCGCCATCCGAGCTCGCACCATCCCCACCACCAGCGCCGGCGTCGACTAAACCGCTAGCCCGCCGAGTCGCAACTCTCAACGAGACGCTCCCAAAGGCTCAGCCGCCGCTCGCCCTCACGCGGGACCAGCAAGCCCTCCTCCACAGCGCCTGTGCCCGCCTTGCGCCAGCGACCACGCACTACGAAGCCCTCAAGCTCCATCCGCAGGCCGGGACGCGCGCCAAAGACCACCTCCTCACCCTCGGCCTCCTCACGCAAGAGCACGTCGTCATCCGCGCAGGACGAGGCGGCACCGCCACGCTCCTCGTCCCGACCACCTTCGGGTATGAGCGCACCGGCAAACGGCCCAAAGGCACGCGCGGCGGGGACTCCGTCCAACACCGGTACCTCGTCCAAGAACTCCACCGGCACCTCCCCGGCAGCACGATCGAAGCGCAGGTCGGCACCAAGAGCGTCGACCTCCTCGTCCGCCTCACCCCAGAGCATCACCCGCTCCTCACGAGCATCACCACGCACGCCCAACCAATTGCCACTACCAATGACCACCAGCTAGCGTCGGGGGACCTGCTCGCGATCGAGGTCGAGGTCAGCGACCCCCTCACGACCGGGACGGCGAACGTTCAGAAGAACCACGCCGCCGGCATCACGACAACGCTGCTCGCCGTCCTCCCCAAGCACGTCACCACGACCACCGCAGGCGTCACGAAAAGCCTCACACCCAGCCTGCAACGCCACGCGCTCGTCATCGACGCGCTGCGCCTCCTCGACGACCTCAGAGGAACACCGCCTGGGCGGGAGGGCGGGCCGTGAGCGTCCAGATCGCACCCCCTTCGGCCGTCGTCAGAGAGGAAGCGCTCGCGAGAAGCTGCTTGGAGCGCCTGGAGGAGCGCGCGTACACCGACCGAGAGTGGGCCGCTCTTCGGCGCGACCTCACCACGTTTGCGAAGCTCGTCGCCCGATGGGACCGGGCACCGGTTGTTTCCGTCGCTATTCCGGACCAGCCTGAGTAGGTTGTTCGGCCATGAGCATCACGGCGCGCGAGCGCACGACGACCCCCGCGATTGCGCAACGCCAGGCGGTGCTCTACGCGCGCGTGAGCAGCAAGGACCAAGAGCGTGAGGGGTACAGCATCCCCGCACAAGAGCGCCTCCTCCGCGAGTACGCCACCACGCACCAGCTCCTTATCCTCGAGGAGTTCGTGGACGTCGAGACCGCCAAGACCACCGGCCGCCACGGCTTCACCAGCATGCTCGCGTACCTCAAGCGCCACCCCGCCTGCCGGACCGTGCTCGTCGAGAAAACCGACCGGCTCTACCGGAACCTCAAAGACTGGGTCACGATCGACGAGCACGACCTCGAGATCCACTTCGTCAAAGAGAACCTCGTGCACAGCCAAGACTCGCGCTCCAGCGAGAAGTTCCTGCACGGCATCAAGGTCCTCATGGCGAAGAACTACATCGACAACCTCGGCGAGGAAGCAAGCAAAGGCATGCAGGAAAAAGCACGCGCCGGCCTCTGGCCGAGCTACGCGCCCCTCGGGTACCAGAACACCTTGCGACCTGATGGGAAGCGCGTCATCACGCCCGACCCACTCATCGGCCCCATCGTGACGAAGCTCTTCGACCTCTTCGCGACCGGGAGCTACTCACTCCGCACGCTCGCCCAGAAGGCGCAGGAGGACGGGCTCTCGTACCGCAAGAGCGGGCAGCGCATGCCGCCTAACACCCTCCAGAAGCTCCTCCGGAAGCGCATCTACACCGGGGACTTCGACTTCAACGGGACCACGTACCACGGCAGCCACGACCCGCTCACCACGAAGGACACGTGGGAGCGCGTGCAAGAAGTCCTCGACGGGCGCAACCAGCAGCCACGGCGCACCACGCACGCGTTCCCCTACAACGGGCTCGTCCGGTGCGGCCACTGCGGGTGCAGCCTCATTGGCGAAGAAAAACGCAAGCCAAGCGGCAAGACCTACACGTACTACCACTGCACGGGCTACCGCGGCCGATGCCCCGAACCCTACACGCCAGCTGCCAAGCTCGAAGCCCAATTCCTCGCCGTGCTCCGTTCGCTCGTCATCCCCCCAGAGGTCGCGAACTGGCTGACCGAGACCCTTCGGGACGGTATCCTCGAGGACGAGCGCGAACGGACCGCAACGCTCCGACGACTGGCCGCAGATGTCGAACGCCTTCAGGTACGCATCGACGCGATGTACGTGGACAAGCTCGACGGGACTATCGCCACGGTCTTCTTCGAGGAGAAGGCCCGGGAGTGGCGCGCGGAGCAAGCACGCCTCCAACGCAAGATCACCTGCCTCGAACAAGAGGGTGCGGTGTCGGCGAGCGATACGCTCAGCGTGCTCGACCTCGCGCAACGCGCTGCAACTCTGTTTCCAAAACAGACACCGACTGAACGGCGCGAGATCCTCACCCTTGTGATTCGCCAAGCAGCCTGGAAGGGTCGCCAGCTAACGGTCGATTTCCAGCCGCCGTTCGCGGCACTTCGAAGAGTCATTTCTTCCACGAAACTTAAGCAGCCCGAGATCGGGACCTGAGGGAAAATCGTTTTCCGGTCCCGCCAGTCGGCATGACGTCCGCGGGACGCTTTTGGACTTGTGCTAGCCTGGTCTCGGCGCTAGAATTCCCTCTGACCCGGCTGTGAAAATCTCGGACGTCTTTGCTGCCTTCCAAACCGAGGCGCAGGCAATTCAGTACCTCGAACGAGTCCGCTGGCAAGGTCGCCCAAGTTGTCCGTACTGCGGAGCCCACGAAGTCTGTCGACACGCGAGCGGCGATCGGGCAAGAATGCGCTGGCAGTGTCAGGGCTGCGGTCGGGCGTTTGCAGCCACGGTTGGCACCATGTTCCACGGCACCCATGTCCCCTTGCGAAATTGGTTCTTGCTCCTGCTCCTCTTGAGGAAACGCCCGGCAGCAAGCTCCCGTCAGATCGCGCGTGACCTGGGAATGCGCCGCCCGACGGTTGGCAGCATGATTCGCCGAGTCGAGCGTGCGGTCGCGAAAAATACCGGCGAACGAAGACTCCTCCAAGCGCTGGTAAGAACGCGGCTCGGCAGCCCAACGATGGCGTTCACGCAGGCGACCGATCTCGAGACACGGAAAGGAAAGCCCCGCGCGGAGAAGCCACCTCCACGATCCATCCCGCATCGCCGAAAGGATCGCCAGCAGCGGTGACGAAACCTGACGGGTCCTGGTGGACAGGCGCGCTGCTCCGGGGCTCACCCGCCATCCGGCTAGCGAGCGCCTTTTGAATCGGCTCTTCTACGGAGACAACCTCCGAATCATGGAGAAGATGCCCCTGGCGTCTGTGGATCTCATCTACCTGGATCCGCCATTCAAGTCCGACCAGAATTACAACCTCGTCTACAAGACGATGACGGGAAAGCCCGTACCCGAGCAAGCACAGGCGTTTTGCGATACGTGGGAAATGGACGCGGAGAAAGAGAAGCTCGCGAGAACGATGCCCGTCCTGATGCGGGAGAAGGGCGTGGAGGACTACTACGTCGAATTCTGGCGGCTTTGGGTGCAAGCGCTGCGCCACACTCAGCCGCACCTGATGGCATACCTCATCTACATGGTGCAGCGACTGCTCTACATGAAAACCCTCCTGCGACCCACCGGCTCGCTCTACCTGCATTGCGATCCGACCGCCAGCCACTACATCAAGATCATGATGGACGGCATCTTCGGCCATCAGAACTTTCGTAACGAGATCGTCTGGAAGCGAACGAGTGCGCACAGCAGCGCGAAGCGGTACGGCCCAGTGCACGACGTCCTGCTCTTCTACACGAGATCAGAGAAATACACTTGGAACCGTACCTACACAAAATATGACGCCGCCTACCTGAAAACACGATTCAAACGAGGCGGCGAACGCCGCTGGAAAGACGCAGACCTCACCGGCTCCGGCGTCCGGCACGGCGAGACCGGTGACGTTTGGCGGGGCTTCGATGTAACCGCCAAGGGCAGGCACTGGGCCTATCCCCCGGCGATTCTCGAGAAGATGGACGCCGATGGCCAGATTTACTGGCCCAAGAAACACGGCGGGTGGCCCAGAGAAAAGGTACAGCTCGAGGACACCAGCGGCATCCCGCTGCAAGACATCTGGACCGATATCTCGCCGGTTAACTCCCAAGCCATCGAACGGCTCGGCTATCCGACACAAAAACCACTCGACCTCTTAAAGCGGTTGATTCTTTCCTCGAGCAATAAGAACGACGTCGTTTTTGACCCGTTCTGCGGGTGCGGCACCACGATCTACGCTGCTGAGGAAACCCAGCGAGCGTGGGTCGGTTGCGACATCGCCATCCTCGCGATCAAGCTCATCCAGGAAGTCCTCGCAACCCGCTACAAACTCACCAGCGGCAAGCACTTCACGGTGGATGGCATCCCCGTGAGCGTCGACCAAGCGGAAGAGCTTTTTCGCCGGGATCCTTTCCAGTTCCAGCACTGGGCCGTGGAACGCGTTGGCGGCTTCCCCAGCCAGCAGAAGACTGGCGACAAAGGTATCGACGGCCGCCTGTACTTCGAGACCCGGCGCGACCTCAAGTCGATGGTGCTCTCCGTCAAAGGCGGAGGAGTCCGACCCACGGACGTTCGGGACTTGCGCGGCGTCCTGGAACGCGAGGATGGCGCGGAGCTGGCCGGCCTGCTGACGCTCCACGAGCCCACGCGAGCCATGCGCGACGAAGCCGCGCGCGCGGGGGTTTACGACTACGAAGGGAACTCGTATCCCCGATTGCAGATCCTCACGATCCGAGAAGTCCTCGAGGACCGGCGGGATTTCGCGTCTCCCACCAAGCTAGGATCCCGGCTACCGACCGGGCAGGTGGCGCTGCCACTCTGAACAGTCCAAAGGCGTACCATTCCAAACCATTAAATACTCGCTAGACTGCAGTTCGACGCATCCCACTTGGGATGCATCACCATCGACGGCCCGGAGGACTGTGGTCACAAGCGCTGCAAAGATACTCGAGCGATCTCCTGAGAATCCAAATGTTTACCGGATCCTCCAGAGGTACGGCTTGGACGCGGAGAAGGAAGGGCAGCGGACGGCCGCATATGCAGTGGTGTTGGGCTTCCTTCTCGACCGTCTCGCCATGCCCTACCTAGAGCTCAGCGGCTTAAGCGGTCTCCCTCCGGAACTCCTGACTGAGGTCGTCACTGGGCTGCAACAAAAAAAGCTAGTCCGGCTCGAGGGGCACCAGAGCAGGCTAGACGAGATCATCGCTCTCCGTCCGTCAGCACAGCTTCGGTAAGAGCCACGAACCCTTACTGGTGGTCGCTCCTAGCCTTCGGCTTGGGTGCCGCCAGCGGGTTCCAGTCGATCTACGAGCGTCATAAATCCAGCACCCGGGGCGCCCTGTTTAGCGCGCCGGGACTCCTTTACCTAACCAGCCGCGGCGCCCTGCCCGCGGCCGCGTTTTGCGCCGCGCTAGCGGAGCTCAAGTTCGGCCATCCATTCTGGACCGCCCTGGGCGCTGGCACTGGGATTGAGTTGTTTCTCCGATCAACGTTTTTCATACGCCGAACCAGTGCGGCCGAGGACCTGCTGAAGGGCCCCCTCGATCTCTTGCGCTGGTACGAGGCGCTCCTGCTGACCCAGGCCGAAAGGGGTGCGTCAAGACGGAGGAAACACGTTCTCAAAAAACACTTGCCCAACGACCCCTTCCCGGACCTGTGTAGCCGCGCGCGGCAGAACGTCGGCGCGATTTCGGATCAAGAGCAACGCACTCAAATAACGGACCATATTCGACAGCTGGAGTTGAAGTACGACGCCGACACCCGAGTCTTGGCCGTCAAGCAGGCAGAGTACAGACTCGAGCTTGGCTATGTGCTCCTGGATTACGGAGAATCCACTCTGCGGACGCTGGTCGAACCATAACTCACCACCACATCGACACCCGCTCGTCACGGTCGGAATCACGGAGATTCTTGATCCGGCTTCGCGTTCACCGCTGCCCAACGGACCATGGCGGCGACGATCGGCCCGGGCGTGTACGTAGCCCCCGAGGGTCGCCGATCGACCGGCGAACGGGGGGAGCAGAACGCCTCACGAGGATCGTGACCGTTACGGATCTTCCGCTCGGCGGACTCGATCTCGGACGACTCCACGGAACTCGCTCGGGCGAGCCCCTCCTCCGCTTTCGACCTCCCCGAACGTTTTTCGCCCCGAGTCCAACGGCAACCGCAGCGAGATCGGACTCCAAACCGATGGCGGCCATTTCGGAGAGTCTAGCGCCTTGCCCGGTCAGACCATGACCGAGCGGCCCGGCCTCTCCCGTTCGGCCCCTTGACACCTACCCTCCTAAGCCGGTAGGCTAATGGTGCCCTTCAATCCGGAGGGGCTGAAGGTAACTCCCGCCCCGTTTCGGGGAGAAAGGGGGGATGGGGACACGTGAGGAGACGCTTCGGAAAACTGTTGCGCCAGATACGAACCGACGCGGAGAAGAGCATGGGGGAACTTGCACGTCATCTCGATGTCAGCGTCCCGTACATCTCGGATGTGGAACTCGGTCGGCGTTCTCCGCTGACCCGCGAGAACATCATGTCGGCCGCTGCCTTCCTGGGCGCGACGCCCAACGAACTGTTGGCCGCGGCAGCCGACTCGAAGGGCGTCTTTGAGCTTGGTGCGAAGAACCTCCCGCTGAAGAAACGCCAGCTCGGGGCCGCCCTGTCCCGCGGCTGGCACGATCTGTCGAGCGAACAGGTCGACCAGATCGCGGACATCGTGGAATCGTACGGAGAAGACGGAGACGAGAAATGACATCCGGGCTCGGGCTTCGGGCCGACGGGCCGCTCTCGTATCCCCAGATCGAGCGGTTGGCCGCCCGGCTTCGGGAAACGCTCCAGTTCGCAGCCACGCAGCTCCTGCCCGGCCTACGCCTGTTCGAGTCCCTGAACCGACACCACGTAGTGATCGAAAACCGTCGGTACGACCTGAACTACGCCGTGGACGGCCTCATGGTCGAGGCGCAGGCGGAGTTCGAACCGGAGACCTTGGAGTTTGTCGTGAAGCTGCGGGAGGACACCTACAGGCTCCTCGAACTCGACGACCCGCGGTCACGTTTTTCGCTTGCCCACGAGATCGGCCACATCGTTCTTCATGCCGTCCAGCTGATGCGGCTCTCCAGCATCCCGCACTCCATGACTCCGGCTCTGTACCGCGGGAAGGCCGATCACCCCATCTACCGCGACACGGAATGGCAGGCAAACGCCTTCGGTGCGGCGTTGCTCATGCCCGCGGCCGGAATTCGAGAGATCGCGACGCGCAAGCCGCTGACCACGGGCGTTCTCCGGAACGCCTTCGGCGTCTCGCATACGGCCGCCACGAAACGGCTTGAGGTCTACGGGAGGAAGAAAGACGAATTGATCTGAAGACGGAAAGGCCCGTGGAGCGCGAACTCCACGGGCCAAGGTGACAAGCGATCGCCCGACCTTGATCATCGGTGGGCCAACCCTCTCAACGGCCATTCTGGCACCCCCACCGCGATCCCGTCAACAACAACAGGGCGACAGAGTCGGGAAAGGGACTCGGCCTTCGAGTGCGGGCCACCGCATGGGAGTGGTGTGCCCGAGTTGATGGGAACCGACAACCGTCCGGCGCCGCCGGACAACGGGAGTTCAGAATGACCAGCTATCGCATTACCTGCGTCGTGAAGCCGGATCGCTTCAGCCGCCATGAGCACATCACAAGCGTCGGAGGACCGGCCGAGGGAGGGTGGCGCGCCACGACCCCTCAGGTGATTCAGTGGATCGAGTCGAACACGTACAGCTTCTACACCTTCGAAGGTGGCGTCCGGGCCGAGGTTGGAGTCCGGGAGACGGGCCACGGAACGAAGTACATCCAGACCTACGCGGACGGGGTGTGGGGCGACAACCTGCTGTCGTTGACGGAGTGCTCCGTCGGGGTCTAGTTCAGTTCCAAATCGCGACTCGCGGGAGGGGGCGCGTTCGCGCGCCCCCGCTCTTTATCCCGCAACGAGCAGGGGTGTGGCTACCCGAACAGAGTCGTGCTGGATCTGCGGGCGGCCCGGACCTGTTCCGCCTCGATCAGTGTCCTTGGACCAAGATTTTTGCTCGTAGCCAAGGACAGTCACTTTCATGCGCGATCCGGGGCCTCCGCAATCCCATCGGAAGAGTCGCGTCCAGATCCGCTCCGCAAAATATGCACGAGCCGATGCGGAGATCGAGCGGATCGTTGGCGGTCAGTTCGCGCAGGATTTGGAACGACTCCCGCGTAACGTCCGCCCAGAGCGGTCGCGTGTCCTCGAGAAGCCGGGGGACGCGCTCCTCGATCTCGTTGAAGGCAGACGGCGTCTCGCGTGCGGCCACGAGGGCGATTCTAGCCCCTCGTGGTGGGCGCTACCCAACCCTTACGCGGTGCGACTTCCGAGCGCCGTCGGCTGCCACCCGACCAGCCGGCGCGAGCCGGCCAGAAGCACTCTCAGCGCTAAGGTTTCAAGAATTCGGGACCTCGACAACTCTCGAACCCGCTAGGTAACAACAAGGTCAAGGGTTACGCAGAGAAAAGCCCGGTTCGGAGAATTGGCTGGGAGGCAGGGACTCGAACCCCGATTCACTGGTCCAGAGCCAGTTGTCCTACCATTGAACGACCTCCCAGTCGCCCGAGGGAGTGCGGATTATTCCGGAAGGGGGAATCCGCGTCAAACGGCGGGCGGAAGCGAGGACGGCGTGCGATACCGGAAAACGGGACGCAACGACGATTTTCTTCACGACGTCGCCGTTGGCACGTTCTGGGCCTGGATCGCCGGTCTGTTCGTCAACGGGCTCATCGGATGGTGGGATCGGCGCGGGGCCGCGAAAATCCGCCGGCTACGGCTCCAGGGATCTCGCCCGGAGGTCCCTCGACCTTCACAGATGTGGTGGGACGAGGGGACGCTTCCCTCCGCGATCCCGCCACGCGCCGAGCTTCCCGGCGCTCGGCGATCTGTCATGTGGTGGGACGAACGGAATCGCGGCAATAGATAGACTGCGCGCGTGGCGGATCCGACGCGCCTCGCTTCCCGCACCTGTGTTCCCTGCCGCGGCGGCGTGGAGCCGCTCAACGCGGCGGCCGCGGAAGAGCTCCTCGCCGAAACGCCTCAGTGGTCCCTCTCGGAAGGAGCGACACGGCTCGTCCGCCGCTTCGAATTCGAGGACTTCAAGAACGCGATCCAGTTCGTCAACCGCGTCGCCGACGTCGCGGAAGAGCAGGGCCATCATCCCGACATCGCGATCCACTGGAACCGCGTGGACCTCGTGCTCTGGACGCACAAGATCGGCGGACTGCACCAGAACGACTTCATCCTCGCGGCGAAGATCGACCGGCTGCTCGAAGAACCGCGGCGTTCGACGAGCGGCTTGGCGGGCTAAACGGGCGGCCACGAGGGCCGCCCCTACGGCATTACTTTTTGCCCGGCAGGATCACGAGCACGAGCCCGATCACTCCCGCACCGAGGGAGACCCAGCGGGCGGTCTCCCAGAAGTCCTTCTTGCCTTTTTCTTCGGAGGAGAAGGTGGCCTTGAGCGCGCCCTGCACGCTGTCGTAGCTGCCGCGTTTGGACGACGCGACGAGGAACCCGGCGATCCCGAGGACCAGCACGATCACTCCCAGTCGGCGCATGACTCTCCTCCTAGTATTTCGGCAGAGACGGGTCGACGCGCTCCGCCCAGAGGTTGATCCCGCCCGCCAGGTTGAAGGACTTCGAGAAACCTCGCTGGCGGAGAAACCCCACTGCCTGCGCGCTGCGGCCTCCGGTGCGGCAGTAGACGACGATCTCGTCCTCGGGCGACAGCTTCGAGAGGCTCTGCGGCAGGGTCGCCATCGGGATCTTCACCGACCCGGGAAGGTCGCTGATCGCGTGCTCGAACGGCTCGCGGACGTCCACGAGCACGAGGGCATCGCCCCGGTCGCGCCGGCTTTTCAGGTCGTCGACGGAGATCTCCGGGACTGGCGGCCCTCCGAACATCGCGGCGGACGATACCACCCGCTGGGCCGGTGCCTCGCACGCCTCGCCGACGTCCACGGGCACCGTGATCGTCGGCGAGCTCCCGCAAACGGGGCACTCCGGGTTCTTACGCAGGCGCACCTCGCGGAACTCGAGCGACAGCGCGTCGACGAGAAGCAGGCGTCCCACGAGCGGCGTCCCGATCCCGAGCACGAGCTTGATCGTCTCGATCGCCTGGACCGTTCCGAGGAGACCCGGGAGCACGCCGAGCACTCCGCCCTCCGCGCACGACGGCACCGAGCCTTCGGGCGGCGGCTCGGGGTGCAGGCAGCGGTAGCAGGGCCCCTTCTCCGCCCAGAAGATGGACGCCCGGCCCTCGAAGCGGTACACGGAGGCCCAGACGTTGGGGCGCCGGGCGAGCACGCACGCGTCGTTGACGATGTATCGCGCGGGAAAGTTGTCGGTGCCGTCCACGACGACGTCGTAGCCGCGCACGATCTCCATCGCGTTGGCGGCTCGCAGACGCTCGGGGATCCGCACGACGCGCACGTTCGGGTTCGCCACTTCCAGGCGCTCCGCCGCGGCATCGACCTTCGGCCGGCCCACGTCGCCCGTTCCATAGAGGACCTGGCGGTGCAGGTTCGACGCGTCGACGGCGTCGGGATCGACGAGACCGATCGTTCCGACTCCGGCGGCCGCGAGATAGAGCGCGAGCGGCGAGCCCAGTCCACCGGCGCCGACGGCGAGAACCCGCGCCGCCTTGAGCTTCGCCTGACCCTCCGGACCCACCTCGGGGAGGACGAGGTGCCGCGCGTAGCGGCACGCCTCCTCGGGCGTGAGCGGCGAAACTTGACGGTCGCTGAACGAGCTCATGCAGTCCTCCGGAGCTCGATGCGGAACGTGCTGCCCGTCTGAGAGACGTTTGCCGAACCGAAGGGCGATTCCGCGATGGCCCCCCGAACCGAGCTCTCGATCTCCTCGCGCGAAAAGCCGTGCTGCCGCATCCCCCGGCGCATCAGGAAGACGGGGAGCGAGAGCCAGCCCCACAGGGGCGCGCGGTCGAGGGCGAGCTCGGCCGCCGGCGCGTCGGGATCGCCTTCGAAGATCCAGAAGCGGCCTCCGGGCTTCAGCGCGCGGTGCACGCCGGCGAGGCCCGCGACGGGCTCTTCCCAGTGGTGGAAGGTCAGAACGGCGATCGCGAAGTCGAACTCGTTCTCGAAGCGCGCCTCCTCGGAGCTGCCGACGCGAAAAGAGAGATTCGGCAACGACGGTCCGCGCCCGGCCTCCGAGATCATGTCGGGCGAGGCGTCGATTCCGACCACCTGGAGCTCCGGACGCGCGGCCGCCAGAAGCCGGTCGAGCCGGCCCGGACCGCACCCCACGTCGAGCAACCGCCCGCGCTCGATCGGGATCTCCGCGCCGATTCGCCGGTGGAGCGGCGCGCACATGGGTTCCGCCCACCGGCGATAGAGCCGGGAAGCGAAGGAGCCGAACTTTTCCGGCTTCGCGCCCTTGAGGTTCACATCGACAGACTATGACGACCTGATAGATTTCGCCGACCCGGAGGGCCGATCTTGCTGCCTGAATTTCGAAACGAGCCTTTCACCGACTTCTCCGATCCCGCCAACCGGCAGGCCTTCGAGGCCGCTCTGCGAAAGGTCGAATCGCGGCTTCCCGTCGAGGGCTCCAACCGCATCGGCGGAGAGCGCGTCGGGGCAAAGACCTTCTTCGAGTCGGTCAATCCCTGCCGCAAGACCCAGGTCATCGGGCGGTTTCCGGAAGGAACGGCGGAAGACGCCAACCGGGCCGTGGACGCCGCCGCGCGCGCGTTCGAGTCCTGGTCGCGCACGAGCCCCCGGGAGCGCTGGGAGCTGATCCTGCGCATCGCGAAGATCCTCCGGGACCGCAAGCACGAGTTCTCCGCGATGATGGTGCTCGAGGAATCGAAGCCCTGGGGCGAGGCGGACGGCGACACGGCGGAGGCGATCGACTTCTGCGAGTTCTACGCCCGCGACATGGAGCGCCTCTCGCACCCGGAGCCACTGACACCGTATCCCGGCGAGAAGAACGAGATCGAGTACCTGCCGCTCGGCGTCTGCGCCGTGATCCCGCCGTGGAACTTTCCGCTCGCCATCCTCGCGGGCATGACCACGGCCGCGCTCGTCACGGGAAACACCGTCGCGTTGAAGCCCTCCTCCGACTCTCCCGCGATCGCGAACATGTTCCTCGATGCCGCGGAGGAGGCGGGGGTTCCGCCCGGCGTTTTGAACTTCGTCACGGGCGGCGGCGCGACTGTCGGGAACGCCCTCGTCGAGAACCCGAAGACCCGGATGGTCGCGTTCACGGGCTCGCGCGAGGTAGGGGTCGAGATCAGCGAGAAGGCGGGCAGGGTCCCGAAGGGGCAGATCTGGATCAAGCGAGCCGTCCTCGAGATGGGCGGCAAGGACTTCATCCTCGTCGACGAGACGGCGGACATCGAGGACGCCGCCAACGGCATCGTCGCGGCGGCGTTCGGATTCCAGGGGCAGAAGTGCTCCGCATGCTCGCGGCTGATCGTGCACGAAAAGGTGCACGACGAGCTGCTCTTCAAGGTCGTCGAGAAAACGAAGAAGCTCAGGGTGGGCGACGTCCGCGATCCCGAGACGCAGGTGGGCGCCGTGATCAATGCGCGCGCCCAGAAGCGCATCCTCGAGTACGTCGAGCTCGGGAAGAAAGAAGGCAAGGTCGTCGCCGGCGGAGCGGCGGGCCCGGCGGACGGATTCTTCGTGCAGCCCACGATCGTGGACGGGGTCAAGGCGGGCTCCCGGCTCGAGCAGGAAGAGATTTTCGGTCCGGTGCTCGCCGTGATCCCGGTCAAGAGCTTCGAGGAAGGGGTCGCCGTCGCGAACGACACGGATTACGGCCTAACCGGGTCCCTCTACTCGCGCGACCGCGGGCGGCTCGAGCGGGGCAAGCGCGAGCTCTTCTGCGGGAACCTCTACCTGAATCGCAAGTGCACGGGCGCGCTCGTCGGGGTGCACCCCTTCGGCGGCTTCAACATGTCGGGCACGGATTCGAAAGCGGGCGGGCGCGAGTACCTCTACCTCTTCACCCAGGCCAAGGCGATCTCGGAAAAGATCTGAGATCCTTTCCCGACCGATGAGCGAGCGATTTCCCGGGCCCGCGAAGCGCTTCGAATCCGTCGGCTTCTCGGAGATCGTGCAGGTCCGAAACCGCGTCCTCGCGCTCCTCGCGGCGGGACACAAAGTGTGGCGCTTCGAGGGCGGTGAGCCGTACATGCCGACTCCCGAGCCGATCAAGGAGGCGATGACCCGCGCGCTCGGCCGGAACGAAACGCGCTACGCCCCCTCGTCGGGCGTCCCCGAGCTGCGCCGCGCCATCGTCGAAAAAGTCCGCCGCAAGAACGGCATCCCGGCCGACGACGACAGCCCGATCGTGGTCAACGGCGGGATGCACGGGCTCTTCGCCGCCTTCGCGACGCTCCTCGACGAAGGGGACGAAGTGCTGATGCTGTCCCCGTACTGGACCCCGATCGTGGACGTGATCCGCTACCACGGGGCGAAGCCGGTCCTCGTCCCGGCGGAGGAGGCGGGCCGCGACGGCTTGACCTCGGCTCTCGGGAAGCGCGTGACGTCTCGCACCAAGCTGCTCTACTGGAACTCGCCGACCAACCCGACGGGCCAGGTCTTTTCGGGCGCGGAGGTCGAGGAGGCGGCGGCGTTCGTACGAGATCGCGGACTCGCCCTCATCTCGGACGAGGCGTACGAGGACCTGATCTACGAGGGTGAAGGGCACGTGTCCCCCGCGTCGTTCCCGGGCCTGTCCGAGCGCACGATCACCGTCTTCACGCTCTCGAAGACGTACTCGATGACCGGCTGGCGCGCCGGATACGTTCTCGTTCCCAAGCGGTGGCGGACCGCGATGCAGACGGCGGTTCTCTATTCGATCAACGGCGTCTCGACACCGACGCAGTGGGCGATGCTCGAGGCGATCACGATGGGCGTCGGGTTCCTCGAATCCGCCCGGGAGGGTTACCGGCGCCGTCGTGACGCGCTCGTGGCCGGACTCAAGGCCGCCGGCTTCCAGCTCGAAGCGCCGCGCGCGGCGCTCTACCTGTTCCCGAAGATCCCCGCCTCGCTCGGGACGAGCTCGGCCCAGGCAGCCGCGGCGCTCCTCGACGGTCCCCGCGTCGCGACCGTTCCCGGGATCGTCTTCGGACCGGAGGGCGAGGGCCATCTGCGGTTCTCGTTCTCGGTGGCCGAGGAGACGATCGCGGGGGGAACACAGGCCTTGAGGAATCCGACAGGGTCGGTCGTGAATCGGTAGTCGATCGTTCCGACTACGGTTCGGACCCTGCGTCGAGCTTGATCAGCTTTCCGTTCAAATCCAGAACCATCACCGCCCGTTTCCGGTTCAACTCGGAAAGTGCCGTCGCGGTCCAGAACTCCAGCGGGTCGAGCGGCGCGAGGCCGGGCCACGTCAGGACTCGGCGGCGGCCGGTCGTGGCGAGCGCGACCATCGACCACGTTTGCGTCGAGTTCGCGCCGACGGGGTTTGTCGCGATCAGGAGCCGGCCATCCGCGGGCGCTGCGAGGAGGGCGACCGCGGCGGGCTTCGAGGAGAGGTCCATGGCCGCCTGCTCGCGCCCACCGGCGCTGAAGACCCGCACGGATGTTCCGCCCGAAGGGGCGCGATAGACGGCCGCGATGCGGCCGCCCGCCAGGAAGGCCGCGCCGCGCAGCTCGCCCGCCGGCGGGAGGACGGCGCGCTCCTCGCCTGTCTGCGCGTCGCAAAGAGAAATGCGTGAACGGCTCCCGTCCAGGAGGATCGCGACCTTCCCCGGGGCGCCCGGCCGGAAGAGCGTTCCGGGCGAGTCCACCGGAACACGCCCCGTTGCGACGAGCTCTCCGGTCACGGGCTCGAGCTCGAAGAGGTCCTGCGCCGGCGAGCCCGGGGGATCGAGGCGTGACCGGGGATACAGCCGGAGATGCCCGTCAGGGGCAAAATAGAGCGACCGGGGCACGCGCCAGTCCGGCAGCTCCCTTGCAGCCGCCGCCTCTCCGGTCGAGGCGTCGATCACCTCGAGCACACGCCCGGCCAGGAGGGCGACGCGGCGCCCGTCCGGCGATAGCGCCAGCTCGTGGACCACATCCAGCTCCTCCCGGATGAGCGCTGGCGCGGCGTCGGACCGATCCAGGTCGAAAGACACGAGCTCGAACGTGGCTCGTCCGGGCCGCTCCCGCAGCCATGCGGCGCGGCTTCCGTCCTCCGCGAACGCGAACGATCGCTGGGAAGGCTCGCCGGCAGGGCCGCGGCCGAGCGCCACTTCGCGGCCGGAAACCAGATTTCTCAGGAACGCGGTCGAGGCGCCAGCTCGCGGAGAGCCCCTGAGAAGAACCCAGTCACCCCTCGGAGAAACGAGGCCGCCCTCGATGTGCATGCGCGCTCTCGTCGCGGCCGGCGGGCGGCACGCTGCGGCCGCCACGCAGAGCGTGCCGAGGATCGCGTGGAAGAGACGGCGCCGCGTGGAGCGACTTCGAGTGCGTCTCAGCGCCGGTACGCCTCGGGCCGGATGTCTTCGAGGGCGGGAAAACGGGAGCGGAGCCTGGCGACGCCAGCGGTGTCGACGTCGCCGACGAGCACGGCCTCACCGGCGCCCCCCTCGACGACCGTCTCCCCGAGCGGGCCCACCAGGGCGGAGTCCCCGAGGTAGCGCGCTCCGCCGCCCTCCCCCGTCCGGTTGACGCCCGCGACGTACGCCTGGTTCTCGATCGCGCGCGCGCGCAGGAGGGTCCGCCAGTGGTCGCGCCGCGGCTGCGGCCAGTTCGCCACGACGCAAAAGAGGTCCGTCTCGCGGGCGGCGACGCGGAAGGGCTCGGGAAACCTCAAGTCGTAGCAGACGAGGGGCGTGACGCGCACGCCTTCCACCTCCGCCGTCACGACGCGGTCGCCTGCCTCGTAGTGCCGGTCCTCTCCCGCGAACGAGAACGGGTGAATCTTCGCGTAGCGCGTCACGGCGCCCTGTGGCGAGACGAGGAGCGCGACGTTGCGCGGCCGGGCATCGCCCGTCTGCGGCACGCTCGCCAGAATCCAGAGTCCGAGCTTCGCCGCCTGTTCGAGGAGGAAGGCCTCCGACGGACCGCCGGGCGCCTGGGCGATCCGCTCCGGCTCCATCGAGAATCCCGTCGAGAACATCTCCGGCAGCACGGCGAGCCGCGCGCCCTGCGATGCCGCGTCGGCGAGATGCCGCGCCGCGCGCCGGTGGTTCTCGTCGGGATCCTCCCACGCGAGGTCCATCTGGATCAGAGCGAGACGGAGCGTCGGCATGGGCTACCTTCCTGTCATCCTGAGCGAAGCGAAGGATCTGCTCTGTGGCTCAAGGGCCCTCGTGGCGCCCTCATCGAGGGAAGGAGCAGGTCCTTCGTCGCTGCGCTCCTCAGGATGACACCCAAGCTCACCTGTCTTTCAGCGCGCCGAGCCGCGCCACCGCGGTCTCGAGAGTCTCGTCCCGTTTGCAGAACGCGAAGCGGGCCCAGCTCTTGCCGTGGCGCTTGTGGTCGTAGAAGGCCGAGGGCGGGATCGCGGCGACCCCGACCTTCTCGATGAGCATCCGGCAGAACGCCACGTCGTCGGCGAAGCCCAGCGGGCGGAAGTCGGCGGCGAGGAAATACGTCCCGGCGGGGCGGCGGACCGCAAATCCGATCCGTTCGAGCTCGCGCAGCAGGTAGTCGCGCTTGGCGCGGTAGGAATCGCACAGCAGGCGGTAGTACTCGCGGCCCACCGTCAGGGCGACCGACGCCGCGTGCTGCAGCGGGGTCGCGGTGGCGAACGTGACGAACTGGTGCGCCGCGCGGACGGCCGCCGTCAGGGGCGCAGGAGCGGCGGCCCAGCCGATCTTCCATCCCGTCAACGAAAACGTCTTGCCGAAGCTCGAGATCGTGATCGTCCGTTCCCGCATGCCGGGCAGCGTCGCCATGGGGACGTGGACGCCCTCGTAGACGAGGTGCTCATAGACCTCGTCGGTGATGCAGAGGACGTCCCGTTCGCGGCACAGGTCCGCGATCGACGCGAGCTCGTCGCTCGAGAAGACCTTGCCGGTCGGGTTGTGGGGCGTGTTGACGAGGATCGCGCGCGTCTTCGGAGTGAAAGCGGCGGCGAGCTCGTCGGGATCGAACCGCCAGTCGGGAGCGTGGAGCGTCACGATCCGGGGCCGGGCCCCCGCCATCCGCACACTCGCCTTGTACGAGTCGTAGTAGGGCTCGAAGAGCACGACCTCGTCGCCCGTTCCGCAGGTTCCCTGGATCGCCGAGAAGATCGCTTCCGTCGCTCCCGAGGTGACGGTCCACTCCTCCCCCTCCGCGTAGTCGAGGCCGTAGTCCCGGCGGTATTTCGCCGAGAGCGCGGTGTGCATGTCGGGAATCCCCGTCATCCGCGCGTACTGGCCCTTGCCGTCCCGGATCGCCGCGATCGCCGCGTCCTTCACGAAGTCGGGCCCGTCGAAGTCCGGAAACCCCTGCGCGAGGTTCACCGCGCCGTGCTCGATCGCGAGCCGGGTCATCTCCGTGAAGATGGTCGTCCCGAATCCCTCGAGCCGGCGGGCGAGAGGGGAAAGCATGGGAAGAAGTTATCAGCCTTCAGTTTTCAGTTTTCCGTTCTCCGCTCTCTCCGAACCGGGTGCCTCGCCAATGGCGTATATCGACAGAGCGGGACGTCGTTTAAGCTGCGCTCCCCTGAACCGATAACTCAGAACTGGGAACTGATGCAGTCCTACAAGCTCCACAACCGCGTCGCCATCATCGGCTCCGGCCCGGCGGGATGGACCGCCGCTCTTTACGCGTCGCGCGCGGAGCTCGAACCGGTCGTCTTCGAGGGACCGCAACCAGGGGGCCAGCTGACGATCACGACCGAGGTCGAGAACTATCCCGGCTTCCGCGAAGGGATCCAGGGCCCCGAGCTCATGCAGATCTTCCGCGACCAGGCGGTCCGGTTCGGAACGGTCGTGGTCCTCGACACCGTGGTCGACGTCGATTTCGAAGCCTCCCCGTTCCGGCTGACTCTGGACGGGGGCGGGCGCCTGACGGCCGACGCGCTCATCATCGCCTCCGGCGCTTCCGCGAAGCTCCTCGGGATCGACGCCGAGACCAGACTGATGGGACACGGCGTCTCCGCGTGCGCCACGTGCGACGGGTTCTTCTTCAAGGGGAAGGAAGTCATCGTGGTGGGAGGCGGCGACACCGCGATGGAGGAGGCGAACTTCCTGACGCGCTTCGCGCCGAAGGTCACGATCGTCCACCGCCGCGACGAGTTCCGCGCCTCGAAGATCATGCTCGAGCGGGCGCGCATGCATCCGAAGATCCACTGGAAATTGAATTCGGTCGTCAGGGACATCGTGGCGGGCCCGACCGGCGTCACCGGCGTGCTCCTCCAGGACACGAAGACGGGAACGGTCTCCAACTTCGAGACGCAGGGCGTCTTCGTCGCGATCGGCCACACCCCGAACACCGCCCTGTTTCGGGGAAAGCTCGCGATGAACGACGTCGGCTATCTGCTCGTGGAGCACCCTTCCACGCGGACCTCCGTCGACGGCGTCTTTGCCGCGGGCGACGTCGCCGACCCGATCTATCGCCAGGCCGTCTCCGCGGCCGGCGAGGGCTGTAAGGCGGCGATGGACGCGGAACGCTGGCTCGCCTCGAAGGGACTCCACTAAGAAGTGACCGGGCCCCGGGACGATCCGCGCAACACGAAGTTCGGGTCGATTCTCGCGTACGTTCTCGGATTCATGATCCTGCTAGGCGCGCTCGCGTTCGCCGCCGCGTGGCTCCTGCGCCGCTGACGCCGCCGCGATTCTTGTCGCGGCTCAACCCCTGGCGGGGTCTCGCCGGGCTGCCCCGCGAGGTGTGGATCCTGTCCGCCGCGGCGGTGGTCAACAAGGCGGGCACGATGGTGCTGCCCTTCTTCGTGCTCTATCTGACGCGCGAGGCGGGGCTCTCCGCGCGCGAAGTGAGCCTCTACGTCCTCCTGTACGGCGCAGGTTCGCTCGTGGCCGCGCCGTTCGCCGGACGCTTTTCGGACCGGATCGGTCCCATCCGCATTATGCGGGCGTCCCTGTTCCTCTCCGGAGCGATCCTGCTCGTGTTCCCCTTCGTCCGCGGGCGGGCGGCGATCGCGGCCATGACCGTCGCCCTTTCGGTTGCCGCGGAGTCGTTCCGCCCGGCGAACCTCACGATCTTCGGGGACCTCGTCCGGCCCGAGCTCCGGAAAGCGGGGTTCGCCCTGAACCGCCTCGCCGTGAACCTCGGGATGAGCATCGGCCCCGCCGTGGGAGGCTTTCTCGCGACGCTCTCATTTCGCTGGCTGTTCCTCGCCGACGGCGCGACGGCGATCGCCGCCGGCCTGATCCTCGCCGCATCCCGCTTTCCGCCGCACCGCAGCTCGGGCCACGCGACTCCCGTCGAGGAAGGGGTCGCGGACATCGCCCACGGCGGCGCGGCCCACCTCGACCGCCGGCTGCTCCTCTTCCTCGCCGCCTTCTTTCCCATCGTGGTCGTCTTCTTCCAGCACACGTCCACGATGCCGCTCTACCTCGTGCAGGACCTGAACCTGTCGGCGGCCGCGTACGGCCTTCTGTTCACCGTGAACACGCTCATGATCGTGTTCCTCGAGGTTCCCTTCAACCTCGCGACGCTCCACTGGTCCCACCGGCGAACACTCGTCCTGGGAGCCACCCTGTGCGCGATCGGGTTCGGCGCGCTCGGGGCGGCGTGGGGGATCGCAAGCGTCATCGTCACCGTCGTCGTTTGGACGGTGGGAGAGATGCTCCTCTTCCCGGGGATGGCGAACTATCTGACGGACATCGCTCCCGAGCGGCGGCGCGGCGAGTACATGGGGCTCGCGCAGATGATGATGGGGCTGGCGTTCACGGTCGGCCCGTGGGGCGGGCTCCAGCTCATGGCGCGATTGGGCGGAGTTGCGCTCTGGGTCGTGGTCGGCGCCACGGGCCTCGCCTCCGCGGCGTTGCTCTCGCGCGTCGTCGCGCCGGAGCCGTCCTCCGGAAGCTAGTGAAGTCCCTCGAAAACGTAGAGGTCCGATAGGCGTCGCGCGTAGGAGAACGCGTAGGACCGCCCATCCGGGGTGATCCGCACGGGATGGATCCTCCAGATTCCCGCGGGATCGGCGAGACTCATCTCTCTCCAGACCTGGCTTTCTCCGGTCGCGATCTCGACCCGGTAAATCTTTCCGGGCAAATCGCCGATCTTGTAAGAGTAGAGAAAGCGCCCGTCGCCACTCCAACTGATCAGACTGCGTTGAGGGAAAACGCCGGGCACGCGGCGCGATGATTGAGACCCCTCGACCGAATGAAGACTCAACGCTCCGCTCCGGTTGGCGATCGCAACGAGCGCCCCGTCCGGAGAGACGGCGAAAGAAGAGAATTCGTCCATGGCGTCCCGCCGGATGTCGTCGCCGAGAGGCCGCGGCAATCCGCCGTCGACCGCCTGGATATAAAGGTTTCCTCCGCCCTTTCCGTCCAATCCGAGAAAGATGATTCTTCGGCTGTCCGCCAGCCAGTGCGCGCCGGCGTAGTCGACGACGCGACCCGGCGGCAACGTCTTTGTCTCGCCCGCCCTCGTTGGAAGAGTCTCGAGCCTGTTTTTGGGCGCCCCGGTGCGCGCGAGCACCCGCCCGCCGTCGGGTGAGAGCGTGAGGGGCGAGAGCTCGTAGCCGTCGCCGATGAGGATTGCGGGACCTCCATCCGTGGGCCGCACGAAGATCGAGCCGGAACCCGAGCCCGTCACGGCGATTTCATGGATCAGAAGGGTCGAACCGTCCGAAGAAAGGTCACCGAGAAAAGAACTGTCGAGCCAGGACAAGTCACGCGGGTGCTCCTCCCCCGGAGCCAGCACGGCGACGCCGACCCTCGACGCGACAGCCGCCATGGCCACGCGTCCGTTGCGGTGGACGTCGAAGATCTGAAGGCCGCCGGGAATTCTCATGATCAGCCGCTCGCGCCCCGAAAGGTCCACGCCCCACATCCCCGTTCCGAGCTCGTTCCGCGTCGCCGTAAACCAGACCTCCTGCCCCGACGGCGACCAGGCCAGCCCGACCGACCAGAGCTTCCATCCCTGCGAGAGCACTCGGACCGCGCGGTCGGCGCGCCGAATCACGATCACTCGAGAAAGGTCGCTCTCGTACTCGAATGCGGCAATCCACTTCCCGTCGGGAGAGACACGAAGGGACCCGACCACTCCCGGGGACTCGTAAACGAGCGTTCCGATCGGAAACTCAATCCTGTCTCGTCCGGCGACGGAACGCGCAACCGCGAGATCTTTTCCGTCCGGGCTCCAGTCGGCGGCGCGGACGTCCGAGAGAACCTCCCGCGCGGCGCCGCCGGGAAGCGATGCCCGGGCAAGAGTCCCGTTCTGCATGTAATTGAAGATCAGGCGCGGGGCAAGAAGCGCCGCCATTTCTCCGTTCGAGGACACGGACAGGACCTCTGCGTTTTTCACCGGCACCGGCCGCGATTCCACCGTCCCGATGCGCGCCTCGAAAGTCTCGATGGGCTGGCCGTCCCAGGCGGCGCCGTACAGGACCGTCTCGCCGTCCGGCGTAAACCGGGCGGACCAGATGCCGCCGCGCCGGAAGCTCAAACGGCGCATCGACGGCGGCGGCGTGCCTCGGCTCGCAGTCGAATGGCCGAGCAGGAAGGCGGCTGCCAGCGCGGCCGCGATCGATCCGGCGAAGGCCCACAAAGCCCAGCGCCTTCGCATCGAACGAGGCGGTGACACCGGACGGACGGCGTCGGAGAGATGGTCGCGGAGCGTCGCGATCTCGCGGGCGAGGTCTTCCGTCGAAGCGTAACGCTCCGCCGGATTCTTCGCCAGACAGCGCTCGAGGATCCATTCGAACGGCGCCGGCGCCGTGGGATTCCGGCCGGTGACGGACGGAGGGTCGTCCCGCAGGATCGCCGCGAGCGTCTGACCGACGCCCTCACCCGAGAAGGCCCGGGCTCCCGTGGCCATTTCGTAGAGGATTGCCCCGAGTGAGAACTGATCCGATCGGTCATCGACTGGTTTCCCCGAGGCCTGCTCCGGCGACATGTAACCGACCGTTCCCAGCACCACTCCCGCTTCTGTCCCGAGAGAAGCCGTCGGAACGGAGGTTTCCGATGAGTCCCCGGAGCTCGGGGCCAATCTCTTCGCAAGACCGAAGTCCAGGATCTTCGCGAAACCGTCGGGCGTGATCATGATGTTCTCGGGCTTCAAGTCCCGATGGACGACGCCGGCGGCGTGCGCCCGCGCGAGGCCCGCGGCGACTTGCGCGGCGATCGAAAGCAGGCGCCGCATCGGAAGCGGCTGACCCGCGAGGAGGGAGCGGAGGGTTTCACCCGGCACGAGCTCCATCACGAGGTAAGTGTCGACACCCGCCTCGCCGACCTCGAAGATGGTCAGGATATTCGGATGGTTCAGGGATGAGAGGGTGAGAGCCTCTTTCTGGAATCGGCGGCGGCTATCGGGATCGGCGGAGAGGGCGGGCGGCAGCACCTTGATCGCGACCGTCCGGCCGATCCTCACGTCGCGGGCCCGATAGACCTCGCCCATCCCGCCCGCGCCAAGGGGACCGAGGATCTCGTAGGAACCGAGCCGGGCGCCGGGAACGAGGCTCACAAGACGCCGTCCCTCAGGGTGCTCGCGGCGAGACGGTCCCCACGTTCGCGATCGTGTCGCCCTTGCGCATGGAGGGAACCGCACAGATGTAGAGCACGATCCCCGAGACGGGCGCCCGCGCCTCGAACACGATGTTTCCGAAGAAATCCATGACGGTCCCCATCTTCATCCCCTGCTCGACGTATGCGCCTCGTTTGACGAGCGGCGCGAAGATCCCCGGCTGCTCCGAAACCACGCTGCGCACGGTGTCGATCCAGACCGGATGCTCGATGGGCGCCGGCGCGCCGGCGAGCATCTTCAGGTGCCGCATCACGGAGAAGCTTCCGTTGACGAGCGCGTCCACGTCCTCGGGCTCGACCGTGCCCGCGTGGCCCGCCTCCGCCGTGATCGCCGGTTTTCCACGCGTCGCCGCCGTCGAGTCCAGGTACCGCGACGCGGCGGGATCCTTCGGCCGGTCGGTCGCCACCAGGATGTGGTCGAGGCCGAACGCCAGCACCATGCCTCTCGACGCCGCGTCGAGCGCGTCGTTTCCGGTCTTCATCCAGTAGGAATAGGGCCGCAGGCTCTCGTCGAGGTCGCCGCCGTGGAGGTCGATCAGGTAGTCGCTGCGCTCGACGACGTCGCGCGTGATCGCCAGCGCAACGCGCTCGGACTGCGTCCCGTCCGCCCTTCCCGGATAGAAACGGTTCATGCTCTTGCCGTCCACCGGGTTGACGTGCGGCACCTTCCGCTCGAACGACGCGAGGTTGACGAGCGGGAGCAGGATGACGGTCCCGGACAGGTCGGCCGGGTCGAGGCGCTGCGCGACCCGCTCGACCGCGACGATCGACGCGTACTCCGTTCCGTGCGCGCCCGCGACGATCGCGAGGACCGGTCCCGGCCATGCCCCGTGAAACACGATCACGGGGATGCGGGTCCCCGCGTCGCTCCCGGCGGGAACGTCGAGGTAGCCGTTGCCGCGGTGGCCCCTCCCCGCGGAGGCGGATCCCACCGCGAACGTCGGGCGGTCTTCGGCGGCCGGCAGCGAGGCGCCCGAGAGCGCCGCCGCCGTGACGAGAACGCCCGCCGCGCGAGTGAGCCCGCGCCTCATCGGGGAGCGTCCCCGGAGGTGGCGGCGCTTCCGGCGGCGCGGTCCCCGGTCCCCGACCGCCGGCGGTTCTCCGAGAGGCGCCGCGACGCCTCCCTCGCCGCCACGTCATCGCGCGCGGCCGTCGCCGCGGTCACCAGGCCGCCGAGCGAAAGGGACCGCCCTGGCGCCTGCCGGAGCGCCGCCGCAAACTCCTTCTGGGCCTCCGGAGCCTTCTTCTGCGCGAGCAGAAGCTCGCCGGCGAGCTCGCGCGAAGGCTTGACCACGACGGGCGGCCCGAACTCGAAGGAGAGCCGGGATTCCGCGTCGGCCGCTTCCCGGGCGCGGGCGGCGGCGGCCTCGACATCCCCCTTCGCCGCGAGCCGCATCGCCTCGAGCTGCCCGCGGAAGACGCCGGCGACGCCGGCCGCGGGCCCGTAGCTGCCCGTCGCCGCCCCGTGGGCGTTCGCGTGCGAGGAGCCCGCGTCCGCCTTGCCGGGGCTCTCGGCGGGAAGTCCCGCCAGCGCGGCCGCGATCGCGTCCGCGTTGCCCCTCTTCCAACCGCAGTAGCCGGCGACGAAGACGTCCCGCGCCTCTTGGCCGTCGGTCGCAGGGAGATCGGCGCTGCACTCCGTCTCGACCGCGTACGCGGCCCGCATCGCGCCGAAGCTGCTGCGCGCCCGGTTCGAGCCGCTCTTCTTCGCGTCCGCCTCCATCGTGGCGAGGAGGCGGCGCGCCTCGGCGACCCGTCCCTGTTGCAGGTAGGCGTATTCGAGCCAGAAGAGCGCGTGGAAGTTGCGGTCGTCCACGGAGAGGTGCTTGCGCCCGACGCGCGCGTCCGCCGCGGCGACCGAGGCCTCGTTCGAGGCGGCGACGTCGCCCCACATTCCCGACGCGAGAAAGATGTGCGACGGCATGTGGAGAGCGTGCGCCGCGGCCGGGGCGATTCGCGCGTATGCCCGCGCGGGACGGAGTCCGAGGGGGGCGTGGACGGGATCGTCGTAGGAGTGGATCAGGTAATGGACCGCTCCGGGGTGCAGGGGGTTCTTCGCGAAGACCTCTTCGGCCAGCGCGGCGGCTTTCATGTACACCGCGAAGTCCCGGTCGCGCTCGCAGGAGCCAAGCAGCGCGAGGGCATAGAACGTCTGCGCTTCCAGGTCCGCCGGGAAACCCTCGTGAACCCGGCGCATGGCGTCGGCGTACGCCGCGTCGCGCTCTGCTTTCTCGCCCTCGGCATAGAGGATCTCGACGGCCTCGAGGTAGCGCTTCTCCCGGGCCGTCGGCGCCCTGGCCAGACGCGCCTCCCGAGTCGGACCGAGCGCGGCAAGGATCTTTCGGGCAGCGTCGGCGTCCCGGTCCATCCACAGCGGATGGTTCTTCGTCATCGCCTCGCCCCAGTAGGCCATCGCGAACCCCGGCTCGATCTTCTGCGCCGCGCGGAATTCCTCGGCGGCGTCGTCATATTCGAAGCTGTGCAGGAGGAGGACGCCGCGCAGGAAACGCTCCTGCGCCGCCGGCGATCCGGACGTCGGGAATTCGATCCGGCCGAGCTCGCCGATCTGCGCCGAGGCGACGGCAGCAACAGCCGCTACGAATGTGGCTGAGAGAATCCGAATGCGCATGGAAGCCTCTTGGCGGCAATCGTATCTCCCATGACCCCCTCACCTGGCCTCTCCCCCGCGCCCGGGGGAGAGGTACTGAGCCCTCTCGTTCATCCGCTCGCCGCGTTAGGAGTCTCCCGACCGAAGGGAGGGAGGAGCCTGACGCGGCGGGAGCCGAAACGCAGCGAAGCGAAGTGGAGGCGACGTTAGCGAAGCGGAGTCGACGTTAGCTCCGCCGGCCAGTGGAGCACGACCCGAACGGGTTGCTCTCCGCCGACCCGCTCCGGGACCACCGCGAGGAAGCTCTTGCCGTCCGGGGCGACGTCGAACCCGTTCCATCCTCGCGGGGGGAGCTGAAAAAGCAGCGTCGGCTTGCCCGCCGAGAGAGTGGGTTCCGTCCGGACCGGAACCGAAAAAAGGCGGTCGTCGGTGGACACGTAGAAGACCTCGCTGCCGTCGCGGCTCCACCGAACCAACCCCGCCCCTTCCGAGGAGATGCGCAGCTTCTCTCCCATCGCATCGAGCGGAGCGAGGTAGACCTCGCGCTTTCCCGACTCGTCGGATTCGAAAAGGACGTGTCGGCCCGAGGGGGAGAACCGGCCCCCGTCGTACCGGAAGCTCGTGTCCGTCAGCGACGTGACCGCGTGCGAGGGATCCGTCAGCGCGAAGGTCCGAAGCTGGAACGCGCCCCGGGTGCGCTCGCCCCAGAGGAGGAGCCTCCCGTCGCGGCTCACGTCCCTCGCTACTTGAAACCCGCCCGCGGCCATCAAAGGCTCTTCCCGGCCCGAGCCCAGCTCCCTCCGGTAGAGCCTCGGGCTGGCGCCATGCACCGCCGAGTAAATCAACGACTTCCCATCCGGCAGCCACACCGGACAGCAGCTCGTATCGGACGATGAAGTCACCCGGGTCTCGATCCCGCGTTCGCGGTCGAGGATCCAGAGGTTGTAGTTGCCGCGCCCGGGCTCGATCCGGTCGAAGAGGACGCGCTGCCCGTCCGGACTGATCGAGACGTTCAGGTAACCGGCCGAGGGAATCGTCTGAAGGCTCCGCCCGGAGCGATCGAACCAGACCAGCCGGTTCGCGTCGCCTTCCGGCTGATAGGCGAGCGCGCCGTCTCTCGAAGTCGCGAACAGGGCGCCGCCGGTCGACACGAAATACACGACCGACTCGGCGATCGCCGCCGCCTCCCCGGAAAGGGTCAGTGTGGCGGCGTCGAATCTCTGAGCGAGGAGGGTGCCATCCCGAACGAAGACGAGAAGCCCCGGATCCACGTACTGCGTGTCCGATTTTCCGGGCCCGAGCTTCACCGGCGCTTGCCCGGGTCGGGAGGCCATCAGGCTTCCGTCTCCGTTCGGGTGGCGAGCCATGTAGAGGAACGTCCTGCCATCCGGCAGGAACCATGGCCACGTGACCCGGGTAACCCCTCGAGCCGGATCCGCCTTCAGGACGGGCTCCGGCTTTTCTGCGCCGCGGGCGAGCCGGTAGATCGCATCGCCCTGGACGGAAGCGAACACGATCACCCCATCCGCGCCCCAGCTCCCGGCGTATCCGATCCCGGCCGGGATCTCGCACATCGGAACCACGACGCCGCGGGAGCGGTCGACGCGAAGAAGCTTCCCGCGCCCGAAGTAGCCGATCGACGATCCGTCGGGGGACCAGAAGGGAGACCTCGCGCCCTCGGTTCCGGCCAGAGGCTTTGCGTCGAAGCTCGCGATCGATCGAAGCCAGATCTGAGGACTCGTGTCTTTGCCCGCTCCGACGAAAGCAAGTTCCCTCCCGTCGGGAGAAAACGCGTACGGCCGCGACTCGACAGATCCCACGAATTGGCCCCCGGGCGGAGGGGGGATCGAGAGGCGGATCGCGCCGGGAGGGGCAGCGGCGGGAACGCGCCGAAACAGGAGCAATGCCGCGAGCGCCGCAGCCAGGCCCGCCGCGATGCTCCAGGGAAGCAGACGCCGCGACGCCGGCGGCGGGCGGAGCGCCGGAGACAGCGCGGCGGCTTCCGGAAGGTGGCGCAGCTGAAGCGAGACGTCGTGCATCGACTGCCAGCGGTCGGATGGAGATTTCGACAGACAGATCCGGACCAGACTTTCGAGAGACGAGGGTGTGAGCGGAGCGGATCTCGAGATCGGCGGCGGATCGGCGGAGAGGATCGAAACCATCAGGGCCGCGCGGCTGTCGCCCCCGAACGCCGGCCGGCCCGACGCCATCTCGTAGAGCACCGCGCCGAACGCGAAGACGTCGGCTCGCGTGTCGGCCGGGTGTCCCTCGAGCTGCTCGGGGGCCATATACGCCAGTGTTCCGAGCACGGCGCCTCGTTCCGTCAGCGGTCCGGTCGCCGTTTCGGCGACGCTCTTTTGATCGACCTCGTCTGGCTCGAGGATCCGCGCGAGGCCGAAGTCGAGGAGCTTCGCCCCCGAAGCGGTGAGCATCACGTTTCCCGGCTTGAGATCCCGGTGGACGATCCCCGCGCGATGCGCCCTGTCGAGCGCATCGGCGACCTCCGCGGCGTACCGGAGCACCTCCGCGACCGGCAACGCGCCTCGGGCGAGCCGGGCCGAGAGCGTCTCCCCTTCCAGATGCTCCATCACGAGAAAGTCGACATCTCCCTCGCGTCCCACGTCGTAGACCGCGCAGATGTGCGGGTGGGAGAGCTGCGAGATCGTCCTCGCCTCGCGCTCGAAGCGCCGGCGGATCTCCTCGGAGGCCGCGAGCTTCGACGAGAGCACTTTGATCGCGACGGTGCGCTGGAGCCGGGTATCCCGGGCGCGGTAGACCTCCCCCATGCCGCCCGCCCCGATGGGAGCGAGGATCTCGTAGGGTCCGAGGCGCGTTCCGGAGCCGAGAGTCATGGGCGTTGGCGGGGATTGTATCGGCGCGACGTACAATCCGCCGAAAAGGAGCATCCCATGCGATTCAAGATGTCCCGCCGCCAGTTCGCGGAAGCGATCGGCGTCACTGTCGGCACCACGGTGCTCACCCGTTTTGGCCAGTCGACGGCGGAGGCGAGCCTCTCGCGCGGCCAGGCCAGCGATTACGTCCAGCTGAATTCCAACGAGAACCCGTACGGCCTCTCTCCCCGGGCCCTCGAGGCGCTCGGCGGGTCGGGGCGGATGGCATCGCGGTATCCCGACGCCGTCGAGGACGCGACACGGGAAGCGATCGCGCGTTCGCACGGCGTCTCAATGGACCAGATCGTTCTCGGCGCCGGCTCGAGCGACGTGCTGCGGATGGCCGACTCGGCGTGGCTTCCGGAAGGGCGCAGGGTCGTCGCGGCCGAGCCGACGTTCGAGGCCGTGCTCCTCTACGCGCGCGTGACGAAGGCGGAGGCCGTCAAGGTCCCGCTGACGCTCGACCACCGGCACGACCTTCCGAAGATGGCCGCGGCGTGCGACGCTCGGGCCGGGCTCGTCTACGTCTGCAACCCGAACAACCCGACGGGCACGATCGTGTCCGGCGACGAGCTCGACGCCTTCTTCGCCCGCGTTCCGTCGTCTGCGATCATCCTCGTCGACGAGGCGTACCACCACTTCGTCGAGAACCCGAAGTACCGGAGCGCCGTCGATGCGATCGGCCGCTACCCGAACGTCGTCGTGGCCCGCACCTTCTCCAAGATCTATGCGATGGCGGGACTGCGCCTGGGCTACGCCGTCGCCTCGAAGGAGAACGCGGAGATCCTCAAGAGGAACGCGTCCTGGAACAACGTCAACGCTGCGGCGCTCGACATCGCGCTCGCGAACCTCGCGGACCCGGACAACGTGCCCCGCGAGCGCAAGAGGTTGAACGACACGAGGCGCTGGCTCTGCTCGGAGCTCGAGAAGGACGGCCGGAAGTACATCCCGTCGGAGACGAACTTCCTCATGATCCATGTGGGACGCGACGTCGCTCCGCTCATCGGGGAGTTTCGCGCGAAGAAGGTCCTCGTCGGCCGCAAGTTCCCGTCGCTGTCCGACTGGCTGCGCGTCTCGATCGGAAAGCCGGAGGAGACCGCCGCGTTCCTCGCAGCGCTGCGGCAGATCGTGCCCGCTCGCGCGGCCCGAGCCTGACGGATCAGTCCGGTTTCCAGTCGAGGCGCGGTGCCGTCCGGGCGAGACGGGCGGCGACGGCTTTCCAGCGAGGATCGTCCCGCAGAGAGTCGAACGACGGCACGTGGACCATGGCCCAGAGGAACGCGTTGCGGTCGTCGTAGGCGCGTTCGAGAGCGGTCAGCGCGGCGTCCCTTTCGCCGAGCGCGTTCAATGCAAAAGCGCGGACGATGTGCGGGAGGTACACGCCGCGCGACTGCTCTTCGAGCTGGTCGAAGCTCATCCGCGCGTCGTCCCTGCGACCTGCGGCCGCGAGCGCATCCACGAGAAGCCCCCGCTCGTACAGGTGTCTTCCTCGCGTCATCGCGATGGCGCGCTCGAGCGTGGCGACGGCTTCCGCCGGCCGACCGCCGCAGCGCTGCGTGAATCCGAGCGACCAAACGGGAAAGACCGCCTCGGAGTCGAGGGCGCATGCCCGCTCGAACTCGCGTGCCGCCTCTTCGAACCTCTTTTCATGGAAGTAATTCCACCCGATCGCCGCTCGAGCGTTTGCGGAGTGGGGCTCGGCGGCGGCGCCGCGGTTGCCGACCTCGAGCGCTTCCGCGAAACGTGCGGTCGACGACAGGCAGAACGACAGCCAGATGTACCCTTCCGCGCTCTTCGGGTCCTTCGCGATCGCGAGACGCAGCTCTTGCTCCTGCCGCTTCACGTCCCAGCCGTAGTAGTGCTCGATGATGCCGAACGCGACGTGGACTCCGGCGGCGTCAGGCGTGAGTTCGCGCGCTCGCTCGGCGGCGGCTCGGGCGCGGCCATAGGCCTCCCAGGTCGGGATTCCGCCGTAGAAGCCCCAGACGGCGTACGTGTCGGCGAGACCCGTGTATGCGAGCGCGTAGTCCGGGTCGCCCGCAACCGCGTCCTGGAACTCGGCGATCGCCTCCGGCATTTGCCGGCGGCTCCAGAAGTACCGGCCCTTCCAGTAGTGGTTGTAAGCGTCGACGTTTTTCGTCGCCGGAGCGCGCAGTGGCGCGTCGCCGGACTGGAGCAGCCGGATCTTCAGCGTCTCGGTGATCGCGCGGGCGATCTCGTCCTGAACCGCGAAGACGTCCTGCATCTCCCGGTCGAACCGCTCCGACCAGAGGTGGTAGCCGCTCGCGACGTCGATCAGCTGCGCCGTGATCCGGATCCGCGTCCCCGCCTGGCGCACGCTCCCCTCGAGGACTGTTCGCACGCCGAGCTCCTGCCCGATCTGACGCACGTCCGCGTCGCGCCCCTTGAAGGCGAAGGACGAGGTCCGCGCCGTCACGGCGAGGTCCGGAATTCCCGTGAGCGCCGTGATGATCTCCTCCGTCATTCCGTCGCTGAAGTACTCCGTCCCGGGATCCGCGCTCATGTTGCGGAACGGAAGCACGGCGATCGACGGCGGTCCCGCGGAGACGGCGGAAGACTTCTGGCTCGGAGGCTTCCGCTCGGCCGCCGCGGAATCCGAATCGGTTCTGCCGAAGCGCGTCTCCCGGTCGGCGACCTGGATGGCGAACGCGAGGTCCCTCGCCGTCTGAAACCGGCCCTCGGGATCTTTCTCGAGGCAGTGCGAGACGATCTGCTCCACCTCGGAGGGCACGTCGCTCGCGGAAAGGGCGGCGGGCTCCTGGTGGAGGATCGCGACCATCGTCTCGACGGCGGTCTCCTTCTGAAAGGCCCTCTTACCGGCGAGCATCTCGTACAGGATCGCGCCGAAGGAGAACAGGTCGGACCGGTGGTCCGCGGGCCGCCCGCGCGCCTGCTCCGGCGACATGTATCCGACCGTTCCGAGAATCGCGCCCTCCTTCGTTTCCGCCGTCGGGCCCTCGCTGCGCTCTTCGCGCATCGCGGCGTCCTGCCGCGCGAGCCCGAAGTCGAGGATCTTCACGAGGCCGTCGCGGGTCACGAAGATGTTCTGGGGCTTCAGGTCGCGGTGAATGATTCCGCGCTCGTGCGCGGCCGCGAGCCCCCGCGCGATCTGCAGTGCCCACTCGAGCGCCTTGCGGAGGGAGATGGAGGACTGAGAGAGGCGGTCGCCGAGCGTCGCGCCCTCGAGAAGCTCCATGACGGCGAAGGGGGTTCCGTTCTCGACGCCGAAATCGTGGATCGCGAGGATGTTCGGATGCGAGAGAGCGGCGACCGCCTTGGCCTCGCGCTCGAACCGGCCCAGGGCATCGGCGCTCGCGGCGAGGTGCGCGGGCAGCGCCTTCAGAGCGACCGTGCGCTCGAGGCGAGAGTCCCTCGCGCGATAGACCTCGCCCATGCCGCCGGAGCCCAGGGCGGAGAGGATTTCGTACGGACCCAGCCGGGTTCCCGTGGCGAGCGGCATCTCAGCCCGAGGCGGCCGCTTCGGAACCCGTCTCGACGTCGAGCCCGGAGGTCGTCCACGCGTCCATGCCGCCGACCACGTTGGCGACGCGCGAGAAGCCCGCGCGTTCGAGAACGCTCGTGGCGATCGCGGATCGATATCCGCCCGCGCAGATCGCGGCGACGGGCGCCGCCCGATCGAGCTCGGCCGTCCGGGCGGGCAGCTCGTTCAACGGCACACCGATCGCGTCCGCGATGCGCGCGGTCTCGCGCTCGGCGGGCCGCCGCACGTCGAGAAGCCAGGCGCTGCGCGAGCCGATCCTCCTCTGGAGCTCCGAAACGTCGATCTGCTCCGTGGTGGAAAGCGCGCGTCCCGACGCGCGCCAGGCTTCCACGCCGCCGCCCAGGTAACCGGCCACGTTCTCGATGCCGACGCGCGTGAGCCGCATCCGCGCCTGCGCCGCGGACTCCGCGTCTTCCGCCACGAGGACGATCGCCGCGTCGGCGGGAAGGATGGCTCCCGCCCAACTGGCGAACTGCCCCGAGAGGCCGATCTGGAACGCGCCGGGAAGATGGCCGCGGCCGAACTCGGCGGCGTCCCGGACGTCGAGCGCGGCGGCTCCGGAATCGAGCAGCGCCTCCACGTCGTCCGCCTGCAGCTCGACGAGCGGAGCGAGATCCTCGAGCGCGCCCGCTCCCCGTCGGTTCATCTCCACGTCGCGCCGGAAATACGCGGGCGCCTCGGGAAGGTCCGACGTCACCGTGCGCACGAACTCTTCGCGCGTCATCGGCTTCAGGGCGTAGTTGAAACGGCGCTGTTCGCCGATCGTCGAGCTCGTCTCCTTCGAGATGTTCTTCCCGCACAGAGAGCCCGCTCCGTGCGCCGGGAACACGCGGACGGAGTCTGGGAGGGTGAGCAGCTTCCCGTGGAGCGAGTCGTAGAGCGCGCCCGCGAGCTCGTCGGGAGAGATCTTTGCGCCGAGCAGGTCCGGCCGGCCCACGTCGCCGATGAAGAGGGTGTCGCCCGTCAGGACGGCGCTCGGCTGCTCCGACTCGGCATGGTCCGTCACGAGCACGCAGACGGATTCGGGCGTGTGGCCGGGCGTCTCCAGGAACCGCAGCGTCACTTCGCCGAAGGAGATCTCGTCCCCGTCTCGAACCGGGACGTGCTCGAACTTCGCTCCCGCTTTCGCGCCGATATAGATCCGAGCTCCCGTCCGGGCCGCGAGCTCACGGTGGCCCGAGACGAAGTCCGCGTGGAGGTGCGTCTCGATGACGTGCCGGATCGTCAGCCCTTTGCGTCGTGCCTCCTCCAGGTACTCGTCCACGTCGCGCCGCGGGTCGATGACGGCCGCTTCACCCTCCGACCCGATGAGGTACGACGCCTGCGCGAGGCAACCCAGGTAGAGCTGCTTGAAGAACATCACGCTTCCCCCTCGGGCGCCGCGTCGATCTCGACCGAGAAGCCCGGCTCGAGCTTGAGCCGCAGGCGCGCGAGCCGGCAGGGCCACCCCTCGCGCCGGATCCGATCTCCGACGCGGTCCCAGATCCACGCCGCGAGCCGCTCGGCCGTCGGCGAAACGCCCGCGAATTCCGGAACGTCCAGGTTCAGGTTCCGATGGTCGAGCGGGCGATCGACTTCCTCCTTCAGCACGCGGTCGAGATCGGTCAGGTTCACGACCATCCCCGTCCGGCGGTCCGTCTGCCCCGAGACGGCGAGCTCGAGCTCGTAGTTGTGCCCGTACCCGTGCGGCCCCTCATCGCCATAGACGGCCCGGTTCCTCTCGGAAGTCCAGTCCGGCCGCCAGAGGCTGCGTCCGGCGTTGAAATGGATGGTGCGGGAGAGGAGCATGCGAGGAAAAAGCTATCAGCTATCGGCATGAAGCGGTGGATCTGACGCCCGCAGGGCACGCGTCTATCGGGTCATCGGCAGATCTGGCCATCTGGTCATCTGGTCATCTGATCATCTGATCATCTGACCATCTGACCATCGGGTGTCCGCTTTCGCGAAGTCTTATCCGTCTGGCCGAAGAGGGCACGCCACTCACCCCAACCCTCTCCCGCCGGGAGGGGAGTCGGCGCGCCTCGCTGAATCGACGTATATTCGCGCCCGCAAATGGAGCTCTTCCTGACCCCCTCGGAGCTCGCCGATTTCCTGCGGCGGTCGGAGACCGTCGCGGGCGGGGAGGTCTTCCGGATCGTCAACCCGGCCCGGTTCAAAGAGGAGGTCCTGGACACGCTCGTCTGGGCCGGCGTCTTCGGGAAAGGCGAAGTCCGCGACGAGTGCCGGCGCACCATCCGCGAGGCCGCCCGCGAGCTCGGCATCCTCCCCGCTTCCATCCTGCCCCTCTACGAGGCCCGCGGCCGGGGCGAAGTCTCAGGCTTCACCGTCCCCGCGGTGAACCTGCGGATCCTGACCTACGACACGGCTCGCGCGGCGTTCCGGGCGGCTCGATCGCTCGATGCCGGCGCCCTCGTCTTCGAGATCGCGCGCAGCGAGATCGGGTACACGGACCAACGGCCCGGCGAGTACGCGGCGGTCGTCCTCGCCGCCGCCGTGCGCGAAAGCTGGGACCACCCCGTGTTCCTCCAGGGGGACCACTACCAGACGAACCCGAAGAAGATGAACGAGGATCCCGAGAAGGAGATCGGCGCGATCCAGGCGCTGATCGACGAGGCGATTCCCGCCGGCTTCTTCCAGATCGACATCGACACCTCGACGCTCGTCGACCTCTCGAAGCCCACCCTCGCGGAACAGCAGGACGCGAACGCGCTGTACAGCGCCCGACTGACCGAATACATCCGGAAGAGGGAGCCCGCCGGGATGCCGATCTCGATCGGCGGAGAGATCGGCGAAGTCGGCAAGGAGAACTCGACCGTCGAGGAGTTTCGGGCGTACATGAACGGGTATCGCAACCGGATCGGCGACCTCCGCGGCCTTTCGAAGGTCTCGGTGCAGACCGGTTCCTCCCACGGCGGCGTCGTCGGACCGGACGGAACGGTCCAGCGCGTCTCGATCGACTTGTCCGTCCTCGACCGGATTTCCAAAGTGGCGAGGGAGGAGTACGGGATGGCCGGCGCCGTGCAGCACGGCGCGTCCACGCTCCCGCCGGAGCTCTTCGGGCGGTTTCCCGACCATTCCTGCGCGGAGATCCACCTTGCGACCGAGTTCCAGAACATGGTTTACGACCATCCGTCTCTCCCGTACCCGCTCCGGCGCGCGGTCGAGCGCTGGGTGTTCGAGAACCTGGGCGACCAGAAGAAACCGGGAGAGACCGAGAGCCAGTTTCTCTACAAGAACCGGAAGCAGGCGATCGGAGCGTTCAAGGAGCGTTTCTGGAATCTCCCGGTGGGCACGCGCGACGCCATCGCAGACACCCTGGAGAAGAAATTCCGGTTCCTCTTCGAGAAGCTTCGGGTCGGCGGCACCCGGGCGCTCGTCGACCGGTTCGTGAAGCCCCGCGACGTGTTCCGGGCCGCGGAGGCCCTGGCCGGAGCCCGCTCGGGCTACGTGCGCGACGACGAGGCCGGAGATTAGGTTTGCCCGGAAGTGAAATGACGGCCGTCGTCAAGACGAAGGCGGCGCCGGGACGCGACGCGACCGAAATCCGCACGGTTCCCATTCCGGAGCCGGGACAGGCCGAGGTCTTGATCAAGGTGCTCGCGACGGCCGTCTGCGGTTCGGACAAGCACATCTACCAGTGGGATGCCTCCATGGCCGGCATGGTGGAGGTTCCGCGCATCTACGGGCATGAGTTCTGCGGCGAGATCGTCGCCTTCGGGCCCGGCGGCAAGCGCCCGCACCTTTCGAAAGGGCAATACGTCTCGGCGGAAATGCACGTGACGGACGGCACCTGCCGCCCGTGCCGCACCGGCCAGAGGCACATCTGCGAGAACACGCGCATCCTCGGCGTCCACGCAGACGGCTGCTTCGCGCAATATGTCGTCGTGCCGGCGTTCAACGTGGTTCCGCTCGAGCGCGGGGTGGTACCCGTTCGCGTCGGCGCCTTCTTGGACGCGCTCGGAAACGCCGTGCACACGACCCAGGTGGCCGACCTCTCCGGCCGGTCCGTCGCGGTGCTCGGCTATGGGCCCATCGGAGCGATGTGCGCCGAGATCGCGCGGTTTTCCGGGGCTTCTCGCATCGCGATCACGGACGTGAACGCGCTCGCGGCGGCCCACGCCCGGCGCTGGGCATCGGAGCGCAAGCTGCGAAATGTCACCGTCATCGAGCTGACCCGCACCAAAGACCCATCGGGGGCGCTGCGCGACGCGACGGGCGGCGGCGCGGACGTCGTTCTGGAGCTCTCCGGAGCCGAGGCCTCCGTCAACCTCGGGCTCGCGGGGGCGCGGCGGGGCGGCATCCTCTCGCTGCTCGGCCTGCCCCGCGAGAAGAGCCTGACGATCCGCGACTACACGAACGACTTCATCTTCAAGGGCCTGACCCTGAAGGCCGTGGTCGGACGGAGGATCTTCGAGACCTGGATCAAAATGCTCGACCTTCTCGAAGCGGGCCTCGACGTCGAACATCTCGTCACGAACGAATTCGAGGGACTCGAGGATTTCCACCGCGCGATGGAGCTGTTGAGCGACCGGAGCGCGATGAAGGTCGTTTTCTATCCGAATGGCCGGCCCGCCTAGACGCATTCAACGAGGAGGTCCCTATGCCCACACGCAAGCCCCCCGCGCCCGATACGACGGGCGAAATGAACGAACGGCGCATCGCCGAGTACGCCCTCGAGGAGTCGAGGCTTTCGAACCTCGCCTACCGCTTCGAGTTGAAACCGCGCGAGCGGGTCTGGAAGAACTGGGACCGGACGGAGTTCGAGCCGAACCAGTTCCGCGTCGTGGGAATCGCCGGCGTCTGCCTCCATCGCGAGGAGAAGGACCGCGCCCACCGGACTGCCTCGCGGGCCCTCGAGGACCTCGATGACATCACCTTCGTCGTCGAAGAGCCCGCGCTGGCGATCATCGTGCGCAACCCGACCGGCACCTCCGAGATCGTGAACCGGCCCACGATCTGCGCGGAGATCGTGGCACCGGACCATGCGGCGTTCGACCGGGCGCTGGCGGCGCTCGATGCGGCGTTCCCGGGACAGCGGGTCGCCGGCAAGATCCTCGGCGAGACCTAGGAGCCCGGAGCCCGTCATGACGCACCCGCTCATCGACCACCTCGCCGCCGAAGTCGCCAGGCTGAAAGCCGCGGGGACCTACAAGGAAGAGCTCGTCCTCGAGTCGCCCCAGGACGCCCGCGTCATGGTCGGCGGCCGCGAAGTCGTCATGCTCACCTCCAACAACTACCTGGGCTTTGCGAACCACCCGCGGATCCGGGAAGCGCAGAAGAAGGCGATCGACCGCTGGGGCGCCGGAATGGCTTCCGTCCGGTTCATCTGCGGCACGGAGGCGCTCCACAAGGAGCTCGAGGCGGAGATCGCGTCTTTCTTCGGAACCGACGACGCGATTCTCTACATGACCTGCTGGAACGCGAACGAGGGCCTCTTCGCCGCCGTCCTGGAAGAGTCCGACGGCCTCTACTCCGACGAGCTGAACCACGCCTCGATCATCGACGGCGTCCGGCTCTGCAAGGCGAAGCGCTTCCGGGTGCCCCACAACGACCTCGCGGCCTTCGACCGCATGCTCGCGGAGGACTCCTCCTCACGGTTCCGGCTGATGATGACCGACGGTGTCTTCTCGATGGAGGGCGAGGAGGCGGACCTTTCCACGCTGGTCGAGATCTGCGAGCGGACGAACACGCTCCTCGCCGTCGACGACTCCCATGCGACGGGAGTGCTCGGGAAGACGGGGCGGGGCACGGCGGAGGAGCAGGGCGTCTTCGACCGGATCCCCGTCACGACCGGCACGCTCGGGAAAGCGATGGGCTCCGCCGCGGGGGGGTTCGTGACCGGCCCCCGCGCGCTCGTCGACCTGCTGCGCCAGCGCAGCCGGACGTACCTCTTCTCGAACTCGCTTCCACCCGCGGTCGCGGCGGGCTCCCTCGAAGCGTTCCGGATGCTCCGCGAGGACCCCTCGCCGGTCGCGAAGCTCCGGGACAACGCCGCCTACTTCCGGAAGGCGATCTCCGAGGCGAGCTTCCGCATCCCCCACGGCACGCACCCGATCGTTCCCGTCATCGTCGGCGACACGGCAAAGGCGCTCGCGATGGGAAAGGCGCTGCTCGAGGAGGGCGTTTACGTGAGCGGATTCGGGTTCCCCGTCGTGCCGCACGGGCAGGCGAGGCTGCGGTGCCAGGTGTCCGCGGCGCATTCGCACGGAGACCTGGATCTCTCCGTCGACGCTTTTGTGAAGGTGGGAAAGAAGTTCGGGGCGATCTAGAGAGGGAATCGGGTCATCGGGGTGATCGCCGGCCGATCTCCCATCGGATCATCTGACCATCTAACCATCGGTGTCCGCTTCGCGGAGTCGCCGCGTGGCAACCGCCGGTCGGGGCGTTTCCCGTCTCGCTGATTCAACAGCCCGCCGCGTTAGGAGTCTCCCGACCGAAGGGAGGGAGGAGCCTGACGCGGCGGGAGCCGGAGCGAAGCGTCAGCGCAGCGGAGGCGACGGACTACGCCTCCAGCTTCTTCTGGGCGTTCTTCAGCAGCAGCGCGCACAGGACGGCGAACGCGATCCCCGCCAGGACCCCGCCGCTGACGAGGCCGTTCTTCAGAGCCGGATAGAGCTTCTGGCCCATGTCGAGCCGGCCGAGAATCGGCGGATCGGAAATGTGGAAAAAGAAGTCTCCCGCGAACGCGACGAAGGCGATCAGCACCCCGCCGAGCGAGCCTCCGGCGACCAGGCCCGTCGCATAGAGCATTCCGGACGACAGCTCCGATTCCTCCTTCGGCACACCCTCGCGGCGCCGGCGCGCGGCGTCGATGAAATATTTGACCATTCCGCCGACCCAGATCGGGGCCGTCGTCGAGACCGGTAGGTAGGCCCCCACCGCCCAGGACAAGGCGTGCGCTCCCGCGAGCTGCGCCATGAACGCGAGGAAGACTCCGACGAGCACGGGCGCCCAGGGAAGGTTCTGCGCGAGCAGCCCTTTGATGATCGTCGCCATCAGCGTCGCCTGAGGCGCCGCGAGCTGAGTGCCGCCGATCCCGTGCAGCTCGTTGGGGCCCTTGTACGTCCGATCCAGGATGAAGAGCGTAATCGCGATGAAGACCGATGAGGTGACGACGCCGATCAAAAAGCCCAGCTGCTGAGACCGGGGCGTCGCGCCCACGATGTAGCCGGTCTTGAGATCCTGGGACGTGGCCCCGGCATTCGCCGCCGCGATGCAGACGATCGCCCCGACACTCAACGCGACCGCCTGGTATACGTCGCCCTTCCAGCCGATGACGACGAACACGACGCAAGTCATCATGAGGGTCGCGATCGTCATTCCCGAGATCGGATTCGAAGAGGTCCCGATGATTCCGACGATTCGGGACGACACCGTGACGAAGAAGAAGCCGAAGACCACGATCAGCAGCGACATCAGGAGGGACTGCGGAAAGGGACCGTGCGGAAAGTTCGGAAGTATGGCGAGAATCACGACGATGACGAGGGACCCCAGTGCCACCACGCCTATGCCGAGGTCTTTGTCGGTGCGCTTGACGGAGGCGGCCTCCGCTCGGCCTGCCCCAAAGCTCTTGACCGACTCGCGAAACGCCGACACGATCGTCGGAAGCGTTTTGATGAGAGTCATGACTCCCGCGCAGGCGACGGCGCCAGCTCCGATGTACCGGATATACGCGCGATAGATCCAGTTCGCATAGGAGTTGTTGGCCATCCAGGCGTCGGAAAACCCGAGGTTGTGGAGGTCCGCGACGACGCGAGACTCGGGCACGAAGATCGCTATCAAGGGGATGAGAGCCATCCACGCGAGCAGGCCGCCCGAGAAGAGCTCGGAGGAGATGCGGGGCCCGATGATGTATCCGAGGCCGAGATACTCCGGCGTCACGGCGACGTCGAGCGTCGACGCCGGGAACGTGCTGTTCTCTTTCTTGGTGCGAAAAAAGATCGGGGTCTCGTTCCAGAACCCGAGGACGCCATAGAGGAACTTGTAGAGGAGCGAGACTCCGACGCCCGCGAAAACAGTCCGGGCGAGGTTGCCGCCCCGCTCCCCGGCGATCAGGACATCCGCGCACGCCATTCCTTCAGGGTACGGAAGGCGGCCGTGCTCCTTGACGATCAGCGCCCGGCGGAGAGGGATCATGAAGAGGACGCCGAGTGTTCCTCCGAAGATTGCGAGAACCGTGATCTGCAGGTACTGGAAGAAATGCTCTCCGCCGGACAGGAAGAGGAGAGCCGGGACCGTGAACACCGTTCCAGCGGCAACCGACTCTCCCGCTGAGCCGATCGTCTGGACGATGTTGTTTTCGAGAATCGTCGATTTCCCGATCTTCTTGAAAACGGCAATCGAGAGGACGGCTATCGGGACGGAGGCCGAGACGGTCAGACCGGCCCGCAACGCGAGGTAGACCGTCGCGGCGCCGAACAGGATTCCGAAGAAGATTCCGAGCAGCACCGCCTTGACGGTGAACTCCGGGATGTCCTGATCCGCGGGAACGTACGGACGGAACTCCCGACCCGATTCCGCGTGGCTCGCCATGCGTCCTCCGTTGACGTAATGGGAAGTCGTCGTTGGCGGCGGATTATAGGGCGAGGTGAGAGGGGAGAGGTGAGAGGAAAGGGTTGAGTGGGGAAACTCTGTCCTCTGTCCTCTGTCTCCTCTGTCTCCTCTGTCCTCTCTCCTCTCTCCTCTCTCCTCGTCAATACGCGCCGACCGGCGCCCTCAGACTCCTCACGTCCCGCCGAAACCCACCGTGACCTTGCCGGCGTCCAGGATCACGGGTACCGCCCGGCCTCCGGAGAGGCGCACCATCCGATCGAGCTCCTTCTGGTCCTTCTTCACGTTCACGTACACGAAGGGAACACCGCGCCGGGCGTAGTCCTCACGGGCCGCCGTCGTGTGCGGTCAGGTATCTTTTCCGAAAATCTCGACGCGGGGAGCGTCCATGGGCCACCTCCGCTGCCATGCTAACCCGGGACGAAGTCCCTTCAAATGCTATGATTTCGCGACTTTCCATGACGCGACTCCTCGCGCTCGTCCTCGCGTTCCTCACTCCGTCCGGCCCGTCTCCGGCCGCCGGCCCCGGGGCCCTCGGAACGATCGCCGGCCGCGTCGAGATCGCCCGCAAGGGGATCGCGTCGGACGCGGCAAACGCCGTGGTCTGGATCGAGGGTCTGAAGGCCGCCGGCGCGGCGCGGTCGCTCCGGGCGGAGATGAAGAGCCAGGGCAAGAAGTTCGTTCCCCGCGTCGTCACGGTGGAAAAGAGCGCGGAAGTCGACTTTCCCAACGTCGATGCGATCTACCACAACGTCTTCTCGGTCTCTCCGGTCAACCGCTTCGACCTGGGCCTCTATCGCAGCGGCGGGTCGAAGCAGAAGCGTTTCGACGAGCCCGGCCTCGTACGTGTGTACTGCAACATCCACCCGCAAATGGTGGGCTTCGTGATGGTGGTCGACTCCGATTTCGCCGCCGTGACAGGAGGGGACGGATCCTTTCGCTTCGAGAACGTCCCGGCCGGGACGTGGACCGTGAAAATCTGGCACGAGGAGGGCGGAGAGACCTCCGCCCCCGTGAACGTGCGCGCCCGGGCGGAAACCGCCGTCGCCTTGAAGCTCGACGCGACCGCGTTTCGCCGCGAACCGCACAAGAACAAGTACGGCAAGGAGTATCCGCCGCAGGCTGGGACCGACGATGAGCGTTACTGACGCCCGACCCCCGCAGTCCGACGCCTCGGGGTTCGGACGGACAGGCTCGGAGATCCCGATCCGCGGTCTCAAGCTGCCGCCTCCGGAGCCGCCCCGCTTCTCGCTGACGCTCAAGATTTTCAGCGCGGCCGCCCTGCTGATCCTGATCGCCGTGGGCGGCGCGATCGCGATCTCCGCGTACCGCGCGCGGCGGGTGGCCGACGCCAAGATCGACGAGGACCTGAAGAAGGCGGGTCCCGCGTGGGAGTCCTTCGAGCAGAACCGCTACTCCGGCCTGCAGCGCGCGCTCGCCGTCGTGGTCAACAACGCAGGGATCATCTCGATGATGACGAGCGAGGTCGATCCCGCGACCGCGTTCGACACGTTGAAGAACGAGCAGGCGTCGAGCACGCGCGCCGACTTCCTGATCGCCGTGAACCCGCAGGGCAACGCATTCATCCGCACGGACAAGCCGCTTCCATATTCTGCGGATCTGTCGCGCGTTCCGACGATCTCCGGCGCGCTCGAGGGCGAGAAGACGGCCGGGATCTGGCTGTCGGGCGGAAAGCTCTACAACGTCGTGGCGGCGCCCGTGCTGGAGGGCGGCACGCGGATCGTCGGCGTCATCGCGGCCGCCTTTCAGATCAACGACGACGTCGCGATCGCCTTCAAGTCGCTGATGAACGCCGAGATCCTCTTCCTCGCGGACGCCGGGAAGCCGTCCGATCGCGCGAAACCGGCACTGGCCGCCTCGACGCTGCAGGACCGCAGTGGCCCGCTCCTCGAGTCCGTGAAGAGGCGTCCGGACCTCGTCGACGCCGTCTTCCGGAAGGGGAAGACGATCGGACCCCTCGCGCTCGACTCCGCAGGCGAGACGTACCTCGCCTACTTCCTTCCCATCCGCTCCTCGACGGACGCGCTCGTGGGAACGGCCGTCGCTCTCCGGAGCCGCGAGAAGGAGCTCGCGGCGTTCCGAACGATCCAGAACACGCAAATCCTCGTCGGAATCGCCGCTCTCGCCGTCGCCTTCGTCCTGTCCTTCCTCTTCGCGCGGCGTATCACCGGCCCCCTCGCCCGTCTTCTCCGAGCCACCGAAGAAGTGCGCGTCGGCAACCTCGAGACTCCGGACCTTCCGATCGAATCCAGAGACGAGATCGGGATCCTCGCGCGCTCCTTCCGCGCGATGCTCGAGGAGCTCAAGGAGAAGGAGGCCCTCGAAAAGTACCTGAGCGCCCTCACAATGAATGTGAGCGAGGACGCGAACACGATCGTGGCCCCCGGCCGCGTCCGTCCCACGTCGGAGACCACTCCGGGCGCGAGCGCCGGCGGAACGCGGAGCTTCGAGCCGCAAGTCGGCTCCCTCTTCGCCGCGCGCTACGAGATCCAGTCCGTCCTCGGAAAGGGGGGAATGGGAATCGTGTACAAGGCGCTCGATCGCGACCTCGAGGACCTCGTCGCGATCAAGACGCTTCGCAGCGAAGCCCTGTCCGCGGACCCCACCCTTCTCGACCGCTTCAAGCAGGAGATCCGGCTCGCTCGGAAGATCACGCACCCGAACATCCTTCGGACGCACGACCTCGGCGAGACCGGCGGCCTCCGTTACCTGTCGATGGAGTTCGTCAAGGGGATCACGCTGAAGCACCTGGTCGAGCAGGACCAGCTCCTGCCGGTGCCCGTCGCGCTGCGGATCGCCAAGCAGATGTGCGCGGGGCTGGCCGCGGCGCACGAAGTCGGGGTCATACACCGCGACATCAAGCCGCAGAACATCATCATCGAGCCGACCGGCGGACTGAAGATCATGGATTTCGGAATCGCCCGGCTGACGCAGGACCGCGGCATGACGGCGACCGGAACCGTCGTCGGAACCCCGGACTACATGTCCCCCGAGCAGGCGCGAGGAATCGCCCTCGACTTTCGGTCCGACATCTATTCGATGGGTGTCGTTCTCTACGAGATCTTCACCGGCACGCTGCCATTCGAGGGCGACACGCCCATCGCGGTCGTCCTGAAGCACGTCCAGGAGAAGCCCCCGGCGCCGCAGTCGAAGAACCCGAAGATCGACCCGCGAATCGCCGCCATCATCCTGAAGTGCATGGAGAAGGACCCGGCCAACCGGTACCAGTCGGTCAACGATCTCTACGAGGCCTTGACGAGGGTCACGGCCGCCGCGGCTTGAGCCCGGCCCGCCGGGATACGCAGACGGACTCGCGAAACTCCGAGCATCACCCATCCACCGTGCGCGCTGCCCTTGTCGCCGCAGTCCTTTCCGTCCTGTGCGCCGGGGCGGCGCGCGCGCAGGAGGCCGAGTACTTTCCCGAGGAGCAGAAGCCACGCCTCGTCCTTCAATGGGACTTCCTGGCGCGCTACGATCGGATCGAGAAGCTGATCTTCCGCCCCGACATTTTCCGGGGACGCTTCGAAGCGAGGCCCGAGCTCGACCTGGTGCTGTCGCAGAGGCTGCGGATCGGCGCCCGGGCGGTCGCCGACGTGGGAACCGACTCCAACGCCACCAACGACGTGAACTTCGACAACTATCGATCGAACGGAGCGACTCTGGAGAGGTACTTCGTCGAAGCGAAGCCGGGGCGGCTGGCCTTTCGGGTGGGAAGCTTCGGGATGCCGTTCGTCGCGACCGAGATGCTCTGGGACCACGACATCCAGACGCTCGGCGCCTCCGCGGCGTGGGAGATCCCGCTCGGTTCCTCGACGCTCACGGTCGTGGGCGGAGGGTTCCGGGGGCCGCAGCGCGAGGGCGACCGGACCCGCGTCGCCGCCGGACAGGTCGTCTGGCGGATGGGCGACCCCGCCTCTCTTTCCGTCGAAGCCGCGGCGTCCTACTGGGATTTCGATCCCCGGCGCCTTCGTCCGATCTTCGGGCGGCAGAACTACTTCACGGCGGACCCTGCCGGCGGGGCGCGGTTCGTGTCCCGGTTCCAGATCGTCGACGGCATCCTCCGCGTCCGCTTTCCGATCGGAAAGGCTCCCGTGATGGTGTCGCTCGACGGCCTCGCAAACCTCGGCGCGCGCGCGGAAGCGAAGAACGAAGGAACCGCATTCGAGGGCTCCGTCGTGGTCGGAGGCGTGGGCACTCCCGGCGACGTGCGCGCCTTCTACACGTACCAGCACGTCGAGCGGGACGCGGTCCTCGGCGCGTACAACACGGACGACTGGTGGTTCCACTCGTGGTACGAGGGGCACCGTTTCGCGCTCGCCGTCACCGTTTATCCGCGCGTCTTCATCCAGGCGACCGGCATGATCCAGCGGCGCCTCGATCGCCAGAATCACTTGAATCGCGTGACGGTCGATCTGGTGAAGATGTTCTAGGAAGCCGTCATACAATTCCCACGCCCATGACCAAATCAATCGTCGCGTGCCTCGAGGATCTCTTTTTCCGCTCGAAGATCGACGCGACAGCGCGGCATCTGAACGTGCCTGTCCGATTCAGCGACGTCGCCGGGCTGCCGCGCGCCGCCGCCGAGGGGGGAACCGCTGCCGTGCTCGTCGAGTTGAACGACGGCGCGCTGGGTGCGGTCGAGAAACTTCGAAAAAACGCGGACACGAGGACGCTGCCCGTGATCGGGTTCCTGTCGCACGTCGACCGGGATCTCGCGAAGCGCGCGGAGGAATCAGGCGTGACGCGCGTGCTCCCCCGCAGCCAGTTTTCCGAGAATCTGCCGGAACTCCTGATGGACCTCCTGGCACCCGGTACGAAGCGCGAGGTCCAGGAGGAGCCGGAGCTGCCGGACGAATAGCCCCAAGGAGGCTCGATGAGCGGTACCAGCCGGCGTGATCTGCTGAAGGGTGCGGCTTTCCTCCCGATCGCCGCGCAGATCAAGAGCGGAACGCCTCCCCCGCCGGCCCGTCCGGGGTCGAGGCCGCTCGTCGTCTCCTCGGCGAACGGTCTCGAATCCGTTCGCAAGGCGTACGCGATGATCGCCGCGGGCACCGACCCGCTCGACGCCGTCATCGCGGGAGTCAACATCGTCGAGGACGATCCCGACGACGTGACGGTCGGCTACGGCGGAATACCGAACGAGGAGGGCGTCGTCCAGCTCGACGCCTCGGTGATGGACGGCCGGAGCATGAAGTCGGGCGCCGTCGGGGCTCTCGAACGCATCAAGAACCCCTCGAAGGTGGCCCGTCTCGTCATGGATCAGACCAACCGCGCGTTCCTCGTGGGCGAGGGGGCCCTGAAGTTCGCCCGCGCGCACGGTGTGCCGGAGCAGAACCTGCTGACGGAGCGCTCCCGCAAGGTGTGGCTCTACTGGAAGGAAAAGCTCTCGAAGATCGACGACTGGATCGAGCGCGGCGACGAGGAGCAGAAGGACCCCGACATCCGCTGGTACATCGAGAAGTTCGGGGTCGAGGACTTCCGTCCTCAGGGAACGATCAACTGCAACGCGGTCACGGCGGGCGGCGACCTCGTCGGAACCACGACGACATCCGGGCTGTTCTTCAAGCTGCCGGGACGCCTCGGGGACTCCCCGGTCATCGGCGCGGGGCTGTACGTCGACGGCGAGGTCGGAGCCTGCGGGTCCACCGGCTGGGGAGAGGGAAACATCCGCTTCTCCGGATCGCACGCCGTCGTCGAGCTCATGCGGCAGGGCAAGTCTCCCGAACAGGCGGCGCTTGCGGTGCTGGAGCGCGTCGTCAACGGCGCGAAGTACGCACGCGACAAGTCCGGCCAGCCGGACTACAACATCAACTACTACGTCGTGAACAAGCGCGGCGATTACGCGGGCGCCTCGATCTGGAACGGCTCCTACGGCGCGTCGAAGAATTTCCATCCGGCGCGGTTCGCGGTGGCGGACGCCGGAGGGGCGAGGCTCCAGGATTCGGCGTTCCTCTTGAAAAGGAAAGCGCCCGTCTGAACGTGCCATCCCCCCGCCACATCCTCGCAGACTGGTTCATCCGGCAGATCACGAGGCCGCGGCACAACTACCGGCGGTTCCTCTACAACGATCCCCAGAAGCTCAAGGCGACGATCGCCGCGGGCGACGTTCTCCTGGTCGACGGAGACCAGCGGGTCTCCCAGGCCGTCAAGTACCTCACGCAGTCTTCGTGGTCGCACAGCGCGCTCTTCATCGGCGACGCGCTTCTCCGCCGCGATCCGACGACGGCGGCGGACGTCCGCAGGCGCTTCGGGCGGGAGGCGCGATATCTCGTCGTGGAGGCCCTCGTCGCCGAGGGCGTGATCGTGTCGCCCCTCGTCAAATACATCGAGTACAACATCCGGATCTGCCGCCCTCGCGCTCTGCGGCCGGACGACCGCGACGCCGTCATCGAGTACGTTCTCGCCCGGCTCGGCCACACGTACGATCGGCGCAACTTCTTCGACCTGACGCGATATCTCCTGCCGTTCCACCTCGTGCCGGCGCCGTTGAAGGAGGACGCTCTCCACTTCGGAAGCGGAATGGCGACGGAGACGATCTGCTCGACACTGCTCGCGGAGGCGTTCGGGAAGGTCCGGTTTCCGATCATTCCCCAGCAGGTCCGCGCTCCCGCCCGCACGGCGGCGGAGCGATTCCGGCAGCAGATTCTCGGGCGGCCGACCCGGAGGGCATACAGCGGGCTCCTGCGCGCGCGGCATCCGACCCTTTGCGTGCCGCGGGACTTCGACCTCTCCCCCTACTTCGACGTCGTGAAGTTCAATGCGCGAGACCTCGCCGCGTTCGACTACAAGACGCTCGAGTGGGAGGAAGCCGCGACGCCGGAGATCCCGCACGAAGTGCGGCACACGCACGAGGTTGGGGTCAAAAAGGGACTTTCCTCCTAGGTCGGGTTGGACCGTCCCCCGGAGAGGATCGAGTTCACCGCGTCGAGTCTCCGTTCGAGTATCTTGCGGAGCCTTCCCACCTCGTTTTCGCCCGCGGGAAACCGGACACTGTCGCCTTGGAACTCGAACCGGAGCACTGCTTCCCGGTCTTCGGGCATCAGGCCCAACATGCCCGCCCGGTAGGCGCGCATCCACTCCGGCGACGGCTCGGAGTCGAGGCGCGCACGGTAATAGGTCCGCCCCTCGGGCGCGGGCCCTTCCGAGAACGGGGCCTCCTGGGACAGGTACACGCGGTGGGTCGGGGCGGCCTCGCCCGGCCGGCGCCGAATCGGCTTACGGTATTGAGGTCTACGCGGAATGGGAGCCTCCCCTCTTTGAGCCGGGGATCTTGTCACAGATCGAGCGCGCGGCCGTAGGGCCGCGTCTGATCGGGTGATCGTCGACAGATCGGGTTATCGGGTGTCCGCTTCGCGGATTATCCTCCGGGCTTTGAGAAGGTTCCCGCCGAGACGATCGTGAAGGCGTCGGGCTGGACGAGGCGCGCGATGGCCGCGTTTGCCTGTTCGCGGGTCACGGCGGAGACGTGCCCGGAGAACTCGTCGAGGTAGGAGAGGCCGAGGCCGTAATACACGGCCGCGTCGATCGCCTGCGCGATCCCGGCGTTGGAGGCCAGGTCGACCTTGAACTTGCCGATCCGCGAGCTCTTCTCGTCCGCGAGCTCCTTTTCGGTCATCCCTTCACGCAGGAACTTCCGGATCTCGTCCAGCGTCGACGCGACGGCCGCGTCCCGCATCTCCGGCTTGACGGTGACGCTGACGACGAACGGGCCCGGGACATGTGTCGCGTGGAAGCTCGAGTGGATGCCGTAGGTCAATCCCTCGATGTCACGGACCCGGACACCGAGGCGCGAGGACAGCGATGACTGCCCGAGCGCCGAATTGGCGAGCACGGAGGCGTGGTACGAAGGATCGGTCCTCGTGAGCGACGCCGGCAGCGCGAGGACGACGTCCGCGTTCGCCTTGTCCGGCATCTCGACGGTCTCGGAGAGGGGAACCGGCGGAGGGACGGGAACCTGCGGGAACTCCTCGGCCGGTCCGCGGCGCCAGTCGGCGAGCCTCTCCTCGAGGAAATCGAGAACACGCTCCGCAACGACGTCGCCCACGACGACGAGCCGCAGAGTCTGCGCTCCGTAGCGCGCGTCGTAGAACGACTGCAGGTCGGCGCGCGTCAGCGATTCGACCCGCGCGATCCGCTCCTCGCCGGTGCGCCGGTGGAAGGTGTGGCCGGGCGGATAGATGCGCCGGGCCGCGGTCTCCTGCGCGCGGACCGAGGTCTGATCCTGCTGCTGCCGGATCGCGCCGACGAGCCGCTTCTTCTCCTTGTCGAGCTCGTCCTCCGGGAAGACGGGCTTGCGAAGGACTTCGACGAGCCGGTCGAGGAGCAGGTCGACGTCCCGCGACAGGGAAGCGCCTGCGATGTCGGCGCCGACCGGGTCGGAGGTGTCCGCGGAGATCGAAAGGGAGGCCCCGCGGCTCTCGAGGTCTTCGGCGAGCTCCAGCTTGTTTCGGAGCTCCGTTCCCTTCGTAAGTTCACCGGCCGTCATGGACGCGATCGTGCGGCGGTCCGGTGGCGCGAAGAGCGGTCCCGCGTAGAAAGAGCCGGAGACCGCCACCGTCGGGTTGAAGTGGTTCTCGAGTATCAGAAACTCGGCTCCGTTCGAGAGCTTTCGGCGCGTCACCTGCTCGACGAACGTCGGCCGGGTCACTCCCCCTCCTCATCCGATTCAACGGGCGCGACCGCTCCCAACTTCGGCAGGAACGTGCCGACGGTCAAGCCGTCATCGACGAAGTACTTCCGGGCGACGCGCTGGACGTCGTCCGTCGTGACCGCCGCGATCGCCGCCGTGTAGTCCGCGTACCACTCCCAGCTCGCCACGGCGATGGCCTCGGAAAGCGAGGCCGCAATCTGGTCCGTCGAGTCCCGGTCGAAGATGACTTCCGCCTCGATCTGCGTGCGCGCCTTTGCGAGCTCCGGCTCCGTGATCCCCTCACGGCCGACGCGCTCCGCTTCCGCCCGAATGACGGATTCCACCGCGGCGGCCTCGACGCCCGGGCGTACGGGCGCGAACACCGAAAAGAGCGCGGGGTCGCGGAGCTGCCACGCGACGACGGTCACCGAAAGCGACAGGCTTTGCTCCACCAGCGCCTGGTACAGCCTCGACGTGACGCCGCCCCCGAGGACGTTTCCGAGCACGGAGAGCGCGTGGGTGTCGGGATGGAGCGCCTGTACCGTCTTCCACGAAGCCGAGCACCACGCGACCTGTCCGGCGCGCCGCACGATGAATCGGCGCTCTCCCTCCTGCGGCGGCTCGACCGTGTACACGGCGGGGATCGGCATCGACGACGGCGGAATCTTTCCGAACTCGCGGTCGATCACGGCGAGGGCCTGTACCTCCTCGAAGTCCCCGATGAGCATCGCCGTCGCGTTGTTCGGGTGGTAGAAGACGTCGTAGAACTCTTTGAGGCGGGCCGTCGTGACGCCCTCGATGTCGCTGCGCCAGCCGATCGTGGGGTGGTGGTAGGGGTGCTCGCGGAAGGCAACCGCGAACGTGTCCTTGTAGAGAACCTGAAACGGAGAGTTCTCGCCCCGCTCGAACTCGTTCCGGACGACGGTCATCTCGGGAGCGCGATCCTCGTCGCGAAGCAGCGATCCGCGCATGCGCGACGCCTCGAGGTGAACGGCGACCTCCAGCTTGTCGGACGGGATCGTCTCGTAGTAGTTCGTCCGGTCGAACCAGGTCGTCGCGTTGAAGCGTGCCCCGAGCGACTCGAGCACGGCCGCGATCGCGGTGCCTTTTTCCCGGCTGAACTCGGCGGTCCCCTTGAACATCAGATGCTCGAGAAGGTGCGTCGATCCCGTGTATCCGACCGCCTCGTTGCGGCTGCCGACGTGGTAGACGATCGCGAAGGTCACGACGGGCGCCACCGTGTTGCGGATCAGGAGCACGCGCAGGCCGTTCGCGCGCAGGCGGAACTCGCGGATTCCCGCCTTTTCGAGGACGAGATCGAAACCGGGGTGCCCGGGAGAGGAAAGGTCCGGCGGGCTCAAACGGGACCCGGGGTCAACGGCCTCACCGGCCGCCCGCGACATCTTCCGCGCCGTCCACGCCGATCACGTTGCCGCTCACCCAGCCGGCGCCTTCCGAACAGAGCGCCACGAGAGCGCCCGCGACGTCTGCGGTGCGAGTCAGACGGCCAGCGGGATGCATCTTTCCGATCCGCTCGATCATCTCCTCGTTGCCCGGGATCTTGCGGAGCGCCGGGGTGTCCGTGACGCCCGCGCGGAGGGCGTTCACCGCCACCCGATGTGGAGCGAGCTCGACCGCGAGCTGCCGGACGTGCGATTCGAGAGCGGCCTTCGCCGCCGAGACGGCGCCGTACGAGGGCCAGACGACGTGATCGCCGGCGGACGTCATCGCGAAGACACGGGCGCCCGGCGCGAGCAGCCTGGCGAAGAACAGGTCCTGCGTCCAGTAGACAAGGGAGTGCGCCATCACGTCGACCGTCATCTCCATCTGGGCCTTCGAAATCGAGCCCTCCCGATTCGGCCCGAAGAAGGGCTTCAGGGTCCCGAAAGCCAGCGAGTGGAGGAGGACGCCGACGCGGGATTCCGGAGCGCTCTCGCCGCACGCCGCCGTGATGGCGGCGACGACCTCGGCGCGCTTGGCCTCGTCCGCCGCGTTGACGTTGAAGAACTCGGCCTTGCGTCCCATTGCGGAGATCTCGGCGACGATTCGATCGACATTCGGCTGCGTCGACTTGCGATCGAGGTGGACGCCGAAGACGTTCCAGCCCGCGCGGGCGAGCGCGAGCGAGCAGGCCTCACCGAAGCCCGAGGACGCGCCGAGCACGAGGGCCCACCGGACGGCAGAGGTCGTTTCGTTCAAGGCGAGCGATGTTATTACACGAGTTGATTACACTGGGATCGATGCGCGATTCCGGCCGCACGGCTCTCCTGGCCGCTCTCGCGCTGCTGCTCCTCGCCGTCTGGCTCGACCCGCCGGGGTCCTGGCTCGCCGAACCGGATGAGCCCCGATACGCGGAGATTCCCCGCGAGATGCTCGCGACGGGAGACTGGGTGGTCCCGCGGTTGAACGGCGTCCCGTACTTCGAGAAGCCGCCGCTTCTCTACTGGGGAAACGCCGCGGCGATGAAGCTCCTCGGCAACACCAACTTCGCGGCGAGGCTCGCGACGCGCGTGGCGGGGCTCGGCACGCTCCTGCTCGTCTGGCTCGCCGTCGGCCGTCTCTGGGGAAGGCGCGCCGGTCTCGTCGCGGCGGTCTTCTTTCTCATGGGACCGCTCCCTTTCACGTTCTCGCGTTTGAACCTGACGGACGGCGTGCTCACCTTCTTCTTCACGGCGACCGTGCTCGCGGGCTTCGCGACGTTGCGGGCAAAAGCGCAGCGGCGACCCTGCCTCGCCCTCTCCGCCTGGACGGGAGCCGCCGCCGCCGGCGCGTTCCTTTCCAAGGGACTCATCGGAATCGTGCTCCCGGGAGGCATCCTCTTCTTCTGGGCGCTCGCGACGAGACAGGGCCGCGCGCTCACGGCCCTTCTCTTCGGACCCGCCGCGCCTGTGTTCCTCGCGCTCTCGCTGCCCTGGCTCATCCTCGCCGAGAAGCGGGTCCCCGGGTTCCTGAACTTCTTCTTCGTCCACGAGCATTTCCAGCGGTTCGCGACACCGATCGCGAACCGCCCCGGGCCGATCTACTACTTCGTCGTGGTGTTCGTCGCCGGCTTCCTCCCCGCGCTCGGCTTCTTTTTCCGCGGGCTGCGCGGGGCTGGCCGGAGAGAGCCCGAGACGCTTCTTTTTGTGATCTGGTTCGCGGTCCTTTTTGCCTTCTTCTCCCTTTCGCACAGCAAGCTCTCGCCCTACCTCTTCCCCGCCTTTCCCGCGGCGGCCGCACTGGCCGCGAGGGGCTTCATCGCCGCGCGGGGCCGCGGGTTCGGGCTCGCCGCGGCGCTCTCGATTCTCATCGCGCCGCTCGCTCTTGCGATCCCCGCCGCGCGCGAGGCCGCCGTCCGGTCCGGGGTTCTGCCCGTGGTGCTCGCGGGCGCGGCCGCGCTCATCGTGGGCGCCGCCGCGTCCTGGGCGATGCGGCGTACCGAAGACGTCGCGCTCGGAGTGCTCGCCACCGGATGGGCGGCGCTCTATCTGTCGCTCGCGCTTCTGTGGCCGCACACGGCACTCGCGCAGGACATCCGGACCCTTGCCCTCGACGCGAAAGCCGCGGCCGCGGCGGCTCCCGGCGCGGCCATCGTCACGTACCGGACCTATCTGCAGGGGTTCCCGTGGTTCCTCGAGTCGGTCGTTCCTCTCGCCGACCACACGAGCGAGCTCGAGTACTGGTGGCTGCCGCCGGCGCGGCGGGCGGAGATCTTCTGGTCGAAGGAGGATTTCTGGACGCGCTGGAGCTCAGGACGGCCGCTGGTCGTCCTGCGAAAAAAGGCGGATGCGAAGGATTTCTTGAACGCGTCGCCGGCGGCCGTCACCGTCTCCTCACGTGGAAAGCACGAGGTGGTGGCGAACTTCGGGTCGGGGCCCTAGGGATTTCTTCCGTGTATCCAGAGCGAAGCAAAGGATCCGACCTGTGACGACCGGGCGGGAGGGGACAAGCCCCTCCCCTACACCTCCGGTCGGGAAGTGACGCTCGGTTTTGCCGAACCCATCCAACAGATCGCACCGTGAGGAGTCTCCCGACTGAAAGGAGGGAGGAGCCTCACGGTGCGGGAGCCGGAGCGGAGCGAAGCGTAGCGGAGGCGACGTTCTACCCCGGGATGTACCCCCGGATCGTCCTCAGCGTGATCCCCGGCTTTCCGGTCGACACCGCCACCTCGCGGTATTCGCCGGGGGCCTTCTGCGAGTCGCTCCGGAACGCCAGGATGTACTGGGATCGGAGCTCCTCCTCGATCCGCTTCGTGACCTCCCCCATCTTCGAGGCGTTTCCGATCGCGAAGACGTCGCCCCCCGATTCGGCGGCGATCTGCTTCGTGATCCGGCGCGACTTGAAGTCGGTCAACGGGATGTTCACCGCGATGAAGTAGATCGGCGCACCGGCGGAGCGCGCGTAGCGCAGGAGCGTCTCGTACTCGACGTGGGAACGGTTGTCGTCGCCGTCGGTGACCACGATGAGCGCGCGCCGCCCCTGGAGGGCGCGGAACTGGTAGAGCCCGAGGACCATCGCGTCGTAGAGCGCCGTCGCACCCTCCGCCTTGACGTCGCGGGCGGCCCGCTGCAGCGCGTTCGTGTCGGAGGTCAGCTCCTGGAGGAACCGGGGCCGATCCCGGAACTCGACGACGAATCCGTGGTCCTTGTCGCGCATGAGCGTCTTGAAGAGCTCAGCCGCGGCTTCGTGAACGAACGGCATTCCCTTCTCCATCGAGCCCGACGCGTCCACGACGAGGCCGATGTTCAGCGGCATGTTCTCGGCAACCTCGAACCCCGTTACCGTTTCCGCCTTCCCATCCTCCTTGACGGCGAAGTCCTCGCGGGAAAGCCCTTTCACGAAGTGTCCCGCCTTGTCGAGCGCGGAGACGTGGAGCTGAACGACGTCGACGCGCACGCTCTCGACGGTCGAGCTCGGCCCCTTGAGCATCCGGATGTCGTTCGCTTCCTTGCCGTCCGAGGTGATCGCCGTCGCGCGGAGGTAGTTGCCTTTCGCGTACTGCGCGTAGGGGATCGTCGTCTCATAGGGCGGCGCAGTCCAGGTCCCGATCTTCTTGTCGTCCAAGAAGAGATCGACCTTCTGAGCGACGCCGCCCGAGATCGACTGCACCGCAACCTTTACGCGGACCTTGCCTTCCCCCGGTTGCAGCTGCGGCAGGACGCGCACCGCGACGCGCGCGTTCCCCTCGTTCACCGCCCACGCGTCCTCGTCGATGATCTTCCCGAAGTCGTCGTAGCCGACCGCGCGCAGGGTCTGGCGCCGCGGCACGTTGCCGAGGTCGATTTCGACGGAATACGGGGGCCGCGTGCGCGCGACGAGGAGCTTGTCGTCGAGGTAGAACTCGACTTTCCGGATCGGTGGCTGAACCTCCGCTTCGAGGCGAAGAAGGCCGACCGGGGCCTCCCGGTTCGGAGGCAGGATCTTCAGCAGCGGCTCTCCGATCGGTGTCGAGGGCCGGCCCGCGGCCGCGGCTTCGTCCGCGATCACGATCGCTTCCGCATCGGGCAGCGTGCTCGCGTCGGCGGGCGCCATCTCGGGGCGGAACTCGCCGCTGACCTCGGGGACGGACAGCTCGGCCTCGCCGTCGCCGAGAACGTGTCCGCCGCCGGGATCCGTGAAAACGAGCTTCAAGCGGTAGCTCCCCGGCTTGACCGCCCGGAGGAAGGAGTACGTGAACGAGGCCCCGCCGCCCAGGGTTCCGGAGACGGGATACTTGAACGTCTGGACGGTCTCCCCGTTCTGCAGGAGAGTCCCCGTGAGCTCGCCGGCAAAGCTGCGAACGCCGCGCGCCGTCAGGGCGTTCGTGAGCTCGGTCGAGCCGAGCCGGATTCGGACGACCGTCTTGCCGGAGGCCATGCCGAGGAACTCGGGATTGATCTCCAGGGGAAACTTGCCGCCGGGGGTCTTGATCTCGGGCTTGCGTTTCTGGGCGAGAGCGGGAACGGGAGGGAGGGCCGACAGGGCCGCCGCCGCCAGAGCGATCACGAGCATCAGGCGTTTCATTGGTCTAACGAACCTCTCGGCCGAGGGGGGACATTCCCGGCTGCCCGCTCAGGCGGTGGCGAGCTCGCGATCGGCCGGCTGGGCGGCTTCGAGCGGCTCGAGCGCCGAAAAGAACTCCTCGACCGCCGCGCGGAAGTCGGCGGGAGTTGCGAGCCCCGAGATCCGGATCCGAAGGGCGCGGCCGTTCGGGAGCCCATGCGTGTACCAGCCCGTCATCGTGCGGAGCTTGTGGAGCGCCTCCTTCGGATCGTAGGCGGCGTTCTCGATCGCGTGGAAGTGTCCGAGCATGAGATCGCGACGCTCGGCGAGCGACGCGTCGCGCGGCTGCCGGCCGGCGAGGAGATCCGCCGTCTGCCGAAAAACCCACGGGTTCTTCATGGTCGCGCGCCCGATCATCACGGCGTCGCAGCCCGTTTCGCCGAGCATCGCCACGGCGTCCTGCGGCGTCTCCACGTCCCCGTTGCCCACGACGGGGATGGAGACGTGGCGCTTCAACTCGGCGATTCGCGACCAGTCCGCCCGCCCCGTGTACATCTGCCGGGCGGTGCGCGCATGCATGGCAACCGCAGCGGCGCCCTCGTCCTCGCACATCCGCGCGAGGTCGAGGAAGTTCACCCGGTCGGAGTCGAGCCCCAGCCGGAACTTGACCGTGAGCGGCATGGAAACGCGGCGCTTGACGCCGCGCACGATCCGCCGGGCGAGGGGAAGGTCGCCCATCAGGGCCGCTCCAGCGCAGCCCTTCAGGACCTTGTTTGCCGGGCACCCCATGTTGATGTCGCAGACGTCCGGTGCGAGCTCCTCGACGATCTCGGCGGCCGCCGACATCCTCTCTTCATCGGAGCCGTAGATCTGGATCGAGAGCGGCCGTTCCTCCCGGGAGAACAGCATCTTGCGCATCTGCCGGGCGTTGCCGCGCGTGATCGCCTCCGAGGAGATGAACTCCATGGTGACCAGCCCGACCCCGCCGATCCGCCGCAGCATCAGCCGGTACACGTGGTCCGTGATCCCGGCCATGGGGGCCAGGATCAGCGGCGGATCGACCGGTACGGCACCGAACACGGGCATCAGACCGGCAATTCTCCCTCATCGCCCGCCCCGGGGGATGCATCTGGCGGGCGTTTCGATTAGATTGCCCACGTCGGGGAGGGAGATCACCGATGTCGTCCCTGGCCAACGAATCTGCCCAGCCGATCGCACGCGCCGGCGGGCCGTGGATCCGAAGCCGTCGTTTCGACCTCCTCTTCCTGACCGCGTCGGGCGTCCTCGTCTTCTTTCCGTACCTTTCCTACGGGCTCCTCCAGCGCCTCGGGGCCTCCCAGGACACGGCGAGCCTCGTGGTCGGCCTCGCGGTGACGCTGCTCGTCGGCGGGCCGCACATGTACTCGACGTACCTGCGGACCGCGCTCGAGCCGAAGTTCCGGAAGCGCTTCGGCGTGCTCACGTACCTCCCCCTCCTGATCATCCCCGCCCTCGTCGTGCTCGGCGCCGTATACGCCTTCTTGCTGCTCCTGACGGGGTTCTTCTTCTGGGCTTCGATCCACGTGACCCACCAGGCGCAGTACATATCCGAGAGCTACCGCCGCAAGGCCTCCGCGCCAATCCACCCGCTCGACCGGTTCCTGGACGGCGCGGTGATCCTGGGCGCGCTCTACACGGTCGCCATGTACAAGTTCGTCGAGAACCGGTTCACCCTCGGCACGTCGGCGCTTCTTTTTCCGGAGTTCTTGAAGCACCGCTGGGTCGCGCAGGCGTTCACGGTCGGCTTCGCGGCCCTCTTTCTCTTCTATGTCGCGAGGACCGTGGGCGAGATCCGGCGCGGGGAGTCGAGCTGGCCCCGGCTCGTCTTCATGGCGGCGACCGTCGCGCTCGCGTTCGTCATCCCCGTCTTCGACAACCTGGACATCGCGTTCCAGGGCTTCAACACGTGGCATTCCCTCCAGTACCTCGCGCTCACCTGGTTCATCCTCACTCGGAAGGCGGAGCGCGGCGAGATCGGCAGCGGGTTCGTCCAGGGGCTCGCCGGAACCCGCCACACCGCGCGTTTCTACGTCGCGATGATCACGGCGACCGTGCTCGCCGGAAGCATTTACCTCGTCCTCTGGAAGGGCCTGGGAATGCCCCAGGATCGGAGCTATTACGTGGTCGTCCTGACCTTCCTGCTCATCCACTACTTCTACGACCACATCCTCTTTCGGGAATTCGGGCCCCTCGACGAGCCCGAGAGGTCGGTTGTCGGCAGTCGCTAGAAGGTAGCTAGCCTTTTCCGCGCAGCTCCGCGTAGGACTTGACCGGCGTGTAGCCCTTCGGCTTCTCGAAGAGGTCCGGGTCTGCCCCCACGCGGACGTTGACGAGCTGCACGTCGGACACGGGCTGATACTCGTCCTCGCCGGTTTTTTTCGCGTGCAGGAGGCGCACCGGGATGCGTTCGAGGTCGCGGGCCGCCCAGATCGTGACGCGGTCGCCGTTGGGAAGATCCATCTGGTAGCGGTCGCACGGATGTCCCGCCTGCACGCCGTCCGCGATCTTCAGGATCTCGCAATGGAAGCGATCGGCCCAAGCGCGGGAGTCGAAACGCGGTTCCAGCGGGAAGCCCGGCACGATCTCGTCGCCCGGCGACCACGGCTCTTCGAGGATCCGCTTGGAGCGCGGACGAAACTGCCAGACCTTCTTCAAGTCCGGCCGCACGATCTTCGCGAGCGGCCCACCGTCGATCGTCCCGTCGACGCGGCGCACCTCGCCGCGGACGGCGATCTCGTACTTCTCCGTGTGTGAGAAGAGGAGCGTCGCGCGGTACCCGTCTTTCGAGACGGTCCGGATGCCGCCGCAGGCGGTGGAGAGGAGGGCAACGGCCACGATGGGTTTCAGGAGGGCTCCCAGGCTCCGCATCCGGCGACTGTAGATCACCGGCAAAGGGAGTGCCACAGCGCTCGTTTTTACCGTTCTAAGCGAAGCGCTCTCGGCCGCCTGTTCGCGAAGCGAACGCGGCGGCCGAAAGCTAATCCATAATCCCCGCCCATGGCGTGGTGGGAGTCGTGGTTCGGCGAGGAGTACCTCGAGCTCTACCCCCACCGCGGACCGGACGACGCCCGGCGCGAGGTCGCGTTCGCGCTCGAACGCCTGTGTCCGGACCCGGAGCCGATCCTGGACCTCTGCTGCGGCAACGGCCGGCACTCGATCCGGTTCGCCGAGCGCGGCTTTCTCCCCGTGGGGCTCGATTACTCCGCTCCCCTGCTCGAGCTCGCGCGGTCGCGCAACCGATCGCTGCCGCTCGTGCGCGGCGACATGCGCGCGCTTCCCTTCGCCGACGGCAGCTTCCGGTCGGTCGTCAACTTCTTCACGAGCTTCGGTTACTTCGTTTCCGAAGGCGACAACTTCGCCGTCGTCGCGGAGATCGAGCGGGCGCTCTCCCCGGGCGGAAGGGTTCTCTGCGATACCTTCGGCATCGCGCAGGTCCTCTCGACGCTCATCCCGGAGGAGAGCCTGCAGGCGGGCGGGCGCGAATACCGGATCCGGCGAGGCTGGAACGAAAAGACCCGCAGGATCGAGAAAGAGATCGAAGTCCGGCGCGGCGGCACGACGGAGACGTTCCGGGAGAGCGTCCGCGCCTACACGGGTGAGGAGCTGACGGAGATGTTCGAGCGCGCGGGCCTTGCCGTCGACTCGGTATGGGGCGATTTCGAAGGGGCGCCCGCGGGGCCCGACTCCCCCCGTTTGATCCTCCTCGCCCGCAAACCGGCGCGCGCATGAGCACGACGTCCACGACGCCGGGCGGCGTCCGCCTCGGCGTGGTCCCGTTTGACCGTTATCCGGGACTCCCGGAGCTCTTCGTGAAGTTCCTCGCCGGGGCGCGCGACTTCTATCCGGACCCGCCCACGCCCGAGGCCGCGGCGGACCGGGCCCGGGCGCTCCTCGGCACGTCCGCCCGCATTCCCGCATCCGCCTTTCGCTTCCGAGGAGCCGCGGCGGCCCGGTCGGCGGAGGACCTCGCCGCGGGGCGCGCGGTCGCGGTCATCGCGGGCCACCAGGTGGGACTCTTCACCGGCCCGCTCTTCACGATCGTCAAGGCGTTCGACGTCATGCGGATCGCCCGGGAGATCCGCGGGCGCGGCGTCCCCGCCGTGCCGGTGTTCTGGGCCCTCACCGACGACCACGACCTGGAAGAGGTCGCGCGAACGGCGAAGCCGGGGAAAGACGGCCCCGAGATCCTCGTGCTCGAGGGAGCCGACCGCGCCAACCGCAGCCCGGTGGGGCGCCTCCCGATGCCCGCCCGGGTCACGGAAATCCTCGACGCGTTCGCCGCGGACGCGCGCGCGCCGGGCGCGGCGGAAATTGTCGAGGCCTTCCGGCGGCATTACGTCCCGGGAGCGGCGTACGGCGAAGCGTTCATCGAGACGCTCCTCGATCTCGCGGGCGAAGAGCTGCTCGTCCTCGACCCGTACCAGGACGCCGTGCGGCCCGCGACGGCGGAGTTCTTCCGCCTCGCCGCGCAAAAGCGGATGGAGATCCGCGAGGCGCTCGCAAAAGCGGCATCGCGGATCGAGATCGCGGGGCTTTCCGTTCCCGTCCCCTTCCGGCCGGAGGTATTTCCGTTCTTCACGATCGCGCGCGGCGAGCGGCGACGCGTCGAGGATCCCGACGCGGCCGCGCTTCGGGTGGCGAGCGGGGAGGAGTGGCCGTCGAGCGACGTGCTCACGCGGCCCGTTCTCAAGTCCTGGCTCCTGCCCATCGCCGCGACCGTCCTCGGGCCCTCGGAGCTCGCGTACCACGCGCAGGCGCTTGCCCTCTTTCCGATCTTCGGCCTCACTCCTCCCGTCCTCTTCCCGCGCTCGTTCGTCGTGCCGCTCGGTCCCGCCGAGCGGCGTGCGGTCGACGCGCTCGGGGTCTCGAACGACGCCCTTCTCCTTCCCGCCGCGGCGAGCGCGCCCGTGGACGTTCCCGGCGCGCCGGATCTCGCGCGGAGCGCCGAGGGAGCCGACCGTTCCCTGGCGGAGCTGACGCCGGCGCTCTCGGCGCTGGATCCCACACTCGCCGGCGCGCTCGAAAACACTCGAAAGAAAGTCGCGTATCAGTTCGAGCAGCTCGCAGAAAAGATGAAGAAGGCCGCCGAGCGCAAGGACGAGGTCGCGAACCAGCGCCGGAAGCGGCTGGACACGATGCTGCTGCCTCAGGGCGGTCCGGCGGAGCGCCTCTATCCGCCGCTCGTCCCCCTGCTCGCATACGGCTCGACGGCGCTCGACGCGATCCGCAAGGCGGCGACCGGCTCGCTCGAGGGCGCCACGGTTGCCGACGTCGGAGCGGAGCCTGATGGCCGTTGACATCCTGGCGATCGCGGCGCATCCGGACGACATCGAGCTCACGTGCGCCGGCACCCTCGTGCAGGCGAAGGCGCGCGGCCGCCGATTCGGGATCGTCGACCTCACGCGGGGCGAGATGGGGACGCGCGGCGACGAGAAGACGCGCTACGCCGAGGCGCGGCGGGCCGCCGAGATCCTCGGCGCGGAATTCCGCGAGACCCTCGACTGCGGCGACGGCGGGCTCGTGAAGAGCCGCGAGAACGAGCTCGCGATCATCGACGTGATCCGGCGCGAAAAACCGCGCCTAGTCCTGACGTCCTACCCCGACGACCGGCATCCCGACCATCGCCGCGCGGGGGAGATCGTGCGGGACGCCGCGTTCTACGCCGGCCTGCGCAAGCTCGAGTCGGCATATCCCGCGCACCGGCCGCAGCAGACGATCTACTTTTCGACCGCGTACGTCCATGAGCCGACATTCCTCGTGGACGTGACGCCGGCGATGGAGAAGCGGCGGGCCGCCGTCCGCGCGTTCTCGAGTCAGTTCCACAATCCCGCATCGAACGCGCCCGAAACGATGCTGTCGCAGGCAACCTTCCTCGAGACCATCGAGGCCCGCGCGCGCCATTTCGGTTTCATGATCGGAGTGGAGTTCGCCGAGGGGTTCATCTCGAGGCGCCCGCCGAGAATCGACGACCTCGTATCCGTGTTCGAAGGATTCGAGCCGGGGTTCTAGAGCATGAAGATCGGCATCACCTGCTATCCCACCGTCGGCGGCAGCGGCGTCGTCGCCACCGAGCTCGGCATGGCGCTCGCCGAAGGGGGCGACGAGGTCCACTTCATCTCGTACGCGCTTCCCTCCCGGCTCGCGCTCCCGCGGCCGCGCGTCTCGTTCCACGAGGTCGTGGCGCCGACGTATCCGCTCTTCGTGTCTCCTCCATACACGCTCGCGCTCGCGACGCGCATGGCGGAGGTCGCCGTGCATTCCAGGCTCGACCTCCTCCACGTGCACTACGCGCTTCCGCACGCGATCTCCGGTTATCTCGCCCGCGACCTCGTCGCGTTCGACGGCGGGGGGAGCCTGAAGGTCGTGACGACCCTTCACGGCACGGACATCACGATCGTTGGCCAGGACCGCTCGTACCTGCCCATCACCCGCTTCGGAATCGAGAAGAGCGACGGCGTGACGGCGGTCTCGAGCTACCTGCGGGACGTCACCGCCAGGGAGCTCGGCGTCCGGCACGAGATCGACGTCATCCCGAATTTCGTCGACGGAGAGCTCTACCGCCCTGACGGCGCTTCGGAATACGCGCGGAGCCTGCGCCGGGACGGCGAGAAGGTCCTCATGCACGTCTCGAACTTCCGGCCCGTCAAGCGGATCGCCGACGTGGTCCGGGTATTCGACCTCGTGCGCCGCCGCATCCCCGCGCGGTTGATCCTCGTCGGCGACGGCCCGCATCGGGCCCTCGCGGAACAGCTCGTCGAAGAGGGCGGGTTCGCCGAGCAGGTGACGTTTCTCGGGAACGTCGCCGCGATCGAGACTCTGCTGCCGGTCGCGGATCTCTTCCTCCTGCCCTCCGACGCGGAATCGTTCGGCCTCGCCGCCCTCGAGGCGATGGCGTGCGGCGTCCCCGTGATCGGCACGGCGAAGGGAGGCCTGCCCGAGGTCGTCGACGACGGGAAAGAGGGCTTTCTGCGGCCGGTGGGCGACGTCTCTGGAATGGCGGACGCGGCGATGTCGCTACTCGAAGACGAGCGGCTCGGGCGCCGGTTCTCCGAAGCGGCGCGCCGGCGCGCCGTGCAGGAGTTTCCGACGGCTTCCATCGTCAAACGCTACCGGAAGCTGTACGAGGGGGTTCTCGCGGGATCACCGGGCGTCGCGCAGACCGGGTGAAGGCGGACGAGCGTTGCGCCACGCGCTCGAAGCGGACGGCGCGCCCGGCTGATCGAGCGGCGGCGGATCCCACCGGGAGAGGGCGCGCGCGCCCGCTTCGCGCTCGGCCGCGGAGAGGCCGAACGCGGCCCTCCAGGAGCGCGCCGCGAGATCTCGAACGGTTCCGGCGGAGAGCCGGAGCGCCCGCGAGGTTTCCGCGTATTCGCGGGACGTCGAGGTCTCGAACAGAAGCGGGTCGTCGGCCGAGAGTCCGACCGCGACGCCCGCTTCGAGAAGCCGCGTGAGGGGGTGTTCCGCGAGCGAGGCGCAGACTCCCGTCCGGACGTTGCCCGTGGGAGCGACGAGGAGCGGCGTCTTCTCGTCCGCGAGCCGCTCGAGCAGCACAAGATCGCTCGCCGCCGCGATTCCGTGGTCGATCCGGTCCGGCCGGAGAAAATCGAGCGCTTCCCGGATCGAGTCCGGCCCGAGCCACTCCCCCGCGTGCACGGAAGTCATCAGGCCAAGCGCGCGCGCCCGCGCGTAAACTCCGGCGAAGGCGGAGGCGGGCGCCGAGCCCTCCTCGCCTCCCATACCGAAACCAACGACGCGGCGCAGAGGCTTCCGCTCGAAGAGATCGAGCACGCTCTCCGCCGCGGCCGCGCCCCACTGCCGCACGGTGTCGAGGAGAATCATGCAACGCGCTCCCCCGCCGGCGCCGGCGGCGAAGCCCGCGTCGATCGCTTCGAGGCATGCGGCAGGGTCGAGCCCGAACCGCGCCCAGATCTCGGGAGAAACGTAGACCTCCGCGTAGGCGAGTCCGTCGTCAAAAAGCGCGCGCGACAGCCGCTCGGCGGCGAACGCGTAGTCCTCGGGAGTTCGGAACACACGGCAGACGTCCGCGAAGAGCGCGAGAAAGCCGGCCGCGTCCCGGACGGAGCGGCGGCGCGCCGCAAACTCCCCCCCGCGCGCAAACGCGTGACCGGATCGGCCCGCAAGCTCCTCGAGGACGGCGAGAGGAACCGACCCTTCGAAATGGAGATGGCAGTCGGCGAGCAGAGGCATCGTTGCTCCGAAGAGAGGGTATCGTGGAAAGGTGACAGGTGACAGGTGACAGGTGACAGGTGAGTGAAACCTGATCGGGCCCGAACAGCCCCGTCACCCGACACCCGTCACCCGACACCTTCGTCATGAAACGTGCCCGCCTCCTCGCACTCCTGCTCGACGTGCTGGCGGCCTCCGCCTGCGCCGACGCGGGCGCGCTTCTCGCGACGGCTGCGGTCTGGTGGGGGCTTCCGTTCGCCCGCGAGGCCATCCCCTGGATCTGGGGGGCCTCGGCGGCGGTCGCGATCGCCCTCTTTCTCCTTCGCGACGCCCGGGGCGGCCGGGCGCGCCGGTGGCTCGGCCTGCAAGCCGTCCGCCGCGACGGGGGGGCCCCCGGCGCGGCCCTCTCGATCCGGCGAAACCTGCCCCTCCTCGTCCCCGGGTGGAACGTCCTCGAGGCCTGGCCCGTTCTCCGGGATGGAAACGCCCCCCGCCGGTCTGACCGGAAAACAGGCGTTCGGATTCTTCCCACCGACTGATACCGTCGAGGGGGGAAAATGGGCGTTCTGGAGGGGGAGAACCTTTCCGGGAGCGATCCGTTTAAGCAAGCGGAGAGTGTGATGCGGAAAACCTTCGTGACCCTTTGCCTGCTGACTGCCGCCGGAAGCTTCGCCCTGGCGGGCGGACCGCAGGATGTCTTTGAAAAAGCCTTTTCGATGGAAGGAGTTACCCGCGTCTCGGTCGAGAACGTGAACGGCAAGATCGACGCGGTCGCCTGGGACAAGCCGTACGTGCGCGTGCGCGCGACGAAGACGGTTTCCGGCGGCAACGCCGAGGAGACCCTGCGCCTGACCGAGATCCGGGTGCGGAAGGCGGGCGACGAACTCCGGATCGAGACCATCAACCCGAATCGCCACAAGCTCTTCGGGATCCTCGACTTCGGGGGGCACAGCGCCCGCGTCGACTACGAAATCGCCCTTCCGGCCAATGCCGAGGCGCGGCTCCAGACCTGCAACGGGCACGTGCAGGCGAGCGGAATGGGCGCGGCTGTCTCCGCCGACGCGGTCAACGGCTCGATCGAGGTCATGGACGTCTTCGGACCCGTGAAGGCCACGACGGTCAACGGCTCGCTGCGGATCGCCTTCCGGGGGCCCTTGAAGCAGACGCACCTCGAGACCGTCAACGGATCCGTCGACGTGGCCTTCGCCCGCGCCTCCTCGATCCGCTACAACCTGGAGACCGTGAACGGCCGCATCGAGGGCGACATCGCTCTCGCCGTCGAGGGCAAGCACGGCCCGAAAGAAGCCCGCGGCTCCTACAACGGCGGAACCGAGACGCTGCGCTGCGAAACGGTGAACGGGTCGATCCGGCTGAAGACCAACTAATCGGTCTCCCTGTCAGCGGGTCGCTGTCAGCCCGCAGCTCACTCCCTGATAGCTTCCTTCCGTGCCCGAGCCCCATCGCTGGAAGCTCGTCGTCTCCTACCTTCCCCTGCTGGGCGTCATCCCGCTCTTCTTCGGCGAGTCCAGCCGTGAAGAGCGGTGGCATGCCCGCAACGGGATCCTTCTCTCCGCCGCGTTCGTGGCGATCCTCGGGGCGGCGACGGCCGCCGGGGTGCTTTTTCCATCGCTCTCATGCGTCTACGGGATCGCCATGTTCGTTCTGGCGATCGTCTACGCGATCGTCGTGATCCTCGCGATCGTGAAGGCGCTCCAGGGACAGCGCCTCGTCGTGCGCGGTCTCTCCCGGTATGCCGACCGCGGCTGAGCAGTCGCCGCGCCCGCGCGGGCTCGCTCCCCTGCTGCTGGCCGCTCTCGTCGGGTTCGCGGCGGGAGACCTGCTGCGCCCGCCGCCGGAGCAGAACGGGGCGCGTGTCGCCGTCGCCGCGATCGACGCCTACCGCTCCTCCGTGTCGCCGTGGTTTGGGCGGACCGGCCTCGTCCGCTGCCGCTTCGAGCCGACGTGCTCCGCATACGGACGGGAGGCGATCGGGCGGTTCGGATGGGGCAAGGGCGGCGCGCTCACCGCCGTCCGGATCGCCCGCTGCAATCCATGGTCGAAGGGCGGCTACGACCCGGTGCCCCGGGAATAGCAGTCAGCCGTCAGTTATCCGTTGTCAGTCTCGGAACTCAGAACTGAAAACTGAGAACTACGGGCACGTCGCAAACGCCGCCGTGTCCTGGATCGGCTGGAAGGCGGTGTTCAGCGGGTTCGTGTATGTCTTGACGGTCGCGTTCGACATGTCGGTGACCGTCATCGTGACCTGCACGTTGGTCAGGCCGCCCGCGAAGACCCAGTAGCGCTGGTTGAAGCCGCAGCCATTCAAGACCTTGACGACCATTTCCACGTTCTGAGAGGTGAAGAACCAGAACTGGCCCGTGTCGCTCGTTCCCGGAATCGCCGTTCCCGTCCCCGAGCCCTGCGCGCTCGAGTACGTCGCCGTCACCTTGAAGCGGCCGTTGTTCAGGCAGAGGCTGTTCGCGTCGGGCGTGCAGGGGCCGGTCGCGAGGCTCCCGGACCCCTGCCGCTGGCCGAGCACGACGTTGCCGTCGCTGGACCGCAGGTCTGTCACGGTCGCCGACGCGATCACGCCGCCCGAGGGGATCGACGTGCCTTCGCGGACGGCCACCGTCACGCGCAGCGTGTCGTCGAGCGAGAGGCCCTGGAACGGGTTTCCGGCCCGCAGCAGCGACTTCGGCGCGACCGTGTAGGAGGTCGTCGCGAGGATCGAGTTGCTCGGCGACTGGACCACCCGCACCTCGATCGGGAGCGCCACCGCCGACGTGTTCGCGACGTCGAGTTGCGTCGAGAAGTTCGCGTCGCCGGAGTGGAGGCCGAAGAGCTGCAGGACGTTGACCGAATCCGTCGCGCTCGCTCGCGCGCCCAGCGCCTCGGTGCCGGGCGTCCCGCCGTACACACCGCCGGAGGTTCCCGTCACGCTCGAGAGGTACTTGTGGACGGACGCCATCACGGCAACGTTGGAGTTCCACTCGAGCGAGCCGAATCCATCGCCGGCGGGGACCGTGGCCGACGTCACGTCCGGAAAGAACTTCGTCTCGCGGGGGAAGAGGACGATTGGAACTGAATTGACCGCCGCGCCGGCCGGAGCGCCGCTCGCGGCGGAGGGATGGAATGTCAGGGTAACGGTCGCATTCGCCGACGCGTCGGGGTTGAACAGCCAGAGGTCGGTGCGATTCTGCGCGTTGGAAGGACCGGGCGCGCGCCCCACGATGGGAAACCACCCGTTCGTCGACGCGGGCGAATAGGCGCCCCAAGCGCTCGCGGGCGCGAGGACGACCAGAGCCAGAGCCACGGCCGCAAGACGAGCGGATCGCATGGGGACCTCCGTTGCTAGAAGAGACGCTTGGCCTTAAGGGGAGTTTACGTCTGACGCAGGAGAACCCTATGACCGGGGATGCGGCTCACCTCAGCAGACCGCCTTTGAACTCTCGGATTTCGAAGCCGGGCTGGAAGCTGATGACAGTGCGAGGCGGGTCAATGCCCGGCTTCGCTCAAGAGTGCCGTCGGCCGGACTCGAACCGGCATGGGTTACCCCATACGCCCCTCAAACGTACGTGTCTACCAATTCCACCACGACGGCAAGTCGTCCCAACCCGAAACGATTCGTTACTTTCCCGAGGGCTTCGCGGGTGCGGGCGCCGCGGGCGCAGGCCGCTGACTTCCGGCGGCGGCCGGCAGCGGATTCCCCGTGGCGGGCTTCGCGGGCGCCGGAGCCTTCGAGCCCGCCGCGGACTTCGCGGGGACCTTCGCCATGACCGAGCCGCCCTTGTGCCGCTCGAGGATGGTCAGGAGCACCGAAAGCACGATGAACCCGATGAACGCGCCGGTCGTCAACTTGTGCAGGAGCGTCGTCGCGCCGCGCGCGCCGAACGCGGTCTGCGTTCCGCCGCCGCCGAAGGCCCCGGCGATGTCCGCACCCCTCCCCTGCTGGACGAGGACGACCAGAATCAGAAAGAAGCAGATGAATGCGTACAGAACGACGGCGGCGATGTAGGCGAAACCCAAGTGACGGCCTCCCGAAAAAAGGGAACGAATCTTACTTTCGGGACGGAGGCGCGTCAAGGATGGCGGTCGGTTGCCCTTTGGGGGTCCGGAACCCCCGCGATCGAGGCGAACCGGTCCGGATCGAGGGCCGCGCCGCCGATCAGGAACCCGTCCATCCCCGAGCCCTGCAGGAGATCCGCGGCATTCTCCGGCGTGACCGACCCCCCGTAGAGAACGCGGACCCGGTCGAGATCGCGCCGGGCGCCGATCGCAATCAGCAGGGTTTCGCGGGCGGCAGCGGCGTCGTGCGGGGTCGCCGCCAGACCCGTCCCGATCGCCCACACCGGCTCGTAGGCGACGACGAGCTCGGCTTCCGGCGGGTCCTGCGCCAGGGCCAGGACCTGGGCCACGAGGACCTCTTCTGTCAGCCGCTCCGCGCGCTCCTCCTCCGTTTCGCCCAGGCAGTAGATCGGCACGAGACGCGCTTCGCGCGCGCGGGCGAGCCGGGCGACGAGGTTCTCCGCGGTGTCCCCGAAGAGGCGCCGCCGCTCCGAGTGCCCGATGATCGCGTAGCGGCATCCTGCCTCCGCGACCATCGCGGCCGACGTCTCGCCCGTGAAGGCGCCGCTGACGTGAGACGCCACGCTCTGGGCGGCGAGCGACCATCGACCCTGCGGGTCTGAGGCCTCGGAGAACGCGGTGAACGGAGGCGCGACGGCGAGCTCGCAGCCTTCCGGCGCCGCCGCGCCGAGGCGCTGCCCGAGACGCCGGGTGTATTCGAGGGCGCCCGCGCGCCCCGAGTTCATTTTCCAGTTGGCGACGTAGAGCCGCTTCATCGTGTCGAACCGGCGGCGGCAGCGGGAACGGCGCAGCTCAACGCTCGAGCGCCTCGAGTCCCGGGAGGGTGCCTTCCGTCAGGTACTCGAGAGAGGCGCCGCCGCCCGTCGAGACGTGGTCGAACCGGTCGGCGACGCCCGCAGAATTGACCGCCGCGACACTCTCGCCTCCGCCGACCACGGTAAAGGCGTCCGACTCCCCGAGCAGCATCGCGAGCGCCATGGTCCCGCGGTCGAACGGCGGCTTCTCGAAGACGCCCATGGGGCCGTTCCAGAAGATCGTCTTCGCGGGCTCGAGCAGCCGTTCGAACTGCTCGATGGTCTTCTGTCCTACGTCGAGCGTCATGGCGTCGGCGGGGATCTTCGCGATTCCGACGGTGCGGGCGTGCGCGCCGTCGTCGGGAGACGCCGCGACGACGAAGTCCGACGGAAGCGCGACCGTCTTGCCGTTTTCCCTGCAGAAGTCGAGGATCTCGCGGGCGACGGCCACCTTGTCCTCTTCGAGAAGCGACTTGCCGACCGGGAGCCCGATCGCGCGCACGAAGTGATTCGCGATGCCGCCGCCGACGAGGAGCGCGTCCGCGATGCGAGCGAGCGAACGGAGGGTGTCGATCTTGCCTGAGATCTTCGCGCCGCCGAGGATCGCGGCGAACGGCCGCTCCGGGTGGAGGAGCCGCGACAGGGCGAGGACTTCCCGCTCGAGGAGGAGACCGGCGCCCTTTTCCGCCACGAGCCCTGGAACGCCGACCACGGACGCGTGCGCGCGGTGGGCCGCGCCGAAGGCGTCGTCCACGTACACGTCCGCGAGCGCCGCGAGGCCCCTCGCGAACTCCGGGTCGTTGGCTTCCTCGCCCGGATGGAACCTCAGGTTCTCCAGCAGAAGGACCTCGCCCGGCGCGAGGGACGCCGCCAGCGCTTCGACGTCCGGGCCCACGCAATCATCCGCGAAGCGGACCGGCCGGCCGAGCTTCTCGGCGAACTCCGCGGCAACGGGCGCGAGGGAAAGCTTCGGGCCGGGCTTCCCCTTCGGCTTGCCGAGGTGCGAGGCGCAGATGACGCGGGCTCCGGCGTCGATCGCGAGGCGGACCGTCGGAATCGTCTCGACGATCCTCGTGGCGTCGGTGACGCGGCCACCCGCGTCCAGGGGGACGTTGAAATCCACCCGCAGGAAGAGACGGCGCCCCGAGAGCGAGAGCTCGCGAATGCCCTTCATGCGCAGCGAATCTTAATCGGTAGCCCATAGAATGCCCACGAAATGAAGACGCGCGTCTGGATCTTCCTCGCCCTCCTCGCGCTGGCGCCGTCGTTGCCGGCGCAGGACCAGCACGTCGGGCGGGGGCAGGGCGGCGCCGTCGCAGCGGAAGAGGAGACGGCCGCGCGCGCCGGCATAGAGATCCTCAGGAAGGGCGGGAACGCGACGGACGCCGCCGTCGCCACCGCGTTCGCGCTCGCGGTCACCTGGCCGGAGGCGGGCAACCTCGGCGGAGGAGGCTTCTGGCTCTCCCGGGACGCGAAGGGGCGGACCCTGGTCGTCGATTACCGCGAAATGGCTCCGCGCAACGCGCGACGCGACCTGTACACGCGTCCCGGCCCCGGCGGCACGCCGCCGTCTTCCACGGAGGGACCGCTCGCGTCCGGAGTTCCCGGCACCGTGGCCGGGCTCGCCGCCGCGCACCGCCGGGGAGGGCGCCTGCCGTGGAAGGACGTCCTGGCGCCGGCGGTTCGACTCGCCCGCGACGGGTTCCCGATGACGGAGAACGTCTCCCAGTCGATCGCCGACTCGAAGGAGCGTCTCGCGAAGGACCCGGAGACCGCGCGGATCTTTCTTCCGGGCGGCGGCCCGCCCGTCGTGGGGGTCGTCTTCAAGCAGCCCGACCTCGCCGCGACGCTCGAGGCGATCCGGGACCGGGGCGAGGACGGCTTCTACCGAGCGGACCTCTCGCGACGGATCGAGGCGGGCCAGGCCCGGCAGGGCGGCCTCATCAGCCGGGGCGATCTCGCCCGCTACGAGGCGAAGATCCGCACGCCGCTGCGGTTCCGTTTCGCGGGTTACGAGGTGTACACGACGCCGGCGCCGTCCTCCGGACCCGTGCTCGCGGAGCTCGCGCTGCTCGGAGAAGCCGTGGGACTCAGCCGGCTGAAGACCCGGGATGTCGCCTCGGCGCATCTCGTGGCGGAGATGGAGAAGCGCGCCTTTCGCGACCGAAACCGATATCTGGGCGACCCCGCCTTCGGCGGCGTACGCCAGAACCTCTTCACGGATCCGGTGCGGATTCGAAAAGTTGCCGCGACGATCGACCCGAACCGGGCCACGCCGACCGACAAGCTTCGGCCGCCGGAGCCCGACAAGCCGAACACGACCCACTTCTCGGTCGTGGACGCCGCGGGAAACGCCGTCTCCGTGACCACGACTCTGAACGACTCGTTCGGAAACGCGCGGGTCGCGCCGGGTCTCGGGTTTCTCTGGAACAACGAGATGGACGACTTCTCAACCCGACCCGGCCAGAAGAATATGTACGGCCTCGTGCAGGGAAAGGTCAACGAAACCGCACCCGGCAAGCGGATGCTCTCGTCGATGTGCCCCGCCATCGCGGTCAACTCGGGCCGAAACAACTTCGTCTGGGGAACTCCCGGCGGCTCGCGGATCATCACGACGAACTTCCAGGTGATGCTCGGGATCCTTCTTCGACGCGAGCCTCTCGACGCCGCGGTCGCCGAGGCGCGGTTTCACCAGCAAGATCTGCCGGACCAGATCGCCGCCGAGGTCGGACGGTTCGACGCGGGGTGGCTCGAGGGTCTCCGGAAGCTCGGACATACCGTGGTGGAACGCGACACGAAGGACTTTTTCGGCCGCGTCCACGCGATCGCGAGGAACCCGGACGGCTCTCTCCTCGCGGTGGCCGACCCTCGACGCAAAGGCGCCGGTCTCGTCGTGCGCCCGGGCTCCTGACCTTGGGCGCGGACGTCTTCCGGACCGACGTCTTCCGGCCGCTGTACCGCGAGGGAGGGATCCTGCGGCTTCTCGACCAGCGGCTCCTTCCGGGCCGCGAGGTGTGGCTCGAGCTCTCGGAGCCGGAAGGCATCGCGCGGGCGATCCGGGACATGGCCGTACGCGGCGCTCCCGCGATCGGCGTCGCCGCGGCGTACGGCGCCGCGTTCTCTCTGCGCGGGAAAGGATCCGGCTCGCCGCGTGAACGGTTCGAATCCGCGCGCGCGCTCCTCGCCTCGAGCCGCCCGACCGCGGTGAACCTCTTTGCGGCGCTTTCCCGAATGGCGGCGAGGTTCGAGGCGCTCGACGGCGGCTCGCGGGAGGAGATCGAGCGGTCTCTCGTCGCGGAAGCGGATGCGATCGCGGCCGAGGACATCGCCTCGTGCCTCCGGATCGGAGCCTTCGGCGCGGAGCTTCTTTCCACCGGCACGACCGTCCTCACGCACTGCAACGCGGGCGCGCTCGCCACGGCGGGATACGGAACCGCGCTCGGAGTCATCCGGGGCGCGATCGAGGCGGGCAAACGGATCCGCGTCCTCGCCGATGAGACGCGGCCGTTCCTCCAGGGCGCGCGACTCACCGCCTGGGAGCTCGCCCGGGACGGGATCGACGTCGAGATCCTGACGGACAGCATGGCGGGGCACTTTCTCTCGCGCGGCGAGATCGCGGCGGTCGTCGTCGGCGCCGACAGGATCGCGGCCAACGGAGACACGGCGAACAAGATCGGCACGTACTCGGTCGCCGTGCTCGCGCGGGAGAACGGCGTTCCCTTCTACGTCGCCGCGCCGGCGACGACGCTCGATCTCGCCTGCCCCGACGGGTCGAAGATCC
>JALZAT010000105.1 GCA_030948185.1 Acidobacteriota bacterium
GAATGCGCCGCTGTTTCTCGAGCGTGACCGCCTCCTCGGGAAAGCCGAAGCCGAGCGCGCGGCGGCCCTTCACCTCGATGAAACAGAGGACGTCGCCGTCGAGCGCGATGAAATCGATCTCGCCGGCCTTCGTCCGATAATTCCTCTCGAGGATCCGGTAACCCTCGCGCCGCAAGAGCCTCTCGGCGGCGTCTTCCCACCGCTGGCCCGCGCCCCTTGTGCCGCGCATCCGGGGCGTGGGCAGGAGGCGGCGCAGGAGCGTAAGGATGCCTTTGAAGCGCACACTCTCGATTGTCGCGAGGACAGGCGGCGGATCTGTCCAGCGACCTGCCGCGCCTCTATCAGCCCATCATCGGCAGGGCGTCCCCCTCACCCAACCCTCTCCCCCGCGCCCGGGGAGAGGACAAAACAAAAGGCCCCGCTTGCGCGGGGCCGCAATCAAAACGAGGATGTCTGGGTCAACGCTTTACGCGTTGAAGCTCTTCCCGCAGCCGCATCCACCGGAGGCGTTCGGGTTCTCGACGGCGAAGCCCGCGCCGCGGAAGTCTTCGACGTAGTTCACCGTCGCGTCCTTCAGGTACATCGCGCTCTGGGGATCGACGACGACGGAGATGCCGTCCTGCTCCCAGAAGTTGTCGTCGTCTTTCTTCTCGTCGAACGTGAACCCGTACTGGAAGCCGGAGCAGCCGCCGCCCTGGACGAAGATCCGAAGGGGCTTGTTCTGCGAGTCCGGCATCGTCTCCGCGAAGAACTTGACCTTGGCGACTGCGGCGTCCGTCAGCGAGAGCAGGGCCTTCGACTGGCCGGGCGCGGTCATCGGGGTCAGGGGCGTGTCGATCGTCGAGGACATCGGGGTCTCCTTCTTCACCACAGCAAAAACGTCCCACCGAGGGCGTTTCTTCCCCGCATTATCTCACGAGGCCCTCAGGATGCTTTGCGGACTCCCTCGCTCGCCGTCGCGAGGAATCGTTCGATGGATTTCCACGCGATCGGCACGTTTTCGGGCGGCGCCACGAAGGAGATCCGCTCCCGGCCGAGCTCGAACTCGCCGAATCCCGGCATCGGATCGCGCTCCCAGGCCTGGTGGAACTGCTTCGCCTCGACCTCGAGCAGGGGGCGCGAAAACACCCCGATCGCGAGGCGCGAATCGTCCACTTCGAAAACCGACTTTTCCCTCACCCGAATCTGGCTGGCCGCGGCGGCTTGCTTGTCCACAACCGTACAAACAGCAATCGCCGTGCCACCATTCCGAGGGCCGTTTTGCGGCCCTTCCACAACATGTTGTGTTTTTCCTTGACTGCCCTTCGCGCCGGTTTTACCCTGTTGTCCAACTCACGAATCGCTCGGGAAATATCCGAAAACAGGCAGAAATCGGTCAGCGAGGCAGGGATTTTCGAGCTTTGGCGGGAGCTTTTCTTCGCACGGTGGGTTCGACGCGATCGACCGGATCGACGACTTGAAGAGTGAAAAAAGGGGGGCGGGATGAGCGCAACGGAGCGTGAGACCGGCACGGCCGGAGGAGATAAGTCGATGGGAATGGGCCGGGACGCGGGCGCGGGGGGGACAGGTACGGGGACAGACCGCCCCACCCGAGGCTTGCGAGGCCTGACATTCACGCGACGATACTCCGACGCCACGGTCCCCCCGTTCGACGCGATCCAATGGGAGCTGCGCACCGCGGGGATCACCTCGGACAAGGGCGAAGTCATCTTCGAGCAGAAGAACGTCGAGGTCCCCAAGTCGTGGTCGCAGATGGCAACGAACATCGTCGTCCAGAAGTACTTCCACGGCCGCCTCGGCAGCCCCGACCGCGAAACGTCCGTCCGGCAGCTGATCGGGCGCGTGGCGAACACGATCACGGGGTACGGCGACAAGGGCGGCTACTTCAAGACCGCCGCCGACCGCGAAGCCTTCCGTGACGAGCTCACGGCGATCCTCGTCAACCAGGTCGCGTCGTTCAACTCTCCGGTGTGGTTCAACGTCGGGATCGAGCCCCATCCGCAGGGCTCCGCGTGTTTCATCAACAGCTGCGGCGACTCGATGGACTCGATCCTCTCGCTCGCCAAGACCGAGGGGATGCTCTTCAAGTACGGCTCTGGAACGGGCTCGAACCTCTCCTCGATCCGCGGATCGCGCGAGGGGCTCTCCGCGGGCGGGACCGCGTCCGGCCCGCTCTCATTCATGAAGGGCTTCGACTCGTTCGCCGGCGCGATCAAGTCCGGCGGCAAGACCCGCCGCGCCGCCAAGATGGTGATCCTGAACATCGACCACCCGGACATCGAGGAGTTCATCCTCTCGAAGGCGAATGAAGAGAAGAAGGCGTGGGCGCTGATCGACGCCGGCTACGACGGCTCGTTCAACGGCGAGGCGTATGCGTCGATCTTCTACCAGAATGCCAACCACTCGATCCGCGTGACGGACGAGTTCATGGAAGCGGTCGAAGCCGACGGCATGTGGCAGACAAAAGAAGTGCTGACCGGCCTGCCGGCGAGCAACCACCGCGCCCGAGCCCTGATGGACAAGATCGCGGACGCCGCGTGGATCTGCGGCGACCCGGGAATGCAGTACGACACCACGATCAACAAGTGGAACCCCGTCAAGAATACGCACCGGATCAACGCGTCGAACCCGTGCAGCGAATACATGTTCGTCGACGACTCCGCGTGCAACCTGGCGTCGTTGAACCTGATGAAGTTCTTCGAGGAAGACGGCTCTTTCGACGTCGAGAGCTTCCGGCACGCCTGCGACATCGTGATCACGGCTCAGGAGATGCTCGTCGACAACTGCTCATACCCGACGGATGCGATCCAGAAGAACTCGCACAAGTTCCGCCCGCTGGGGCTGGGCTACGCGAACCTCGGCGCGCTCCTGATGGCGACGGGCCACGCGTACGACTCCGACGAGGGGCGCGCCTACTCCGCGGCGATCACGTCGATGATGTGCGGCCAGGCGTACCTGCAGTCTTCGAAGATCGCGTCGGAGCTCGGCGCCTTCGCCGGCTACGAGCCGAACGAGGACGCCTTCCTGAACGTGATCCAGATGCACCGCGAGGCGGCGTACCAGATCCCGCCGCAGGGCGTGCCGGGCCACCTCTACAAGGCGCAGAAGAACGCATGGGACGCGGCGCTCGAGTGGGGCCGCCGCTTCGGCTACAAGAACGGCCAGGTCACGGTGCTCGCGCCGACGGGAACGATCGGCTTCATGATGGATTGCGACACGACCGGCGTCGAGCCGGATCTCGCGCTCGTCAAGTACAAGAAGCTCGTCGGCGGCGGAACGATCAAGATCGTCAACCAGACCGTGCCGCTCGCGCTGCGGCGCCTCGGATACTCCGAGGACGAGGTCAACCGCATCGTCGAGTACGTGGACGCGAAGGGGACGATCGAGGGCTCGCCCGACTTCAAAACGCAGCACCTGCCCGTGTTCGACTGTGCGTTCCGCGCGCTGAACGGCACGCGGTCGATCCAATACATGGGCCACGTGAAGATGATGGGCGCCGTCCAGCCGTTTCTCTCCGGCGCGATCTCGAAGACCGTCAACCTCCCGCCGGACGCGACTCCCGAAGAGATCGCCGGCGTCTACATGGAGGGCTGGAAGCAAGGCCTGAAGGCGATCGCGATCTACCGCGACGGCTGCAAGCGCACGCAGCCTCTCAACACGGCGGCGTCGATGTCCGATTCGAAAAACCCCGACAAGCGCGGCGGCCAGCTCGAGTACGTCGGCAAGGCTGTCGCGCCGCAGCCGGCGGCGGCCACGACGCCCTTCCGGCGCAAGCTTCCGGACGAGCGCCGCTCGATCACGCACAAGTTCAACGTCGCGGGGCACGAGGGCTACGTCACGGTCGGTCTCTTCGAGGACGGCAAGCCCGGCGAGATCTTCCTGCGCATGTCCAAGGAGGGCTCGACGATCTCGGGCCTCATGGACTCCTTCGCGACGGCGATCAGCTTGACGCTCCAGTACGGCGTGCCGCTCGAGGCGCTCGTCAACAAGTTCACGCACATGCGGTTCGAGCCGGCGGGCTTCACGAAGAACCCCGAGATCCCGATGGCGAAGAGCCTGGTCGACTACATCTTCCGGTGGATGGGCTCGAAGTTCCTGACCTCCGAGGAGCAGACGGCGATCGGCGTCATCTCGCGCGACAGCTCGGGCCACGCGCCGGCGCCGGTCACCGAGCAGTCGGTCGCCGAACGGGCGCCCGCGTCGCCGAGCGCCCCGCCTCCCGCCGTCCACGACGCATCGACCTCCTACGGGACGAAAGTCGCTTTCGAGACGAGCACCGACGCGCCCGCCTGCCACGAATGCGGAAGCATCATGGTGAGGAGCGCGGCCTGCTACAAGTGCATGAACTGCGGCGCGACGAGCGGGTGCAGCTAGAGCGGGGCGGAAGCCGGAACAGAGGGCAGACAGCCGAAGCCGAACAGAAGGAGGCCGCAGCGGGATGAAAAACACGACTGGCCGACCGGTGCTGCCCGCCTCCGTCTCGGCCTTCGTCGCCATCATCGTCGCCGCCACCGCCTCCGCCGCTCTTCCCGGCACGACGAGGGAGTCGGCGCCCCCCCTTTCCGAGAGCTGGACGCCGACCGACTTCACGACGGCGACCTGCGGCTACATCGCCCGACCCCTCGGCCTGACGTTCCTCCTGCCTCCCGGATTCATGACCCGCAATCCGAAGCACGGCGTCGGCAACGGATGCTTCTGGGGCACGGAGGAGGACCTGAACCGGGCCCTGCTGCCGAGGGCGGAGAACTTCGAATACCTGTCGCGCGGTCTCTTCCAGGCCCGGCTCTCGACGAACCTCGGATGGGACCCCGCGAAACGCCGGTTCGGCGGCGAGGCGGAAATGCCCGGCGCTCTCGCCGCTTCGGGCGTCAAGGACGCGAGAATCCTGCGGCGCAACTTCGGCCCGTTCGCCGGGCTCGTCATCACGGGCAGAACGGCGACGGCGGACCTCTACATGCTGTATCTCGCGGACGGCAATCCCGACCGGGTCGTCCTCATCAGCTACCGCCCGCCCACGGTGGTTCGGACGGGCACGGAACCCGCAGCGACGTGGCAACGGTTCTCGATTCCATCCACTAGCTTCGATCCACGAGGGGGAGAACATGGAAGCCAGCCGACTCGACTTTTCCTTTTCCGACGAACCAGAATCGGACACGAAGGGCGTTCCCATCAAGCCCTGGTACGCGATCGGACGGGCGGTCTTCGACGGAGCGGGTGAAGCGGTGGCGGCGGTCGCGACCGTGGAGGAAGCGCGGCGAATCGCAGCCGCCCTGAACGCGGTCATCGGGATGCCGACGGAAGCTCTCGAAGCGTGGAGCCTCGGGACGATCCAGGACCCGACCAACGACCTCTTAGCCGAGCTCGAAGCGGTCCTGCAGCCCGCCGTCGAAGACGACCGCCGCAAGAGCGAGCGCCGAAGGATGGACCGCCGTCACCCCGTGACCGAGGTCCGTCCGCCGAGCGACCGGTACCAGCACAGTTAGCCGTCGCCTCCGCTGCGCTGACGCTTCGCTCCGGCTCCCGCAGCGTGAGCCTCCTCCCTCCCTTCGGTCGGGAGACTACTCACGCGGCGAGCGAATGGACTAGCTCGGCGGAAGACGACGCGCCCGTCGCGAGCCGGTCCTTTGTTTTGTCATCCTGAGCGCAGCGAAGGATCTGCCCTGCTCCAGCAGGGCCCTCGTGCGTGCCTCGGGCGAAGATCAGCCGGTGCAAGGCTCCTCCCTCCCTTCGGTCGGGAGACTCCTCGCGCTGCGAGCGGATATATCACCTGGCCGAACGAGCCCGACGTACCGCCAGAACGATGTCACGGATCGCGCCGGCGACCGCGTCCGGCGCCTCGATCTCCATGTTGTGCCCGGCTGGCACGATGATCTGGCGGCCGTTTCGCGATAGACGGGCGAGGCCTGCCTGTCCCGCGAGGCGCTCCTTCTCGAGCTCCGCCGCGGGGACGTCGAGCTTGTCCGAGTACCCGCCTTTCTCGCGGGTCAGCACGACGAGCGGCATCTCTCCCAGGACACCCTCCTGCGGAGAAGCGTGCATGGCGGCGAGCGATTCCGTCGACCATTCACGCTGGCTGTTCTCCGCGTCGTCGATGCCGGACAGCGCCTGCGCCCAGAGCTGCAGCCGCTGGTCGTCCGCGGGAAGGCGCTCGTAGAGCGGATTGAGCTTCCGCGGCTCTGGCGCCGGGGCCGCCTCTCGAGGCGGTTCGGGCCGATCGGCGTCGGTCATCGTCTCGCGGGGGGCGGGCGCCGCCCGGCCGGTCGCGCCGTCCCGAATTCGCACCGCCTTGCCCTGGATCGGGACCCGCTGATCCTCGAAGACCGAATCGACGAGCACCATGCCGGAAACGAGACTCGGGTACCGCGCGGCGAAGCTGCGGACCACGGGCCCGCCGAACGAGTGCCCGACCAGGACGTAGGGCGGCGTCTCGTGAAGCTTCTCGAGGGCGTCCTTGAGCTCGAGGTTCAGCTGAGCGAAGGAGCGGGGCTTCGGTCCCGGTTCGCTCCAGGCATATCCGGCCCGGTCGTACGTGCAGATGCGCGCGAACTTCGAGACGCGGTCTGTGACGAGCGCCCAGTCGAAGGAGAAGTCCCCGAGGCCGTTCTCGACGACGACGGTGGGCGAGCCCGCCCCCGTGCAGCGGACGTGAAGCCGGTGCCCGCCGAGATCGACCATCGCGCCGGGAGGCGGGGGAGCGGCGGCGACGAGGAGCAGGGCAAGGGCGAATGGCATCTCGGAACTTAGACGGATCGGAGCCGAAAAGGTTTGGAGTCAGAACGAGTTCGTGTCCGCCTGGCTGCGCAGTTGACCGCGCGCGTTCGCGTATACATGCGTCGATCCGGTCACCGAATCGGTCACGCTGACGAGGTAATCCACGTCCGATAGGCCCGCCAGGAACACCCAGAAGCGTCCGTTGAACGCGCGCCCATCGACCACCTTCACGACGATTTCCAGGTTGTTGGCCGAAAAGAACCAGAACGCCGCCGCGTTTTCCGTCAACGAAACCGGCTGCGCGATCTGCTGCGGCTCTCCGGGCGCAATGAAGCTCGCCGAAACCCGGAACCGGCCTGCGACGCAAACCTGACCCTGGGCTGCGACGCAGATCGGGGCCGGGTCCGTCAACGCTCGCCAGGTCGTCCCGTGATCCGTCGTCGCATACAGCTGCCCGGCCCGTGTCCCGGCGACCACGAGCGAAGAGGAACGGGAGGAAGCGAGCACGGCCACTGGCAGGGGGATCCCTCGCCCGATCGCCTCCCACGTTGCGCCGCGGTCGAACGACCGCTGAAGCGTCTCGGAGGTCGCCGCGATCACGACGGAACCGGAATCCACCACGACAGCCGGGATGCGGCTCGCTCCGAGAGTCGGCGCGGACGTGTCGCCACCGTCGTCCGACCGCCGGAGCGCTGTCGCGCAGCCGAGCGCGCAGAACAGATCGGAGACGTAGATGGCCTGGGGGCGATTCGGGTCGATCGCGACGTCGAGGATTCCGCCTGTCCCGAAAGCGAAGATCTGGAACCCGGTCTTGGCCCAGCTCCGTCCGCCGTCGATGCTTCGATAGAAGCCCGTCTGGCTCACGGCGTAAACGCGGTCGAGATTCGTCGGATCGACGGCGAGTCGCGGGAACGAGTCCGTCGAAGGGAACCCCGGGCCCATCGGTTGCCAGCTCACGCCAGCGTTCAAGGAGAGGAACCCGCCGGCCGCCGTCGCCGCATACACCACGATTCCGGAAGAGGGCGCTGCCGCCAGGTCGAAGACGCTCGGTTCGACGTTCGAAATACTCGAGCGGGACCAGGAGACGCCGCCATCCGTCGTGCGATAGATACCTTCCCCCGTCGTGGCGAGCCACCGTCCGACGCCCGCGTTCACGATCTTGCGAACGTCGGCGCCCGGCAGCCCGGTGCCCGAAGAGCGCCAGGTCGCGCCGCCGTCGAGGCTCTCGAAGACGTCCATGCCAGCGAGGGAGACGAAAAGCGTCGAAGGGGAGTCGCGATCAATCGCGATGGAGAGGATGGTGGAGGCCGGTGCGCGAGGCGCCGCAAGAAATGCGAGAAGCCAGAGGAGGGATGCTGCGAGACCGCGGCGCCGCACGTTTCGTTCTACGTCCGCGAGATCATCCGCGTTTCAGAGGCGAGGTCCCCCTCACC
>JALZAT010000106.1 GCA_030948185.1 Acidobacteriota bacterium
GGAGAGGAGTAAGCCTCACTCGTTCATCCGCTCGCCGCGTTAGGAGTCTCCCGACCGGAGGGAGGGAGGAGCCTGACGCGGCGGGAGCCGGAGTGAGGCGAAGCCGAGCGAAGGCGACGTGTTGGCGGAGAGGGAGGGATTCGAACCCTCGGAACCCTTTCGGGCTCACCGGTTTTCGAGACCGGCCTGATCAACCACTCCAGCACCTCTCCGTGCGGTTGGGGGGCGGAATCCTAGCATTCGGTCCGATTCACCACGTACGCTATCTTTCGGGTGCAACTCCGTTTCGGTGTAGCCGTAAGTTACGCAGGGACAAATATGGACAACGCAATCGAGCTCAACCACGTCTCGAAGAGCTTCGGGAAGTTCCCCGCGGTCGACAGCCTCTCCTTCGAGGTCCCCAAGGGCATCGTCTTCGGCCTCCTGGGCCCCAACGGCGCGGGCAAGACGACGACCATCCGGATGATCATGAACATCACGGCACCCGACAGCGGCGAAATCCGCGTGTTGGGCAAGCCCATGGACCGCGACACCCAGAATCGGATCGGTTACCTGCCCGAGGAGCGCGGCCTCTACCGCAAGATGAAAGTGCTCGACCACCTGTACTTCCTGGCCGCGATCAAGGAGGTCTCCCGCGAGACCGCCCGCCAGCGCATCGACTCCTGGCTCGACAAGATGGAGCTGCGCCCCTGGCTCAACAAAAAGGTCGAGGAGCTCTCGAAGGGAATGCAGCAGAAGGTCCAGTTCATCGCGACGATCATCCATGACCCCGACGTGCTCATCTTAGACGAGGTGTTTTCCGGACTCGACCCCATCAACACCGCTCTGGTGAAGGACTACCTGAGCGAGTTTCGCGCGAAGGGCAAGACAATCGTCTTCTCGACCCACGTCCTCGAGCAGGCGGAAAAGCTCTGCGACGAAATCTGTCTCATCGTCCGCTCGAAGAAGATCCTGCAGGGCAACCTCCAGCAGCTGAAGCGCGAGCAGGCGGAAGGACAGATGCGGGTGGCCATGAAGGCCTCCAAGGCAGAAGTCGCGGCCCTCCCGGGTGTCGCGGCATGCCAGGCCGTCAACGGCGCGTTCCTGATTTCTCTCACTCCGGGAACCGACCGCCGCGACTTCCTCCGCAAGACGCTGGACCGATACGACGTCGAGTCGTTCTCCGACCGCGAGCCGGAGCTCGTGGAAATCTATCTGGCCGCCGTCGAAAAAGCGGGCATCGAGACGCGCGACATCGCATGAGGAATCCATGAACTGGAAAAAGGTCTTCGCGGTCGTCCGGCGCGAGTACATCGAGCGCATCCGCACCAAGGCGTTCTGGATTGCGACTCTTCTGATCCCCTTCGTCTTTCTCGGCATGCTCTTCGTCCAGATCGCCGTCGCGAGGCGGTCCGGCGGCGAGCGGCGCATCGCCGTCGTCGACCGTACGGGACATCTGTTCGCACCCCTTGCCAAGGAGCTCGCGCGCCAGGAGGCGGCCGGCGGACGCGCCCCGCGGGCCGAGCCCACGGGCGCCGAGCCCGCCGCGGAATCGCAGCCGATCAAGGGACGCTCGATCCACTGGGTCTTGATCGACCGCCCCGCCGGCCCCGACCTCGAAAAGACCAAGGAGGAGCTCCGCAAGGAGGTCCTCGCGAAGAAGATCAACGCGTATCTGATCCTCGATCCGGCGATGCTCCAGAAGGACGAGGTCGAGTACTACTCGACCTCAGTTTCCGAATTCGTGGCCATCAACCAGATCCAGCGGGCGCTCGACCACATCCGCCTGCGCGAAAAGATCGTCGCGCACGGACTGGCGCCCGAAGTCGGAAACGAGCTCGACAAGCGCATCGACTTGCGCGCGTTCAAGGTAACGGACTCGGGGACGGCGGAGGAGAAGGGCGCCGGACTCGTCGCCGCTCTCGTCTTCTTCTTCCTCATGTATTCGACGTTCTTCATGTACGGGTATCAGGTCATGCGCGGCGTAATCGAAGAGAAAAGCACGCGCATCGTCGAGATCGTGATCGCCTCCGTGCGGCCGATCGAGCTCATGCTGGGCAAGATCATCGGAATCGGCCTCGTCGGATTGACCCAGTACTTCGCCTGGTCCCTCGTCGCGATGAACCTGTCCTTGCCGGCGATCGCCTCGACCCTGTCGACGGGCGACCTCGTGCCGAAGATCCCCCTGTCGATGCTCGCCTACTTCATTCTCTTCTTCCTCTGCGGCTACTTCCTCTACGCGAGCATCTACACGGCGATCGCCGCTCCGTTCAACACCGACCAGGAAGCGCAGCAGCTCGCCATGATTCCGATGGCAATGATCATCTCCGGTGTCGCCATCTATCCCGCCGTGATGAACAACCCGTCCGGAGGAATCGCCGTCTTTTTCTCGCTCTTCCCTTTCACGGCGCCGCTCATGATGTTCCTGCGCACCGCCCTCGGCCAGGTGCCGGCGTGGCAGATCGTGCTGTCCGTCGCGCTGCTCGGAGCGACCACGGTCGGGCTCGCCTGGTTCGCGGGGCGGATCTATCGCGTGGGCATCCTCATGTACGGCAAGAAGCCGACGATCCCGGAAATCCTGCGCTGGGCCCGCTACTCGCCGGGCAAAGCGCCGGCGCCGGCGACGCGAGAGGCTTCCTAGGAGCTACACGCTCTTGAGATACCGCCGCAGGTAGTCGACCGTCAGCGCCACGAGCCCCGCCGCTTCGGCTTCCGCCGCGGACTCGCTCGCTCCCATCCGGAGCAGAAAGCGCTGCGACCAGTGGAACATCGCGGTGCGGAGCTCTTCGCGTCCCGATGCGTCCAGTCCCGCGCGCTCCGCGACGCTCATGAGCTCTTCGCCCGCCGCGGAAAGCGGCATGCGCGTCGCGGGTCGAGTCGGTCGGGTATCGCGCATGGGTCTCAGGCTCGCCGCCGCTCGTTGACGGAGGCGGATGCCGCGGCGGCCGCCGTCGTCGCCTGGAGGTTTGCGAGCTCGAGCAGCAGGGTCAGCCGCGCGAGGGCGTCCTGGATGTCGTCCGCGGTCTCGCTCGCGCGGGAGGTGAACGAGACGCGGCCGAGCCGCGCGTCGAGGTTGAATCGGGAGAGCTGCTCCGCGTCGTGCCGGACCTCCAGGTACGAGCTCGCCCATACGTCGTCGATGTCACCGCGCAGTTCGACGGAGATGCGCCCGAAGAGCGGTCCGAGGGACTCTCGCCGGAGAGTCGACTGGTCCGCCCAGACGCCGTACACGGTTCCTGCGGGAACGCTCTTCTCGCTCATTTTTGGGTTTCGGTTTGTTCTTAAATGCGACAAACGAGCCAGAAAGCCGACTTCGTGTTTGCCGGGACTTACGGTCCCTCCGTCGCCTTCTGACGACACAAATTGGAACTGCCATCGGCCCCCGGGTGCCGACAGCCGGCCTGCCGACGCCTTACCGCCTCGGCCAGGGGTCCGCGAGCTCCGGGCCCGCGAGCGACTCCTCGTCGGTCAGGCTTTCGAGAAAGGCAATGAGGTCTTTCTTGTCTTCCTCGGTGGCGGCGAATCCGCGAACGAGCCGGGCGCGGTTCGACGGGTCGCTGCCTCGGGCGTAGTGCTCGATGACCTCCACAAGGGTTGCGAAGCGCCCGTCGTGCATGTAGGGCGCGGTGATCGCGACGTTTCGGAGCGTGGGGACCCGGAACCGACCGCGGTCCTCCCTGCGTCGCGTCGCTTTGGCGAGGCCCGGGTCCGTGTCGTCTGCGCCCGCGCCGACGCCCCCAAGGGGCAGCCCGTTGCTCGCGAAGGACGGCCTCGCCGCTCCGCCGCCCCGCCACACCGCCGGGCCTCCGAAAGTGAAACCCGCGTGGCACTTGCTGCAGTTCGTCCGGTCGGAGAAGAAGAGCGTCATTCCCCGCAGGGCCGCATCCGACATCCCGGTGCGGTCGTCCTTCCACACGTAGCGGTCGTAGGGCGAATCGCCCGAGAGGATCGTCCTCTCGAAGCACGCGATCGCCTTGCGGACGTTTGCGAGCGAGATGGGCGCGCGCTCACGCGGGAACGCGCGGCCGAAGAGGTCGCGGTAGATCGGCTCGGCGCGCAGCCGGGCGAGCACTTCCCTTTCCCGCCCCTTCATCCCCATCTCGACCGGATGCGCGTTTTCCATCGGCACGCGCGCCTGGCTTTCGAGCGATCGGGTTCCCGGGTCCGCCCAAGTGAGGGACGCGGAGAACGCGACGTTCGCGAGGCTCATCGCGCTGCGTGGATGGTTCTGCCCCGTCGATCCGAAGGCGTGGGCGAGCCCGTCGGTGAACGCGCGCGCGGGCTGGTGGCACGACGCGCAGGATTGCGTCCCGTTCCCGGAGAGCCGGGTATCGTAGAAAAGCCGCCGCCCCAGCTCGCGCTTCTCCGGCGTCATGGGGTTCGAAGCAGGAACGCGGGGGGTCGGAAGCCCGGAGGCAGTTTCCAGCTCCACCCCGCGGTTCCGAGGAGAAGACAGCCGAGGCCGAGAAAAAGAAGAGGCCGGAAAATCTTCAGTCCGCGCTTCTACCAGGCCTCGTTCCGGCGGGTCGTGAGCGAGGAGGTCTGAGAGGCGAGCTTCTTGCGCTCCTCCTGCCACTTCGAGAAGTCCGCCAGCGCGGAAGGATCGACTCCCGCCGGATCGGCCTTGCGCCCCTCGAGCCACTTTTCGATCGCGGCGCCGAGCTCGTCGGCGCGCGGGCGGTCCATGTTGAAGAGGGTGATGTAAACCGTCTTCACTTCGTCGAGGCGATTCAGCGCGAGGTACGCCTCGGCGCGGTACTCGATCGCCGGCGTGTAATTCGGCTCGATCTCCAGGGCCTTTCCGTACGCCTCGAGCGATGCCGGGTAGTTGCCGACTTTGCGGTAGGCGTACCCGAGGCTTCCCCACGCCTGGAACAGGGCCGGGTTCTTCTTCGTCGCCGCCTGGAACGGCTTGATGGAGGACTCGTGCCGGTCGCGCGCCTTGGCCAGCAGCTTCCCGGCCTTGGCGGCGTCCGGCTCGGCGGCTGCCTCCTTCTCGAACTTCGCCGCTTTGTCGCGGTAGGAGATCCCGTCGTTGTACAGGCTCGCGGCTTCCTGCTCCGGGCTGGCCTGGGCCTGCGGCGCCGGCATGCGCATCGGGCTCGAGCCGGAGGCGGACGCAAGCGCAGGAACGAGAAGCAGGGCTCCCGTGAGCGCGACCGCGGAGGAAATGCCATGGGCGGATTTTTTCGTCTTCATCCAGTCACCTCCTGATTGGGTTGCAGGGTAGCACCGCAGGCGGGCAGCGGAACGTCAGAGAGCTGTCAGGGAGGGTCGAGCTCGAGCCGGTAACCCGCCTTGCGCGCCGTCAGGATGTAACGCGGCGCCGACGCGTCTTTTTCGAGCTTGCGGCGAAGCTCCCCGACGTGCGTATCGACCGTTCGGGTGATGGCGGCTTCCGAATAGCCCCAGACGTCCCGCAGGAGGTCCAGGCGGGAAACGACCGTTCCGCTGCGGCGGCAGAGCGCCACGAGCAGGTCGAACTCCTTGGGCGCGAGATCGACCGAGGCGCCGTCGCGGCTGACGGTCCGCGGCCCCGGCCGGACCTCGATCGTCCCGAACCGGAAGATTTCCTCCTCGGAACCCGCGGCGGGGCGCCGCCCGGCGCTCCGGCGCAGGAGCGCTTCCACCCGCGCGAGGAGCTCCAGAAGTCCGAACGGCTTCGTCACGTAGTCGTCCGCTCCGAGCCGCAGGGCCCGGACCTTGTCCGTCTCCTCGCCTCGGGCGGTCAGCACGAGCACCGGGACGTCGGGTCCGCTCGCGGCGAGAGCGCGGAGCACGCGGACGCCGTCGAGATTCGGCAGCATGAGGTCCAGGATGACGAGGTCGGGCCGCGTCTGCCGGATCCGGGCGAGGCCCTTCACGCCGTCGGCGGCGATCCTGACGCTGTAGCCCTCGATCTCGAGGTTGTTGCGGAGACCGAACGCGAGATCCTCGTTGTCTTCGACGATGAGGATGTTCGTCATGCCGGGGCCTCTTCGGCCGCCGCGGCGGATTCGAGCTCGACGACGAACCGCGCGCCACAGCCCGAGCCCTCTTCGACGTACGCGCGGCCGCCCTGGAGAAGCGTGAGCTCTCGAACGACCGCAAGGCCGATGCCCGTTCCCGCGATCGCCGACTCGCGGTCCCGCGCCAGGCGGTAAAAGCGCCGCCAGACACGGTCGCGCTCCCGAGGCGGAATTCCGGGCCCGCCGTCCTCCACCGAAATCCGCACGTGTTCCGCTTCGGTCTCGACCTCCACGCGGATCTCCTGTCCCGCCGGACCGTATTTGACGGCGTTGTCCAGGAGGTTCAACAGCACCTGGCGAAACGCCGCTTCGTCGACGCGGGCGACGGCCCGCTCGGGAAGCGCCGCCTGGATTCGGGCCTTCCCGGAAAGGAGCGGCTCGAAATCGACGAGCAACTGCCGGAGGAGAGGCACGACGTCACGCGGGGCCGCGTCGACGCGGTCTTCCCCCCGCTCGCCGCGCGAGAAGCGGAGCACGTTCTCGACCAGGTTCGTCAGACGTCGCGACTCGCGGTCGATGATCTCGAGCGAGCGCCGGCGCTCGTCCTCGGACCTCACGCGGTTCAAGAGGAGCGTCTCCGCGAACATCCGGATCTGCGTCAACGGCGTCCGCAGCTCGTGCGAGACGCGCGAAACGAAGTCCGACCGCATTTCGGTCAACACCCTCTCCCTCCGCAGCTGACGGACGGCCGTCAGCGTCAATCCCGTCGTCACGGCGAGAAGTCCGAGGAGGAACGGCAGCCGCGACCTCGGCAGGCCCCCGATCACGAGCGATCGGGCCTCGGCCGGATCGACGGCCGCGCGGATCACGAATCCCGAGAGGATCGAGTTGAAGTCGTCGCCGAACGGCCGGGTGACCCCGAGGTAGGGCTGCCGTGGAGCGCCGGAGCGGAAGACCTCCCGGCCGGAGGGATCGAGCACCTGGAGGAAGAGCGCGTCATTACGCGCGCCGCGCTGCGCGAGAGAGGGCGGGAACAACGGGCCGCGGGCCGCGACTCTGCGGAACCGCGCTGCGAGAGCCGCGGGATCCGCCTCGAACCCCGCGAGCGGCGCCGCCGCGCCGGACCCCGCCGCGCCATAGACGATCGAATGCACCGAGCCGCCGACGACGGCATGCGCGGTCAGATACCGGCGCTCCGGAGGCGCCGCGGAGGCGCCGGGAGCCAGCCGCGCGGAGATCCACTCCCGTTCAGGCGCGGTCGGCTCCGGCCCGAGCGTTTCGAGCCGCTTCGTGGCTCTCTCGTAGCGGAACGTCGATCGAACGAGGTCGCCCGCCGGCCGGATGTTTTCGTCGCCGCTCGTCTTCAAGTCGGCCGGCGAGAGGAGCCGGCCCTTCGCCCCTTCCTGGCGAATCGCCGTGACGAGCGGATAGAACCCGTAGAACCCGAGCTCGGTGACGGTTCGGCGGGCGAACTCGTCCGCGGTCAACATCGCGTAATCGCGGAGCACTTTCTCCGCGGCGACCCGGTGGTATGCCGTGCTGGCCTGTGCCTGCCAGGCGAGAACTCCCGTCATCACGAGGCTCAGCAGAAGGAGTCCGACGACCGGGCCGGAGCGGGACCCTTCTCGCTCGCGGCCGGATTTCTTCATCGGAGCAAGCATCCTCGATGGGGCCGCCGCCGCGCAACGTCCGCCGGCCACTCCTCACCGATTCCTGACGCGTGCCGCGACGGCCCGCCTCTAAGATTCGGGAAACCCCGAGCGCAAATGTGGCTCGACAATCCGCCCGCCCGCTCGCTGTCGCGCTCGCGATGAGAGGGCCGCGTCCGGAGGACGCGGCTGTGACTCGCAGAGAGCCGGCTGCAAGTGGTAGCCCATTCGAGAATCGAACTCGTGTCGCGCCGCAAAGGCGCGCCGCGGCGAAGCCGCGCTTCAAAGATGCCGCCTTGAGAGGGTCGCGTCCAGGACGCGGCTTGTGAGTGAGTGCCGTGGCGATTCTGGTAGCCCATACGAGAATCGAACTCGTATTTCGGCCTTGAGAGGGCCGCGTCCTAACCGTTAGACGAATGGGCCAACGGGGCCGGGAAAGTAGCACAGCGACCAATGGCCGGCAAGACCGCGCGGCGGAGCCGCGCTTAAGAGATGTCTTGAGAGGGCCGGCCCCCAGAAGCCACCCCCTCACCCTGCCCTCTCCCCCGT
>JALZAT010000021.1 GCA_030948185.1 Acidobacteriota bacterium
GAGGGGGATTCCGCGGCGCGGGAAGTCTCCCGCCATTCCGAGGGAGGAGGCCCGCGCCGCGGGAGGCCGCGTTCAGCGCGGCCGACGTTTCCAGGCCCACTCTTCCGACTTCGCTTCGCCCCCGGGCGTGCCCTCGATCCTCGCGTGCATCTGCCCGTCGGCGAGCCAGTAGAGGATGCGCCTCGGGTAATCGTGCTGCGCGTTCTCGAAGACGACCCGCTCCTTCGAGCTCTCGACCAGCTTGAACGGCGTCGGCGCCTTTCCTCGCGGGCTCGCGAAGTAGACGATCCCCTCCGGCGTGCTCTCGATTCGCAGGAACTCGAAGTGCACGGCCTTGCCGCCCGCAACGTCGCGGTGGACGGCGAGCATCATCCCGCCCGCCGGTTCCGTCCAGCGCTCCTCGCTGCGGACGCCCCCCTCCTCGCCGGACCATTGCCCCGCCATCCACGCCAGCGCTGCGAGGGGATCCGGGGTCGAGTCGGAAAGGAAGCTGGCGGCGGCCAACAAAGGAAGAGCGAGCGCGGCGGCGGCGGTGAGAGTCGGGGCCATTTCTGCCTCCCTGTTTCGCGCACCGTACCGGTTGCACCGCCGCGCGTCTTGAACGAATGCGACGCGGGCGGCTCAGCCGGCGAAGAACCGCTCGAGGCGGTCCGGGGCGACGAACCGGGCGCCGAGGCCCGGAGCGGCGCGCTCGAACGCGCCGGGGGTCTGGCCGGTGAACTCGCGGAACTCGCGGATCAGGTGCGGCTGGTCCGAGTAGTCGCAGTCGAGCGCCACGGACACCCAGTCGGATCCGTCGCGCCCGACCGCCCGGAAGACCCTTTGGAAGCGGACGATCCGCGCGAGGAGGCGGGGCGTCAAACCCGTCTCCGATCGAAAGCGGCGCTCGAGCTGGCTCACGCTCCAGCCGCTCTCGCGGGCGAGCGCGGAGATCGACGTCCGGCTCGGGCTCGCCCCGAGCATGCGGCGGACGGCGGCGGAAACGAAACGAGACGGCATCGGGGCCGCCGTGGCGAGGCGCCGCAGGAGAAAGCGCCGCGCGATCTCGACGCGGGCGCCGTCCGTCGAAGCGTTCCCGAGCTCTTCGGTGAGACGGCCGCCGGCAGCGCCGAACGCATCCGCGGTCGTGGTCTCCGCCGCGCCGAGGCGGTCGACGCCGAAAGGAAGGAACGGCGCGGCACCGCCGGGCCGGAACCGGATTCCGAAAGTGTGCATCGGCCCCGCAGGCTCGAGCAGGAGCGGCGCACGGAGCGGCCCGATCAGAAACGCGGGGGGCTGCAGCTCGAAGCGGCCCGTGTCGCGAAGGGACCGGGCGCGCTCGTCGAGCTGCACAATGACCTCGACGCACCCGTCGGGAAAGATGCGCTCGGGCGGCGCGTCCACGGGCCGACGGGGAGCGCGCAGCGCCCAGACGCACTCGACGAGCTCGGAGAGCGGGGGCGGGAGCGGGTATTCGCGATAGGCGGGGGACGCGCCGGTGTCCACGGCGGGCGTCATCCCTTTTCGGAGGCTGCCCCGCCCTTCTCGGAGGCCGCGGCGATCGACTCGAGCTGCGCGAGGTGGTTGCGGTCGTGGCCGGCCTGCATCCGGATGATCGTCTCGATGCTCTCGTCGCCACGCTCCGGGTGGAACGCGACGCGAGAGAGATCCTCCGCCGGGAGCGTCCGGTACCAGGCGAGGTTGTAGGGACGAAGGGCCGAAAACGCCGTCACGGCGGCGCGGGCGGGAAGCCGGGCATAGGGCTTCGCCCAGAGGTCCTGGTCGAAGGGCTGAATGATGTGCTGCCCCGTCGAGGTCGCGATCTGGCGGATGCGGAACCCAGTGCCGACCTCGACGTCGGCGAGGTGGCAGAACACTTCGCGCGCGGTCCACTTGCCCGGACCGAAGCGGCGCGAGAGGCCGGCGTCGCCGATGCCGGAGAAAAGATCGGAAACGCGCTGTGGGGTGTCCTCGAGGATGGCATAGACATCCTCGCCGGCGACGAGGCCGAGGAGCCGGTTGCGGTAGGCGTTCATCGGGGACGAGCGTAGCAGGTGGGGCCACGGTCACGGACCACGCCCGCGGGTGTAGGGGCGGCCCTTGTGGCCGCCCGCATCGCACGATCTCACCGGGCGGGCGGGGACAAGCCCCGCCCCTACACCTCCGGTGGGCCGCGTCTACATGTCGAACTCCATAGACCCGACGAGCGGATAATTTCGAAAGTCGTCGACAAGCCCTGCCCGGACGGGGTTCTCCAGGATGTACAACGCAGCACGCCGGAGGTCCTCGTGCGTGCGGATGGCGGAGTCATAGAAGCCGCGCTGCCAGAAAGACTCCGCGCGATTCCGCTCCCGCCATGCGTGGGCACACCGCGATTTCCAGGAACCAATCACAGCGGAGAGCGGAGCCGTCGCCTCGACCCCGATCAACAGGTGAACGTGATCGGGCATGAGGCAGTACGCATAGACGGGAATTCTCCGCTCCTTGCGAATGCTCGCCAGCTCGTCGATGCAGATGCGTCCGAATTCGACGTCACGAAACACCGAACGGCGCGGTGACGTGCCGACCGTGACCGAAAACGCACGGCCGGCGTCTGCGTAGACAGGGGCGGGGAGGCGGATGGAGCGGCGCTCCGGAAAGTTCATGTGCATCAGTTGTCGTGACCGACCGGGCGGGTGGGGAGAGCCCACGGACCCACGCCCCGCGTGGCCGCCCGCATCGCACGACCTCACCGGGCGGGCGGGGACGAGCCCCGCCCCTACACCTCCGGTGGGGCACCAGCACGGACCACGCCCGCGGCGTGTAGGGCGGCCCTTGTGGCCGCCCGCATCGCACGATCTCACGGGGCGGGCGGGACGAGCCCCGCCCCCACCTCCGGTGGGGCACCCGTGTTTCAGCCGATCCGGTCCATCCGCTCGCAGCGCGAGGAGTCTCCCGACCGAAGGGAGGGAGGAGCCTTGCGCTGCGGGAGCCGGAACGCAGCGCAGCGAAGTGCAGGCGACGTTCTTCCGGCCCCTAGAATGGACCCGTGCCGGATTCCCGCGCGCCCCGCGCCTTCTTCACGTGGAAGGCGTTTGCCGCGGCGGCGGCGGTCCTCGCGCTCGCCGCCGCCTTCCGCTTCCTTCCCCTCCGCGAATGGGCCGTCGCGTTCCAGGCGCGCCTTGCGGAGCTCGGCGCCGCCGGCGCGCTTCTCTTCGCCGGCGTGTACGTCCTCGCGGCGCTCCTGCTCGGGCCCGTGTGGCTCTTGACCATCGTGGCGGGGCTGACCTATCCGCTTCCGGTCGCCATCGGCCTCGTCTCCGCCGTCTCCACGTTCGCCGCCGCGGCCGCGTTCCTGATCGCGCGGCACTTCGCGCGGCGCCGCGTCGAGGTCCTCGCGGCGAAGAACGCCCGTTTCGCGGCCGTGGACCGCGCCATCGGCGCGAAGGGATGGCGCATCGTGTTTCTCCTCCGGCTCTCGCCCCTCGTGCCCTACGCGCTCTCGAACTACTTCTACGGCGTCACGGCGGTCGGCTTCTGGCCCTACGTGCTCGCGAGCTGGATCGGAATGCTACCCGTGACGGTGCTCTACGTGTCCCTCGGAGCTGCCGGGAAGGCGGCCGTCGGGGCGGCTGCGGGCACGCGCGCGCGAACTCCCTGGGAGTGGGGCGCCCTCGGCGTCGGGCTCGCCGCCACGATCGCCGTGACGGCATGGGTGACGCGCCTCGCGCGGCGGGAGCTCGCGAACAGCCGCATCGCTTCCTGCGTCCTCGCCGCCCTCGTGCTCGCCGCGGCGGCCGGCTGCGGCGGCAGGAGCTCGAGCGCCCCCGTCGCCGTGCCCGCGGGGATCGACCACTCCGAGTGGAACCGGCTCCTCCGGACGTACGTGAACCCGAAGGGGCTCGTCGATTACGCCCGGTGGAAAAGCACTCCCGCCGACTTGCGGGCGCTGCGCGGGTATCTCGCGGAGATCGCGAGGCCCGCGCGTCCGGAAGCGCAGGGAACGGAAAAAGGAGCGGCGCTCGTCAACGCCTACAACGCCCTCACGATCTCGTGGATCCTCGAGCGTTATCCGACCGAAAGCATCCAGGCGCTTCCGAAATCCTTCACCGCGGCGCGGCACAGGGTCGGCGGGCGGGACGTCTCGCTCGACGACATCGAGCACGGAACACTTGAGCCCGAGCTCGGGTTTCTGGTGCACGGGGCACTCGTTTGCGCGGCGCGCAGCTGTCCGCCGCTCGCGCGGGAGGCCTACCGGCCGGACCGGTTCACGAGCCAGCTCTCGTTCGCGATGCTGCGGTGGCTCGGGCGGCCGGACTTGAACGCGTTCGACCCGGCCAACCACCGCGCGCGGGTCTCGAGCATCTTCCGCTGGAACGCCGCGGACTTCGAAAAGGAAAAGGGAGGCGTCCGGGGCGTGCTCTCCCTCTACGCCCCGGACCCGGCGCGCGCCTTCGTGCTCGAGCCCTCGACGAAGATCGACGACATGCCGTACGACTGGGGGCTGAACGACCAGGGCCTCCACGGATGGAGGTACGGAGGCGCGAAGGCCTGGTGGGACCGGGTGAAGGGGACGCTGTAGGGGCCGGGGCTTGTCCCCGCCCGCCCCCAGGGCGCGTGGTGCGGGCGGCCACAAGGGCCGCCCCTACAGGCTCTTCCGGATCCTCCGCGCCGCCTCCAGCGTGTTCAGCGAGTTCGAGTCCCTCTGGAGGACGTTCTCCCCGTATCCCCTCCGGGTAATGAAGTCGAAGTCGACCTGCTGGTAGGGAACGCCCGTCGGGAGTCGCTCCCGGCGGTAGTGCCAGACCTCGCGCCAGGTCGACCCGGAGTCGGTGATCCGGGTGCCCGCCGCCCGGTCCGCGATTGCGGACTGTTTCGCGCCGCTCGTCTTTCCTCCCGCACCCCCGCCGGCGGCGGCATTGGCGGCCGCGATCGCCGTCTGCGCGTCGTGCGAGCCCGCCGTCGACATTCCCGCCGCGTCGGATGTGTCGTCGCCCGTTCCGAGCGGCTTTCTCCCGACGTACGTCGGAGGTCCGAGCAGCACGAAGACCATGCCCCGGTCCGTCATGCTCCCTCGCACCTCACCCTGCACGAATGTCGCGTCCGAGTAGGCAACCCGGCGCTCGAACTCCTGGCGGAACTCGTTCTCGGGCGTCTCGGGCTTCGTGTCGCGCGAAGCCCAGAACTTCGTCACGAACTCGGACCGCGAGATGGGGTCGCTCGCCTTCGCCCACTCCCGCTTCTCGTCCGAGCTCATGAGGAACTTCACCGGTCCGTCGCCCCATGCCTCGTTGGGAGTTTCCGGAGGGCTCGCGCCGGCGAGCCGGAAGTTCGCGTAGGAGCCGTCGATCGACGCGGACTCCGGCGCGGCCGCCGGACCGAGCCCCTTCCTCGCCTCCTCGAAGGCCGCGACGGCCTTCTTCGGGTACATCGATGCATCCATCGAGGCGTTCGGGGCGAACCCGAGGTACTTCTGGAAGCTCGCGCGCGCCTCGTCTTTCCGGCCGAGCGCCGCGAAGGAGACGCCGCGGTAGAACGCGATCGGCGGCTCCACCTGCCTGCGCTCGGCTTCATGACCCGGCGCCGCGGTCGCCGTGTCGAGCGCGTCGAGCGTCTTCAACGCGTCGCCATATGACCCCAGCTTCACCTGCTGCTTTGCCTTCTGGAATAGCTCGACGACGGTCTCGCCCGACGCCGCGGCGGCGCCGAAAAAACAGCAGGCGGATGCAACGATGGCCACGCCGGCAGCGAAAGCGTTCTTTCTCCTCATCGGGTCCTCCCTTGCGCCGTTACGAGGACGCTCGACCGGAGCGCCTCGCGAATTCGAGCGTCGTCAGAGCCACGGGCTCGCGCTGCATGACGTTCTCGCCATATCCCTTTCGCGTGATGAAGTGGAACACGACCTCCTTGTAGGGCGCCGCCGACGGCAGGCTCTCCCGCCCGTAGTGCCAGGTCTCCATCAGGTTGCGGCTCGTGTCCATGTCGCTCGTGTCCTTCAACTTTCCGATCGTGTCCTGAGAGCCCGTCAACGAGTTGTTGCGCACGTCGGAGCCGTCCTCCGTTGCCGTGATCGGACGGCGGTTGACGTTGTGGGGGGCACCGACCAGCACGAACACCATCCCCCGGTCCGTGAGGCTTCCGCGGAGCTCCCCCTGGCGGAACGCGCCGTCGGCGAACAGAACGCGCCGCTCGAACTCTTCGCGAAACTCGTTGACGGGGGTTTCGGGGCGGGGATCCCGGGAGGCCCAGAATTTCGTCACGAACTCGGAACGTTCGCCGGCGCCGGAAAGAAGCTCCCACTGCCGCTTCTCGTCCGGCGTCAGCAGGTACCTCACGGGGCCGCTCGCCCAGTCCGTTCCCGCCTCGCCCGCCGGCGTGAACGGATCGGGTCGGAACCGTTCGAAGCTGTCCTTGAGCGAAGGCTGATTCGCCGGTGACGGGTCGCCGGACGCGGAGCCACCCTTCTCGCGGCGCGCCTGCTCGAACGCGGCGACCACCCTCTTCGGGTACAGAGCGGGATCGATCGCCGCGCGCGGGTTCCGCGCGACGAAGAAACGAAAATCCTCCTGCGCCTCCCGGTCGCGGCCGAGCGCGGACTCGCACACTCCCCGGTAGAAGCGCAGGGAGGGCTCGAGCGCGCCGCGCTCCGCCGCGTTCTCCGGCTTCGAGGATTCGGCGTCGAGCGCGGCGAGCGTCGCGAGCGCCTGGTCGAAGGCGTCGAGCTTCACCTGCTGCTTCGCCTTCTGGAAGAGCTCCGGCATGGACTGCGCGGAGAGAAAGAGAGGCGAGACGATGGAGGCGGCGAGGACGAATGCGGCCGGTGCGATTCGTTTCATGAGACCTCCTGGAAAGGGGGATTCTATGGCGATACGGAGGCGGAGGGACCCGGGAAAAAGAACGGGGCGGCCGAAGCCGCCCCGAAAAGAACGTGTCCGCGCCGGGATCAGAAGGTGATCTTGAGCGCGAAGCGAACGGCGCGCGGATCGGTCTTCCCGATGTCCGTTGCCGTCAAGCCCGTCGCCTTGCGGTAATCCGGGTTGTCCGAGCAAGGCGTCGACGAGGTGCACCGCACTCCCGTCGGTCCGACCGTTCCCGGCTCGACGCCGGCCTGGCCGTAGAAGGGGCTGCGCGGGTTCGTCACGAACGATCCATTCGGGTTGAAGGCCTGGTCGGTGTTCGTCACCGTCTGGCGGTTGAAGACGTTGAAGAGGTAGACCTGCGGCGTGATCGTCACGAAACCGACTTTCAGGTTGTATGAGAGAGAGAGGTTGGCTTCGTAGTCGGTCGGCAGGCGTCCATTGCTGCCGCGGGTGTCGAGATAGAGAAGGTCCGGGTAGGAGGAGTTGAAGTAACCGAGGCGCGACGTCGGAACGCCGCTGCGGACGTAGCCCTGGACGCCGACCGACAAGCCGAACGGCGCCGTGTAGACCGCGTCGAGGCGGAACTGGTGCGGCCGGTCGAGCTCGAGCTTGCCATACGAGTTGATGACGAACTGGTTGTAGTCGTAGTCGGCGTTGATTCCGGGGTCCGTCTGCCCGGAGGCCTCGCGGATGGCGCCGGAGTAATTGCCGCGCAGACTCGAGAACAGGTACGACGCCTGCGCCCAGAGGGTCTGCGAAAACTGCTTGCGCGCCGTGAACTCGATGCCCCGGAAGATCCGCTTCGCATCTCCGACCGCGACGCCCGGAAGCCCGCCCGCTCCTGCGGTGGGATCGGTCGGGTTCTCCGAGCCGTTCGCGCCGGGAAGAAGTCCGCGCGCTGCCGGACCGTTTCCGCCCGGATTGAAGATCGCGCAGGAGTTGAACTGGGTGAGAGCGCTCGACGAGTCGAGATCGCAGCGGTCCTCGACCGTGCGTCCCAGTGTCCGATACGTGCCCTTCATGCCGACCGAGAACGTCGGGTCGAGCGCCTTCTCGACGCCGAAAGTCAACTCGTCCTGATACGCCGCCTTGATGCCCGCATCCACCGGCTCGCCGGCGAAGGAGCCGACCTGGATGAACCGGATCCGCGGCGCGTTGGAGACCTGCGTCGTGATGTCCGTCGGGCTGTAGTTGTAGGTCTGGATCTGGGTGTTCGCGGTGAACACGCGCACGTTCAGGTCCGTCGGCAGCGCGTAGAAGAAGCGGCCGGCCGAACCGTACAGTTTCGACGTTCCGTCTCCGAGGAAATCCCACACGAAACCGAACCGGGGCGCCCACTGGTCCTTCAGGTCGATTGCGACCTCGTTGTTGCCCTTGCGGACGAGCTCCCGGTCATACCGGACGCCCGCGTTGACCGTCAGGGTGGGAAGAATCCGCCACTGGTCCTGGACGTACGCGCCCGTGCGGTTCGTCGGGGTGGCGAAGGGCGCCGCTGTCAGCGGATTGAGATCCGTGCCGCTCGCGGTGAAGTAGTCGTGCTCGTAGAACACCTGGGTCCGGGTTCCCTGCGGGGTCGTGTAGAACGGTGCGGCCGTCAGGTCGCAGACGCTCGATCCGATCTGCGTGCAGGGACGGACGCGGAGGCGGCTGCCGCCCGTGTAGAAGGTCGAACCCGACGTCAGGTCCTTCTGGTAATCGCCACCGACCTTGACCTCCTGGTTCAGGAAGTACGCGGTGAAGCTGCCCGCGTAGTCCTTCCGGTCGGACTGGTTGTTCACCGTCGGCCCGAAGACGCTGCCGAAGCCTCCGGTGTCCTGCCGGGCTCCGCCGACGAGTGTCGGCGTGTAGTCCAGCACTGCCGGGAGGTCGAGACCGGAGGGCTTCGTGAGGAAACGCTCCTTGTGGTAGCTGTACTGCAACGTCAGAATTCCGACGGATCCGAACAGCTGGTTGAGCCGCCCGGCGTAGTCCGTTCCGCCCGTGTCGCGCCGGCCGTTGTAGGTCGTCGGGATGAAACTCCGCGGGAGAACGAGCGCGCCCTCCTGGGCCTGCGGATCGGCGAACAGCGTGCCGACGATCGTCGTGCCCTGGAGGACGTTGAAGGTCAGCTTGCCCGAGTAGAGGTTCTGGGTGAAGTTCGTCGGGAACTGCTCGCCGGCGCGGGGGCCGAGGAGCGGCTCGATGTTGCGTTCTATGTTGACGCGGTCATAGGCGCCGAAGAACCAGATGTGGTCCTTCATGATGAAGCCGCCGAGGTCCGCGCCGCCTTCCTTGCGGGTGTCCTTGGGCAGCAGTCCGCCCACCTGCCGGTAGTCGGCGTCGCCGCGCTCGGCGAAATTCGCCGTCGTGGTGAACCCTTGATTCGCCCGCGTGGACGTGTTGTTGAAGTAGCCGAACACGTCTCCGTGGAACTCGTTGCCGCCGGACTTGGTGATCACGTTGACCACGCCGCCCGTGTTGCGGCCGTACTCGGCCTGGTAGCCGCCCGTCTTCACTTCGACTTCCTGGATGAACTCGGTGTTGATGTTCTTGCCCTGAAATCCCTTGATGACGTTCGTCGTGTTGACGCCGTCGATCAGGAAGAGGTTCTCCGAGGAGGTCGAGCCGTACACCGAGATCGCGAGCGAGCGGCCCTGCGTCTCACCGACGTCCGTCTGCACGCCGGGCTGGGAGAGGACGATCGACGCGTAGTTGCGTCCCACAGGCAGCTTCTCGATGACCTTGGCCGTGTAGCTGCTGCCCGTCGTCGTCGACGTCACGTCGACAATCGGCGCCTCGCCGGTGACGGTGACCGCCTCCTTCGCGGCGAGGGAGAGCTGCAGGTTCGCGGTCGCCGTGGCGTCGAGCGCGACGTTCGCCGTCTTCTGCACGGTGCCGAATCCGGAAAGGTTCGCCGTCACCGTATAGGTGCCGGGCGGAAGGCTGACGAAGCGGTACCGTCCCTGCCCGTCCGTCGTCGCCGTCCGGTTTCCCTGAAGACGAGGGCTCGACGCCTCCACCGCGACGCCGGGAAGCGCGCCACCGTTCTGATCGGTGACGGTCCCCTCGATTGTGCCCGTCGTCTGCGCGAACGCGCTCGCCGGAACGAGGAGCGCGATCGCGGTCAGCACGACCGCAAGACCAAAAAGTTTTTTCATCTTGTGCCTCATAACTCCAGTTAAAGAAATCAATCGAAGCGCGCTGTTCCCTCGCGGGATCGGTTCATCCAGGCTCTGAGTGACGCACCTCCTTGTTCATACCCGGGCTGCCAAAGAGCAACGCAGGTGCCACGGCGCCCCGGTGTCGCGGCGGGCACGGACAGCCGGAATCGCGGCACGAAAAACGGAAAGAGAGGCACGAACGCCGCGCAGCCGATCCGCGGAGGACTCCGATCTACAAATCCATGGAGATGGGGCCAAAAATTTGAATCGGCGGGGGCGGGGAAAGCCGGGGGGACCGCTTCAGGCTTCTTCGCCGGCGAGCTCGAACACGCGCAGCTTCTGGGAGCGGCTCATCGGCACGCGCGTGCCGTCCTTCAACACGACCGTCTGGGATCCGCCGCCGGAGAGAACTTCGACGACGCGGTCGAGGTTGACGATCGCCGAACGGTGGACGCGCGCGAAGCGCGACGGATCGAGCCGCGCCTCGACGCGGCTGATCGGCTCGCGCAGGCGATGCGTCTCCCCTCCCCTCAAGTGCACGCAGGAATACTTCGCGTCCGCTTCGACCCACTCGATCTCATCGACGTTCAAGACGTGGACCTGGCCGCGCGAGCGGATCCAGAGACGCTGCGGGTAATTGCCTTTCCCACGCACTTCGGCCAGGAGCGCCGACAACCGTTCCGACAGGTCCTGGAAGTTGTCGCGGCGCAGGTGCCGCCGCGCCCGGTCGAGGGTGGCGCGAAAACGCTGGTCTGTGAAGGGTTTTACGATGAAGTCGAAGGCGTTGACCTGGAACGCCTGCGCCGCGTACTCCTCGTGTCCGGTCACGAAGATCACGGCGGGAATCCGGTCCGGACCGATCCGCCGCATGAGCTCGATCCCGTTCAGACCGGGAAGCTCCACGTCGAGAAGGACGAGGTCGGGCGCGAGCCGCCGCACCGCGTCGATCGCCTCCGTCCCGGAGCCGATCTCGCCGACGACTTCCATGTCCGGTTCGGATTCGACGAGGGAGCGGAAGGCGGCGCGCATGCCGGAGTCGTCTTCCACGATGAGGACCCGGGTCGGGCTCGACGACGAACCTGAGGCGCGAAGTTCCATGCGACGACTCCCCTCGCTGCGGTGGTAGCTCTGACCCAAACTCATAGAGATACGGCTACGATGCCCCTTTGGTTACCGACACGCGCATGCGACACGAAAACGGGATCCTCCGGCACACGTCCGGTCATTCGTCCGCGGCGCTGGAGCAGGAATTGCGGCGGTCCGTGCGCGGCGATGTCCGCTTCGACGGCGGCACCCGCGCTCTGTACGCCACCGATTCCTCGAACTACCGGCAGGTCCCGATCGGGGTGGTGTTCCCTTGTGACACACACGACGCGCTCGAGGCGCTGGACGTCTGCCGCCGGCATGGAGCGCCCGTGCTTCCGCGCGGGGCGGGCACGAGCCTCGCCGGCCAGAGCTGCAACGTCGCGGTCGTGCTCGACTGCTCGAAGCACCTGTCGAAGGTGCTCGAGATCGATCCGGTCCGGAGGCTGGCGCGCGTCGAGCCGGGGGCCGTGCTCGACGACCTTCGCCGCCAGGCCGAGGCGCACCACCTGACGTTCGGTCCCGATCCGGCGACGCACCGCGTCTGCACGCTCGGGGGAATGATCGGCAACAACTCCTGCGGCGTTCACTCGGTGATGGCCGGCAAGACGGAAGACAACGTTCTCGCGCTCGATGTGGTCACGGCGGAAGGCATCAGGTTTACAGCGGAACGCACGCCTCCCGACGCCCTCGCTCGAATCCTTGCGGAGCCCGGACCGCGGGCGGACATCTACCGCGCGCTGGTGGCGTTGCGCGACCGGTACGCGGACGAGATCCGCCGGAAATATCCGGACATCCCGCGCCGCGTCTCCGGATACAACCTCCCGGCCCTCCTTCCCGAGAACGGATTCGACCTTGCGCGCGCGCTCGTCGGGTCGGAGGGCACGTGCGCGTTCCTCCTCGAGGCGACGGTCAAGCTCGTCGAGAGCCCGCCCGGCCGCTGCGTCGTGGCCGTCGGCTTCGAGGACATCTACGCGGCGGCGGACCGCGTCGTGTCGATCCTTCCCTACGGTCTCATCGGGCTCGAGGGCTTCGACGACGGCCTCGTGGAAGCGGAGCGCCGCGCAGGTCTCTACCCCGACAGCCTCGCGCTTCTCCCCGACGGGCGCGGGTGGCTTCTCGTCGAGCTCGGAGGCGCGACGCCGCGAGACGCGGAAGAATCCGCCCGGCGCTTCGCGGCGGAGATCGCTTCCGGGAGCCGGGCGGGCGCGGTGTCGGCGCGCGTGTTTCCGAGCGACGCGGACCAGCGCCGCCTCTGGCGGATCCGCGAGGCGGGGCTCGGCGCCACGTCGCACGCTCCCGGCGAGCCCCTCACGTGGGAGGGCTTCGAGGACTCCGCCGTCCACCCGCGCGACCTCGGGAGATACCTGCGCGACCTGCGGGCTCTCCTGACGAAGCACCGGTTCGGCGGCCACTTCTACGGCCACTTCGGCCAGGCGTGCGTGCACACCCGGACGAACTTCGACCTCCAGTCCGCCGAAGGCATCCGCCGGTACCGCGCCTTCGTCTCGGAAGCGGCGGACCTCGTCGTCTCCTACGGCGGATCGCTCTCGGGCGAGCACGGCGACGGGCAGTCGCGCGCGGAGCTCCTGCCGAAAATGTACGGGGAGACGCTCGTCGGCGCTTTCCGCGAGTTCAAGCGGATCTTCGACCCGCGAGGGCGGATGAACCCTGGAAAGGTCGTCGACGCGCGGCCGCTCGACGCGGACCTGCGGCTCGGCGCCGCGTACGCCCCGTCACGCCCGGTGACGCATTTCGCGTACGCGGACGACGGCGGTGACTTCTCGCGCGCGATGCTCCGGTGCGTCGGAGTCGGCAACTGCCGGAAAAACGACGGCGGAACGATGTGCCCGAGCTGGCGCGCGACCGGGGAAGAGGCGCATTCGACGCGGGGGCGGGCGCGGCTTCTCTTCGAGATGCTCCGCGGGGAGACGATCTCGGGCGGGTGGCGCGACGAGCGGGTGCGTGACGCGCTCGACCTCTGCCTCTCGTGCAAGGGCTGCAAGGGCGAGTGCCCGGCCGGCGTCGACATGGCGACCTACAAAGCGGAGTTCCTGTCCCACTACTACGAGGGACGGCTGCGCCCGCGCTCCGCCTACGCGCTGAATCTGATCCCGCTGTGGGCGCCCCTCGCGGCAAAAACTCCGCGGATAGCGAACTTCTTCACGCAGACGCCGGGGGTGGCGGCGGTCGCGAAGTGGGCGGCGGGGATCTCCTTGCTCCGAACGATTCCGCGGTTCGCGAGACGGTCGTTCCGGTCACGGTTCGAGGCGCGGCCCCCTCACCCCAACCCTCTCCCCCGTTCCGAGGGCGAGGGAGTCAGGCGGCTTCTTCTGTGGCCGGACACCTTCTCCAATTTCTTTCAGCCCCAGGTAGCTCTCGCGGCGGCGGACGTGCTCGCCGCGGCGGGGTTTTCCGTCGCGCTTCCACCGGCAGGGCTGTGCTGCGGGCGGCCGTTCTACGACGCCGGGCGGCTCGATCTCGCCCGGGAGCTCCTCGGGCGGATCTTAGAGGGGCTGCGGGACGAGATCCGCGCCGGGACGCCCCTCGTGGTCCTCGAGCCGTCGTGCGCCTCGGTCTTCCGCGACGAGCTCCTCGGCCTCTTTCCCGGCGACCCGGACGCCCGGCGCCTCGCGTCGCAGACGCGGCTCTTCTCCGAATTCCTCGAGACCGACGCGCCGGAATGGAGCCCTCCGCGCACCCTCTCGGGTCGGAGCGCCCTCGTCCAGGGACACTGCCACCAGCAGGCCCTCGGGACCATGGACGCGGAGGCGGCGCTTCTCGAGCGCGCGGGCCTCTCCGTCCGCGTCCTCGACGCCGGATGCTGCGGGATGGCCGGCGCGTTCGGATTCGAGGCCTCGCACTACGCCGTGTCCATGGACATCGCCCGGCTCGCCTTGATCCCCGCGCTCGACGCCGCGGCGGGGGCGCTCTCGATCGCGGACGGCTTCTCCTGCCGGGAGCAGATCCGCCAGGCGGCAAACCGCGAGGCGCTGCACGTGGCCGAGGTCCTCGCAATCGGTCTCCCGAAGATCTCCCTGTAAGGTGTCAGCCGAGCAGGACATCGACGGGGTGGATCGCCCCGTCGTCGACGAGCGGGACCCCCGGTGAACCGGCGGCGAGGGTCTTCCCGTCGTATCGGATTTCCGCGACCCCGCGCGAGACTCCTCGCGGGTTCTCGACGGTGATCTCGTATCGCGACGAATGGTATCGAAGCGTGATCTCGTACCGGGGCCAGGCGTGCGGAATGCAGGGGTCGATCGAGAGCACCGTTCCCGAAACACGCAGACCGAGCACCGCCTCGACGGCCGCCCGGTACATCCACGCCGCGGAGCCCGTATACCAGGTCCAGCCTCCGCGTCCGACGTGGGGCTGCTCGGCGTACACGTCCGCCGCCATCGCGTAGGGCTCGACCCGGTAGCGATAGCGGCCGGCGCGGGATTCCGCGTGACGGATCGGATTCAGAATGGAAAACAGCTCGCCCGCCCTGTTTCCGTCGCCGAGCGCGGCGAACGCGATGACGGACCAGATCGCTCCGTGTGTGTACTGACCCCCGTTTTCCCGAACTCCCGGAAGGTAGCCTTTGATGTAGCCGGGGTTGTGCGGCGTCTTATCGAAGGGGGGCGTGAAAAGGAGCGCGAGCGCGTCCTGGCGCCGGATGAGGTGCTGGTCGAGCGCGTTCATGGCGCGCCGGGCGCGCTCCGGATTGCCGCCGCCCGAAATGACCGCCCACGACTGCGCGATGGAGTCGATCCGGCACTCCTCGTTGGAGGCGGAGCCGAGCGGCGTTCCGTCGTCGTAGAACGCGCGCCGGTACCAGTCGCCGTCCCAGCCGTCATGGTCAACCGCCTGCATGAGCGTTGTGACCCGCTCGCGCCAGGTCGCGGCGCGGCCCGTCTCTCCGCGAGCGTCGGCAAACGCGACGAAGCGCCTCAGGTTCACGTGAAGAAACCAGGCGAGCCAGACGCTCTCGCCGCGGCCGCCGGCGCCGACCTCGTTCATCCCGTCGTTCCAGTCGCCTCCCCCCATGAGCGGCAGCCCGTGCGCGCCCGCGGCGAGGCTGCGATCGAGGGCCCGGGCGCAGTGCTCGTAGACGGAGGCCGACTGGCCCGAGACCTGGGGCACGAAGTAGCGCTCGCGCTCCTCCTCCTTCAGCGGCTCGCCCTCGAGGAACGGGACGGATTCGTCCAGGATCCCGGAATCGCCGGTGACATCCAGATAGCGCGCGACGGCGAACGGCAGCCAGAGCAGGTCGTCGGAGATTCTCGTTCTCACGCCGCGTCCGGAAGGCGGATGCCACCAGTGCTGGACGTCGCCCTCCAGAAACTGCCTCGAGGCGCAGAGGAGGATCTGGCCGCGAAGGATGTCGCGGCGGGGTACGGCGAGCGCCAGCGAGTCCTGGAGCTGATCGCGGAAGCCGAAAGCCCCGCTCGACTGGTAGAAGGCGCTGCGCCCCCAGATCCGGCAGGAGACCGTCTGGTAGAGAAGCCAGCGGTTCACGAGCAAGTCGAGCGACGCGTCGGGGGTCTTCACCTGCACGGTGCCGGTCAGGTCGTCCCAGCGCCGGCGGATCTCGCGCAGGGTTTCCGCCGTGTCTTTCCCGCGATGGAGGAGCACGAGGCGGCGCGCCTGCGACTCATCGGCCGCTTCTCCCAGAAACACGCGGACGGAGGCCGTGCCCCCCGGCGACAGGGAGATGGGGACCCGCAGCGCCGCGCAGGGATCGAGACCCGCTCCCAGCCGGCCCGACAGCACGACGCCCGGAGCCAGACCCGAGGGGAGGTCGACGCTGCCGTTGCGCCCGAGAAACTCGGTCCGGTCGCCCGTGAGCGACGAGGCCGGGCCGTCCAGCGCGGCGAAGGCGACCCGCCCGGGATGGTCCGGGTTCCAGGGATTCCGCGCGAAGACCGCTCCCGTTTCCGCGTCGAGCGAGGTGACGACGAAGCGCGCCGCGTCCGACCGCGTGACGCCGAGAATCCATTCGACGTATGCGGTCACGGAAAGGCTGCGGCGCCTCGCGGAGCGATTCTGGAGCGTGAGCCGCGAGACCTTCACGGGATCGTCGGGATCGGCGTACACGAGAAGCTCGAGCGCCACGTCGTGGCTCTCGTGCTCGAAGCGGGTGTAGCCCTGGCCGTGGCGCGCCACGTACGGCGATTCCTCGCGGATCGGCAGCGCGGTGGGCGTCCAGACCTCCCCCGTCTCCTCGTCGCGCACGTAGAGAACCTCCCCCGGAGGGTCGGACACGGGATCGTTCGACCAGGGAGTCAGCTGGTTCTCGCGGCTGTTTTCCGTCCAGGTGAATCCCGATCCGGACTCGGTGACGAGAAAGCCGAACGACGGGTTCGCGATGACGTTCGACCAGGGGGCGGGCGTCGTCTGCCCGCGTGCGAGGATCGTCACGTACTCCGATCCGTCCTCCGAAAACCCGCCGATCCCGTTCCAGTACTGAAGAGGGGCACGGGGCCCGGGGACTTCGCGCCCGGGAAGAGGCGGGCGCGCGGAGGGCGGGCGCGGCGTGGGCGCCTTCTTCAGGAAACGCAGGACCTGGTCCGCGACGCTTCCGTTGCGGGCCAGGAGAACCACGCGGGCCGCGGCGGCGATCGCGTCGCGGCTGTCGGGCGGGACCTGATCCGCCTTGAGGACGAAGACGCGGCCGCGGCTTTGGTCGTCGTGGCCGACGCCGGCCGCGCGGAGCAGCGTCTCGAGCCCCGGCTGCAGCTCCGGGCTGTACGAGGGCGCCTCCTCGTTGGACACGACGATGTCGACGGCGAGCCCCTTCAGCCGCCAGTACTCCTGGGCGCGCAGCAGCTGCCGGACGAGCTCGCGGTCCTCGACCTGGTCCATGCGGACATAGACGATCGGGAGGTCGCCCGAGATCCCGTAGGGCCAGAGCGCGGAAGCGCCGCGGACGTTGCGCTTCAGCACCTCGGGGGCGGCCCGGAGGGTCAGGTCGGAGTAGAGGATCCGGGTCGCGAGGCGCTGGAAGAGATGCGCCTCGTCGGCGGAGATCTGAAGGTGTCGAAGCTGGACCTGCGCCTGGGTCCAGGCCAGCGTGACCGTGCGCTCGAAGACCGAGGGGTCCCGGTACCGGTCGGCCGTCTCGAGCAGCTGCTCCCGGCTGCGCGCGATGAGAGTGGCGAAGGTGATCCGCGCCGTGCCTCCGGGCGCGAGGCGGACCCGGCGCCGAAGGCTGAAGATCGGATCGAGGACGGCGCCCGCGGTGCCCGAGAGAGGAAGACCCTCGTCCATCACGACGGCGTTTCGCACGTCCCGTCCGCGGCCGATGAACCGCGCGCGGTCCGTCTCGAATTGAACCGTGCCCGAGGTGGGCCCCTCGGCGACCCCCAGGTGCGCCGCCCAGATCCGCGGCTCGTCCGCGGAGCGTGGCCGGCGGGTGGCGACGAGCGCCTCGAGGCCCGGCACGAACTCCGTCTCGACGAACAGGTTTGAGAACGCCGGATGGCCGTCGTCGGCCTTCTGGTCGTTCAACACGATCTCGGCGTAAGAGGTCAGCTCGATCTCCCGCGGCCGGATTCCGAGGTTGGTGACCGACACCTGACGCAGCTCGGCGTCGTCCTCCGCGGAGACGACGATCTCGAGCATCGTCGCCACGCTCCCGTCGCGCCGGCGGATCTCGACCCGGTCCTCGTAGTACGCGACGTCGTAGGAGTCCGCCTCGGTCCCGCTCGGCTGGTGGCCCGCCGACCAGACCTTGCCGGTCTGGACGTCGCGCAGAAACACGTAGCTGCCCCAGCAGTCGCGCGTCGGATCCTCCCGCCAGCGGGTCACCGCCGTTCGTTCGAAGCGCGAGTACCCGGATCCGGCGGCCGTCGTCATGACGGAGTAGCGGCCGTTCGAGAGCAGATGCGCCCGCGGCGTCGCGTCGTGCGGAGACTGGAATCGCCGCAGGACCGGCATCACGAAATCCTGCACGTGGCGCTGGGACCCGACCTCCTCGGCGCGGGGGCGTGAGACGGCCACGTCGCGAGGAGTTCGCTCCTGGAGGAGGAGCTCTGTCGCCTGGACCATCGGCTCCGCGTGGAACCTCCTGCGCATCTTCCAGCCCGTGACGACGTTGGCGAGGGAGACGATGGCCATGCCCTGGTGGTGGGCCATGTATGCCTTCACGACGGCGCGGTCGGCGTTCTCGGGCAGCCGCGACCGCGTGTAGTCGATGGCCTCGTAGTAGCCGTACTCTCCGCGGCCGCCGGCGCGCGTGAGCGCCCGGAAGTTCTTTGCCGCGGCGGCAGGGTCGATCATCGCCGCGAGCGCCGTGGCGTAGGGCGCGATGACGAGGTCCTCGGAAAGGCCGCGCTTCAACCCCAGCCCGCTCACTCCGAAGTTGGAGTACTGGTAGGTCAGGTTGATGTCCCGGGCGTTGTAAGCCGACTCGGACACCCCCCAGGGCACGCCGTGCTCCGCCCCGTAACGCATCTGGCGTCCGACGACGAGCCGCGTCGACACTTCGAGCAGGCTGTTCGTCGGGACGTCCATGACCAGCTCCGGCATGAGGTACTCGAACATCGAGCCCGACCAGGAAATGAGGGCCGATCCCTTGCCGACCGGCGTCAACGGCCGGCCCAGATGGAACCAGTGCGAGGCCGGGACCTCCCCGCGGGCGATCGCGAGGAAGCTCGTCAGCCGCGCCTCAGAGGCGAGAAGGTCGTAGAAGCCGGAGTCGAGGCGGCCGTCCGACAGCCGGTATCCGATTGAAAAGAGCTTGCGGGTCGGCTCGAACAGGAACTCGAATTCCATCTCCGAAACGAGCTTCTCCGCCGCCACCGCGATGGCGTGAAGCCGCCTCGCGGGCGCTAATGTTTGCCGGCTCCGTTCCGGCGGTCCTCCCCCCTCCGCGGCGTCGCGCACGTGGCTCGCGACCGCGGCGCGGACGGATTCCGACCATGCGACGAGGTCGCGTTGGGCGCTCTTGCCCTGCTCGGCCGCGACCGCTCCGGCTACGTCGGCCAGGACGTCCGCGGCCTTCGCGAGGAAGGCCAGCCGAGAGGCCATCGTCTCGCCTTCCTCGAGAGCCCCGAGCCGCGAACGGATTTCGGCGAGCGCGGCGTCGAGCTCGGGGCGCGACGGAACGGTCCGGGCGGAGGCGGAGGGGGGCGCGGCGGCGGCCTCTTCGGCGAGACGCAGCGCGTCTGAAATGCCGGCAAACGCGACTTCGGGAGACGTCTCCGTCTCCGCGCGCTCGAGGCAGGCCTGCTTCAGGACGATGAGATGCGCCGCGAGGTTGCCGCTGTCGACCGTCGAGATGTACCGGGGCTCGAGGGGAGCGAGTGTGCGCGTGTCGTACCAGTTGTAGAAGTGGCCCCGGAATCGCTCGAGCTTCCCCATCGCGGAAAGGGTCGCCTCGAGGCGATCGATCATTTCGCCGGCGCCGATCCATCCGAAGTCGTGCGCCGCGACCGCCGAGAGGAGCGAGAGCCCGATGTTGGTCGGCGACGTGCGGTGCGCGACCACGAAGCGGGGGTCCTCCTGGCAATTGTCAGGCGGAAGGTGATGGTCTTCCTCGCCGGCGAACGCCTCGAAAAAACGCCACGTGCGCCTCGCCGTCGACCGCAGGAGGGCCTCGTCGGCCGGAGAGGGTGTCTCGCGCTCCATGTCAGCGGGCGGAAGGCTCATGGCCCACGCGGCGAGGGGAGAGAAGCACCAGACGACGAAAAAGAACACCGCCTCGGGGGGCGCGTTGGGACGGCGGAGCACGACCGACAGCCCGAGCCCTGCCGCGGCGACGGCCAGAGCTCCCGCGTTACGCCGTAGGAATCCGAGGGCGGAGAGGTCGTACTGTCCGCGCGCCTGCGCCGCGGTCGTCCACTCGAGAAGGCGCCGCCGCGTGAACAATATCCGGACGAGCGTCCGCCCGATCGCGTCGCCCATCAGCCACGCCTGGTGGGCGAGCAGGACCAGCGTCGCCGTGATGTGCGAGAACGCCCGGACGAGGTCGGACCCTACTCCCGTCAGGACGCTTCGCTTCGCGATGCGGCGCCGACGCGGCATCGCCGTCGCCAGGATCGGGAGCAGCCGCGGGAACGCGAACGCCGCGAGGACGAACAGCGTCCAGACGAGGGGGTTCTCGCGCGGAAGCGTCCAGGCGACGATCAACGCCGCCGCCGCAGACGGCGCGAGGAGCGACCTCCGGAGGTTGTCGAGGATCTTCCAGCGGCCGAGGAGAGGAATCGGGTTCCGTGCGGGCCTGCCGCTCGCGCCCCGCACGCGCGGCATGAGCCAGGGAACGAGCTGCCAGTCGCCCCGCGCCCAGCGGTGCTGCCGCGCCGCCGCGACCTCGTAGTGCGAGGGGAACTCTTCGAAGAGCTCCACGTCGGAGAGGAGACCCGCGCGGGTGAAGACGCCTTCGAAGAGGTCGTGCGACAGGAGCGTGTTGTCGGGGACGCGGCCGGCGAGCGCGCGTTCGAAGGCGTCCACGTCGTAGATCCCCTTGCCCGTGTAGATGCCCTCGCCGAAGAGATCCTGGTAAACGTCCGACACCGCGAACGCGTACGGGTCGGTTCCCCGCTGCCCGGAAAAGACGCGCTCGTACAGCGTCCCGCGGCCGATGGGAGAGAGCGTCGGAGTGATCCGCGGCTGGAGGATGCCGTTGCCGAACACGACGCGGTTCGTCTCCTCGTCGAAGACGGGCCTGTTCAAGGCGTGCGCCATCGCGCCGACGAGCTTGCGGATCGCCCCGCGCGGGAGGCGCGTGTCTCCGTCGAGCGTGATCACGTACCGGATGCGGGAGGGCGGAGCGGCTTCGCCCGGAAGGAAGGTCGTGTCGGTGGTTCCCCGCAGCAGGCGATTGAATTCCGCGAGCTTCCCCCGTTTGCGCTCCCAGCCCATCCAGGTCCCCTCGGACGGATTCCAGACCCGCCGGCGGTGAAAGAGGAGGAAACGCGGGCCGCCGTTGGCCGCCGGCCCATGGCGCCGGTTCAGCTCGGAAATCGCGGCGCGAGCAGATGCGACGAGATCCTCGTCTCCCTCCATGGTTTCCGAGGGCGCGTCCTGCCAGTCGGACAGAAGAGCGAAGTGAACGAAGTCCTCGGGGTTCGCGAGGAAGCGGACCTCGAGCTGCTCGACCTGCTCGCGGGCCTCCTCCTCCTTCACGAGAAGCGTCGGAACGACCACCATCGTGGCGAGCTCCGCGGGTATCCCGCTCTCGAGCTCGAGCTTCGGGAGCCGCCGCGGCCCGACGAGCTCGAGCACGTCCTGGTTGATGACCGAGAGGGCGATCTCCGAGGCAGGGACGAGGGAGCAGAGGCCGAGCAGCGCGAGTGCCGCGGCGCCGGCGCCGGCGTGTGCGGACCACGCGAGCGGCACGGCGAGAACCGCGAGGGTCAAGAGGACGATCGTGCCGGGATAGCCGGGATTCGCCCACGCCACCCACGCGCGGCGAAGCCACTGTGAAATGGGCGGGCGGTATCCGACTTCTTTCTCGAACCCGGCCCGGCCAGCGGAGATCAGGTAGTAACCGGGGTCGGCCCGCAGGCCCCCCCGCGCCTCGCCAGAGCCAGCCGCCTTCGCGACGGCCCTCCGCGCGACCTTGAGCTCCTCCACGCCGCTGCCCCGGGCGAGGTCCTCGACCGCGTGCCGGTACCGGTCGCGGGTCGGGAAATCCATCTCCGCGACGTTTGTTCCGTCGCGAAGGGCCTCTTCGACGAGGCTGACGCTCTCGAAGAACTCCGCCCAGTCGACGGACGACATCAGGCGCATGCTCGTGATCACGTTGCGCACCGAGAGGTGCGTCGCCACCTGTGTCCGGTGCTCCGTTATGACGAGCTCGTCCCGGTTTGTCCCCTCCTTCGCGAGACGCGTTTCGATCCACCGCAGCACCGGCGTCGTCTCCGGGTCCCGATCCCGCAGGCGCGCGACCAGCTGCACGAGGAACGCCGTCGGGAGAGGACCCGCCGTCGCGGACCGGAATCGCTCCTCGAGCCCGGGCGCCGATCCGGCGTCCGCCGCGAGGATGGAATCCGCGAGCGCATCCGCCTCTTCGCGCTCCGCGCGCCTTCCGACGATCATTTCGGCAAGACGCCGCAGGTTCTCGACCAGCACCAGGCGCAGGGAGATGGCGAGCGCCCAGAGCTCCCCTATCGTCAGAGGAACGAGGCTCTGGTACGCGGCCACGAACTTGCGCAACGTGTCGAGGTCGACCCGGCTGTCCGTGTGCTCGACGAACGTCCACGCGATTCCGAAAACGCGCGGAGAACCGGACAGCGGGCCGCCGGCGAGCTTCGGGAGCTCGCGGTAGTAGCCGCGAGGCAGGTCGTCGCGCACCTCTCGCAGCTGGTCGTCGACGATATGGAAGTTGTCCGCGAGCCATTCCGCGGCGGGCGAGATGGACTGCCCCTGCGCGATCGCCTGCGCGATGTCGCGGTAGGAGCCGAGCAGAACCCGGCCGTTTTCCTCGAGCCTCGCCAGAAGGGGCGCGCCCAGGGGCCGGCCGATCACGACGCGATCGGTCCGGGCGAGCTCCTGCGCCCGTTCGGCGAGCCGGTCGGGGCTCAGCAGGTCGCCTCGGATCGGATCGAGGGATCCCGCGTGAAACGGGGCGGCCGCCGCCGTCTGACGGCTGGCCGAGCTTCGGTCCCCGAGCCCCCGGGCCGGGCCCGGTTTTCGCGCCGGTTTACCCGGCGATGGATCTATGAGGCGTTTGCGTCCCAGCGTGCCTCCCAGTCTCGCGGCGATGACCGCAAGCGGCTTCACCGCGTCGAGAAGCGTGACATAGCATACGGGCGCTTCGTGATTTCTTCAGAGGAGACGCCGCGCGGCTGACGTTTCATGCAGATCTTCCACCGCAGCACGAACACGATCTCGCGTGTCTCGCTCTTCGGAGCGGTCTTCTTCCTCGGCATCCTCCTCTGGCTCTTCTACGACCTCGAAGCGTCTCCCTATACCACCCAGCAGAACGTCGCGCGGGAGCAGCCGGTCCAGTTCTCGCACGCGCACCATGTCGGTGCGATCGGAATCGACTGCCGCTACTGCCACACGTCCGTCGAAAAGGCGGCGTTTGCGGGCATCCCGCCGACCAAGACCTGCATGAACTGCCACTCGCAGATCTGGGCGCAGAGCCCCTACCTCGAGCCCGTCCGGGAGAGCTTCCGAACCGACCGGTCGCTCCAGTGGACGCGCGTCCACGACCTGCCGGATTTCGTTTACTTCGACCACTCGATCCACGTGAACAAGGGCGTCGGCTGCGAAAGCTGCCATGGACGGGTCGATCAGATGCCCCTCGTCCGGCAGGCCGCCCGGCTCCAGATGTCGTGGTGCCTCGACTGCCACCGGCATCCGGAGCGTGAGATTCGGCCGAAGGAGGAGGTGTTCACGATGGGATACGTCCCGCCGGTCGACCAGGCGACGCTCGGGCCCGAGCTCGTCCGCCGGTATCACCTGAGAAGCCGCGCGGTGCTGGAGAGCTGTTCGACGTGCCATCGATGAGCGATCGCGGCCCGTCGTTGCCGGTTCTCTCGCCGTCGGCTGCCGGCGGCCCGGCGCCGGTCGACTTTGCGGGTCTCCGGGACCGGCTCGCGACCGAGCGCGGCGCCGGGTACTGGCGGAGTCTCGAAGAGCTCGCTCGGACGCCGGAATTCGCGGCCGCGATGCGGGACGTTGACAATGGGAGCAACCTCTCCGAGGGCTTCGACCGCCGGGACCTCTTCAAGTTCATGTCGGTCTCCTTCGCGCTCGCCGGCCTGACCGCCTGCACGCGCCAGCCGGCCGAGAAGATCGTTCCCTACGTCCGGCAGCCGGAAGAGGTGGTACCGGGCGGCAAGCCCCTCTTCTTCGCCACCTCGATGACCGTCTCGGGGTTCGCGACGGGATTGCTCGTCGAGAGCCACCTCGGACGGCCGACGAAAGCGGAAGGCAATCCTCTCCACCCGGCCAGCCTCGGGGCGACCGATCTCTTCGGCCAGGCCTGCCTCTACGACCTCTACGATCCCGACCGCTCACAGACCCTCCAGTACTTGGACGAGATCCGGCCGTGGGCGGCCTTCCTCGGCGCCGCGCGGCAGATCGCCGACGAAGAGCGCGCGACGGGCGGCGCGGGACTGCGCATCCTGACCGAGACGGTCGGATCCCCCACGCTGGCCGGACAACTATCCGGTCTGTTGCGCGATTTTCCCGACGCACGGTGGATCCAATGGGAGCCGGCCGGCCGCGACAACGTCCGGGAGGGGGCGCGCCTCGCCTTCGGGGAACATGCGGATGTCGTTCCCGACCTCGCGAACGCGGACGTGGTTCTCTCGATCGGGTCGGACTTTCTCTCCAGCGGACCTGGCAGCCTCGCGCTGACGCGGCAGTTCTCGAAGAGACGGCGCCCCGAGCGCGAGCACGGCCCGATGAACCGGCTCTACGCGATCGAGACCGCGTCGACGGTGACGGGCGCAAATGCCGACCACCGCCTCGCCGTACCCGCGAGCGGCATCGAGGCGCTCGCCCGCCGCATCGCGGAGAGTGTCGGTGCGGGCGCCGGCTCCGGCGGGGCGGGTCCGGCCTCGCCGCAATACGACGAGTTCGCGGCCGCCGTCGCCGCGGACCTTAAGTCGCATACCGGACGATGCGTCGTGCTCGTGGGAGCCGAACAGCCGCCGGCGGTCCACGCGATCGGCCACGCGATGAACTCCGCGCTCGGCAACTTCGGGCACACGATCCGTGCGATCGAGCCCGTCGAAGCCAACCCTTCGAACGAGCTCGCCGCCCTTTCCGAGCTGGCCCGGGACATGGGAGCGGGACGCGTCTCGACTCTGCTCATCCTCGGGGGCAACCCGGTTTTCACGGCGCCCGCCGACCTGGAATTCGGGTCACGGCTTTCCGGAGTCAAGCGGCGGATCCACCTCTCGCCCTACGTCGACGAGACCTCGGATGCGTGTCAATGGCACATCCCTCAGACGCATTTCCTCGAGGCCTGGAGCGACGCGCGCGCCTTTGACGGGACCGCGTCGATCGTACAGCCGCTCGTCTCGCCGCTCTACGAGGGGCGATCGGCCCACGAGGTCCTCGCGGCCCTGACGGGAGCGCTCGAAGGCTCCGGATACGAGATCGTTCGCAATCACTGGCGGGGAAACATGCCGGGGGACTTCGAGGCGGCATGGCGGCGCGCGCTGCACGACGGAGTGATCGCCGGCACGGCATCCCCCGAGAAGGCGGTTCGGCCTCGCCCCGTCCCGCCCGCGGGCGCGGCTCCGGCGGGCGCGGCGGGGACGCCCTCCGGGATGGAGCTCGTCTTCCGGCCGGACTCGAGACTCCTCGACGGCCGGTTCGCGAACAACGGGTGGCTGCAGGAGCTGCCCGACCCGATCACCCGGCTGACGTGGGACAACGCCGCGCTCTTTTCGATCGAGACCGCGAAGCGGCTCGGAATCGAGAAGGAAGACGTCGTCGAGCTGTCGCTCGACGGGCGCGCTTTGAAGGCGGCCGCGTGGGTCGAGCCAGGCATTCCGGACGGGACGGTCGTGCTGAACCTCGGGCATGGGCGCACGCGGGCCGGGCGGCTCGGCTCGGGCACCGGCTCGAACGCATACGCCCTGCGTCGGTCGGACGCCCTCTGGTCCGCGCGGGGACTCGTCGTCACGAAGACCAGCGCGAAGCACCCCCTCGCGTGCACGCAGCTCCACCAGAACATGGAGGGGCGCGAAATCGTACGCGTCGCGACCCTGGATGAGTACGAGAAGAACCCGGGCTTCGTTCATGAGCGCGAGAAGGAGCCGGACCCCTCGCTCTCGCTCTATCCCGCATATCCGTCGGACACGTATGCGTGGGGCATGGCGATCGACCTCTCCGCATGCGTCGGGTGCAACGCGTGCGTCGTGGCCTGCCAGTCGGAGAACAACATCCCGGTCGTCGGCAAGGATCAGGTCCGCCGGGGGCGCGAGATGCACTGGTTGCGGATCGATCACTACTACGGGGGCGAGCCCGCACGCCCGACGCACTTCTTCGAGCCCGTTCCCTGCATGCACTGTGAAAACGCGCCCTGCGAGCTCGTCTGCCCTGTCGGCGCGACCGTCCACAGCGCCGAAGGGTTGAACGACATGGTCTACAACCGCTGTGTGGGCACCCGGTACTGCTCGAACAACTGTCCGTACAAGGTGCGTCGTTTCAACTTCTACCATTACTCGACGCAGTTCCGGGCACCCAGCATGCGCATGCTCGCCAACCCGGACGTGACCGTTCGGTGGCGCGGCGTCATGGAGAAGTGCACTTATTGCGTGCAGCGGATCAACGGCGCCAAGATCGACTCGGAGATCGCGAACCGGCGCGTCTCCGACGGCGAGATCACGACCGCGTGCGCCCAGGCGTGTCCGGCCGAGGCAATCGTCTTTGGAGACCTCGCGGACAAGGAGAGCCGCGTCTCGAGGCTCCGCGAGAATCCGCGCAACTACGGGCTTCTCTCGGAGCTCGGCACGCGGCCGCGGACGACGTATCTGGGCTCCGTCCGGAACCTGAACCCGGCGCTCGCGAAGACGGTGCCGACGGACTTCCCGCACACCGAACTCGACACGGAAACGGGGCAGAAGTGAGCGATTCCCGCCCTCCCATTCAGGATCCTCGCTCGTCGGCCATTCTCGAGCCGGGCCACACGTTCGCGTCGGTCACGGACAAGATCTCCTCGATCGTCCTGTCCCGACGCACGCCCCGATTCTGGTGGGTCGGCTTTCTCGCGGCCTTCGCGGTCACGATGTGGCTCTTCGCGGCGATCGGCTACCTCCTCCTTCGCGGGATCGGCATCTGGGGAGTCAACGTTCCGGTCGGCTGGGGCTTCGCGATCGTCAACTTCGTCTGGTGGATCGGCATCGGCCACGCCGGCACGCTGATCTCCGCGATCCTCCTGCTCCTCCACCAGGAGTGGCGGACGTCTATCAACCGGTTTGCGGAGGCGATGACGCTCTTCGCCGTGGCGCAGGCCGGCCTCTTCCCGCTGCTCCACCTCGGCCGGCCCTGGCTCGGGTACTGGCTCTTTCCTTATCCGAACACGATGGCTCTGTGGCCCCAGTGGCGGAGTCCCCTCATCTGGGACGTGTTCGCCGTGTCTACGTACGCCACCGTCTCGCTCCTCTTCTGGTACGTCGGGCTGATTCCGGACCTCGCGACCCTGCGCGACCGCGCCAAGCGCAAGGTTTTCCAGATCCTCTACGGGATGGGCTCGCTCGGCTGGCGCGGCTCGGCGGCGCACTGGCACCGCTACGAAATGGCCTATCTCCTCCTCGCGGGGCTCGCGACGCCGCTCGTGATCTCGGTGCACACGGTGGTGAGCTTCGACTTCACGATCGGTATCATCCCGGGCTGGCACTCGACGATCTTCCCGCCCTACTTCGTCGCCGGGGCGATCTATCAGGGCTTCGCGATGGTGCTGACGCTCGCGATCCCGCTGCGCGCCGTCTACGGGCTCCAGGGCTTCATCACGCTGCGGCATCTCCAGAACATGGCGAAGATCATGCTCGCGACCGGTCTCATCGTCGCGTACGGCTACATGATCGAAGATTTCATGGGCTGGTACAGCGCCAACACCTATGAGGCCTATACAGTTCACAACCGCCTGCTCGGTCCGTACGCCCACTATTACTGGGCACTGATGCTCTGCAACATCCTTGCGCCGCAGTCGCTCTGGTTCAAACGCATCCGCTCGACGCCGTGGGTTCTCTGGTGCATCGCGATGGTCGTCAGCGCGGGCATGTGGCTCGAGCGCTTCGTCATCGTCGTGACCAGCCTCCACCGCGACTTCCTTCCGTCCTCCTGGGGAATGTACCGGGGCACGGTCTGGGACTGGTCGACCTTCATCGGCACAATCGGGTTCTTCGTCGCGCTGATCTTTCTCTTCATCCGGTTCCTGCCGATGATCTCGATCTTCGAGATGCGGACGCTCGTCCCCGAAGCGCAAGAGCCGGGAGAGCCCATGCCGGCTCCGGGACGACTCGAGGGAGAGGTATGAGCTCGCTCCCCGCCGCCGCGGGGCCCCCGGCCCGCCCGATCCCGGAGATGCTCTACGGCCTGATCGGCGAGTTCGACATCCCGGCGGACCTGGTCAACGCGGCTCGCGCCACGCGCGAAGCGGGCTACCGGTGCGTGGACGCCTACAGTCCTTTTCCGATCCACGATATGACAGCCGCGCTCGGGATGAAGAAGACCAAGCTGCCGGTCATTGTTCTCGCCGGAGGCCTGGTCGGATGCGCGACCGCTCTTCTGATGATGTGGTTCTCGGCCGTCGTGCATTACCCGATCAACGTCGGCGGGCGGCCGCTCGCGAGCTGGCCGATGTTCATTCCGATCACTTTCGAGCTCACGATCCTCTTCGCCGCCTTCGCGGCGGTCTTCGGGATGCTCGGAATGAACGGCCTTCCGATGCCCTATCACCCTGTGTTCAACGCGCCGCGTTTCGCGCTCGCGTCGCGGGACCGCTTCTTCCTTTGCATCGAGGCGAAAGACCCCAAGTTCGACCTCGAGGCGACCCGGCGGTTCCTCGAAGTCCTCGGCGCCCACGACATCGCCGAGGTCGAGGAATGACGGCCACGGTGTCGGGAGACGGGTGTCAGGTGACAGCAGCCACGAAGGGCATGCAGTCGACGCTCGTTCTGTCCGCGATGCTCGCTCTCTCAGTCATCACCGGCTGTAGACAGGAAATGTACGACCAGCCAAAATACAAGGACCTGCGCCGGAGCGAGTTTTTCGCCGACCAGCGTCAGGCGCGTCCGCTTCCCGAGGGAACGGTGGCCCGGGGGTTCCTCCGCGAGGATTCGCGGGTCTTCGCCGGGAAAGTCGGAAACGACCTCGTGACCGAATTTCCGATCCGAGTCGACGCCGCCCTCTTACGGCGCGGGCGGCAACGCTTTGACATCTTTTGCTCGCCCTGCCATGACCGCACCGGCAGCGGCGGCGGCATGGTCGTCAAGCGCGGCTACCGCCCTCCGCCCTCGTTCCACATCGATCGCCTTCGAGCTGTGCCCGTCGGTTACGTCTTCGACGTGATCACGAACGGCTTCGGCGCCATGCCCGACTACGCCGCGCAGATCGACGTTTCCGACCGTTGGGCGATCGTGGCGTACGTCCGCGCTCTTCAGCTCTCTCAGAACGCGCCCGTTTCGTCGATGGCGGCGGCGGACCGCGAGCGTCTCGCGAGCGCTCCCGCGGCGCCGGTGCCGCAGACTCCGACGCCGCACCCGGTCCCGTTCCCGATTCCGGCCGCCGCGTCCACGGAGAGCCGATGAGAGCGTCCACCGATCTCGCCGCCGCGGTCGCCCGAGTCCGGGGACCGCTCCTGCTCGCCGGGATCGCGGGAATCGCGGGCTGCGCCGTGGGCGCTTTTACGGCGCCGGTGCAGTTCTTCCGGTCGTATCTCTTCGCGTGCGTTTTCTGGAGCGGTCTCGCTCTCGGATCGCTCGCGGTGTTGATGCTGCGCTACGTGACCGGCGGCGCCTGGGGCGTTCCGATCCGGCGGCCGCTCGAATCGGCGACTCGAACGCTGCCGCTCGTCGCGCTTTTCTTCGTGCCGCTGCTCTTCGGCTTGAAAGACCTCTACGCCTGGGCTCGGCCGGACGAGGTCGCTCGAGACCCGCTCCTCCGCCACAAAGCCGCGTACCTCAACGTTCCGTTCTTCGTGGGCCGCGGCGTCGTCTATGTCGGCGCGTGGCTCCTGCTCGCGTTCTTCCTGAATCGCTGGTCCGAGGAGCAGGACCGTTCGCCGAGCCCCGCGCTCACGCGCCGGCTTCAGCTGCTCTCCTCGGGAGGGCTCGTCGTTTACGGATTGACGATCACGTTCTGGTCGATCGACTGGCTGATGTCTCTCGAGCCCCGCTGGTACTCGACGATGTACGGGGTCCTGCTGATGGCGGGCCAGGCGCTGTCCGCCCTTGCTTTCGTGATCGCCCTGACGATCCTGCTCTCGCGATTCGAGCCCCTCGCGAGCATCCTCTCTCCGGAGCACCTCCACGACCTCGGCAAGCTCCTCCTCGCGTTCGTCATGTTCTGGGCGTACGTCTCGTTCTCGCAATACCTCATCATCTGGGCCGGGAACCTCCCCGAGGAGATCCCCTGGTACCTGCGGCGCCTTCAGGGCGGATGGGGCTGGTTCGGGATTGCACTCATCGTCCTCCATTTCGCGCTGCCCTTCCTGCTTCTGCTGAGCGCCGACGCGAACCGAAACCCGCGGCTCCTTTCGACGGTCGCCGTCCTCGTGGTCGTCATGCGCGTTGTGGACCTCTTCTGGCTCGTTCGTCCGGTCTTCTCGCCGGGTCGTATCCAGATCCATTGGCTCGACCTCGCGGCGTTCGTCGGCCTGGGAGGGATCTGGCTCTCCGTGCAGCTCTGGCAGCTCCTCGAGCGGCCGCTGCTGCCCCGAAACGACCCCGAATTCGCAGAGGCTCTCGAGCATGCGGCGCACTGACTCGCCGCCGCCCGTGAACGCGACCGTCGCGCGCGAGGAGCGGGATGTCCGGATTCCCGTGATCCTCTGGTTCGGATTCTGGCTGGTCGTTGCCTCGGTGGTCATCTACTTCGCCATGTGGGGCCTGTTTCGTCTCTTTGCCGCGCAGGAACGAAATCGTCAGCCCCCGCTCGCGTCCGGCATCGCGGCGAACCTTCAGCGCACTCCCTCGGAGCCGCGACTCGAGCCGCTGCCCCTCGTGCCGCGAGCGGCGCTGCGCGCATCCGAGGACGCGCGCCTCTCGAGCTACGGGTGGGTGGACCGGCAGGGAGGGGTCGCGCGGATCCCGATCGATCGCGCCATGGAGCTCATCGTCCGGACCGGCGTTCCGGGCGGCAAGCCGTTCCCGCCGGCTCCCGCCGAAGCCCCCGCCGCAACCCCGCCAGCGGCGGGAGCGGCGGCATCCCCCGGAGCCGCCCCCCGATGAGACGGGCGCTCCTTCTCGCCGCGGCGCTCGTATGGACGGCCCCGGCCTTCGTTCGGGGACAGGCACCGCCGCCGGCCCCGACTCCCGACGTGCGGCCTGCCATTCTGCGCGACGTGGGCGTCGTCCAGCGCCTCGGACAACCGCTTCCGCTGGATGCGATCTTTCAGGACGAAGCCGGTCGGGCCGTCCGCCTCGGGCAGTACTTCGGCAAACGACCGGTCGTCCTGGTCCTCGCCTATTACGACTGCCCCATGCTTTGCACCGAGGTCTTGAACGGTCTTCTCTCGTCTCTGAAGACGCTTTCGTTCGACGTCGGCAAGGAGTTCGAGGTCGTCATCGTCAGCTTCGACCCGCGCGAGAAGCCGGCGGACGCCGCCGCGAAGAAGAAACCGTACGTCGAGGCGTATGGACGCGCGGGCGCGGCGGAAGGCTGGCACTTCCTGACGGGGGGAGCCGGATCGATCGAGCGCGTCACGAACGCGGTCGGCTTCCGATACAAGTACGACGAGAGCGCCGGCCAGTTCGCGCACGCCGCGGCCATCTACATCGCCACGCCCGACGGAAGGCTCTCGCGCTACTTCTACGGGATTGATTATGCGCCGCGCGATCTGCGGCTGGGCCTCATCGAGGCCTCCGAAAAGCGGATCGGCAACCCCGTCGACCAGCTCCTCCTGTACTGCTACCACTATGACCCGAAGGTCGGCCGTTACGGCGCCGTGGTGATGAACGTCGTGCGCGCCGGAGGAGCGGGGACGGTCGCCGTCATGGCGATCTTCCTGCTCGTGATGTGGAGACGCGAGCAGCGGCGGATACGGACCGCGGCCCGGGAAGCCCGATCGGAAGGCCGGCCGGCGTGAGAACGGACCTGCCGCTCTTTCCCGACCGCGCCTCGACGATCGCGTCTCAGGTCGACGCGCTCTATATCTACCTGATCGCGGTCAGCGCATTCTTCGCGGTCCTGATCGCGGTCCTCGTGATCGTCTTCGCAATCAAGTACCGGCGCCGCTCCGAGGACGAGGTCCCGCCCGCGATCCATGGCGGCATGCTTCTCGAGATCATCTGGAGCGTGATCCCGTTTTGCATCGCAATGACGTTCTTCTTCTGGGGGGCGAAGATCTACTTCCGGATGAACCGCCCGCCCGACGACGCGCTCCAGATCTACGTCGTCGGTAAGCAATGGATGTGGAAGCTCCAGCACGCGGACGGGATGCGCGAGATCAACGAGCTGCACGTCCCGGTGGGCCGGCCCGTTCGGCTCACGATGACGTCCGAAGACGTGATCCACAGCTTCTTCGTCCCCGCGTTCCGCATGAAGCGCGACGTCGTACCCGGCCGGTACGCCACGGTCTGGTTCCAGGCGACCCGGCCCGGGCGGTACCACCTCTTCTGCAGCCAGTACTGCGGAACGAACCACTCGAAGATGATCGGCTGGGTGGACGTCATGGAGCCGATCGCCTACCAGAACTGGATCTCGAGCGGCGGCGGCTCGGAGTCCCTGGCGTCCGCGGGCGCCAAGCTCTTCCAACAGCACGCCTGCAACAGCTGCCATCGCCCGGACTCTCTCGCCCGCGGACCGAACCTCGAGGGACTCTTCGGCCGGCACGTGAAGCTCTCGGACGGACGCACCCTGACCGCCGACGAGAACTACATCCGCGAGTCGATCCTGAATCCGACGGCGAAGATCGTCGAGGGGTTCCAGCCGATCATGCCGACCTACCAGGGCCTCGTCAGCGAAGAGGGAATCCTGCAGCTCGTCGCCTACGTGAAATCGCTCTCCACGCCCAACCCGGCGCGCGGCACCGTCCTGATCCCTCCCAACAATCGGATGACAGCGCCGAATCGGCCCGGCACGGAGCCTCGCCCCGGAAACGAAAGGAAACCTTGATCATGTCCGCCGAGCTCATTCCGACCGCCGCGCCGTCTCCGCCGCGTCAGTCCTACCTGAACGCAGGCTACGGCGTGAAGTCCTGGCTCCTGACGCGCGATCACAAGCGCATCGCGCTCCTGTACATGATCTCGATCACGTTCTTCTTCTTCCTCGGCGGACTCTTCGCGCTTCTGATTCGGCTCGAGCTCCTGACGCCCGAAGGCGACCTCGTCCAGGCCGAGACCTACAACAAGCTCTTCACGATGCACGGGATCGTGATGGTGTTCTTCTTCCTGATTCCGTCGATTCCCGCCGTGCTCGGCAACTTTTTCATCCCCATGATGATCGGCGCGAAGGACCTCGCGTTTCCCCGGCTGAACCTGCTCTCCTGGTACATCTTCGTGGTCGGGGGCCTCTTCACGCTCTGGGCGATCGTCCACGGCGGCGTCGACACCGGTTGGACTTTCTACACGCCCTACAGCACGGCCTTCGCGAGCACACGGGTGATACCCGCGGCGCTCGGCATCTTCATCACGGGGTTCTCCTCGATTCTGACCGGCCTGAACTTCATCGTGACGATCCACACGATGCGCGCGCCCGGAATGACCTGGTTCCGGCTCCCGCTTTTCGTCTGGTCTCACTACGCGACGAGCATGATCTTCGTCCTCGGCACGCCCGTCATCGCCGCCACTATTTTCCTCGTCGCGCTCGAGAGGATCTTTCACCTCGGGTTCTTCGATCCCGCGATCGGCGGCGACCCGGTCCTGTTCCAGCACCTCTTCTGGTTCTATTCCCACCCCGCCGTCTACATCATGGTGCTGCCTGCGATGGGAGTCGTCTCCGAGATCGTTCCGACCTTCTCCCGCAAGCGCGCCTTCGGGTACCGGTTCGTCGCCTACGCTTCGATCGCGATCGCCGTCCTGGGCTTTCTCGTCTGGGGACATCACCTGTTCGTGTCCGGCCAGTCCGTCTATGCCGGGCTCATCTTCTCTTTCCTCTCGTTTTGCGTCGCGATCCCGTCGGCGGTGAAGGTTTTCAACTGGACGGCGACGATGTACAAGGGATCGATCTCCTGGAAGACCCCGATGCTCTATGCGATGGGGTTCATCGGGCTCTTCACGATCGGAGGTCTGACGGGACTCTTCGTCGCCTCCCTGGGCATCGACGTGCACGTCCACGACACCTACTTCGTCATCGCGCACTTCCACTACATCATGGTGGGCGGCGCGATCATGGGATACCTCGGGGGGATCCACTACTGGTGGCCGAAGATCTCCGGAAAGATGTATCCCGAGGGACTCGCGAAGTTCGCGGCTTTCGTCGTCTTCATCGGGTTCAACCTCACGTTCTTTCCCCAGTTCATCCTGGGCTATCTCGGGATGCCGCGCCGTTACCACGCTTATCCGCCGGAATTTCAGGTCTTGAACGTCATGTCGACGGCGGGCGCGTCGATACTGGGCGTCGGTTATCTGCTGCCGCTCGTTTATCTGATCTGGTCGATGCGCTACGGCAGAGACGCGGTGTCGAATCCCTGGCGTGCGACGGGCCTCGAATGGAGGACGCCCTCGCCGCCGCCGACCGAGAATTTCCCGGTTACCCCGACTGTCACGTGGGAAGCCTACGAATATCGTCCGCGAGAGGAGGCGCAGAATATTGGCTGAGCTCGAACCGCTGCGCCTCGAGGAGCACGCTCCCTCGACCCTTCAGCACCACTTTCGGACGATGGATCAGCAGAGGGACGCCTCGTCCCTCGCGATGTGGGTCTTCCTCGTCACCGAGATCCTCTTCTTCGGGGCGTTCTTCCTGACGTACATGATCTATCGCTGGCAGTATTCGCGCGGTTTCGCCCACGCGAGCCTCCACATGGACGTGATGCTCGGGACGACCAATACGGCCGTTCTCATCGTCAGCAGCCTGACGATGGCGATGGCGGTCCACAGCGCGGCGACGGGCCGGCGCAGACTGTTGCTCGGGTTTCTGTCGGCCACGATCGTCCTGGGATTCGCGTTTCTCGGGATCAAGGCCGTGGAGTACGCCGATCACATCCGGCATCACCTGCTCCCGGGACCGGGATTCCGCTATCCGGGTCCCGACGGGCCGGCGGCGCAGATGTTCTTCTCTCTGTACTTCGGCATGACAGGCCTGCACGCGCTCCACATGATCGTCGGTATCGGGATCATGACGACGCTTCTGGTCATGTCGTATCGCGGACGCTTCTCGCCCGAGTACTACACCCCCGTCGAGGTCTCCGGCCTCTACTGGCACTTCGTCGACATCGTGTGGATCTTTCTCTTTCCGCTTCTCTACCTGATAGGACGGCACCTGAAGTGATCTGTCAGCGATTGGACGATCCGGGCGGTGAGGACCGTGAATGGAGGTCCCGGAAATGAGCGGGCAGGACACGACGGCCGTCCACATCGTTCCGCCGAGGATCTACGTCGCCGTCTTCGGCATGCTCATCCTGATGACCGCCACGACGACAGCCGTCGCCTTCGTGGATCTCGGCCCCTGGAATACGGTCGTCGCCCTTGGGATCGCGGTTTTCAAGGCGACCCTCGTCGTCCTCTTTTTCATGCACGTCAAGTACAGCCGCGCGCTGACCCGGATCGTCATCGCCGGCGGACTCTTCTGGCTCGCGATCCTGCTTGCGCTGACGTTCTCGGATTTCGCGAGCCGCGGCTGGCTTCCTGTTTTCACGCGATTCGAGCCGTAGAGACACGCGAGGCCGCTGGCGGCCCGGCGGCTCGAAGGGCGAAAAGACTACTGGTCTGCGCCACCCGGTGATCGGCCGGTTCCCTTCGCCGTCAGGAGCACTCCGAGCACGATGACCGCACCGCCGGCGATCACCCGCGCGGGCAGGGCTTCGCCGAGGAACACGGCTCCGAGCAGGACGGCGATCAGCATGTCGAGGAGCGGGATCGTTCCGATGACCGCGACCGGGACGCGCGGGACGAGCCAGAAGAGGCCGACGAACGTCAGAACGGTACCGAAGACGACCAGATAGGCGAGCGCTCCGATCGAGCTGGGCGTCCAGTGGATCGTCCGGCCCCGCTCGAACACGGCGGCGAGGAGGAGGAGCAGGGTCGAGCCGACGAGCGTCTGACCCCAGACGTTGCGCGCCGGCGGTACGCCGCCCAGCCGCGTCTTCACGAGGACGTTGGCGTACGCGGACACGAGCGCCGACCCCAGGATCAGGAGCCCGCCCCAGAAGAGAGGCCCCGTCTGTCCCTTCACGACGTGCAGGGCGGCCGGCCCCTCGATGACGGCGACGCCGCCGAGCCCGAGAGACGCCGCCAGAGCGCCGCGGACGGTCAGCGGCTCCTCGGGAAGCATCCGGTGCGCGAACAGCGCGACCCAGATCGGAAACGACGAGAAGAGAAGCGCGGAGAGGCCCGAGTCGATCCACCGCGCCGCGAGAAAGATGCCGGCGTACGCGAGCCCGATCTGCAGGAGACCGCTCCATGCGACCGAGCGCCACTCGGCGGGGCTCGTCGGCCGCTCAGATCGGCGGCGCCATGCGATGGGGGTCAGCAGCACGCACGCGAGCGCCATCCGCAGGCCGGCGAACGTGAGCGGCGGGATGTCGCGGACGCCGATCCGGATGACGAGCCACGTCGAGCCCCAGACGGCGCAGCAGAAGACGTAAACGGCGAGCGTCCTGCCGCGCAGCGCCGGCGCGGTCACGGGGTCCCCGCGGGGGCGGTCATGAAGTCCTCGCGGGAGCCGGCGGAGTTGCCGGACGGCCCGCCCTTCCCGCCTGCGCGGAAACCGCGAGAACGACGCCCGTGAGAATCAGCGCCGCCCCCGCGGCCGTGCGCGCGGAGAAACCCTCCCGTCCGAATGCCACTCCCCACGTGATCGCCAGCACCGTCGAAAGCAGAGGGAACGCGCCGATGACGGGAACCGGCACCCGCGCGACGAGCCACTGGGAACCGATGAACGTCATCGTCCCGACGATCCCGAGGTAGGCGAGCGCGGCTATCGACGGCGGGGTCCATCTCCAGGGAAGGCCTCGCTCGAAGAGCGCGGAAAGCGAGAGCAGGAAAACGGCGGCGACGACGGCCTGCCCGAAGACGCTCATCGGGGGCGACACGGCGGAGAGGTGTTTCTTGACGCTGATCGAGGCGACCGCCGAGGCGACCGCTCCCGTTATGACGAGTCCCGTGCCGATCAAGAGGTGGCGGGCGTCCACCGAGCCGGCGCGAGCGATCGCCGGCGCCTGGAGAACGGCGACGCCGGAGACGCCGAGGACGGCGGCGGCCGCCGTCTTCAACGTCATGGGCTCGTCGCGCAGGCGGAAGTGGCCGAGGATCCCCACCCAGATCGGGAACGTCGAGAAGATCAGCGCCGCGAGACCCGAATCAATCCACTGCTCGGCCGTGTAGACGCAGCCGTAGGAGATGCCGAGCTGGAGCAGACCGACGACCGCGATCCAGCCCGCCTCGCGGTCCGCCGGACGCAGGCGCGCGCGGAGCGCGAGCGGCAGGAGAAGGAGGCACGCGAGGACCATCCGCATCCCGGCGAAACGCAGCGGCGGCAGGTCGCGGAGCCCGATGCGGATGACGAGCCAGTTCCCGCTCCAGATCGTGGATAAGAACAGGAAAGCGAACAGCTCTTTTCGGCCGAAGCGGGACACTGGGGCGCGAAAATATCAGCCGGGAATAGATCTCATAAAATCGGGGCCATGTTCACCGCATCCATCGACCACTCCGCGCCGAAATCCGAGCTCTACCGCGACCTGGAGGCGTCTCTGAAGTCTCTCCTCGACGGGGAGACCGACGCCATCGCCAACCTCGCCAACGCTTGCGCCCTGTTGTTCCAGGCGCTCGAGCGGATCAACTGGTGCGGGTTCTATCTTCTGAAGGGGGGCGAGCTCGTCCTCGGGCCGTTTCAGGGCAAGCCCGCGTGCGTGCGCATCGGGATGGGGAAGGGGGTCTGCGGGACCGCGGCGGCACGCCGCGAGACGCTGGTCGTTCCCGACGTCGAAGCGTTTCCAGGACACATCGCCTGCGACGCCGCGTCTCGCTCGGAGATCGTCGTGCCGATCGTCGACCGCGGGGCGCTGGTGGGCGTCCTCGACGTGGACGCGCCCGAGCCCGGCCGTTTCGACGAGGAGGACCGCGCCGGGCTGGAACGGTTCGTGAACGCTCTCCTGCCGGGGGTCGCGTGGAAAACGCTGTGAGCGCCGGGACTCTTGCGGGGAGAGTGACGTGGCTCGGCCACGCCTGCTTCCTGATCGAGACGGCCGACGGGAAACGCGTCGCCATCGACCCTTTCATCGAGAAGAACCCGAAGTTCCCGAAGGGGTTCGTTTTCGGCAAGCTCGACGCGATCGCGGCCACGCACGGCCACTTCGACCACTTCGGAGGCGACGGCGTCGACCTCGCGAAGAAGTCCGGCGCGATGGTGGTCTGCATCTTCGAGCTCGCGCTCCACTGCCACTCGAAGGGCGTCGACAAGGTTTCCGGGATGAACAAGGGCGGTAGCCAGAAGGTCGCGGGGATCGAGTTCCGCATGGTGCAGGCGGTGCACTCCTCCGGCGGCTGGGGCAACGACCAGAACCCCGCTTCGGACCCCTGCGGGTTCGTGCTGACCCTGCCGGACGGGTTCCGCATCTACCACGCCGGCGACACGAACGTCTTTTCGGACATGGCGCTCATCGGCGAGCTCTACCGTCCGGACCTCGCCCTGCTGCCCATCGGCGACTTCTACACGATGGGCCCGCGGGAGGCGGCGAAGGCCTGCGAGCTCCTGTCGGTCCCCCGCGTGATCCCGATGCACTGGGGAACGTTCCCCGCGCTCGTCGGGACCCCCGGCGCGCTTCGTGACGAGATCGCGAAACGCGGAGGCAAGACGGAAGTCATCGAGCTCGCGCCCGGCGAGTCGTGGCCCGCGCCGGGAGGACATAGGTGAGAGGACATAGGTGATAGCCAGGGTGGCACCCCGGCTACCACCTACCACCTACCACCTACTGGAGCGGCAGCCTCCCCGCAAACCCCTCCTCGTATCCGTGGAAGTACTCGAGCGACGGCTCCGGGTACTTCCAGCAGTAGTAACCCGCGCCCGAGTCGAAGTCGACGAGCCACAGTCCCTTGATCACGACGCCGAGCGAGAGGATCTCCCGCGCCCACTCCCGGACGACACTCTGGCGTTCTTCCTCGCTCTCGGAGCCCGCCTCGCCGAGCCTCGCGTAGCGGAACACGGCGTCGGAGGTGATCTCCTTGACCTTCGGCAGCAGGCTCTTGGCCTCGTCGAACGTGAAGACGTGCTTTTCGGCCGGAACGCCGCCGACGAGCTCCGCACCCTCCGAGGGAAGCGCCTGCTCGCGGACGATCCCGATCAGCTTGGTCACGGCCTCGACGTCCTCGCCGTCCGTGCCTTCCACGTATGCCTCGAGAGCCCGCAGCGCCTCGTCGGAGCGCCCGCCTTTCAAGAGCAGCAGGCCCCGCTCGCGGAGGAACGACGGCTCGCCGGGCTCGAGCGCCTCGGCGCAGTCGAGTGCCGCGAGCGCCTCCTCGACCCGGTCGCGCCGGTCGTACGAGCGCCGCAGGTTGAAGAGCATGCGGGTCAGAATCGCGCGAGTCGAGTCCGCGGCGAACACTTCCGGCGGAAGTTCCACGGGCGCGCCGAAGATCGACGCAACGCGGCGCCCGAGCTCGTCGGGGTCGCACAGCTTGCCCCCGTCGAAGGCATCGAGAAAGCGCCCCGGAGGCAGGTCCGGCCCCCCGACGACGAAGTGCCCGGGCAGGCCCACGCCCGTCAGGCGCATTCCCGCGCGGCGGCCGACCTCCATCACGATGATCGAGAGCGTGATGGGCATTCCCCTTCGGCGCGCGAGAACGCGCGAGACCGAGGAATTCTCCGGGTCGTCGTAGGACTCGCCGTCACCCGCAAAGCCCTCCTCCTGGAAAAGCGCGCGGCGCAGCGCGCGGTCGGGGGATTGCCCCTGGCTCCGCAGCTCCGTGACGCGGAGGCCGAGCCGTTCGACGAGCTCCGTCGCCGGCTGGACGTCCTCCGCCGGGTCGATGAGCTGAGAGATCAGCAGCGACGCTTCGAAGAGGTCGAGCGCCGGCGAGGCGACCGCTTCGCGAAAACGCTCGACCACGATTTTCCGGTCCGCCTCGGACACACCCTCTCCTTCCGCCCCACCGGCCGCTGCGAAATCCCTGCCGCCGAGCCCTGCCGGCTCTCGGAAACTTATCCCAGTCACTCCGGCGTGCGCGACGGCGGCTCCTATAATCCGCCCCGCATGTCCGCCGACCGCGCCGACGAGGTGCTCTCCCGCCTTTCCGCGGAGGAGCTCGACCGCCTGGTCGCGACGCGGCGCGATCTCCACCGGCACCCGGAGCTCGCGTTCGAGGAGACCCGCACCGCCGGCATCGTGGCGAGCCGCCTCGGGGAGCTGCGGCTCGAGCCCCGGTCCGGCGTCGGGCGGACCGGCGTCTCCGCGGATTTCCCGGGAGCCGGTCCCCGCATTTTGCTGCGCGCCGACATGGACGCGCTCCCGCTCGCCGAGGAGAGCTCCGCTCCCTACGTGTCGGAGAGTCCGGGCCGGATGCACGCGTGCGGCCACGACGGCCACGTCTCGATCGCGCTGGCGCTCGCCGCAAGGCTCGCCGCCCGGCCCGGCGCGGGACCGTTCCGGCTGCTCTTCCAGCCCGCCGAGGAGGGCGCCGGCGGCGCGGAGGCCTGCGCGAAGGATGGAGTGCTCGAGGGAGTCGGCTCGGCCTTCGGTCTGCACCTCTGGAACCAGCTTCCGGTCGGAAAGGTCGGCGTGAACCGCGGCGCGCTCATGGCGGCGGTCGACGAGTTCTCGATCGACGTGGAGGGGCCGGGAGGACACGGAGCCGCGCCCCACGAAACTTCGGACACGATCGTCGGCGCCGCGAGGATCGTCGAGGCGCTGCAGACGATCGTCGCCCGCGAGATCTCGCCCCTCGACGCCGCGGTCGTCACAATCGGAACGATCCAGGGCGGCTCCGCCTTCAACGTCATCCCCTCGCTCGTGCGGATGACCGGAACCGCACGCTCGTTCACGGAATCGGCGGGACGCGCGCTGCCCGAAAAGATGGAGCGCATCGTGCGAGGCACCGCGGACGCCGCGGGCGTGCGGGCAACTCTGCGGTACCGGCGCGTCAATCGGGCGACGGTGAACGAGCCCGCGATGGCGGACCTGGTGATCGACGCGGCCGCGAGGCTGCTCGGGGAAGAGAACGTCGATACGGACACCCGGACGCTCGGCGGCGAGGACATGTCCGTCTTCCTCGACCGCGTGCCCGGCTGCTTCTTCTTCGTGGGCTCCGCGCCCCCGGGCGGGCACCGCCCCCATCACTCGCCGCGCTTCGACTTCGACGAGCGAGCCCTCGGGATCGGGCTGGAGCTCTTCGAGGCGGTGGCCCTCGCGGCCGTTCGTTGACTCTGACCCTCGTCCTCCTCCTCGCTTATCTCGCCGGCACGCTCGCGATCGGCCTCGCCTGGAGAAAGCGCGCCGGACGCGACGAGGCGTCGTACTTCGTCGCGGACCGCAGCCTGACGACCTTCTGGGGGTTCATCGGCCTGGCTTCACTGACCACGGGAGGATCGACGACGATCGCGCTTGCGGCGTTCGTCTACACGCACGGGCTCGCGGGCATGTGGCTCGATCTCGCGGGCGCGCTCGGGCTCCTCGCCCTCGGCCTTTTCCTGGCGCGGCGCGTCCGGCGCGAGGGAGCGGTCACTCTCCCGGAGATCGTCGGCCGCTACTACGGCTCCGGAGCGCGGCGCGCCGCGGCGATCCTCGTGCTCGTCAGCGAGATCGTCTGGTTCGCCCTGCTGATCGAGGGCACGGCGCTCGTCCTGACGTCCGCGCTCGGGATCGACCCCGTGCTCGCGACGGTCGGATCGACTGCCGTCTTCGTCCTCTACACGGCCCTCGGCGGACAGTTCGCCGTCGTGAGGACGGACCTGCTCCAGTACGGCCTCATGGTCCTCGGCATCCCGATCGTCGGTCTCGCCTGCGCGCTCGCGCGCGTGAACCCCTTCGACGCGTCGCTCCCGAGCGATCTCCTGCGTTTTCCGACCAGCTCGACGCTTTCCGCTTCAGACGTGCTCGCGCTTCTCGTCCTGATCGGGCTGCCGCACCTGGTGGGCAGCGACGTGTACGCGAAGCTCCTCTCCTGCCGCGACGAGGCGACGGCGCGGCGCTCCGCCCTCCTCGCCGCCGCCTCGAAGATCGTCTTCGGAGCCGCGGTCGCCGTGATCGCGCTCGCGGCGCGCGCGGTCCTTCCACCCGCGCCCGCCGGCTCGACCCTCCCCCGCGCCGTCCTCGCTTTCGTGCCGGCGCCGCTCGCGTCGCTCGTGCTCGTGTGTCTCGTCGCGACGCTCCAGAGCTCCGCGGACATCGTCCTGCTCTCCGCGGCGGCCGTGACCGCGCGCGACCTCGCGCCGCCCCTCCTCGGGCGTCCCCTTCCCCTCGCGGCGATCCGCCTTTTGACGCCCGTCTACGGAGCCCTCGGACTCGCGGTCGCGCTCGCCATGGACCGCAACGTCATCGAGACGCTCAAGCTCGGATATTCGATCTTCGCCGCGGGTCTCATCCTTCCCGTTCTGGCCGCGTTCCTGCCGCCGCGCTGGACGCCGCCGCCCGCCGGCGCCATCGTGGCGATGGTGCTCGGAGGCTCCGTGGCCGCCGCCGGCCGTTTCGTTCCCTCGCTGTCCGGGTCCCGAAATCCGGTGCTTGCGGGCACGGCCGTGAATCTCGCCGTCCTTCTCCTCTCGTACGCTCTCTCCGCGCGCGTTCGGAGGCCCGCGACTCCGTGAGGGACGAAGACCGGCAGGACTCCACCCATCAGGACCTGCTCAAGCCCGCCGGGCCGAACCTCGGGCTCGCCCCTCCCCGCGGCGAAGTCGCGCCCAGGCGGGGCATGTTTTCCTCGCTGTCGTACAGGCCCTTCCGCGGCTATCTCATCGGCCTCTTTCTCTCGAACGTGGGAACCTGGATGCAGACGGTCGCGCAGGGCTGGCTCGTCTACCGGCTGTCGGATTCCGCGCTCATGCTCGGCCTCGTCACCTTCGCCGGCTCGCTCCCGACGCTGCTGCTGGCGCCGCTCGCCGGCGTCGCCGCGGACCGGTTCGACCGCCGGCGGCTCCTGATCGCGACGCAACTCGTTCAGATGACCGCGGCGTTCCTCCTCTTCCTGGCGACGTGGCGGGGATTCGTCTCCGTCCCGCTCATCGCGCTGCTCGCAGTCGTCAATGGAACGGCCAGCGCGTACATGACTCCGTCCCACCAGTCACTCTTCATGGACCTCGTGGGCAGACACGACCTCATGAACGCGATCTCGCTCAACTCCCTGCAGTTCAACCTTTCCCGGATCGTGGGCCCGATCGTCGCCGGGTTCACGATCGCCGCGTTCGGCGAGAACGCGTGCTTCTTCTTGAACGCGGTTTCGTTCGTCCCCTTCCTCGTGGCGATCCTCGCGCTCCCGAGCACTCCCCGGAAGCGGCGCCGGACCCGGGGATCCTGGATCGATCTCCTGATCGGGCTCCGTTTCGCGTTCCGCGACCGCCTGCTGCCGTCGCTGCTCGCCGTATCGGCCTCCCTCGCCGTGTTCGCGACGCCCGCGGTCACCCTCGCCCCTCTCTACGCCCGCCGGCTTCTGAACGTCGGGCCGCGCGGGCTCGGGGGAATGCTTTCGGCGGTCGGAGTCGGCGCCGTGGCGACGGCGCTCGTCCTCGCCGCGCTGGGAGACTTCCCCCGCAAGGGGCTCGTCCTGCTCGTCGCCGCGGCCGCATTCGCGATCTCCATCGCGGGTCTTGCGCTCGCGCCCTCCTACCCCGCGGCGCTCGCTTCGCTCGCCGTGCTGGGCGGCGCGATGATGTCGTCCTCCTCGATCATCAACACTCTCATGCAGAAGCGCGCGCCGGACAAGCTTCGCGGCCGGATCATCTCCCTCTACGCGCTCTCGTGGTCGGGTTTCGTCCCGCTCGGCAACCTCCTCGCCGGCGCCGTCGCGGAGCACTTCGGCGCCGCCGCCTCGCTGCTCGTCGGAACCGCCGGAATCGCGGTGACGCTCGTCCTCATCCAGGCAGTCCGGCCGATTCCCGCTTCGATTTCCTGACCCTCGGACCCCCGACCCCCGACTCCTCTTCCTTGCGGTATCGTCCTCCGGATGAAGCGGCCGGCCGCCTGGCTCTCGATCCTGCTTCTGGCCGGCATCGTGGGCGCCAGACCCTCCGAGCCCTTTCCGCCGAAGGGCGGGTACAACAACTCCGTCCACCGTTTTTTCCCGGACCTCGACGCCCGGCTGAACGCCGTGCGGTACGGCCGCTGGCGCGCGCTGGAGATCGCCTGGCGTGAGGGCATCGACCCGCGCCTCGACGCCCGGTTCTCGAAGTACCTCCTGGACCTCCTCGCCGACCCGCCACGTTTCGCCCCCGAGGCGGAGCGCGTGGCGCCGCGTTTCGCCCGCGAGGCCCTTCCCGTCTTCCATGCGCTGCACTGGGGGCAGGTCCTCGAGCAGGAAGTCATCGACGTGCTCGCCTCTCCCGACGGCAGTCCGCGCGTCTCCGAAGAACGTTTGAAGCGCGTGCTCGACCTCTACCGCCGCGAGCGCTGGGCCTTGACCGAGCCCTCGGACACGCGGCCTCCCGACGCCGTCTACGCCGCGGCGCCCGTCTCCGCCCGGATCCTCTCGACGGGGACGCGTCTCTTCGCCTCCGCGGCGGAAGATCTCGCCGCTTCGGATTTCGGTGAGCAGAGGTGGAAGGTCCGCCAGACGGTCGCGGACTTCGACCGCCTCTATGCCGCGGACCGGCCGCCGCAGGACGTCAGCTACCGCTCGGCCGCGCCCACGATCCTCGAACGATTTCCGCGCATCGCCGATCACCTCGACCGGATCAGCCGCTTTCGCGCCGAAGTCTTCGGCGCTCTGCTGACCGGCGGAGAGACGGAAGAGGCGCGCCGGGAGCGGTCCACGCGCCTTGCCGAAGTCGCGCGCCGCTATGGCATCCCCGCCGGCTCGATCCGTGCGCGCTGAAATGTCCCCTGTGAGCCGGCCGTTCTCGCGGGCCGTCGTTGCGGCGGCGGCGCTCTTTCTCTCCAGGGCCGCGGGCGCGCAGTTTCTCTCGAACTTCGAGCCCGAGCGGCCGCTGGCGATGGAGGACGCGATCCCGGTGGCGTACCGCGGATTCTCCGGCTCCGCGGACTGGACGTACTCGCTGCGCAAGGGCAGCCTGAACGACTACGGCCCGGGGTTCTCTCTCCTGTACGGCCCTCTGCGCGGCCTCGAAACCGGCGCCGCGATCCGGTGGGTGACCCGGCCCGGACGCAACGCATCGCGCGGGATCGGCTCCGGCGACCTCGACCTCCACGCGCTCTACCAGATCGTGGAGGAATCCGGCGGTGCACCGGCGATCGCGGCCCGCGTCGGCCTGCAATTCCCGACGGGGCTCGACTCGAAGGGCACCGACCTCCACCTCGCGGCGCTCGCCACCCGCTCCTTCGACGCATTTCGCCTCCACGCCAACGTGCGCTACACGCGCCTCGGCGCGATCAGCGGGCAGGAGCGGCGGGACCGCTACGAAGGCATCCTCGGAACGGACTTCCTCGCTCCGGGGGGATCGACCGACACGATCCTGATGGCCAACGTCTCGGCCCGGTCCAACCCGCTGCTGGGCGCCGAGACGATCTACCAGCTCGAGGCGGGCGCGCGCCGACGCATCGGCGCGCAGACCCTCGTCTTCCTGGGCGTCGGAACGGAGCTGACCGGCCTGCCCGATCGTGCGAGATTCCGGGTGAGGGTGGGGATCACCCACGTCTATTGAGGTGAAAGGAGCGAGGCGAGAGGTCAGAGGGTTCCCTGTTCCCCTCTTTCCTCATTCCTCTTTCCCCTCACCTATCTCAAGGGCGGCTCCTCGACGCACTCGAAGGGGTCCTTCTGGCCGCGCAGCGCCGCGACGTCCCAGAAGGTGCGCTCGCCTTCCCACTCCCGGATCGGCTGGTAGAGCAGCGCGTGGGCGTGGCAGCCGTTGGGCCGCTCGAAGAAGACGACGGCGACTCCCGCCGCCTTTGCGCCGAGACGCACCTTCGCGGCGTCGGCATAGCGATGCCGGATGACCTCGACCGGATCGAACGCCCAGGCCTCCGCCGTCTTCTGACGCTCGCGGAGCCTTTCGACGTCGGGAGCGAAGCTCGACTGGTGGACGAGTCCCCAATACACGAGCTCCGTCTCCGCCTTGTCGGAGGACCACGCGTCCTCCGGGGCGTCCGTCGCGACACGAAACCTGTTCTCGCCGAAGACGAAGAACGTTTTCAGGGTGAAGCTGCGGTAGCGCACTGGTAGATCGCGATTCAGAAACGTGTCGGCCGCGAGCCGCCGTTCGATCCCGTTGGGCTCGACGGACACGGCGACGGACGCGCGCGGGAGCGACGCGGAGAACGTGGTCTCCAGACGCCCCTTCACGAGCCTGTAGGCGTACGTCTCGTGCAGGCCGTTCTCTCCGGCGTGGAGCATCTGGAAGAGAACCTGGGGACGGTCGTCGAAGCGGAAGCGGATCGTGCGGAACTGGGGGATCTCGTCGCAGACGGAGAGGTCGTCGGTCTGGCCGCAGCGCAGGGGCACGTGCGCGATCCAGATCGGGTGCCACTCGTTTCCCGTTCTCCTCATGACGGCGAGGAGCGGGCTCTCGAACGGAAGCCGGTACCGTGAAAGAAAGCCGAGCGCCGGGATGTCTTCCGGGATCCTTCGCACCGTGCCGATGCCGTCGACGAGCGCCTCGGAGACGCCGTCCCGGTCGAGGTCGACCTCTTCGACCCGGAGGAGGCGCGAGAAGGAGATCTCCGGGCTCGGAAACCTCGAGTCGCGCGCGCGGGGCCCGAGCCCCTTGGAGGACACCTCGATCCGCGGGGGCGGCGCGGGGGTCGGTACGGGCGTGGGCACCGGCGTGGGAGCGGCCGTCGCGCGAGGCGTCGCCGGGGGGACGGCACCCGCTGCCGCGCCCAAGGCGAGCAGAAAGGCAGCCGCGAGGGACGCTCTGGAGCTGGTCATTGTTCTGGAGTCCGACACTATTGTGAGACCAATTGCCCGAATCTTCAACTCACGTCGGCCGGGTGGCGCCCCGGCCTCCCTACCCAGCCTCTCCCCCGCCCGGGGGAGAGGAGTCATACGCGTCACTCGCTCATCCGATCGCCGCGTTAGGATCCTGTCCGCTTGCGCGTCTTCGACTGCCACATCCACGTCCAGCCGTATCGCGAGATGCACGCGGGCGCCCGCGCGCTGATGACGCGCGGACGGAAAGACACGGAGCGTGTCAACCGGGCGCTCGACGACCCGGCAGAGCTGCTGCGGCTGATGGACGAGGAGAGGATCGAACGGGCGGCGCTCATCAACTACTCGTCCCCCGAGGTGATCGGGTTCACCGCGAGCGTCAACGAGTGGGTCGCGGCGTACGTCCGCGGGCACGAGGACCGGCTCGTCGCGGTCGGCTCCGTGCATCCGCGCGAGTCCGCCGATCCGGGCGGGCGCGCGGCGCAGGTCCTGGGCGAGCTCGGCATTCGCATGCTCAAGATCCACCCGCCGCACCAGCTCTTCGCGGCGAACGCGTACCGTGACGGCGACGATGCGCTCGGGCGCATCTACGAGACGGCGGAGCGCTTCGGGCGTCCCGTGATGATCCACACCGGCACGTCGGTTTTTCCCGGCGCGCGCAATCGGTTCGCCGACCCGATGGCCGCGGACGACGTTGCGATCGACTTTCCGAAGCTGCAGATCATCCTCGCGCACTCCGGCCGGCCGCTCTTCATGCCGACCGCCGTCTTCCTCGCGCGGCGGCATCCGAACGTGCACCTCGACCTCTCCGGAATCCCGCCGAGAAAGCTCCTCGAATACCTGCCACGCCTGGAGGAGATCGCCGACAAGTGCCTCTGGGGGACCGACTGGCCGAGCCCGGGGATCCTCTCGATGCGCAGGAACGTCGAGGAGTTCCTGGCGCTGCCGCTGTCCGAAGAGGCAAAGACGAAGATTCTGTGGGACAACGCGCAGAGGGTCATCGGTTGAGCGAGCCCGGCTCCGTCCTCGTCGTCGGCGGGGGCACGATGGGCCGGGGTATCGCCGGCGTGTGCGCGGTCGCCGGGTTCGAAACGGCGGTCTTCGAAGCGGACCCGCGAGCACGCGAGCGGCTGCGGCCGGCGCTCGAAGGATCCTGGCAGCGCGCCGTCGAATCCGGCAAGCTCGGGGAGGAGAAGGCCGTGGCCGCGGGCGCGCGGCTGTCGCTCGTCGAGAGCCTGGAGGAGGCCGCCGGCGCGTCGATCGCGATCGAGGCGGTTCCGGAGACTCTGGAGCTCAAGGAGCGGATCTTCCGGGAGCTCGACCGCGTGCTTCACGACGCGAAGTTCCTCGGCTCGAACACCTCCTCCCTGTCGATCGGCGCGATCGCGCGCGCCACGGCGTCGCCCGGGCGGGTCGTGGGCGTGCACTTCTTCAACCCCGTGGCGGCCATGCCGCTCGTCGAGATCGTCCACGGGCCACAGACCTCCGCGGAGACCGTCGCCGCAGCCGAGGCGTTCGCGGCCGCTCTCGGCAAGAAGACCGTCCGCGTGCGGGACGTCCCCGGCTTCGCGACGTCCCGGCTCGGAGTCGCCCTCGGGCTGGAAGCCATGCGAATGGTGGAGGAGGGCGTCGCGAACGCGGAGGACATCGACCGGGCGATGGAGCTTGGCTACGGGCATCGGATGGGGCCCCTCAAGACGAGTGACCTCGTCGGTCTGGACGTGCGCCTCTCGATCGCGGACGCGCTCTCGGCCGCGCTCGATCCGGTCCGCTTCGCCCCGCCGAGGATCCTCCGCGAGCTCGTCGCGCGCGGCCATACGGGGAGAAAGTGCGGACGGGGCTTCTATCGGTGGGAAGGTGACGCGGCGCGACCGGTCGACCCCGAGGCCGAATGACCGGGCGGGCGGCCGCAAGGGCCGCCCCTACACGCCGCCGGCGTGAGGCCATGCCCATCACGCGGTGCCCCACCGGAGGTGTAGGGGCGGGGCTCGTCCCCGCCCGCCCGGACTAGACGTCGGACAGATCCAGCAGCTTCGGCACCGGCGGCCTCGCGGCGGCCGGCGCCTTCGCGGCTGGTGAGGCGGAGGGCGCGGCGAGCACGCGCGCGGTCACGACGAGCACGACGATCGCCACGGCGATTTCCGCCGCGAAGAACGAGGTCGAGAGCCGGTGGTACCGGTCGAGGAGCAGGCGGGAGGGGTCCGCGGCGGGCAGGTTGTCGATCAGCCCGGGCGCTTCCGCTCGAATGCGGTCGATGGGCGGAATCAGCAGTTTCTCGATCACGACGGCGGAGATCATCCCGAGGATCGGGGCGCGGGTCATCAGCGAGCGCGAGAGCCGCGGCACCTCCCACCAGCGGCCGAGCAGCCACGACGTGAGAAAGAGGACCGCAAAGCTCGCCTCCGCGAACCAGCACGCCCGCGTCAGAATCGGACTCTGCAGGGCCCCCGCCATGTCCCGCGTCGGAAGGACGTGGAAGACGGCCGGGGCCACTGCCGCGCCGAAAAAGAGCGGGGGGCCCACCGCCAGCGCGAGCGCGAAGAGATGCATGGCCACGACGAGTGGCCGGAGCTTCACGGCGCATACTCGGCGGTCACCTTCGGGATCCGCCCGGCCGCGTGCGCGCGATCGAGAAGCAGCTGGACCGCGCGCCGCCCCTCCGGGCCGTAGGAGCGCGTCCACTCGTTGACGTACATCCCGACGAAGCGGTCCGCCTTCTGAGGATCGAGCCCGCGGGCATATTGCATTGCGTGGGCGAGCGCCGCGGGGCGGTGCTCGAGACCGTACTCGATCGAACGCGAGAGCGCCCGGGAGATCCGCTTGACGCGGTCGGCGCCGAGGTCACGCCGCACGACGTTGCCGCCGAGCGGGAGGGGAAGCCCGGTCTCCCCTTTCCACCAGCGGCCGAGGTCGACGATCTCCGTCAGACCTTCCTCGGCGAACGTCAGCTGGCCTTCGTGGATGAGAACCCCCGCGTCGAGCTCGCCGTCGCGCACGGCTTCGAGAATCTCGTCGAACTTCCGCAGAACCGTGCGGACGCCCGGTGCCCAGAGGGAGAGGGCGAGGGCGGCGGTCGTGCGCTCACCGGGGGAAGCGACTGTGACGGCGCCGGACGCGATCTCCTCCCGCGCGATCGGCCGCCGTGCGACGACGACGGGGCCGTACCCGTCGCCAAAAGAGGCTCCGTGCGGAAGGAGGAGGTACCGGTCCGCGAGCCAGGCGTAGGCGTGGAAGGAGACGGCGGTCACGGCGAGCTCTCCGGCGAGCGCCCGCCGGTTCAGGCTTTCGATGTCCGAGAGCAGGTGGTCGAAGGTCAGCCCTTCGGTGTCGACGCGTCCCTCCGCGAGCGCGTAGAACATGAAGGCGTCGTCGGAGTCGGAGCTGTGCGCGACGGTGATGCGATCGTTCTCGTTCACGGGCGGATTCTATGGCGCGGCGCATCGTCGCCGCGCGCTCTCAGCTCGCAGCCGTCGGCTTTCAGCAGAGCCCACGCGAAGTGGTCTTCAGGCTGTGAGCGGATAGCTGAAAGCCGGCAGCTTCCCTCCTTGACTTCCTCATCGCGGAACGCGAGAATGATCAAAAGCAATTTTGCAAGAAAATTTTGTTGAACTTCGTGAGCAAGAACCTAAAATGAAATCGCCGGATGGGTTGCAGCCCACCCGGCGATTTTTGGAACGTATGCGCGTTCAATCGTTCGGCAGCGACAGACGGAAGGCGATACGCCCCTCCACGGGGGCGGCAAAATTAGCATCTCGCCCGAACGCTGTCAATCGGCTGTCGGGAGGGAGGTGACAAAATGGCAACGAAGAAGAAGGCCGCTTCCAAGAAGGGCGGTTCCAAGAAGGGCGGTTCGAAGAAAAAGAAGTAAGTAAACCAAGTACTTACGATTCGACCGTTCTAAATTTTCGGGGGCCTCTGGCCCCCAATTTTTTTGTCTGAAAGTGTCCCCTTTCGAGTCCGCCGGCCTGCCAACGAAACCCCCGTCCCGGACCCTCGCTATATCTGTGTTGATATAGTTTTCGCGTGTCCCTCCCGCACGTCCTCCTGGGTCTTCTGTCGGATCGCCCGAGCACGGGATACGACCTCGCTCGGTCGCTCGAAAGGGACCTCGCGCCCCTCTGGCGGGCCGAGATCTCCCAGATCTATCCCGCGCTCGCCCGGCTCCGAAGAGCGGGCTTCATCCTTCTGAGGGTGCTCGGGCCCCGCCACGGGCCCCGCCGCAATCTCTACCGGATCACCGCGACCGGCCGCCGGGAGCTCCGGCGGTGGCTGGTCGAGCCCTCCCCTCCTCCCTCGTCCAAGGACGAGGGTCTCACCCGCGTCGCCTTCCTCGACGCGCTTCCCGCTTCCGAGCGCCGGCCGCTGCTCGCGCGGTACGAGCGCTCGATCGCGGAGGAGATCCGGCGTCTCAAGGAGTCCTCTCCCGCCTCCGGCTCCTTGCGCGAGGCCCGGCGCGGCGCGATCGAGCGGCTCGAGGCGACGCGGCGTTGGGTGCGATCCGTCGCGGCGGAACCGGCGCCGCCGACGCCCCCGGCGTCCGGCGCGGTGAAGCGCAAGTGAGACTCGGCGCGGTCGTGCTCGCGGCCGGGCGCTCGCGGCGGATGGGCGCGGAGAAAATGGTCCTGCCCTTCGGGGACTCGACCGTGCTGGGTACCGTGCTCGCGACGCTCGCCCGCGCGGGAGTCGAGGGCCCGAGCACGGTCGTCGTCGTGCGGCCCGGGCTCGGGGGTGTCGGCGAGGTCGTTTCGGCGGCGGGCGCCTCCGTCGTCGTCAACCCGGAACCGGAGGCGGAGATGATGTCTTCCATCCGCCTGGGGATCGAAGCGCTGCCGGGCGAGCTCGACGCGATCTTCGTCTGGCCGGCGGACCATCCAGCCGTTTCCGTCGAGACGGTGCGCCTTCTCGCGTCGCGCGGGGAGCGCGGTCTGGCGTTGATCCCCACCTGGAAGGGAAGGCGGGGGCATCCGGCGCTCGTCGGGGAGCAGCTGCGGGCGGCGGCGGCGGCCTGTCCCGACGAAGGAGGGCTGCGCAAGCTGTGGCGGGCGCGGCTCGAGGCGGTGCGCGAGATTGAAGTCGAAGATCCCGGCGTCGTCGCCGACGCGGATACTCCGGAAGCGTACCAAGCGGCGCTGCGGATCTGGAGAGAACGGATCTGACGCGCGGCTCGAAGGCCTCACGGGCGTATTATTCCTCTCTCTCGCATAAGCAGGAGGACGCATGAGCGACGCCGAAGACCGGCCTGGGTTCACCCGACGGGACCTCGTGCGCGGTGCGCTCGCAGGCGCTGTCGCCGCAAAGGTTGGCGCGAAGACTCCGGCGCCCGCCGACGCCTCGATGGGGCCCGGAGCGGTTCCGCTCACACTCAACATCAACGGGCACGCCTACCGGCTCACCGTCGAGCCCCGCGTGGTCCTCGCGGACGCGCTTCGCGAACGCCTCGGCCTGACGGGCACGAAAGTCGTCTGCGGCCGCGGCGCCTGCGGCGCATGTACCGTCATCCTCGACGGCGAGACCGCCTGCTCCTGCCTGCTCCTCGCCGCCGAGGTGCAGGGGCGCAGGATCACGACCATCGAGGGGCTCGCCGCCGACGGAAGAATCGCTCCCATCCAGGAGGCCTTCGTCGAGGCCGACGCCCTCCAGTGCGGCTTCTGCACGTCGGGCATGGTGATGTCCTGCAAGTCGCTCCTCGACCGGAACCCGAAGCCCTCGCGGGACGAGATCAAGCATGCGGTCGCGGGCAATCTGTGCCGCTGCGGGACCTACCCGCACGTGATCGACGCCGTCGAACGGGCGGCCGGCATCCGGACCGCGGAACGCCCGGGCGAGCCGGCCGGCTTCACGGTCGCCGGATTCCATCCCGGTGCCTCGGAGCTCCACCAGGACCCGCGGATCGAATCCGCGACCGCCGAAGCGATCGAGGAGGCCTGAGATGAGCAAAGAAAAACTGCGCCTCGGGTTCCATGGCCGGTTCGAGGACAAGGTCGTCGAGGTCGCCGACGGCGATCCGGCGCCCTGGGACCCCTCCCGCAGGTTCTCCATCCTGGGCGCGCGGACGCCGCGCCTGGACGGCCGCGCCAAGGCGACCGGTGCGGCGCGCTACTCGATCGACGTCGTGCTGCCGGGGATGCTCTACGGGAAAATCCTGCGCTCTCCCTATCCCGCCGCGGTCGTCCGGAGCATCGATCTCGAGCCCGCGCGCAAGATGCCGGGCGTGAAGGCGGCGATGGCGATCGCGAAACCGGGGGACAAGCTCCGGTTCGCGGGCCAGGAGGTCGCCGCGGTCGCCGCCGACTCCTCGGAGCGCGCGCTCGACGCCATGCGGGCGATCCGCGTCGAGTACGAGCAAAAGCCGTTCGTGGTCGATCCGGTGAAGGCGCGCAACGACGACGCGCCGCTCGTGTTCGAGGCCGCCGCCGAGACGAAGACTTCCGCCGGGGACGTCGGCAACGCCCGTAAACCGCTTCCGAAGAAGGGCAACGTCCAGGGCCCCCGCGCGTCGGCCAAGGGCGACGTCGAGGAGGGCTTCCGAAAGGCCGACGCCATCGTCGAAGGCACCTATGTGACGGCGGTGCAGACGCACAGCCCGCTCGAGACCCACGGTGTCGTCGCGAAGTGGGAAGGCGACGACTTGACGGTCTGGGCGTCGACGCAGGGCATCTTCTCCGTGCGCGACGAGCTCGCCGAGACCCTCGGCATCCCGGCGTCGAAGATCACCGTCCTGACGGAGTACATGGGCGGAGGCTTCGGCGCGAAGTTCGGCGCCGGCGTCTTCGGCGTGACCGCGGCGAAGCTCGCGAAGGAGGCGGGCGCTCCCGTCAAGCTCTTCCTCGACCGCAAGGAGCAGCACCTCGCCGTCGGGAACCGGCCCTCGGCGATCCAGTGGGTCAAGGCCGGGGCCACGAAGGAGGGCAAGCTGACGGCGCTCTCCCTCGTCGTGCACGGCAACGGCGGCACCAACGGCGGGACGGGGACATCCGGTCCGCTCAAGAACGTCTACGAGTGCGCGAACGTCAAGACGGAGGAGTTCGACGTCTTCACGAACGCGGGACCCTCCGCCGCGTTCCGCGCGCCGGGGCACCCGCAGGGCTCGTTCGCGCTCGAAGCCACGATGGACGAGCTCGCCGCGAAGATCGGGATGGACCCGCTCGAGTTCCGGATGAAGAACGACCCCTCCGAGGTCCGTCGCGAGGAGTTCCGCATCGGCGCGGAGAAGATCGGCTGGAAGGACCGGGACGCGCGCAGGAAGAGCTCGAAGGACCCGGCCGTCCGGCGCGGGGTCGGAGTGGGCGCGGCCATCTGGTACAACACGGGCGGCACGGGCCCGAAGGCGACCGTCACGATCCACCGCGACGGGTCCGCGGAGGTCGTCCACGGCGTGCAGGACCTCGGCACGGGCGCCCGCACGATGGTCGGCATCGTCGCGGCCGAGGAGCTCGGGCTTCCCCTGGCAAAAGTGGCCGTCAGGATCGGAGACACCCGGATGCCGTACGGACCGGGCTCGGGCGGCTCGACGACGACGCCCTCCACGGCGCCGACGATCCGCGCCGCGGCCTGGCAGGCAAAGAAGAAGCTCGCCGCGGCACTCGCCGCGAAGTGGGGCGTCCCCGCGGAATCCGTCCTGGAAGCCGAGGCCGGCGGGAGTTTTTCGTCGAAGGGGGACGCCGCGAGAAGAGCTTCCTGGAAAGAAGCCTGCGCCGCGCTTCCCGCCGAGGGTGTCTCGGCCACGGCTTCCCGCGCCGAGAACCACACCGACGCCTGGAAGCGCTTCACCGCCGGCGCCCAGTTTGCCGAGGTCGAGGTCGACGTCGAGACCGGCATCGTCCGTGTGCGGAAGGTCGTCGCCGTGCACGACTGCGGGCTCGTCGTCAACGCGCTGACGACGGAGAGCCAGATCCACGGCGGGATCATCCAGGGAGTGTCCTACGCGCTCTACGAGAACCGGACCCTGGACGGTCAAACGGGCCGCATGGTGAACCCGAACCTGGAGCAGTACAAGATCGCCGGGTCGCTCGACGTTCCGGAGATCGACGTGACGGTCCTCCCGGTCTGGGACGGCGTCAACAACACGCACTCCGTCGGAATCGGAGAGCCCGCGACGGTGCCGACCGCAGGAGCCATCGCGAACGCGGTCTCGCACGCGATCGGAGCGAGGATTCGCCGGCTCCCGATCACTCCCGAATCCGTCCTGGCCGCGCTTGACGCCTCGGCGGGCGGAAGAGGAGGTGTGGCATGAAGGCGTTCACGCTCCTTCCCGTTTCCTCCCTCCCGGAGGCGTCCCGCGAATGGGTGAAGCCCCGGACCGCCCTGAAGGCGGGGGGCGTCGACCTGCTCGACCGGATGAAGGAGGGTCTCGACACCCCCGATCGGGTGGTGTCGATCGCGCACGTTCCCGGGCTCGACGGTATCGTGGCCGGGCCGCCCGCCCGGATCGGGGCGCTCGCGACGCTCGCGAAGATCGAATCGCACGCCGGGATCCGGCGTGTCTACCCCGCGCTCGCCGCCGCGGCCGGAGGCGCGGCCACTCCACAGATCCGGAACATGGCGACGCTCGGCGGCAACATCGCGCAGCGGCCCCGCTGCTGGTACTTCCGTTCGGCGGACTTCGACTGCCGGAAGAAGGGCGGGGACACGTGCTTCGCCCAGGAGGGAGAGAACCGGTTCCACGCCATCTTCGATACGGCGATCTGCTGCTGCGTGCATCCCTCGGCGACATCTGTTGCGCTGATCGCGTACGGCGCACGCCTCGAGACCGTGTCGCCGAACGGGAAAAGGACCATCGGGCTGGACGACTTCTTCGTCCTCCCCGAACAGGACCCCAAGCGCGAGAACGCTCTCGCGCCGGGAGAGATCATCGAGGCGGTCGTAATCCCCGCGCCGGCCGCCGGCGCACGATCCGCATACAGAAAGCTGAAGGAGAAGGAGAGCTTCGACTGGCCTCTCGTCGAGGCATGTGTCGCCCTGACCGTCACGGGCGGATCGATCCGGGACGCGCGGGTCGTGCTGGGTTCGGTCTCCCCCGTTCCCCGCCGGGCCACGGCGGCCGAGAAGATTCTCACGGGATCGGCACCGTCGCCGGAGCTCTTCGCGCGCGCCGCCGCCGCCGCCGTCTCCGGGGCCACGCCGCTCGCCCAGAACGCGCACAAGGTCCGCCTCGCGCGGGTCATGGTCGAAAGGGCGCTCCGGGACGCTTTGGCATGACGAAAAAGCGAGGGCCGGACGATCCGCTCGGCCCCATGCGGCGGTTCGCGAAGCCGATCCAGGACGGGTTTCGCGAGCCGGACCCGTTTCTCTGCCGGCACCTGCGGACGAAGACCTGGTACGTGCCGGATTCGTTCGCCGAGCGGGACATCTCGAAGTCTTCGCCCACGGCCCAGTACTGGTGCCTGAAGACCATGCGGGCGGACGGCCCGGACGGCGCGCTCGCACTGCCGGAAGACTGCACCGACGAGAGGGTGTGCTTCGAGCCCGCGCTCGCGAAGGTGGGGGACAGCTAGCGACCGCCGCCCCGCGGCGGGTAGGGTGGCCCGGTCACGACCGCCTGTCCTCGCGGGTCACGAGAACAGCGCGGCCCGGGCGGGACGAGCCCCGCCCCTACGCTATTTCTTCTTGAGCTCCATCAACACCTGCCGGGCCACCGCCTTCAGGGTGTCGAACACACCCACCCCCGTGGGGGCCTGTGCCTCGAACGTGGGCTCGCCCTTGATGTTCAGCTGGCGGTACATCTCGTCGCTCGGCACCGCGGTCGGCAGGTCGCGCTTGTTGAACTGGAGAACGTAGGGCATGGTCGCGATCTCGTAGCCCTGTTCCTTCAGGTTCTTGTCGAGGTTCCGGATCGATTCGGCGTTCGCCTCCATGCGCGCTTCCTGCGAGTCGGCGACGAAGACGACGCCGTCGACGCCCTTCAGGATCAGCTTGCGGGAGGCGTCGTAAAAGACCTGGCCGGGGACCGTGTAGAGGTGGAACCGCGTCTTGAACCCCTTCACCGTCCCGAGATCGAGCGGCAGGAAGTCGAAGAAGAGGGTCCGGTCCGTTTCGGTCGCGAGCGAGATCAACTTTCCCTTCGCCGAGGGGTTCGTCCGGTCGTAGATGTACTGGAGGTTCGTCGTCTTGCCGCAGAGACCGGGACCGTAGTAAACGATCTTGCAGTTGATCTCGCGGGCGGCGTAGTTGATGAAGGTCATGGCTCGAGCGGAGCGACTCCCTGGCGGGTGCGCGCCCGGATCACTCCGAGAAGAGGCGGTCGATGTCGTCGTCGGTGATCTCGGAGAACGGCGACACGAAATCGGCCGGGAGGTTCTCTTTTTCGGTCTCGACCTTCTGAGCGATCTCGTCGAAGATCCGGTCGAGCTCTGCGGTCGCGCGCCGGACCCGGAGCCGCACGAGGCCGAGCGAAGAGCGCTCGTCGAAGATGACGACGAGGATCACCCGCTTGGCGACGATCGAGATGTGGATGTTGTCCTTCTCCCCCTCGTGGAAAAGGATCGAGAATTCCTTCTCCCCGATCAGGCGGGCGAGCCCGTCCGTGGCGGCGACGTTGCCGGCAGTCAGGGAAGCCAGAGAGGTCGTGTCGAGGCTCGCGAGATCCCCCGTGGCGGCGATCTGCTGCCCGTTCTTGTCGACGAGGAAGACGACGTTCGCGTTGGCGTCCGTCCGGAGACGATGCAACGCGTCCTTGATCTTCTGGAACTCCTCGTCGTAGAGGACGAGGTCCGGCGTTCCCATGGTTTAAATCTTTCTCCGGTGAGTACTTATCTGAGTGTTTATTCTACAACAGGGGCGGCGCGGCCTCCCCTCATCCCAATTCCCGCCGGTTTTCGAGGGAGCGCGCCATCGTGACCTCGTCGGCGTACTCGATGTCGCCGCCCACGGGCAGGCCGAAGGCGATGCGCGTGACGCGCACCCCCGTGCCCTTCAGGCGCCGGGCGACGTAGAGCGCGGTCGCCTCTCCCTCGACGTTCGGGTTCGTGGCGAGGATCACCTCGCGGACGTCGGGTTCGATCCGCGTCATCAGGCCGGCGACGTCGATCTCGTCGGGCCCGATCCCCTTCAACGGCGAGAGCGCGCCCCAGAGCACGTGGTAGCGGCCCCGGTACTCGCGCGTCTTCTCGATCGCCGCGACGTTTCCGGGCTCCTCCACCACGCACAGGATCGACGCGTCGCGCTCCGGGTCGGAGCAGACGCCGCAGGGGTCTTCCTCCGTCAGCGTGTTGCACACCGAACACCGGCGGACCGCGTCGCGGGTCTCGGAGACCGCGCGGGCGAGCCGCTCGGCTTCTTCCTTCGGCGACCGGAGCAGGTAGTAAGCGAGGCGCGCCGCGCTCTTGCTCCCGATCCCCGGGAGCCGCTGCAGCTCGGAGGCGAGGCGCTCAAAAGCGCGGGGGACGCCGCTCAAGAGGAAATCGGCGTCGGCATCACCGGCCGCCCATCATCCCGCCGAGCATCGAGCTCGTCTTCTTCTGCACGGCCTCGTCCACCTGCCGGGAGGCCTCGTGGAACGCGGCGAGGACGAGGTCCTGGAGCGTCTCGACGTCATCCCGATCGACGCACGCGGGATCGATCGTCACCGAGAGAAGCTCCTTGGTGCCGGACATGGTGACCCTAACCATCCCGCCGCCGGACGACGCCTCGACTTTCATGGCGTCGAGCTCGGCCTGCATCTTGTTCTGCATCGCCTGCGCCTGCTGCATCATCTTCTGAATGTTCATCGGGCTCGCTACTCCTCTTCCTTGACTTCCGTGAGCTCGGCTCGGAAGAGCTCCATGGCCGACCGCACGACGGGATCCGTCTCGGCGCGGTTGCTGGCGCGCTCCCGCGACAGCGCCTCCCGGGGCACTTCGCGCGCCACCTGGCCGAGGTCCCCGTCGGCGGGAGGCCCCGTCTTGAGCACGACTTTGAGCGGCCGGCCGAACGCTTCCCTCGCCACTTCGGCGAGAAGCTTGCGGGTGGCCGGCTCCTCGAGGGCCTCTTTCGCCGCCGCCTTGTCGATGCCGAACCGAAGGACGAGATCGTCCCCCGCGACCTGCACCGACTCGGCGAGGCTCGCCTGAGCCGAGGTGATCCGCCGGCGCGAGTCGAGGATGTCGTGAAAGCGCTCGAGCGCCGCCGCGTCGCTCGCGGGGGCGCGCTCCGGGGGTGGATCCGGCTCCGCCTCGACGGGGACGATCGAGAGGATCCGCGCGCTGCCGCCGCTCGGGGCCGCGGGCGCGGGCGCCGGTTGCGCGGAGCCGGGAGGCACGGACGCGCCCCCTGAGGCGGGCGCTCCGGAAGCGAGCACGTCCTCGAGGCGCCTCAACCGCGGAAGCTCCGCGAGCCGGAGCACGAACATCTGGAGCACGAGCCCGGCGTCGTCGCACCGCTTGGCGAGGTCGACGGCCTCCAATGCGAGCGCGACCGCCCGCAGGAGATTCTCGTAGGGCATCGCGCGGGACAGAGCCTCGAGCCGCCCCCGGTCCGCCGCCGCAACTCCCCCGTTCGCGCCCGCGGCCAACAGAAGGAGCGTCTTCAAGAGCTTTAAGAGCTCGCGGAAGACGTGGCGCGGGTCCTCGCCGGCGTCGGAGAGCCGCGAAAGCGTCGCGATCGCCGCGGCGCGGTCACCGCTCGCGACCGACGAGTACACGCTCTCCAAGAGCTCGCGGTCGACGAGGGCGAGGATGCTCGCGCACGCGGCTTCGTCCACGGTCTCCCCGCCGGCGAGCGCGGCCGCCTGCTCGAGAAGTGAGAGCCCGTCGCGCAGGCTTCCCTCCGCGGCGGACGCGAGCAGGGCGATGGCTCCCGGCGACACGAGGATCTTCTCCTCGGCGGCGACGCGGGTCAGCTGTTCCGAGATCTCGGCCTCGGTCAGGGCGCGGAACCCGAAGCGCTGGCACCGCGAAATGATCGTGGCGGGTATCTTGTGGAGCTCCGTCGAGGCAAGGATGAAGCGGGCGTGGGGCGGCGGCTCTTCGAGCGTCTTCAACAACGCGTTGAAGGCCTCGGTCGTCAGCATGTGGACTTCGTCGATGATCGCGATGCGGTATCGGTCCCGCTGGGGCGCGTAGCGGACGGTCTCGATGAGCTCCCGCGCGTTCTCGATCTTGCGGTTCGAGGCGCCGTCGATCTCGTGGACGTCGAGCGACTCGCCGCGCGAGAGGATCTCCCGGCAGGAGGCGCACTCGCCGCAGGGGTTCACCGTGGGCCCCTTGTCGCAGTTCAAGGCGCGAGCGAGGAGGCGGGCCGTCGAGGTCTTTCCGACGCCCCGCGGTCCGGTCAGAAGGTACGCGGGCGCGACCCGGCCGTCCGCGATCGCGTTGGCGAGCGTCTTCGCGACCGCTTCCTGGCCCACGAGATCGCGGAACAGGCGCGGACGCCACTTGCGGGGAAGCGAAAGATGGTCTGTCACGGCGAGAGAACGTCCATGGAAAAACCGGCCGCCGAAGATGGATTCAGGTTGACCTGCGGCGCCCGGTGGCGCCTCCTGATCGCTGCTTCCTTCCGGACCTGACGAGGTTCGGAGGCTTCCGTCGCACAGGGCCCGAACCCATCTTCGGCGGCCGGAACAGTGATCTTAACGCAGTCCTCCGTCATCCCGAGCGGCGCGACGGTCCGGGTTTTTTCAGCGCGAGCGCGATGACGAGGCCGAGCGCCGCCAGGAACCCCGCGACGAGATCCACGTCGTGGAGCGTGCCCGGCGGCAGCTCCGGCCAGAGGCCGTTCTCCGCCAGCACGCTGAAGACGAGCGAGAAAGTTCCGATCGCCAGGAGGGCGAAAGCGCACCCGCGCGCGAAGCGCGACTGCGGCGTCATTCCTTGCAGCGCGCCTTTACGAACGCGATGACGGCCTTCGCGAGCGCGGGCGGCACCTCCGAAGGCTTCAACATCCGGAGCGTCTTCCCCGTGACGCGGTAGCTCACGAGGAATTCGCCGCAGGGCGGGCAGTCGGAAAAGTGGCGGTCGAGCTCCGCCCGGAGCTCCGCGGGCATCGTCCCGGACTCGTAGTCGAGCAGCAGCTCGAGGATTGCCTTGCGGCAGCTCACGAGGTCGTGGCCCTCCGGACTTTCGCCGCACTTCCACTTCATGGGCGCTCCGCGTGGCGCTTCATGTGCGGGCCGCCTGGGCGGAAAGGGCCGCCGGGGGCTTGGAAATGTCCGTCAGCCGCTGCCTGACGTAGAGCCTCGCGCGGTGGAGGCGCGACTTGAATGCGGGGATCGAGATGTTCAGGATCTCCGCGATCTCGACCGCGGAGAGCTGCTCGACGTCGTTCATCCAGATCACGTCCCGGTACGCGTCGGGAAGCTCCGCGATGAACCCCTCGGCGCGGGCCGCGAGCTCCCGAAGGGCGGCCTCGTCGTCGATGCGGATGGACTTGTCGGGAACGTCCGCGGGGACCAGGTGGCCGTCGGCGGAGAACCGCGGGAGGTAATCGTCGATCGCGACCGTCGGAAGGGCCGGCCGGCGCCGGGCCCGGCTGTAGGCGGTGTTCAAAGCCACGCGGTAAAACCAGGAAAAGAACTTCTTGGTCTCGTCGAAGGTGCCGATCTTCCGATAGAGCGTGAGAAAGGCGTCCTGGGTGGCCTCTTCGGCGTCCTCGGAGTTGCGCAGGACCCCGTAGGCCAGGGAGTAGACCCGGGCGTGGTACCGCTCGACCATCTTTTCGAAAGCGTCGTCGTCGCCGGCCTTGATGCCGCGAACCAGCTCGAGGTCGGTGGGCGATTCGGGGGCGCGGTCACTCATAAAGTACGCTCGGAGCCATTAGGGGATTCGGATTCTACCCGGGAGGGGTTATCTGACGCGCGGCTCTGCCGCGCGTCTATCGGGTCATCGTCGGCAGATCGGGTCATCGGACCATCTAACCATCTGACCATCGGGTGTCCGCTTCGCGGAGTTGCCGCCTACCGGAGTGTAGGGGCGGCCCTTGTGGCCGTCCGCGCCGCGAGCGCGTGCGGGGAAGAATGGACGGACGGTGGTGCGCGGACGCGATCACCGGCGTCTGTCCATCGCGGGTCAGAACAACATCGCGGCTCGGGCGGGGACAAGCCCCGCCCCTACAGCCCGAATGCTCGCCGTCCGCCTCACTGACCCATCCGCTCGCCGCGCTAAGAGTCTCCCGACCCAAGGGAGGGAGGAGCCTGACGCGGCGAGAGCCGGAACGCAGCGAAGCGGAGTGAAGGCGACGTGTGGCGGAGAGGAGGGGATTCGAACCCCTGGTACCTTTTGGGTACACACGCTTTCCAAGCGTGCTCCTTAAGCCACTCGGACACCTCTCCGGGGCCGCCAAAGATACTTCAGATCACCCGGTCGAAAATCAGCCGATTCCCCCGGCGATCTCTCTGAGGTTGTCCCAGCTGTACAGGCCGTCGTTGTGGCGGTCTGCCCAGTCGATCTGGAGCGCGTAGCCGCCGACCTTCCGGTGGGCGAGGGCGAGGAACGACGCCGGCGTGTAGGGGCGGTCGGGGCCCTTGTAGAGGTTGCCCATGATGTCGCGCTCGCCCTTGCACATCGCGCACGGGCAGGCGCGGCGCAGGGTCTCCAAGGGGATGTAGTCCTCTTTGCCGTCGTCCCAGACGATTGCGAGCTCTTTTCCGATGAAGAGGACCTCGCGGGGAGAGGCGTTGGCCATTCGACGATCTTACAGGGAGGCGCCTACGAGGCGGACCGTCGCGATTGACGATCGAGACGACACGCCGAGCGACCCGAATGCTCTCTGCTATCGATTCTCGAACAACATCAAACTGGCGAGGGCCTCAGTGATCCAACTGCTCGTCGCGTTAGGAGTCTCCCGACCGAAGGGAGGGAGGAGCCTGACGCGACGGGAGCCGGAGCGGAGCGAGGGATCAGGCGCACGGTCGAGCGCGCATCCGCGCGAGCCGGGCGCCGGCGGCCGAAGGCCGCGATCCCTCGCGCAGCGCAGGCGACGGGTCTACTCGTAACGAAGGGCCTCGATGGGGTCCAACCGCGACGCCTTCACGGCGGGGTAGAGCCCGAAGAAGACGCCGACGGAGATCGAGACGAAGAGGCCCATGAAGACGGCCCACAGCGGCGTCTCCGCGGGCAGAGCGTCGAAGGCCCGCTTGATGGCCGCGGGGACGGCGACGCCGACCGCGACGCCGATCGCCCCGCCCAGCAAGGAGAGGGTCGCGGCTTCGGTCAGGAACTGGAGCACGATGTCCCGCCGGAACGCTCCGACGGCCTTACGCACTCCGATCTCGCGCGTCCGCTCCGTGACGGAGACGAGCATGATGTTCATCACGCCCACGCCGCCGATGAGCAACGAGACCAGCGCGATGAAGATCATCGCGAGTGTGATGCCGCTCGTGATCCCCTGGAAGCTCTCGATCATCTTGTCGGGCGTCACGATTCCGAAGTCGTCCGGCTTGTTGAAGCCGACGTGCCTCCGGGTCCGAAGGATGGCGCGGGATTTCTCGATGAGCGCCGCGACCTGATCCGGGCGATGCGGGATCGTGGCGATGCGGAGGGCGTCGCCGTTGCTCCCGCCAACCTTGATCCAGGGAAACCGCCGGTCGAACGTGGTGATGGGGATCAGGAGGATGTTGTCGTTCGACTCGCCGAACATCTTTCCCTTGCGTTCCAGGACGCCGATCACCGTGTAGATGTCGTGTCCGAGCTGGACCGACTTGTAGAGCGGATCCTCGCGCGGAAAGAGGCGCTCCCGGATGTCGTCGCCGATAACGACCACGTCCGCCGCATGATCGACGTCGGTCTCCGTCAGGAAGCGGCCCTGCGCGACGAACCGGTTGGTTGCGACCGGATAGTCCTGCATCACGCCGAAGATCCTCGGCGAGCGCAGCTCGGCGTCCCGATGCTTCACGTGGAACTCCGTGTTGTCCCACAGATATCGCTGCGGCGAGATCGCGCGCATCTCCGGCACGCCCGCGCGGAGCGCCGCGGCGTCCTCGAGCGTCAGGTCCTTCCGCCGCAGCTCCCCTTCCGGACGCGGCCCGCCGGGGCCGAAGCGGGGCTCGTACTTCTGAAACATGACGAGCGTCGCTCCGAAGCTCTGGAAGTTGCGGACCATGTTGTTGTTGAAGCCCGTGACGATCGACACCATCGCGATGACGGTGGCGACGCCGACGACGACACCGAGCACGGTCAGGGCGGCGCGCAGCTTGTGGGTGCGGACGGCGATGAGCGCGAACCGCACGTTTTCCCCGAAACCCCGGCGAAAGGTCCCGAGAGCCACGGTGCTACTCGTACCGGAGGGCTTCGATCGGGTCTAAACGCGACGCTTTGACGGCCGGGTACAGGCCGAAGAAGACTCCGACGGACATCGATACGAGGAGGCCGACGAGAACCGCCCAGAGCGGAGTCTCCGCGGGCAACGCGTCGAACATGCTCTTGACGATCGCGGGTATCGCGACCCCGAGCACCACGCCGATCACGCCGCCCAGGATCGATAGCGTGGTGGCCTCCGTCAGGAACTGCAGAACGATGTCGCGGCGGAACGCTCCTACGGCTTTGCGCACTCCGATCTCCTTGGTGCGCTCCGTGACCGAGACCAGCATGATGTTCATGACGCCCACGCCGCCGATCAAGAGCGAGATCATCGCGATGAAGACCATCGCCAGCGTGATGCCCTGCGTGATGCCCTTGAAGCTCTCGATCAGCTTGTCCGGCGTGTAGAGCGCGAAGTCGTCCGGCTTGTTGAAAGGGACGTGCCGGCGCGCGCGGAGCACCGCCCGGCCCTTGTCGATGATGGTCTGGACCTGGTCCGGCCGGTAGGGAACGGTCGCGATGTGGATCGTGTCGCCGCCGCTCGTCCTGATGAAGGGGAACTGATGGTCGAACGAGGTGAACGTGAGCAGCACGAAGTTATCGTTCGAGTGGCCCATCATCTTGCCCTTGATCTCGAAGACGCCAATGACCGTATAGGACGTGCCGTTCAACGTGAGGGTCTTGTTGAGCGGGTCTTCGGTCGGGAAGAGCGCTTTGCGCACGTCCTCGCCGATCACCATCACGGGCGCCGAGTGCTCGAGGTCGGACTCCGTCACGAACCGCCCATAGCCGACGAAGTGATTGTTGGCGATTGAATAGTCGGGCGTGGCGCCGAGGACGACGGGTGTGGTCGTCTCGTTGTCGCGGTAACGCAAGTGCACATCCGTGTTCCACAAGTAACGCTCGGGGGAGACGGCGCGCATCTCGGGAACGGACGCCTTCAGCGCGATGGCATCCTCGTACGTCAGGTCCTTGCGCCGCCGCTCGGATTCGTCGCGGTGGCCCGGGCCGAAACGCGCCTCGTACTTCTGGAACTGGACGAGCGTCGCGCCGAAGCTCTGAAAATTGCGGATCATGCTGTTGTTGAAGCCGGTCACGATCGAGACCATCGCGATGACGGTCGCGACCCCGACGACGATCCCCAGTACCGTCAGCGCCGCGCGAAGCTTATGAGTTCGGACCGCGAGGAGCGCGAACCGAACGTTCTCGCCGAACCCTCGGCGGAAGTGGGAAAAGATGGTGGACATGGCGAGAAAGTTGTCAGTTATCAGTTATGGGCTCGGAACCGAAAACTGAAAACTGACGGCTGAAAACGGCCTGGCGTTCACTCGTATCTCAGCGCTTCGACGGGGGGCAGCTTGCTCGCCTGCGAGGACGGGATCCAGCCCGCGAGAAGGCCCGTGACCGTGGCGACGCCGATCCCGGTCAGGATGAAGGACAGCTTCACCTGGGCGGGGAAGACCGAGTTGACGGCGAACGCGATGCCGGAGCCGATCATCACGCCGATCGCCCCGCCGACGGCGGAGAGCAGCGCCGCTTCGAGCAGGAACTGCCAGCGGATGTCGCGCTTGCGGGCGCCGAGAGCGCGCCGGATCCCGATCTCCTTCGTGCGCTCGACGACCGACACGAACATGATGTTCGCGATCACGATCGCGCCGACGACGAGCGAGATTCCTGAGATCAGGATCATCAGCAGGAACGCTCCCGCGGAAATGTTCTTCCAGAGGTCCTGCAGGAGCTCGGCCGTGACGAGCCCGAACGGATCGTCCTTGTTGAACTTCGTCTTGCGCAGCGCGCGAAGGATCGAGCGGACCTCGTCCGTGGCTGCCGGGACGCCCGCCACTCCGTTGGTGGGCTTGATGAAGATGCCGATGTCGGACGTCGGCGCGACGTGGTTCTTGAAGACGGTCAGAGGGATGTAGACGACGTTGTCCTGGCTCTGCCCCATCACGTTGCCCTGCTTGGCCAGCGTTCCGATCACCTTGACCGGGTAACCGCCGACCTTCATCACGCGCCCGATCGGGTCCTGGTTTGGAAAGAGCTGGTCCTGGACGTCCCATCCGATGACCCCGACCGACGCCGCGGTGTCGTACTCCGACTGCGTGAAGTAGCGGCCGGTGGCGATGTCGAAGCTCATCGCCTCGCCCATGTTCGGCGTGTGACCCTCGACCTGGACGTCTGAAAGCTTCTTGTCGCCATACTTGACCGGCCGGCGTCTGTCGCCGCGCCCGCCCACCTGCGCGCAGAGCCGGCACTCGTTGCGGACGAACTGCATGTCCGTCAACGTCAGGTCCTTGCGCTTCATCGCGATGAGCCACTCTTCACGGCTCATGATGATTCCGTACTTCGTGAAGATCACGATGTCGGGGTTCAGCCCGATCACCTTGTCTTTCACGTAGGTGTTGAGCCCCGAGATCACCGAGACGACGCCGACGACCGTGGCGACGCCGATGATCACGCCGAGCAGCGTCAGAAACGCGCGGAGCTTGTGCCGCGTCAGCGCGGCCGAGGAGACCCGGAAGAGCTCCGGGATCCTCAAGACGGTTTCGGGCCCTTGCCCTCTCCGGGACCCTTTTCGTTCTCGACGACGACCTTGTCGCCCTCCTTGACCTGACGCAACGTCTTGAAGGGGCCCGTCACGATCTCGTCTCCCGGCTTCACCCCGTTCTTCACCTCGATCATGAGCTCGCCGGCGATGCCCGTCTCCACTTTCGAGAACCCGAGCTTGCCTGCCTTGACGGTGTAGACGCCCTCTTCCGTCGCAGGACGGCCCGTGGCGGCCTTCGCCTTGTCATCCTTCTTCTTCGGCACGTCGCGGACGACGAGCGACTGGATCGGAATCGCCGTCGCGCCTTCCTTCTTGCCCGTCACGATGTCGGCGGTCACGGAGAACCCCGGCCGGATCGCCGCGGGCGGGTCTTCCAGTCGAATGCGCACCTTGAAGTTGATCGCCTCCGAGTTGGCCGTCAGGGAGAGCAGGTCCGGGTCGTTCTTCATGATGGGCGAGGACCCGACGTCGGTGACGATTCCCTTGAACGTGCGGCCGGGGTACGCGTCGATGTTCAGGTTGGCGCTCTGACCAATCTTGACCTGAGGGACGGAGGTCTCGTCGACCATCATGACGGCCTCGACCAGGGACATGTCCGAGATCGTCAGAAGCTGCGTTCCGGCGTTGTTCATCGTCCCGATGACCGTGACTTCACCCTCCTTGATGGGCAGCGCGGTCACGACGCCCGCCAGAGGCGCGATCACGGTGGTCTTCGAGAGGGAGTCGCGGCTGGCGGCGAGGTTCGCACCCGTCTCACGGAGCCGCTCCTCGATCGCCGAAACGTTCGCCTGCGAGGCGTCCCAGAAGGACTTGGTCTTCTGGAACTCCGCCTCGGAGAGGATCTTGGCGTTGAAGTTCTGCTTGGCGCGTTCGTAGTCGCTTTTCGCCTGCGCGGCATTGGAGCGCGCGGCCGAGAGGTCGTTGCGCATCGCGGCGAGGCTCGCTTCCCGGCCGGCCACGCCGGCGGCGAGCTGCGCCTTGTCGATCTGGAGCAGCAGCTGGCCCTTCCGGACCTGGTCGCCCTCTTTGACCGCGAGGTTGACCACCTGGCCCATGACGAGCGCCGACAGGTCGACCTTCCTCTGCGCCTGGATCTTGCCGTTTGCCGTGACCTTGGCGACGAGATCGACCTTTTCGACCTTTGCGGTGGTCACTTTGGCCACGTTCTTGTCGCGGCTCCGGATGGAGCCCATGAGCACCACTCCGAGGATGGCCGCGACAGCGACCCCGATCACGATTTTCCATTTCTTCGACATCAGGCGCTCCTCACAGGCAAATCAAGAGGTTCAAATCAAAGTACTGCTTTTTACGGTGGCGCGAGGCGAAAGTTCTCACTCCCGGGGGGCCCCGCGGGCAAGGCAAGTGGTGCGCCCAGGAGGATTTGAACCCCCAACCTCCTGATCCGTAGTCAGACGCTCTATCCAGTTGAGCTATGGGCGCAGGAACCGCGGAGGCTAATGGAAAAGGTGGCCGTTTTCAAGGCTCCCCGCCCGAGCTGATCCGCTTGACCGTGTGAAACTTAGGATCGCGGTCTATTCTTCCCGGCATGAGCTCCCCCGCCGGCTCGACGCCCCCCGTTTTCACCCGGCAAGACGAGACGTTCCAGCGGGAGGCCCTCGCGTTCGCCCGGATCGCCTATGCCGAGCAGGAAGTCCCGATCGGAGCCGTGGTGACCCGGGGCGGCCACATCCTGGGCCGCGGGCGCAACCGCCGGGAGAACCTGGCGGATCCGACCCACCACGCCGAGATCGAGGCGCTGCGGGAGGCGGGCGCCGCGGCGGGAACCTGGAGGCTCGACGGCGCGACCCTGTACGCGACCCTGGAGCCGTGCGCCATGTGCGCGGGCGCCGCCGTGAATGCCCGGATCGCCCGGATCGTCTTCGGACCGCCCGACCCGAAAGCCGGCTACTGCGGAACACTCGGCAACATCCCACAGGACCCGAGGCTGAACCACCGCTGTGAGGTGCAGGGAGGCCTTCTGGCCGAGGAATGCGCCGGTCTCCTCCAGCAGTTCTTCCGCGCGAAACGCGAAGGCAAGCCGGAGAACGAGCACCACGAAGGCGTGTGGGCGGTGCCGGATCCGGGCCGGCTGCGGGAGTAGGGCCTCGGATCCGCCGCGCGCGACCGCGCGCGGCTATCGAGTCATCGTCGGCAGATCTGACCATCGGGTCATCTGACCATCTGACCATCTGGTGTCCGCTTCGCGGAGTCGGTGCGCTGCATTTGAAACAGCGCTTCCCCCCTCACCCAACCTCTCCCCCGCGCGCGGGGGAGAGGAGTAAGCC
>JALZAT010000057.1 GCA_030948185.1 Acidobacteriota bacterium
GCGCCCCCCTCCCGGCCCGCGCCGCAGGCCCCGCCTGCTCAGAGCCAGCCGCAGTCGCCGCCCGCGGGCGACGCCGCAGGCGGCCGCGTCGAGTCGATCGAGGATCGGATCCGCCAGCGGTCCTCGCCGCTCGTACGCAAGATCGCGCAGGAGAACGGAGTGGAGATCGCGTCGATCGACGGCACCGGGATCCACAACCGCGTGACGAAGAACGACATCCTTTCGTACATCGAGAACCGTCCACAGGCCGCTGCCTCGGCCGCTCCGGCGCGCGCCGCGTCCGCGCCCGCCGCTTCCGCACAGCCGGCGCCGCAATCCGCCGCTCCTGCTGCCGCTCCCCCGCCCCGGCCCGCGCCGATCTCCGTCACCGACCGCGACGAGGTCGTCGCCATGACGAAGATCCGGAAGATCACCGCGGAAAACATGATCCTGTCGAAGCGGACGTCCGCGCACGTGACGACCGTCTTCCAGGTCGATTACAGCGCCATCGCAAAGCTCCGCGAGACCCACAAGGACGCCTTCCTCGAAAAGAACGGCGTGAAGCTCACCTATCTGCCGTTCATCTTCCGGGCCTGCGTCCAGTCGCTGAAGGAGTTCCGCCAGGTCAACGCGTCGATCGACGGCGAGAACATCGTCTACCACAAGGACGTGAACCTCGGGATGGCCGTCGCGCTCGACTGGGGGTTGATCGTCCCCGTCATCAAGAACGCGGACGACAAGTCGATCCTCGGCCTGGCGAGGGCCATCCAGGACCTCGCGGAGCGTGCCCGTTCGAAGCGGCTCAAGCCCGAAGAGATCCAGGGCGGGACCTTCACCGTGACGAATCCGGGAGTCTTCGGGTCGCTCTTCGGCACGCCGATCATCCCGCAGCCGCAGGTCGCGATCCTGGGCGTCGGAACGATCGAGAAGCGGCCCGTCGTAATCACGGACCCGATGGGCAGCGACGCGATCGGTATCCGCACCGTGGGATACCTCGCGCTCTCGTTCGATCATCGACTGATCGACGGCGCCGACGCGGACCGCTTCATGGCGAGCGTCAAGAAGACGCTCGAAAAGGGCGAGTTCGATCTGGGCTAAGCGGCGTCCCGCGCAAAGCGCGGAAAGGCGCCGCGTCCTAATCTCCCGCGCGCTTCCCACGCGCGGGAGATTAGGCTTAAAGATCTGCCTTGCAGCCTCCTAGCGGCCTCGCGCGTCTCGGTCCCGTTCCGCGGCTCGGACGGCACGCGTCGGCCGCCATCTTCGCGATCGCTCTGGCGGCCCGGCTCGCCGCCGTCACGTGGGCGGGATGGACGTCGCTCGGTTTCGGCGACGGGCCGACGTATCTCTTCGCGGCGCGGGAGCTCGCGCGGACGGGTTCCTACCCCCTTTCGACCGAGCGGCTCTACTTTCGCGCACCCGGATATCCCGTCTTCCTCGCGGTGGTGACACTCGGGCATCCCGCCTCGTCCCTGGCGCCCGTGGTGGCCAAGGGCGCGAACGCGATTATGGGCGCCCTCGCGGTTCTGCTCCTCGCCTCGATCTCCGCGAGACTCTTCCGCCGGCGCGGGATCGCCGTCACGACGGGGCTCGCGGCCGCGGTCCATCCCGGCCTCATCTCCCTTTCGGCGAATGTCGAAAGCGAGCCCCTCTTTCTCTTGCTGCTCCTCTCGGCCGGCTTCCTGCTGCTCGCGGCCGTCGACCGGCCTTCCTCGAACCTCGGCGTCGCGGCGGGAATCTTTCTCGCTCTCGCGGCTCTGACGCGTCCATCCGCGCTCGCCGTCGCTCCGTTTCTCGCCGCTCCCCTGTTCGACCGGCGTTATCCCCCGCGGGCGAGGGCGCACCTTGCGGGATCGGCTCTCCTCGGCTTCGCGCTCGCGCTCGCGCCCTGGGCGCTCCGCAACGCGCTCGTCTTCCACGAGTTTCTTCCCGTCAACGACGCGGCGGGCAGCGCGTTCTACCAGGGCAACTCCGACTGGACCGTTCGGTTCTACGGTCTGCGCAACCGGGAGGAATACGCCGCCTGGAGCCGCGCGATGTTCACTGACCTCGAAAGAGAGACGGCGGAGCTCGAGCGGGCGGGCCTCTCCCCCGGAGAACGGTCGCGGCATTTCCTGCGCAAGGCGATCGAGGAGCGCCGCCGGGATCCGGCGGGCTGGGCGCGGCTTCTTCTGAGCAAGGGTTTGGACTTCGCGCGTCCCGGACCGAGCGCGATGTTCTGGCCCCGGCCCGTCGTCGTTGCGGTGTCCGTTTTCGGCGCCGCGGTATCTTTTCTGGCCGTTATCGGGCTTGCGGCGGCCCCCCGGCGCGGGGCGGCCGCGTTCGCCGCCGCGTTCCTTCTCGTGACGCTCGCGTTCCACGTTCTCTTCATCGTCGTCTGGCGTTACCGCATCCCCTACTGGGACCCGATCCTGCTCCTCTACGCCGTGCCGGGGGGAGCTAAGATCCTCGTTCGATGGTGACGGTCGCGGGAGGAGTCGCGCAGAGGACGGTCCGGGCCCGCTGGCTCGGAAGGGTCCGCTATGCCGAGGGCCTCGAGATCCAGGCAGAGGCGGCCCGCGCCGTGGCCGAGGGCGGCGAGGAGTCGCTGCTGCTGCTCGAGCACGAGCCCGTCTTCACGCTCGGCCGCAACGCCGACGCCGCCGACATCCTTCTCGACGAGGAGCGCCGCCGCGCGCTCGGCATCGAGCTCTTCGAAGCGGACCGCGGGGGCAAGGCGACGTACCACGGGCCCGGCCAGCTCGTCGGATATCCGATCCTGAATCTCGACCCGGATCGTCGCGACGTGAAGGCGTACGTCACCGCGGTCGAAGAGGCGCTGATCCGGACGCTCGGCTCGCTCGGGATCCCGGCCGCGCGCTCTCCCCGGAAGGAGCGCGTGACGTCCGTCTGGGTCGGCAACGACAAGATCGCGGCGATCGGGGTCCACGTCTCGCGATGGGTCACGACGCACGGGTTCGCGCTCAACGTGACCAACGAGCCGCTCGCGCACTTTTCGGGAATCGTTCCCTGCGGGATCACCGACGGCGGCGTGACGTCGATCGAGCGCGTCCTCGGCCGCGCGCTCACGCTCACGGAGGTGGCGGCGGCACTTCTGCCCCCCTTCGCGGACGTCTTCGGTCGCGAGATAATCGAACAGTGAGCGCGCAGTCCTCGGGCATTCGGGGCAGCCTTCCGGTCCTTCCGTTCGCCGCTGTTCCGGCGGCCGGCCGGCCCTCCCGCCTCGAGCGGCCGGAGTGGCTGAAGGTTCGGCTGAACACCACGGGCGAGTACGAGCAGGTCCGCGGAATGATGCGGCGGCTCTCGCTCGTCACCGTCTGTGAGGAGGCGCGCTGCCCGAACATCCACGAGTGCTGGGCGCGGGAGCGGACCGCGACGTTCATGCTCTCAGGCGACGTGTGCACGCGCCACTGCGGCTTCTGCGCGGTGGGAAAGGGCCGGCCGGGCTCGCTCGATCCAACCGAGCCGGAGCGCGTCGCGGAGGCGGCGGCGGAGCTGCGCCTCTCGCACGCCGTCGTCACGTCCGTCAACCGCGACGACCTTCCGGACGGCGGTGCGGCCCATTTCGCGGAAACGATCCGCGCCATCCGGCGGCGGATACCCGGCTGCACCGTGGAGGTCCTCATCCCGGATTTTTGCGGGAGCGCCGAGGCGCTCGAGATCGTCCTCGCCGAGTCTCCCGAGATCCTGAACCACAACACGGAGACCGTGCCGCGTCTGTACCGGCGCGTCCGGCCGGAGGCGCGCTACGAACGCTCGCTCGAGCTGATCGCGCGCGCGGATGCGTGGCGCCGCCGCTCGGGAGCGGCGATGAAGACGAAGTCCGGAGTCATGGCGGGCCTCGGGGAAACGCACGACGAGCTCGTCCGGACGCTGCGCGATCTCCGGGGCGCGGGCTGCGACATCGCGACCCTGGGTCAGTACCTTCAGCCCCACGCGAAGCGCCTGCCCGTCGAGAAGTACTACTCCCCCGCCGAGTTCGACCGGCTGCGCGAGGAGGGAGAGGCGATGGGCTTCTTCCGGGTCGAGGCGGGCCCCCTCGTGCGCTCCTCGTACCACGCGCGCCGGGCGCTCGCGACCGTTCCGCAGGCTCCTCCGGCATGAAGCGTCGCCTCGCCGCGCGTCTGCCCGGCGTTCTCGCCCTCGCCGGCGCCCTCTGCGTCGGATTCGCGGGTCCCGCTCTCGGACAGACCGCCGGCGCACAGCTCCAGCGCGAGCAGAAGCCCCAGTATCCCGAGGGGCTCTCCAAGACGGGCAAACAGGGCAACGTCCTGCTGATCGGCCGCGTCGATCGCCAGGGTAAGCTGCAGGACATCCAGCCAGTCGCGACCACGAATCTCGGATTCCTGGATCCTGCGGTCGCCGCCGTGAAGGCGTGGCAGTTCCGGCCCGCGGTGCGCAACGGAAAGCCGATCGACGTCGCGGTGAACGTGGGCATTCGGTACCGGCTGGACGGAGCAAAGCGGGGCGAGCTCCCGCGTCCGGCACTGGGCGACCTCTCGATCTTTCCCGCGGACGCCTCGGGAAAGAAGAGCGCTCCCGAGGGATTCCCCGTCCGCCGAGGCAGCGACTCGAGGCTGCGCATCGAGGCGGTCCTGGACGCCACGCCCTCCGACAAGGCGCAGCGCCTCGCAGTCCATGCCGAGGGTCTCTCGCCCCTGGGGCGCCGGGTCGCTCTCTGGGACGGGACCGTCAGCGTGCCGCCCAAGACGGCCCAGGTCCCCGTCGCGTTCGCGGTGCCCGTCGGAGGGGATTGGGAGGACGGGGTCTGGCGCGTGAACTTCTCGGTCGCGGGCGCTCCGGCGGGCGGCGGAGTGTTCTGGCTCGCGGCCGACCCGGATCGCTACGACTTCGCGTCGGATATGGCGAAAAGCGCCGCGGCCGCCGCCGCCGCTTCGGCCGGAGGCTCGGCGCCGCTTTCTCCCGCGGCAAAGAGCGCCCCGGCGCCCGCTCCGCGCCGCAAGTAACGCGGATGGGCTCCTCGGCCGCGGTTCCGATCCGGGTCGGGACGGCGGGCTGGTCGTACGAAGACTGGAAGGGGATCGTCTACCCGTCGCGAGCGCCCTCCGGCTTCGACCCGCTCGCGTTCCTCGCCTCGCTCTTCGACACGAACGAGATCAACTCGACCTTCTATCGGATTCCGGCCGTCCAGACGACGAGGAGTTGGGCGGGCCGCGTCGCGCACAATCCCCGATTCGCGTTCACCGCGAAGCTCTTTCGCGGCTTCACCCACGAGCGCACCGCCGCGTTTCCGGAGGAGAGGGACTTTCTCGCCGCGATGGAGCCTCTGTCGTCGGAGGGGCGGCTCGCGGAAGTTCTCGTCCAGTTTCCCGTCTCGTTCCGGAACACCGAGGAGAACCGCGACTCGCTCGCCTCGATCCTGGACCGTTTCCGCGCCCTGCCGCTCGCCGCCGAGTTCCGCCACGCCTCCTGGGACCGCGAGGACGCGAGGGACCTGCTCGCAATCCGCGGAGCCGTCTTCGTCAATATCGACCAGCCCTGGATCGGGGAGAACCTCCGAGCGACGGACCGAGTCGCCCCCGGGCGCGCCTACTACCGGTTCCACGGACGGAACGCCCCCAAGTGGTTCGGGCCGGACACCTCGAACGAGGAGCGATACAACTACCTCTACACGCCGTCGCAGATCGAGAAGGCCGCCGCGCGTGTCGAGGCGGCGGCGCGCGAGGCGGCACGCGGGGCCCGCGGGGCAGCGGGGACTTCGGGGGTGGCGGCGATTTTCAACAATCATTTCCGCGGGCAGGCGGTCGCGAACGCGATCCAGCTCCAGCACGTTCTGACGGGCGAGCTCGTCGCGGTGCCGGAGACCCTGCGGGCAGCCTATCCGGCGCTCGCGGGCATCACGGAGGAGGCGGCGGCGGGAGCGGCATCGTCGCGGCAGCCGAAGCTCTTCGGGTGATTACTCCTCTCCCCCCGCTGTCGCGGGGGGAGAGGAGATGCCTTCCGCAAAGTCGCGGATGTCCTTGAAAGGCTTTTCTCTATCCCGAAAATCCGGCCGGTAGTACCGGTTCGCCGTCTCGAGCTCCTGCTGGTACCCGTTCTCGATCCCGTTCGCCTCGAGCGCCGCGAGCGCCTCCGCCCACTCCTCCCGAGTGATCGACCGCGAGAGGGCGGCGTACTTCTCGTTCTGCGCGGCGCGATGGATCGGGTAGTACTGCGCCATGAGCGAGACGGCGACGCGCGGCGACAGCGCTTCGGCGATCCACGCGAGCGAGTCGGCGACACCCGCCACGCCGTTGGGAAGCACGAGGAGCCGGACGAGGAGTCCCGACTCGAGAATCCCGTCTTCGCCGAAGACGAGTCGCGATCCCTTCTGCCGGTACATCTCCGCGATCGCCTCGCGCGAGCGCCGCGAATACTCCGGGACTTTCGAGAACTGCGATCCGGCCTCGTCCTCCGCGTACTTCAGATCGGGGAGGTAGACGTCCACGATCCCTTCGAGCAGCCGGAGCACCTCGACCGAATCGTACGCGTTGGTGTTGTAAACGATCGGCAGCTCCAGGCCTCGCCGCGCCGCGAGCAGGACCGCTCGGGCCATCTGCGGCGCGTAGTGCGTGGGTGAGACGAAGCCTATGTTGTGGCATCCGCGCTCCTGGAGCTCCAGCAGCATATCGGCCAGCCGCTCGACGGAGACTTCGTTCCTGCGCTGCGCCGCCCAATCCTGGCTGATCTGCCAGTTCTGGCAGTAAACGCAGCGCAGGTTGCAGTTGCCGAAGAAGACGTTTCCTGCCCCGCGTGTGCCGGAGAGGCAGGGCTCCTCGCCGAAATGCGGCGTGTACGACGACACGACGGGATCCGCGCCGGACGCGCAGGAGGCGAGCACGCCCGCGAGCCGGTCGTTGCCGCAGTCGCGCGGACAGACGGTGCAGGCGGAGAGAAGCTCGTAGAGCCGCTCGACCCGCCGCTCGAGCTCGCCCGACGCGAGCAGGGCGCGGTATCCGGGAGCGCTGGCCATCCGAAAAGAATACCCCGTCATCCGGGAGACAATCCGGCGGATGAACGCGGACACGCGGCTCTGGAAGGTCCTTCCGGTCCGGTGGCGGCCCCTCGCGTTCAACCTCTTTCCGGCGTTCCGCGGAACGGGCGGACGCGTCCGCCTCGTCTCGGCCGATTTTCGGGAGATCACCGTCGAGCTGCCGTTGAACTGGAGGACCCGCAACTACGTCGGAACGACGTTCGGCGGAAGCCTCTACGCGTCCGTCGATCCCTTCTACATGATCATGCTGATCCAGACCCTGGGGCCCGAATACGTGGTCTGGGACAAGTCGGCCGCGATCCGGTTCCGCAAGCCGGGCCGGAGCACCCTGTACGCCCGCTTCCTGCTGCTGGGGTCGGAGACCGACGAGATCCGCCGGCTCCTCGAGACGGCTCCCTCGATCGACCGGCTGTACACGGTCGAGCTGAAGGACGCGCAGGGCGTCGTCCATGCCGAGGTGGAAAAGACGATTTACATTCGCCGGAGGCGGCCCGGAGACCCTGGTGGCACCCGAACCGGGCTTTTCCCCATATGATTCAGCGTGGATGGCGTACTTTTCGGGCCTTTCGGTCGTGTTCCCAATGTGGAACGAGGAAGCCGGCATGCGGCATGCAGTCGCCGCCGCGCGCGAAGCCTGCGAGGGGCTCCAGGGCGCGGGCGAGATCGACGACTGGGAAATCATCCTCGTCGACGACGCATCGACCGACGCAACCGGCGAAATCGCCGATGGGATGGCGGCCGCCGATAGCCGCATCCGCGTCGCCCACCATGCCGTCAACCGCAAGCTCGGCGGGTCGATCCGCACGGGGCTCGATCTGGCGCGGCACGAGCTCGTCCTCTATTCGGACGCGGACCTTCCTTTCGATCTGGGCGAGACGGCAAAGGCGTGCCGCCTGCTGCGCATGTATCGCGCCGACATCGTGTCGGCGTACCGGCACGACCGGACCGGGGAGGGCGTCGTGCGTGCGCTCTACAGCCACGTCTACAACTGGCTCGTCCGCGTCACGTTCGGCCTGCGCATCCGGGACGTGAACTTCGCCTTCAAGCTCTGCCGGCGCCGGGTCTTCGAGCACGTGCGCCTCGAGAGCGAGGGGAGCTTCATCGACGCGGAGCTCATCGCGTGCGCCTCCCGCATGGGGTTTCGCGTGATTCAGTTCGGCGTCGACTACTTTCCTCGCACGCGCGGGATCTCGACCCTCTCATCGTTCGGCGTGATCCGGACGATGCTTCGGGAGATGGCCGCGCAGGCGGCGCGAATCCGCGCCCACCGGCCCCTGCCGGCCGAGTGGCTGGACCTTCCGGGGACGGAGCAGGACGAGCCGGCGTCCGGACGCGAGCGAACCCCGACCGCCGTTTCGCGTCATTGAACGGCGTCCTCATCGTCAACGCGGACGACTACGGACTCACGCCGGGCGTTTCCGCCGGGATCCTCGAAGCGCACCGGAACGGGATCGTGACGAGCACGTCCGTGCTGGCGGTTGCGCCCGCGTTCGAGCAGTCCGCTCGGGCGCTCCGGGACGTGCCGGCGATCGGCATCGGCGTCCATCTCGCCGCCGTCGGGGAAGACCCGCCTCTCCTTCCTGCCTCACGCGTTCCGACCCTGGTGGACGAGCGCGGCGGGTTCCCCTCGACGTGGAAGGCGTTCCTGCGTCGCGCGGGCCGCATCCGGTCCTCGGAGCTCGAGGCGGAGTTCGCCGCGCAGATCGAACGGGCCCGGGCCGCGGGCCTCGCGCTCGACCACCTCGACGCGCACCAACATCTGCATCTGCTCCCGAAGGTGAGCTCCGTCGTTCTGACGCTCGCTCGCCGCTTCGCGATTCCGGCGATCCGCGTCCCAAGCGCCGGGTCTCGCCGGGCGGCGGGGCTCGGAATTCGGTTCTTCGCGCGCGGTCTTGCGCGGGAGGTTTCGCGGGCGGGGCTGAGACATCCGGCTGCGTGCGAGGGATTCGACGACTCGGGCGCGATGACCCTAGCCCGGCTTCGCCGTGCCCTGGCGCGGATCGCCGCCTCCGGCGCCCGGTCCGCGGAGATCCTCGTCCATCCGGGCGCCGCCCACGATCCGGAGCGGGAGCGGTACCCCTGGGGATACGACTGGGCGGGCGAGCTCGCCGCACTCGTCGATCCCGCGGCGCGCGAAGCGGTCGAGAGCGCCGGTTTCCGCCTCGCGACCTTCCGGGACCTCGCGGGACGATGACCCGGTGAAAAACCAGATCCCCGACGACCTCGCGTCCCTCTACGCGGGCGCCTCCACCCGGGTCCGCTCCCACGCGGCGCTGCGCTGGCGCAGCTGCCCGTTCGAGTCCGTCGCCGAGCGCGTCCCGGAATCGGGAAAAATTCTCGACGTGGGATGCGGCCATGGACTCCTCGCCGCCCGGCTCGCCATGACGTCTCCCCGCCGGCGGGTCCTCGGGATCGACGTTGCGACGGACAAAGTCTTCGCGGCACAGGCGGCGGCCGAAGACGCGGCACGGCGGGGAATCTCGAACCTGGAGTTTCGCCGGACGGCGCCGGGCGAGCTCCCGGCCGGTCCGTGGAGCGCGATCGTCTTCGTGGACGTGCTGTACCTGCTCCCGCCGACGGACCAGGAACGCCTCCTCCGCGCCGCGGCGAAGAGCCTCGGCCCGGGCGGGGTCCTCCTCGTGAAGGAAGTCTCGAATCGCCCTCGCGCGAAGGCGCTCTGGGCCTACCTCCAGGAGATCGCCGCGGTCCACGTGCTCGGGATCACGGAGGGCCGCGGGGTGCGGATCCTCCCGCCCGCGGCGCAGGCGGCCTGGCTCGAGAGCGAGCGCCTCCAGGTGGAGCACGTCGCCCTCGATCGCGGGTATCCGCACCCGCACCACCTGATCGTGGCGCGGCGCACGGCGTCCCGCGCGTAAGCGCGGAAAGGCGCCGTGCCCTGTTCGGGCGCGCGCGTCCCACGCGCGGCCGAACAGGCTCAAAAAAAGTTGGCTCTCTACGAGACGCCGAGCGCGTTGACGAACCGGGCCGCCGCAAAGAGAAGGAGCGCGCCGGAGAGCGCCCAGAACGCGGCGCGCGCACGGGGAGCGCGGGCGAAGATCGCGTCGAGCTCGTAGAAGACGGGATAGACGGCGAACAGGTAGCGGGGCATCCCCGCCGAGAGCCCGGTGGAGACGGGAAGCGCCAGCGCGCCCGCGACCCACGCCGCGTCCGACCAGCGACGCCGGACGAGCAGGCGCACCGCCATCGCGACGAAGAGGACCGCGCACCCGTAATCGAGCAGGTGGATCGGCTCGGCGCGCCAGCCTCCCTCTCCGAAGTACCGGGCAAGCTCCTCGAACCACGCGGCGGCGCCGGAGAGGGAGCTCGCGCCGCGCTTCCATCCGGCCATCGATCGGAAGAAGAGGCCGGGCTCTCCGTGAGCGATTCCGTCGCCGAAGATCCAGATCCACACCGTGAGGAATGGGACCAGGCCGACGAACGCGGCATTCCTGATGCGGCGGGGCGTTGATGACGGTGCCGCCGTCTCCGCCGCGGGCCGGGGCTCCAGCGCGGCGAGGAACAGGGCGGGAGCGACCGCGATCGCCGTTGGCCGCGTCAGGCCGAGGAGGACTCCCCACAACGCGGCGCGGCGGTATCGGCCCTCGCGAACGTCTCGGAACGCGAGCAGCGCGAAGAGGAGAAACATCGCCTCCGCGTACATCGCGCAGAGAAAGAACGCGACTGGAAAGACGAGCAGAAAAACCACGGAGCGCCACGCGGCGGCCTCGCCGCGCCGGGCGAGGCCCTCGCGAAAGAAGAGCGGGATCGCGAGGAAGAGACAGACGTATGTGACGAGCATCCCCGCGTGGAACCCGTCCATCGCGAACGTGTGGTGGAGGACCTTCGCCGTCCACGGGTACAGGGGAAAGAAAGCGTGGGTCGAGGGATTGCCGGAAGGGGGCGGGGGCCCGTAACCCCACTCGATGATCGCGAGATACCACCCGGCGTCGAATTTCGCATAGAGAGGCGCGCGCAGCTCGAGAGGGATGTCCCAGGTGAGCCGGTGCTCCATCGGAAGCACGCCGCGCGCGAACGTCCCCCAGACGCCGAGCGCGAGGACCCATGCCGCAATCCCAAGCGCGAGCCGTGCCGGGCCGAAATGGCGCCGCAGGAACGCCGCGGTCTTGTCGAAGGCGGGCAAGGTTGAGAAAAGCTATCAGCTCTCGGACGTTCGGTCCCGGCTGTGAGCCGAAGCTACAGCGCCCGCACCGCCGTGAGCGCGTCGTCGAGGCGCTGCCTGGACTTCCAGAAGTTCTTCCAGGGGTCGGGGCCGGCGAGCCGCTTCGCGAAGTTGGTCAGGTTGAACTTCCCCGGCGGGAGCTTCGGGTCGACCTCGTCCCAAGCGAGGGGCGTCGACACGGGAGCGCCCGGGAACTTGCGCAGGCAATACGGGGACACGACCGTCTGCGCGAAGCCGTTGCGGAAGGGGTCGAGATAGACGCGTCCCTTTCGCGCCGCGATCCGCGACTCCATGGTCATCTCCTTCGGATACGCGCTCGAGAGGTGGCGGCCGAGGCGTTCCGCGAAGTCGCGCGCGTCGTCCGCGTCGGGACCCACGACGATCGGGATGAAGATGTGCATCCCCTTCTTGCCCGACGTCTTCGCGAATGAGACGAGGCCGAGGGCGTCGAGTGCCTGCTTGACCTTGAGGCCGGCGCGCGCCGCGTCGGCGAACTTGCCCGAGTCCGGATCGAGGTCGAAGCAGACCCAGTCGGGCTTCCGCGGGTTCTGCTGCCGCGCGCCCCAGACGTGGACGGCGATGCACCCGAGGTTCGCGAGCGCGAGCTGCGTTTCTTTTTTCCCGCCGACGACGTAGTTGCGGACCCCGTTCTCGTGGACGATGCGCTTCGTCGGCGTGTCAGCCGGCATCGACTCCGGTTTCTCCTTCTGGAAGAAACATTTTCCGGTGATCCCGTTGGGGCACCGCTTCAGGGAAAGGAGCCGGTCCTTGACCCAGGGCTGGAGCGCCGGAAACACATCGTCGTAGAAGCGGATCATGTCGAGCTTCGTCCAGCCCTCGTCCGGCCAGTACACCTTCTCGGGATTGGAAATCTTCAGCCCCGAGGGTTTCGCCGCGGGCGTGGGCTTCGTCTCTTTCACGCCACGTCCTCCGGGAGCACGCACTCCTCCGGCTTCTTGTCGTCCCGCAGGCCGAGAAAGACCGGCTGCCGCAGCTTGCCGTCCGCCGTCCATTCCTGGAACGCGACCTGCGCGACGAGCTTCGGGGCGAGCCACACGGCCCCCTTCTCGCGCGGCGGATTGACGAAGGGCGGAGTCGCACGGACGAGCGGCTGGAAGAGCTTGTACAGAGACGTCAGGAGCTTCTGCGAGTATCCCGTTCCCACCTTGCCGACGTAGCGAAGCTCGCGCCCGCGATACGCGCCCATCAGAAGCGCGCCGAAGTGCGAGCGCGAGCCCGAGGGCGGCGTGTACCCCCCGACGACCAGCTCCTCCTCCTGGTGGACCTTCACCTTCAGCCACTGCGTGCTGCGGCCCTCTCCGTAGGGCGCCTCCGGGTTCTTCGCGACGAGACCCTCCCATCCCTTCTTGGTCGCCATGGCGAACGCCTTGAGGCCGTCGCCGGGCAGCCGCCGCGACGCGAAGAGCCGGTCCGTGTGGCCGATCGCTTCTTCAACCGCCGACCGGCGGACGGGGAGTTTTTCATTCCGAAGGTCTTTCCCCTTCCGATAAAGGCAGTCGAACACGGCGTAGACCTGCGGGACTTCGCCCTGCTGGAGGAGCTGGAACCGGGAGACGAGCCGCCGGTCGAAGGCGACGACCTCGCCGTCGAGAAGCAGGGCGGCGTCAGGCAGGGCCGCGATGGCCCGGGCGACCTCGGAGAAGGTCTCGGTCCGGTCCTTCCCGTTGCGCGAGAGCAGGGTGACGCGCCGCCCTTCCTTGTAGGCGAGGATTCGATACCCGTCGTACTTCTCCTCATAGACCCAGCCCGGCCGGTGGAACGGCTCCGACACGAGCGTGGCGAGCATCGGTCGAGCGCGGAAAGGCACCCGCGCCCGGTCGCCGCGCGAAGCGGCGGGAGCAACCCTGCGGCCGGCGGCCTTCACCACTTCACGACGCGCGATTGGAATGCCAGACCGCCTTCTTGCGGCTGCGGCGCGGAGGCGTGACGAGCTTCGGGTCCTTCGCCAGGCGCCGGAGCAGCGCCGGCGGATCTCCCGTCGCCGCTTTCTCGAGGTTCCCGCCCTCGTCGCGCGCGATCTCGACCAGGATGCGCTTCGACACGACCGACCGCGGCTCCTCCTCCGCGATGTCTTTCGTGCTCGCGTATTCGTCCCGGTGCTTGATCAGAAGCCAGCCGGCGCGCTTCTCGTCTCCGCGTGGGCGAAGGCGCACGAGCACCCAGGACCCCTTGAGCTTCTTGCCGTTCAGCGAGAACTTGAGCTCGCCCTTCTTCAACGCGGCGTCGACGTCGTCGACCTCCGGAGTCCACGTGCCGTTGTCCCAGATCATCACGGTGCCGCCGCCGTACTCGCCCTCCGGGATGATGCCCTCGAACTTCGCGTACTCGATCGGGTGGTCCTCGGTGGGCATCGCCATCCGCTTGATCGAGGGATCGAGCGCCGGGCCCTTCGGGACGGCCCACGACAGCAGCACGCCCTTCCACTCGAGCCGGAAGTCGTAGTGGAGCGCCGTGGCACGGTGCTTCTGGATCACGTAGCCGAGCGCGCTCTTCTTCTTCGGTTTCTTCGCGGAGGCGCGCGTCTTCTCACCCGACGGCTCGGGAGTCACGCCAAAACGCCGCTTGCGCTGGTATTCGGTCAGGCCCATGGGCCTCTTCGGTGCAAGGGCGGTGCCCCCGCCGAGGTGAGAGGTTCGTGGAGAGAGGGAAGGGTGAAAAGCCCGCCCTCTGATCTCTCTCCTCTCTCCTCTATCCATTCCTGCGGTTACACTCGTCCAACATGCTCCAACTGGCCCAGTGGGCCGCCGCGGTCGAGCTGCTCGGCCTCGCGGCGCTGCCCCTGCTGCGCGCTGTCTTCGACGGCCGCCGGGATGCGGCGCTCCTGTCGAGGCCCGTGGGCCTGGCCCTCGCCGCTTGGGGCGGGTGGGCCCTCTCCCTCCTCCCCGGGGTGCCGTTCTCCCGCCGCGGGCTGATCATCGCGGGCGTCGTGATGGCGGGCGCGTCCTGGTCCCTCGCGCGGCGCGCCCGGCGGGAGGGGCGCGAGTGGGCGCGAGGCCCGTTCTGGGGGGGGGAGGAGGGGCGGGCTGCGCTCCTCTTCTGGGCGGCCACGGGCGTGTTTCTGTTCATCCGCGCGTGCCTTCCCGAGATCCTCGGGCAGGAAAAGTTCATGGACCTCGCGTTCTTCAACTCGCTGATCCGGAACCCGGACATGCCTCCCCTGGACCCGTGGATGTCCGGCCGCACGATCAACTACTACTACTGGGGATACCTCCTCGCCGCGGCGCTCGCGAAGCTCTCGAGCGTCGCGTCGCTCACCGCCTACAACCTGGTGATCGCGACGTTCGGGGGCTACTCCTTCGTCGCGGCCGTCTCGCTCGGCAACCGCATCTCCGCACGGCTGCGCGCCGCGGTGTGGGGCGGCGTCGCCGCCGTGTTCGCGGGCAACATCCCGGGCGCCATCGCCGCGCTCCAGGCCCCCTTCGGCCGCGGGTTCGACTACTGGGGCGCGTCGCGCGTGATCAAGGCGGGAAAAGCGATCGACGAGTTCCCCTTCTTCACGTTTTTCCAGGCCGACATGCACCCGCACCTGCTCGCGTTCCCCTACTTCCTCGCCGCGTTCGCCGTCGGCAGCCGGGTCGCCGAGATCCCCGCGAGGAGGAGGGCCGATCCGCCGCCGGACTGGAAGTCGAGGCTCCTGACGTGGTGGCCTCCCGTGCTCCTCGCGTTTCTCGCGGGGACGGCGCGCTCCGCGAACAACTGGCTGCTTCCCGCGTGCGCCATCCTCCTCGTCACGGCGGCAGTGCTCCGGCGGGGAGGCGGGCGTCTTCCTCCGCTCTCCGAGGGCGTCCGCGGCGCCATCTCCGGCGCGCTCCTGACGCTCCTGTCATTGGTTCTCTGGCTCCCCTACTCCCGCTCCTACTCGCTCCCCACGCAGGGGCTCGCGGCCGTCACCCTGAAGACGGATCTCGCCGACTTCCTTCTCTTCTGGGGAGTGCTGTTCGCGCCCGCGCTCGTCGGCCTTCTTCCGCGCGACGGGCCGGCCGACGAAGCGGCGCGGCGGCGGCTCGACCTTCGGGCGGCGTTGATCGGGGGCGCCTCGCTCCTCCTCGCGCTCGCAACGCAGACTCCGGTCCTTCTCGCCCTGCTGCCGCTCCTGCTGCTCTCCTGGGGCTTCGCGTGGAGGGCGCTCAAGACGGAACCGCCCGACCCGCCCGCCGTGTGGGCCGGCTTCCTGCTCGTCCTGTCGTTCTCGATCATCGCCGGCTGCGAGTTCGTCTACTTCAAGGATTCTTACGGCGTCGACCTCCAGCGGATGAACACCGTCTTCAAGTTCTACCACCAGGCGTGGCCGCTCCTGGCCGTCGCGGGCGTGGTGCTCGCGGAGCGCGCGTGGCGGGAGGCGGGCCGCTTCCGCCTGCTCGGGAGAGCGGTCCTCGCGGCGGCCGCGGTCGTCGGCCTGCTCTATCCGATCGACGCCGCCCTTTCGCGCCTGCAGATGCACTCCGGACCCTTCACCCTCGACGCCTCGCAGGCATTGACGCGCCGCTCGCCCGCCGACGCGGCCGCCATCGGCTGGCTCGAGAGGAGCGCGCCGAGAAACGCCGTCGTTCTCGAGGCGTCCGGCGACCCATACGGCGAGTTCGCGCGGATCTCGAGCCACACGGGAATTCCGACCCTGCTCGGCTGGGCGAATCACGAGGGCCTCTGGCGGAACAATGAGCAGGAGATCGGAGACCGCGCGACGTATCTCAAGGTGTTCTATGGCGGCGACGAACGCCTCGCGGACACCGTGGTTCGCAAATACAAGGTGACGCACGTCGTCCTCGGCGACATGGAACGAAAGCTCTACCCGGGCGCCGACCGGATCTCCCGGTATCTCTTTTTGAAGCCCGAGTTCCCCGGCCCGACGACCGTCTATTCGATCCGCAAGATCCCATGAGGATCCTGATGGCGCTCGACTACTACCGCCCCTATGTCTCGGGGCTGGCGGTCTACGTCGAGCGGCTCGGCAAAGCGCTCGCCGCGCGCGGGCATCGCGTCACCGTCCTCACGCATCGCCACGACCGGTCCCTGCCCGAAAGCGACGAGCGCAACGGCGTGCGCGTGGTTCGCGCCCCCGTGCTCGGGAGAATCGGGAAAGCGCTCATCGCGCCCGCCCTCCTGCGCCAGGCCCGCCGCGAGCTCCGGGAGGCGGACGTCTTCCACCTCCACGCGCCTCTGGCCCCCGCGGCTCCGCTCGCGGCGATCGCCTCGTCGGCGGGCGTTCCCTTCGTCGTGACCTACCACTGCGACCTTCGCACTCCGACGGGGCTCGGCCAGCGTCTCGTCGAGTCGATCGCGCGGGGCTCGCAGAATTTCGCGCTCGACCGCGCCGCGAGAGTCGTCACGTACACCGAGGACTACGCGCGAAACACGGAGCCGCTCGCGGAACGGCCCGAGCGCGTCGGGTGGATCCTTCCGCCGGTTCCGGATCCGACGCCGAGCGCGCTCGACCGGGAGGGAGCGCACCGCCGTTACGGGATCCGGGGCGGACCCGTTCTCCTGTTCCTCGGCCGCTTCGCGGAAGAGAAAGGCCTTCCCGTCCTGCTCTCCGCATTCGAAATCCTCCGCCGGACGCACCCGGAGGCGGCGCTGGTGCTCGCGGGCGAAAAAGACGCCGTGCCTGGCGAAAAAGTCGGCGCGAGGCTCGCCCCGCTCCTGGCGGATCCCTCGTCGGGAATCGTGGCGACCGGGCTCGTGCCGCCCGACCAAGTGGCGGAGCTCTTCGCGGCGGCCGACGTCCTCGTGCTCCCGTCGCTCAACTCGACCGAATCCTTCGGCCTCGTCCAGGTGGAGGCGATGCTGTGCGGAGTCCCGTCCGTGGCATCGGACCTTCCCGGAGTCCGCCAGCCGGTGCGCATCACCGGAATGGGCGAGATCGCCCGGATCGGCGACGCGAACGACCTCGCGGCAAAAATCGCGAAAGTCCTCGCCTCGCCCCAAACCTACCGCCGAACGCACGCGCAGGTCCGCGGCGCCTTTTCGATCGACCGAACCTGTTCCGAATACGAGGAAGCGTACGAAGCCGCGATCCGCGGGGCGGCGTGATGGGGGTCAGTCGCGCATTCGCGCACTTGTGCGGCCGGACTAGGACAAGTTGCGCGTTTGCGCGACTGACCCCAATTGCGCGTTTGCGCGACTGACCCTAAGATGGAACGACAAAATGTCTGACCGGAAACGGTTTCTGATCACCGGCGGCGCCGGGTTCATCGGCTCCAACTCGGCCCGGCGGCTGGCCGCGATGGGTCATGACGTCGTGATTTTCGACAATCTCTCCCGCTCCGCGGCCCCCTTCAACAGGGACTGGCTCGCCCGCGTCGCCCCCTCCGTGCGGTTCGTCGCCGGCGACGTCCGCGACCCCTCCGCGCTCCGGACGGCGCTCGCCGCGCCGCTCGACGCCGTTCTCCACCTCGCGGGACAGGTCGCGGTGACCACGTCGATCGTCGATCCGGCCGCCGACTGGGAAGCCAACGCCGTCGGCACCTTCCGCCTGCTCGAGGCCCTTCGGGAGCGCTGGGGAAAGGATCCGGCCCGGGCGCCGCTCCTGATCTACGCCTCCACGAACAAGGTCTACGGGCACCTCTCCGGAGGGGAGGTCCTGCGGGACGGGCGATGGGACCTCGCCGAAGGGACGTCTGGCGTGTCGGAGCAGGAGCAGCTCTCCTTCGAGTCCCCGTACGGCTGCTCGAAGGGCGCCGCTGACCAGTACGTCATCGACTACCACCGCAGCTTCGGGCTGCCCACGGTCGCGTTCCGGCAGTCGTGCATTTACGGGGAGCGGCAGTTCGGGGAGGAGGACCAGGGCTGGGTTGCCTGGTTCGCGCTCGCCGCGGTCTTCGGCCTGCCGATCACGATCTTCGGCGACGGCAACCAGGTGCGCGACCTCCTCTGGGTCGACGACCTCGTCGCCGCGTACCTCGCGGCGCTCGAGCACAAGGCCGAGGTCGCGGGTAAGGCGTTCAACGTCGGCGGCGGTCCGGAGTTCCGGATGTCTCTGGCCGAGCTCATGCGGACGCTCGAGGACCGCCTCAGCCGCCCGATCCCCGTCGCGAGGGCGGCGGCGCGCTTGGGCGACCAGAAGGTCTTCTACTGCGACGTCTCGCGGGCGCGCCGCGCGCTCGGATGGACGCCGCGGGTGTCGCCCGTCGAGGGAGTCGACCGCCTGCTCGCCTGGATCGCCGCCAACCGCGCCGAGATCGCCGGATTCCTCGCCCGCAAAGGCGTGCCGGTCTCCGCGGAATAAGCCGGAGGAAAGCCTCGACCTTGCCGCTATCCCGCAGGAGAGCCCGCTTGCTGTTCGCGGGCATGATGCTGGCCGCGGCGCTGCTGCGGCTGACCGGGGTTTCCTGGGACGAACGCCGCCACCTGCACCCGGACGAGCGTTTCTTTTCCATGTTCGAGGAGTCGATCAAGTTTCCGAAGACGGTCGTGGGCTATTTCGACTCCGCGCACTCGCCGCTCAACCCCTTCAACCACGACTTCCACCCGGTGTACGGCACCTTCCCGATCTTTCTCGCGAAGGCCGTCTCGCTCGCACTGCTCCACAAAGATGGTTACGACACGACCTTCCTCGTCGGCCGCGTGCTCTCCGCGCTCTTCGACCTCGCGACGATCTGGATCAGTTACCTCCTCGCCCGCCGTTTCGGGAAGCGAGGCACGGCGCTCTGCGCCGCCTCGCTGATCGCGTTCTGTCCGCTCGGAATCCAGCTGTCGCACTTCTGGGGATCCGACAGCTTTCTCACGACCTTCTCCGCGCTGGCCCTGCTAGGTTCCGTGCGGATCGCGCGCGGACGCGTGAGCTGGTTGAGCCTCGCGGGCACCGGCGCGGCCATCGGCCTCGCCGCCGCCTGCAAGGTGACGGGGCTCGCCCTCCTCGGTCCCGCCGGATTCGCCGTTCTCGCCTCCGCGCTCTTCACCGAATCCGGGCGGAGGCAGAAGGCGCGGGCGCTGGCGATCGCCGCCGGCCGGGGACTGATCATGCTGGCAGCCGCCTTCGCCGCCGTGCGCGTGACGTTCCCGTACGGGTTTTCGGGAGTCTTCCGTGTCGATCCGCGGTGGCTTGCGGCGCTGAAGGAGCTTTCCAATCTGACGAAGGGCTTCGGATTTCCCCCGCAGGTCCAGTGGGCGGGACGCACTCCCCTGTTCCCCTTCCGGAATCTCGTTCTCTGGGGCGCCGGCGTCTTCTTCGGCGTCCCCGCGGTCATCGCGCTCGTCTGGGCTCCCATCCGCGCGTGGAAGCGGCGGGACGACGGCATCTTCCTCCTCTGGCTTCACGCGCTGATCGTGTTCGGGTACCACGCGACCGCGAGCACGAAGAACATCCGCTACTTCTACCCGGCGTACCCCGCGCTCGCGGTCCTCGCGGCCGTGATGCTCGCCGCGTTCGCGGATCGGGAACGCGCCGGCGGCGCCGCGCGGCGCCTCGCGAAGGCGCTCCCGGCGATCGCCGTCGCCGGCACCCTCCTGTTCGGTGTCGCGTTCTCTTCCATCTACCGCCGGCCCGTCTCGCGCGCCGTCGCGTCGAAGTGGATGTACGAGAACATCCGGCCGCCCGCGCGCGTCGCGAACGAAGACTGGGACGACGGCCTCCCGTTTCCCGATCCCGTGTACGAGGTAAAGGACTACGCGGGGCCGGTCCTCCACATGTACAACCCCGACTCGCGAACCAAGGTCGAAGAGATCGTCTCGACGCTCCAGGGCTCCGACTGGATCGCGATCACGAGCAACCGGGCGCACGGCAGCGTGACGAGAGTCCCGGACGTGTTTCCCATGACACGCGAGTACTACCGGCTGCTCTTTTCAAACCGGCTCGGGTTCGTCCAGACGGCGGACTTCACGTCGTACCCCTCGATCGGTCCCCTTCGGATCCCGGACGACTCCGCCGAGGAGACGTTCACCGTCTACGACCACCCGCGCGTGCTCCTCTTTCGCAGGACGAAGGATTTCTCTCCGCAGCGGCTGCGCCAGCAGCTGCTCGCGGCCCTGCCCGCCGGCGCCACCCCTCCCGTCATGGACGAGTGGGCCCGCTGGCCCCGGGCCCGGCGCCACGTCACCGATCCGATCGTTCCGGGGCGCGCCTCCTCTTCGAGCACGGGGACCACGGGAATCGCGGCAGCCGCACGGGCGGCGAAACCGCCGGGAGGCGATCTTCCCGGCTCCTTGCCCGCCGCGATCCTCTTCTACGCCGCCGCGCTCGCCATCGGCGCGTGCGCGTTTCCCCTGTGCTTCCGCCTGTTCACGCGACTCGACGACCGCGGCTTCGGCTTCTCGCGCACGGCCGGTCTCGCGGCGGCCACGTACCTGCTGACGATCGGCGTTCAGAAGCGGGTCATCTCGGGCGGGCGCGCGGCCGCGTGGACGGTCGCTCTCGCGCTGGCGGCGGCGGGATTGCTCGCCGGATGGTCGCGCCGGCACGAGATCGCCGGGTTCCTGCGAGGCCGGAGGAAGAGTCTCCTCCTGTCGGAGGGCGTGTTTCTGTTCGGCTTCGTCCTCTTCGCCGGCCTGCGCGCCATGAACCCGGAGATCTTCTGGGGCGAGAAGCCGATGGACTTCTCTATCCTGAACATCCTCGTCCGCACCCGGACGCTTCCCGCCTCCGACCCGTGGATGTCGGGCGCTCCGCTCGGCTACTACACGTTCGGGCAGGAGATGATCGCGTTCCTCTCGCTCCTGACGGGGCTCTCCACCCGCTACACCTTCAACCTCGCGTTCGGCCTGATCGGAGGGGCCACGCTCCAGGGCTCCTTCGCCCTCGTGCGCGACTGGACCGGGAGGCGCAGGGCAGGCGCGATCGCCGCCGCCTTCCTCGGCCTCTTCGGAAACCTCGCGGGCCTTCGCGAATGGCTGATCAACCAGCCCCTCGACAAGAGCCGCGCGGGGGTGCGGCACCTCGACTGGCACTATTTCTGGGCGACATCCCGCGTGACCGGCGGGACGACCATCAACGAATTCCCGTTCTGGAGCCTCGTCTTCGCGGACCTCCACTCGCACGTGCTCGCCTTCCCGCTGTTCCTCCTCGTGTTCGCCTGCGCCCTCGAGCTCGTCCGGACGCACGCGGACCCGACGGCGCGCCCGAGACGGCGCCTCGTGGCGGCCGCGAGCCTCGGAGCGGCGGCGGCCGCGCACGGGCTCACGAACGCGTGGGACATTCCGTTTCTCGCCGGGCTCCTCGTCCTCGTGTCGGTCGTCGCGGCCTTCGCATCCGGGCTCTCGCTCCGGGGCGCGCTTCGGGCGCTTCTCTCCCTGGGCGTGGCGGGCGCGACCGGGGTCATCCTGTTCCGCCCGCTCTGGGTGCGCGGCGGCGGGGCGCCGGGGTTCGGCAGCAACGTGTCGGAGCGGGCGAAGGGCGTCGACATCCTCACGGTCTTCGGCGTCTTCATCTTTCTAGCGCTCGTTTGGTGGCTCGTCGCCGCGGCCCGGCGCCGGATCGACGCGGGAGGCAGCCGATCCGCAACGGTGGCCTTGATGCTCGGCGGAGGCCTTGCTCTCGCGGCGGCCGCCTTCCGCCTCCCGGATCTCTTCTTTGCGCTCTCGGTGGTGCTCTTCCTGGCCGCCGCCCTCGTCTTCGAGAAGGGGCCGGAAGGGCGCCTGGCGTGCGGACTTCTCGCGACGGCGTTCTTCCTGATCCTCTTCGCGCAGCGTTTCTACATCTACGACCGGCAGAACACGTTCTTCAAGCTGTACCTCGAGGCGTGGTTCTGCTTTGCAATCGCCGGCGCCGTGCTGGTGTTCGGCCGGCGAGACCGCCCCGGCGCGTTTGCGACGTGGCCCTTCCCCCTCCGGGGAGCCTTCTACCTCCTTGCGGCCGCAGCCCTCTTCCACACGGTGATCGGAGGGCGCGGCGGAGTGGGGCTGAACCGGCCGTCGCTGCCGGACGGCGTCCCGGCGGGCCCGGTCTCCCTCGACGGCGGGGCGTACCTCGACCGCTGGCACCCGGGCGAAGCGCGCGCCGTCCGCTGGCTGTGGGAGTCGGTGCCGGGAACACCCGTGATCCTCGAGGCGCAGGGGCCGTCGTACCAGCAGTTCGCCCGCGTCTCGATGCTGACGGGGCTTCCGACCGTCCTCGGCTGGGAGTACCACGTCCAGCAGCGGGGAAATCCGCAGGCGGAGATCGACGCGCGCGCGCAGGCCGTGCGGGCCATGTACACGAACCCGAACGCTTCCGCCATCGAGGGACTCCTGCGCCGCTACGGAGTCGTATACGTCTACGTCGGGCCGCTCGAGCGGCAGACGTACCCCGCCTCCGGGCTGGCCAAGTTCGACACGGCGAAAGACCTCTTCCAGGTCGCCTACGAGAACCCGGACGTGAAGATCTACCGCGTTTCGGGAGGAGGCTCCGACGACGTGGTCGTCACCCGCCGCGAGTCGCTCCCGCCGCCTGCGGCTCCGGCCGGAGGGCCGGCCGCACCGGATTTCGAGCCGGAAGAGGCCCCCTCGATCACGTCGCAGGCCGCGGCGGACGTCTCTCCCTGGGGAAAGATGCGCGAGCCGCGGGACGCCGCCGCCGACGCGAAGGGGCGCGTCTGGATCGCCGACTTCGGGCATTCGCGCCTGCGCGTCTTCGACCCGCGCGGAGGTCTGCTCGGCGGATGGGGAGGGAAGGGCGACGGGCAGCACGGCTTCCGGGAGCTCTGCGGCGTCGCGGCGCGCGGCGACGACGTCTACGTCGCCGACACCTGGAACGGCCGCGTCCAGAAGTTCGGGCAGGACGGCGCCTGGAAGGCCGCCGCGAGGGAGCTCTACGGCCCGCGCGGGGTCGCGGCCGGCGCCGACGGGCGCGTCTGGGTCGCCGATACGGGCAACAGCCGCCTCGTGGTGTACGACGAGAACCTCGCGGGCGCCCGGCCGATCGGCAAGAAGGGCGCGGGAGCCGGCGAGCTCGACAACCCGATCGGAATCGCGATCGCCCCCTCCGGGAAGGTCTACGTTGCCGACGCCGGCAATCGCCGTATCCAGGTGCTCGATCCCGCGGGAAATTTCGCCGCGAGCTGGCCCGTCCCGGGATGGGGCAGCGGGGCCGAGCCGCACCTCGAAGTCGATGGTGACGAAAACGTGTGGGTCACGGACCCTCCGGGAAACGCGCTGCTGCAGTTCGGGCCCGACGGCCGGCTGCGGCAACGGATGACCGAAGATCTCGCGCACCAGCCGTTCTCCAAGCCGACGGGGATCGCGGTCGATCGCATCCAGGGTGTGCTCTACGTCGTCAACTCCGGAAGCAACGGCGTCTCGACGATCCGGCTTCTCCGGGGGACCCCGCGGTGAGAGCGGCTGTACGAAAAAATGGACAAAGGATCGCTGAAACGGAAACATCTGTCCCGGGCGAAGCACTCTCTCGGCCGCCTGTTCGCGAAGCGAACGCCGCGGCCGAAAGCCAATCGCTGGACAAGAACGCGCCCATCCTTTACGTTTGGAGCGACATACAGCCATTCGAGGAACCTTTTTGAAGGAGCGGCGATGACCAAGTCCATGCCTCCGGCCGGCCGGATTTCGTTCAGGGGTTCCGGGCCGGGACGGCTCGGCCTGCTCGTGGCCGGGGCGGCGCTTCTGGCAGCGCTCTTCCCGGTCGCGTGCGGCAAGGAAGAGACAGCCGGCGCGGGCGGGACCGCCGCCACCGGATCGACGGGCGCCTCCCCCGCCGCCGAGCCGACCGCGCCCGCCCAGGCGCCGGGGCCCTCGATCCGCGAAACGGCGGAGGCCGGCCGGCCCGCGTGGGACGGGCTGAAGA
>JALZAT010000107.1 GCA_030948185.1 Acidobacteriota bacterium
CCACGGGGCCGTGAACTCGAAGACGTATCTGCGCCGCCGGATCCCCGTTTTCGGAGTCGCTCTCGACGCCCCGCTGCCGATCTTGATGGGAAACGGGATGATGTCCGCGGTCTCGACCGTGATCGGCCCGTCCTACAACCCGACGCTCGTCTGGTCCGAGGACACCGCCGTGAAGTTCCTGCGCTACGACATCGCGGCCGCCAAGTGGTCGAACGTGCGTTCGATCGCGCTCGGCGACGACATGTCGAAGGATCGGGCGCTTGCGCTCGTCCGCGACATGGCCTCGAAGAACTAGTCGACCCCGCTTGTCAGCAAGCCGCTGACAACTCCCTACAGCCCCTTCGGAAGGTCCTCCCGAACGTTTTTTTCGTAGAGCGAATCGAGGAGCGTCGCGGCGTCGAGTCCGGCCGCGGTTTGCGTCTTCGGCACCAACACGCGGATCGTGTAGATGTGGTCGCCGCTCTGGCCCGTGCGGGGGCTCTTGGCGCCCAGTCCGCGGAGGCGGAATTTCTGCCGGCCCTGGGAGCCGGGCGGGATCCGCGCGCGCCGGAGGCCGTGGATGGTCGGGACTTCGATTTCCGCTCCCGCATACGCCTCTTTCACCGTCACGGGCACGACACCGTGGATGTCGTCGCCCAGCCTTTCGAAGTAAGGATGGGGAGTGACGCGCACCGTGACGAAGAGATCGCCCGGCTGGCCCCCGCCCGCTCCCTCCGCGCCCTTGCCCGGCACCCGGATCGTGCCGCCGTTCTCCGTGCCTTCGGGGATACGGATCCGGATCGTCTCGGCTTCGGCGACGCGGCCCGCTCCGCGGCAGACGGGACAGATCTCCTTCCCGACCCGGCCGCTTCCCCCGCATCTCGGGCAATCCTTCTCCCGGCGAAGCGACAGCGACGCGAAGCCGCCGAGCACGGCGTCGCGGAAGGGAACCTCGATCGTTCCGGCGGCGTTCTCTCCCTCGGCGCGGCGGCCGCGGGTCCCTCCGAAGATGTTGCCGAAGATGTCCCCGAGGTCCCCCGTCTCGAAGTGGAAGCCTTCGAACCCCTGTCCGCCCATTCCGCTCCACCCGCCTCGACCCGGGCCGGAGCCGGGGCGGGGACCGGGACCGGGACCGCCAGATCCCGCGGGGTCGAAGCCCATCGAAGGTCCCGCATGGCCGAACCGGTCATACGCGCGGCGTTTGTCCCCCTCTTTCAAGACGTCGTAGGCCTCCTGGACCTCCTGAAACTTCTTCTGGGATCCCTTGTCCCCCGGATTGACGTCCGGGTGCAGTTTTCGCGCAAGGCGGCGGTAGGCCTTCTTGATTTCGCCCTCGGAGGCCCCCTTGGAGACCCCCAGAACCTCGTAATAATCGCGCTTTTTCATCGACTTCCGCGATTATAGCGGCGCGAAACTCACTCTTGACACCCGTGAACGGTCTAATATTATTAGTCTTAACAGGATTCGCTTCTAATCTTATAAGGTGGAAGAGAGAGAGAGCGGAGATGACAATCGACGACATCGATCTCCGGATCCTCGACATGCTCCAACGGAACGGCAAACTCTCCCAGGCGAAGATCGCCGGCGCCGTGGGCCTGACGACTCCCTCGGTCAACGAGCGTATCAAGAAGATGGAACGCCACGGCATGATCAAGGGGTTCGTCGCTCTCCTCGATCACGAAAAAATGGGTTTCCCCGTGACCGCGTACGTGGACGTCGCGCTCGAGCATCCGCGGTTCGAAAAGGGATTCGTCGACGACCTCGATAAGCTGCTGGGAGTCCAGGAGTGCCATTACCTCGCCGGCGAGTACGCATACCGGCTGAAGGTCAAGGCGGCGGACACGGCGGGCCTCGCCGACTTCCTCCAGCGCCGCCTCCTCTCCATCAAGGGCGTGACGCGCACCCGAACGGAAGTCTCCCTGTCTCCGAAGAAAGAGTCGACGCTGCTCCCCCTTGTGATCGAAACGGACGAAAAGTAACCCGCGAGGGAGACCGTCTGCCCCGGCTCGCGCGCCTGCGACTGCCCTCGATTGGCATTCTTGTTGCTTTGCCCGGGGCAAGTGTCATGAACAGAGAGATGTTTCCCGCCGCCAAAGCCTCCCTGTATACCGACCGTGCGCTCCGCGTCGCGGTCCGGCCACGTATCTCCCTCAGCACGTAGGCTCCCGCCCAAACAGGCCGTCTCGGCCGATCCGTCCGGCGAAAGCCGGGCGGACGCCCGCCATTTCCGTCGCGAGCGCGGCTTACTCCTCTCCCCCGCGCATGGGGGAGAGGTTGGGTGAGGGGGGACAGCTCCGCTCAAAAGCGAATCAGGAAGCCTGCGTCCGTCGTGAGGATCGACCTGCCGGTTCCCGCTTTGAAACGGTGGAGCGTCAGACGGCCGACGAGCGAGAGGCGCGACACGATTCGCACGGCGGCGTCGGTTCCGACGTGCCACCCGAAGACCGTCCGGCGCGGATCCGTGAAGTTCTCAAACCCGGGCGGCGCCGCGTTCGGCCGGACCTTGTAGACGCCAATACCGGCGAAGAGTCCCGACGTGAAATCGCCCTCGAAGAACTCGTAGGAGACGCCGAGCGTCCCGTAGTCGACGTGGCTCGTCAGCACGGGAACGATGAGCGGCCCGCCGGAAGAGTCGTTTCCCGGCTGGCCGGACTCCGCCGCGCGCGTCCGGAGCGATCCGTACGTCCCCCTCAGCTGCACCCGATCGTCGAGCTCGAACTGCACCCATCCGTTCCAGTCCTGCGAGTGGAACTCGTCGACGGAAAGTCTGCGCGAGACGTCGTTCACGGCCCCCGCCGATGCGCCGGCTCCCCAGCTCTGCGCGAGCGCGGGACTGCCGGCGAGCGCTGCAAGCGCCACGAGCGCGAAGATCCGTAAAGCCGCGGACCGAGTTCGAGTCCCCAAATCTCACCTCCGTCGGCGCAAGTGTAGCCGGACTTCCGCAGGGCACGGGGGTGCCGGGAAGCCGCGGTCTCCGGCTACAATCCGCCTTCATGTCTACGGAGCGCGCGCAGAAAGCGCGGACCGCGCGCCCGCTCTTTTTTCGCGCCGCGCTCGACTCCTTTTTCCTCCCCTCGCTCTGCGTGGCGTGTTCCGCGCGGGAAGTCGAACGCGTGCTGCAGGGAGGCGTCTGCCGCTCATGCTGGGACGGCCTGCCGAAGCCCGCCGCCGCGCGATGCCGGCGGTGTGACGAGCCGCTCGCCGCTCTCGGGGCCGACGTCTGCGGACGATGCCTCCTCGATCCGCCGGCGTTCGAGAGGATGCGCGGGGCCGCACCCTATCGCGGCTCGGCTCGCGGGATTCTGATCGCGTTCAAGTTCCGCGGCGCCGACTTCCTCGGGCGCCACCTCGCGGAGGCCATCACGGCGCGGGTGGAGCTCGACGGCCCGTACGGAGAAGTGGTCCCGGTGCCGGCGCGTCTGCTCTCACGGCTGCGGCGCGACCACGCCGCGGAGACGCTCGCCGCCCTTCTGGCGGCGCGGATCGGCGCGCCCCTCTCCGCGGGGCGTCTCCGAAAGGTCCGCGCGACCGAGCGGCAGAGCGGGCTCCCCCTCGACCGGCGGCGCTCGAACGTGCGCCGCGCCTTCGAGGCTTCGGGGCGGCCGGCGGAACGCGTCCTGCTCGTCGACGACGTCGCGACTTCCGGATCGACCGCCCGGGAATGCGCCGCGGCGCTCGTCGAGGCTGGCGCACGGCACGTGGACGTCGCCTGTTTCGCCCGCGCGACGCGCGATGACGAAATCGCCCCCGCATGAGGGCCTTCAACGAGCTCGTCGTCCGCACGCTGCCCTGGGTTCCCCGCGGGCTCGTCCGCGTCTTCTCGGCGCGTTACGTCGCGGGCGAGACGCTCGCCGATGCGCTCGCCGTCGTGCGCCGTTTGAACTCCGAGGGATGCATGGCGACGCTCGACGTCCTCGGCGAAGACGTCACCCGTCTGGAAGAAACGGAAGAGACGGTGGAGGAATACCGCCTCGCACTCGACACGATCGCGCGGGAAGGCCTCGACTCCAACGTCTCCGTCAAGCTGACGGCGCTCGGCCTGAAAATCGATCCCGTCGAATGCCGGCGCCAGTTCGCGAGGATCCTCGACGCGGCAGAGCGTCACGGCACGTTCGTCCGCATCGACATGGAGGACTCCTCCGTCACGGAAGAGACGATCCGAATCTTTCTCGAAGCGCGCGGCCGCGCGGAGAAAGTGGGGGTCGTGCTCCAGGCATACCTGCACCGCAGCGCCGCGGACGCTGCGCGCGCCGCCGCCGTCTCTGCCAACGTCCGGGTGTGCAAGGGGATCTACGTCGAGCCGCCGGAGATCGCGTATCAGGGCCGCGAAGAGATCCGCGACAGCTACTCCGCGATGGTCGACAACCTCCTGGGGTCGGGCTGCTACGTCGGGATCGCGACGCACGACGAAGTCTTGGTCGACCGCGCGCTCGCGGCGATCTCGAGAATGAAGCTTCCCCGCGAGGCCTACGAATTCCAGATGCTCCTGGGTGTCACGCCGGCCTTGCGGCGCCGCCTCGTAGCGGCCGGCCACCGCCTGCGCGTCTACGTCCCCTACGGGCGGGCGTGGTACGGCTACTCGATGCGGCGTCTCAAGGAAAACCCGGCCATCGCGGGACACATCGTTAAGAATCTCTTCATGGGCGGCGGGGGTATGTGACGGCATGGCGCAGTCTTCGCATACAGAAAACGTGGATTGTTGCCCCTTGACAACGGCGAGGCATATACTTCCGGTGGGCCTATGGGCCCGAAGATGAGACGGCGTTTACCTTATTTCCTGGTCCTCGTCATTGGCGCGCTCGCCGTGCCGGGCGGGATGCTCGGCGAGCCTCCGTCGCCCCCGATCTCCGGCGTCGTGCGCCACCTCCAGAAGCCCGTCGCCGACGCGCTCATCGTCTTCTACAACCTCGGAGACACGTCGCTCACGCGATCGCGGACCGCCTCGGACGGGACGTTCGTCGTCCCCGCCGCCCCGGTCGGAGTCTACGACCTCGTCGCCTACAAGAAGGGTTTCCTCCCGGCGCTCATCCGGATCTGGCATCCTTCCCTGACCGGCGCCCTGTCCTCCGTGCACATCCAGCTTCTTCCCCGTGACGGAACCGCGGAGCCCGGCGCCGCCGATCGCTCGAGCGCCTGGGATCTACGCGACAAGGTCCCCTCCGACGTGCTTCGCGAGATCACGCTCGAGGAGCAGTCGGGCGGCAACAGGGTCGCCTCCCTCCCCGGAACCCCCTCGAACCAGATGCGCGTCGACAACGCGCTCGGCGGAGAGGTCCGGTCCGTCGCCGACGTCTCGTCGGGCGACACCTCGCTCTCCCGCACCGCCGTGGGAGTTCGAGGCGGGCTGCCGAACGGGTGGCGGTACGACCTGCGCGGCGATTACTCCGCCGTCGCGGACGCGGCGGGCATCGCCGCGGACGCGTCCCGCACGACAGGCAACGCCGCCGGCATCGCGCTCGACGTGGCGCCCTCTGACCTCGACCACGTCCGGGTGACGAGCCGCCGCAACACCCTGTCCTTCCACGACGACCGTCCCGCATCGCTACAGAGCCACTCGGTCAGCTGGAGCCGTGGAGCGGAAGAGGGCTCCGCCGAATCGGTCGCTGCGCGCTACGTGGATGAAGCGAACCTGTATCGCGCCACCTCCGCGGGGACCTCCTTCTTCCCCCTCGCTTCGCGGAGCCTCGAGGTGAAGGCGAAATACGCGCGGCCGGCGGGCGACTCCCCCGGCGTGACGCTGGGAATGACCTACCGGCACCGCGAGGGAACGATCGGTCCTTCCGCCGCCGGCAACTCCGGCGCGCTCCTGCTCTCCGCGCCCGACGCCGACCTGTCGGCCGCCGCGACGGTGCGTCTCTCCTCCCGGCTCGAGCTCGATGGGGGCGTCGTCGGCCGATATCTGTCCGGCGGCTACGGCATCGCGCCCCGCCTCGAAGCGCGCTACCGGGTGGGCGACCAGACGTACCTGTTCGTACGCGGGCTCCACCGGGTCGCGGGGTCCGCGGGAATCAACACCGCGGTTCTTCCGCTCGTCACGTCGATCGACGACTCGCGCGAGGCCATGTCCCGCAAAGGATTCGCCGGGGGAATCGAACAGCGGTCGGGCGGGGGCGACGGGAGCTGGCGCATCGAAGCTTCGAACCAGCGCGTGAGCGAGGCGGTCCGTGCGTTCTTCGAGTCCGATTTCCTGACGGACTTCGACAGCGTGTATCTCTTCGACGGCAACGTCGTGAGGCAGTTCCAGGCAACCGTCACGCACCGGCTCTCCGACACCGTTTCCGGAACGATCGCGGTGCGGTATGGAAAGATCGAGGGCGAGCTCGCCCCCGACTCCGCCTCGGTGTTCTCGATCACGGGAAACACGGGCCGTTTCTGGACCGCGCGAGCAGGCGTGGAGCTCCTCCCGACGCGCACCGGCGTCGCCCTTCTGCTGCGCGGCGCGCGGCAGCAGCTCGTCGGCGCTTCGGGGAACCACCTGAACGAATCCGACAAGATCGCCATCTCGATCGCGCAGGACCTCTCCGTGATCGGGCTGACCCCCTTCGGCTCGGACTGCAAGCTCCTCATGGCTCTCGAGTCCGCCCGGTCGACCGCCGCGGCGAGCCCGGACCGGGTCGACGCCCCTCTCTCGAACCGCCTGCTCGGCGGCCTCGCCATCTCCTTCTGATCGGGCAGCGGGACGCCCCCCGCTTCCGGCGTTCCCCCTGTGCATTTGGACCGCAAAGGAAATTTGGAGATAATCCAAACACTTGGATTCCCCTTGGCGTCCGCCAAAACCCAAACTGCTTAAGCCGCACGAAATCAAAGACTTGACGGGATAGGTCCCCCCGACACCAATGGCATTCGGATTGCTGGATCGCAGCACGTGTCCCGACTCCTGAAAATCGCCTCGACGGTCGCCGCGGTGGCGATCACCGCCGCCACGATCGGCCTCTGCCTGCTCTCCTTCTCCCGGCACGTGGACCACTTCACCCGGGCAGGGTTCGAGGGGCGGCGCGTCGGCGGAGCGGTCCTCCTGACGACCGTGAACCCGGAGGGAGCCGCCGGGCGCGCCGGGCTCGCCGCCGGCGACCGGATCATCACCGCCGACGGACAGACGGCGGCCTCCCTGGCCGAGCCGGACCGCAGCCTCGCCCGCAAACCGTTCCCGCACCGGCTCTTAATCGAGCGCGGCAACGAGATCCGGGAGGTGCTGCTCGGAAAAGTCTCGCCGCGGCCGGACTGGCCCTACATCTTCCTCGCCTTCGTGGGCCTCCTGTATCTCGCGATCGGGCTCTTCACGGCGAGCCGCGACCGGTCCGAGGCCGCCCGCGTGTTCTGCGCGATCTGCATCTCGTCCTTCGCAATCTACGTGCTGACGCCCACGCCGCCGCGCGACGCCGCCTGGAGAGCCTTTCTCCTCGCCGAAGACCTCTTCCGCGCGGCCTTGCCCGCGCTGCTCC
>JALZAT010000002.1 GCA_030948185.1 Acidobacteriota bacterium
ATGCGGAACGCCCCCGGGCGGGCGATGCGGAAGGCCACCCGGCGGGCCCGGCGGAACCGCCGTTCCGGACGCGGCGGGCCCGGCGGCGAGCGGCGCGGAGGATGGGCTCGCCTGCCGACGGGCATCCGCGCGTCCCAGGCGCGCCAGCTCTCTCGCGAACTCCGCGGCGTCCGCCGGACGCTGTTCGGGGGACTTCGCGAGCATCCGCGCGAAGACTTCGCGCGCGAGCGGCGGCAGCTCCTCCTTCGCGGCAAGCGGGTCCCGGGCTTCCGTGTGAAGGATCTGGTAGACGAGCGTCGTCATCGAGTTTCCCGGGAAGGGGCGCACTCCCGTCAGGAGCTCGTAGAGCACGACGCCGAGCGAGAACAGATCCGAACGTGCATCGAGCGCTCCTCCCCGGATCTGCTCCGGGGACATGTAGGCGGGGCTTCCGATCAGCTGACCCGTGCGGGTCAGGCTCCCGCTCCCGGCGAGAAGCTTGCCGATGCCGAAATCGGCGACCTTGACCTGTCCCTCGCGGTTCACGAGGATGTTGCCGGGCTTCACGTCGCGGTGGAGAACCCCCTTCTCGTGCGCGTGGCCGAGCGCCAGAGCCGCCTGCCGGACGAGCTCGATCCTCTCGGCGAACGAGGGCGAGCGGCTGGCGGCGTACTGGTGGAGCGGCTCGCCGTCCACGTACTCCATCGCGATGTAGAGGACGCCCTCTTCCCGGCCCGCCTCGTAGATCGTGACGACGTTCGGGTGCTCGAGCCGGCCCGCGATCTTCGCCTCGTTGTGGAACCTCGCCTCCACTTCCGCCGAAAGCTCCGGAGTCAAGCTCGGGTCGCGAAGCGTCTTTACTGCTACCTGCCGGTCGATCCGCGGATCGCGCGCGAGGTACACGGTGCCCATGGCGCCGCGGCCCAGGGTTCGGGAGATCTCGAAGCGGCCGATGCGCCCGCCGGGGCCGATCGGACTCACGCCGGCGTCCTCTGGCCCGCGGCCTGCCACTGTTCCAGCCGCTCGACGGTGTGCCGGTATCCAATCTCGACGGCCCGGTCGAGCGCCCTGAACTCGAGCAGCTCGATCGAGGAAGCGTCCGGCGCCAGAAAGAGATCGACCCTGCGCATGCTCTCCCGCTCCCCCTCTTCCCGCCCGAGCGTTCCCACGCGCGAGAGGAGCGTCATCATCGTCGGCGCCTTCACCTTGCGCCACAGGATGTCCCAGACCGACGGATAAAACTCGAATTTCGGGTCGACGCTCAGGTCAACCGGCGGGCTGACGCTGACGGCGATGACCCGGCCCTCGCAAAAGGACCGCATCGGCTCGATCGGGAGGTTCATCAGAACGCCGCCGTCGACGAGAAGCTCCCCCTTTTCGCAGACAGGGGGCCCGACTCCGGGAATCGACATGCTCGCTCCGACCCGCCTCCAGAAGGGTCCGCTCTTCAAGACCCGGCTCGTGCCATGGGTGAGACTGCACGCGACGGCGTAATACCGCAGCCACTGGTCCTCGATGCGGGCGGCCCCGTACATGTTCTCGACCATCGCCTGAAATCGCTTCGCGCCGATCAACGAGACGAGCGGAAGCACGAAGTCGAGCATGGACCCTCCGCCGAGGAACCCGCGGCGGGTTCTTTCGACCATCGTCTCGAAGTCCCAGCCGAGCGCGACCTGGGCACCGATGATCGCGCCGGCCGACGTTCCGCCGACGGCGTCCAGTGGAATGCCGGCTTCGCGCAGCGCGCGGACGACCCCGATGTGCGTGAGCCCTCGCGCGCCTCCGCCTCCCAGGACGAGTCCGATCGCGTTTCCCGTCAGGAGACGCGCGAGCCGCCCGAAGTCCGCCGGCTCCGAAACGGCGACGTGATGCGTCGAGCCCTCGAGCCGGGGCATGGCATCGAGCCACCGCGAGGTTTCCTTCGGGGCACGAGACCGGTCCGCGTGGACGAACACGAGATCCGTTTTCGTGCCGATCCGCGACGGGCCCTCGTTCCCAGCCGCCGCGGATACGTCGCGCGGCTCGTCCGACGGGTCGGCGACGAAGACGAGCCGGTCCGCCTGCCGCACGCAGCGCCGCGTCCAGCCCGCGTCTTCCGGATCGGCCTCGTAAAGCACGTACTTGAAATCCGCCTCCTGCTCGTCGAGCCAGCGCGCGAGCTCGGAGGAGTGCGATCCGTCGTCTTCGGAGAGCGTTTGGAGATTCGTCAGGGTCACGGCGAGCGAGCGGTCCACGTGCTGGGTGGGCCCCAGCTTCGCCAGGGCCACGGAAAGCTTCTTCGCGAAGCCGGAGAGCGCCACCCCCGGGCTCACGGCGACGACGGCGATGCTCGTCGGACGCTTTCCGGGATCCGGCGGTTTCAACCCGCGCTCGAGGCGCCGCACGAGCTCCGCGGCGATCTTCCACATGAGCTTCGGCTGCGCTTCTGCAAGCTGCTCACAGGCGGCGCGGGTCAGGCGGTAGAGGAGGGTGTCGCGAACCGCGCGAACGGTCGCCGACCGGGGCTCTCCGGTCAGGATCGCCATTTCCCCGACCGTTTCGCCGCGGCCCACCTCGGCGACGATCCGCTCCGATCCGTCGGGGGAGGTCACGGTGACCTGCAGGCGGCCATGGCCCACGAGGTAGAGCGAGTTCCCCGTCTGACCCTGTCGAAAGAGGACCTCGCCGCCTCGAATCGCCCGCCGCTCGAGCATCGACCCGATCTGCAGGATGTCGCCTGGCGCGAGCCCGGCAAAGGCGGGGACCTCCTTGAGAAGCGCTTCGGCAGGGAGGGAGAACGGCTCCTTCACCGAAGGCATCTGCCTTCTTCCGCCGGCGCCGCCCCGGGGGTCATTGGCGCGGGTTATACATCAGCGGGAGCGGAGGCTTGATACCCGATCGACGGCTGGTATCTTTCACTCGGAGGCGCCGGCGCGCCCGGCCTGGCGGCTCTCGCGGAAACGCCGCCCCCCAGGAAGGCATCTCGAGGGGACACCCCGGAGGCGGACGATGACGGGTCACTTCGTGCATCCCAAAGCGCTCTGCGAATCCGAAACCGTCGGAGAGGGAACGCGAGTCTTTGCCTTCGCGCACATCCTTTCGGGGGCGCGGATCGGGCGCGACTGCAACATTGGCGATCACACATTCATCGAAAACGACGTGATCGTGGGAGACCGCGTCACCATCAACTGCGGCGTGCAGCTCTGGGACGGAGTTCGCCTCGAGGATGACGTCGTCGTCGGACCAAACGCCACCTTCACGAACGACCCATCGCCGGGAAGCAAACACCGCCTGTCCGCGCCCGTGCACACGGTGGTCGCGCGGGGCGCCTCGATCGGTGCGAACGCGACGATTCTCCCGGGACGCAGGATCGGAGAACGCGCACTGGTGGGGGCCGGAGCCGTCGTGACCCGCTCCGTTCCGAGGAATGCGATCGTGAGGGGCAACCCGGCCCGGATCGCGGGTTACGTCGACGCGGTGAAGGCGCCGTCGGCGGCTCCGGATCGACGAGAGTCGCGCAGCGTGAAAGAGGGCTCGGCCCCGACGAGCGTGGGAGGTGTTACGTTCCACCGCCTCCCGGTTGTGGAGGACATGAGGGGCGATCTTTCAGTTGGTGAGTTCTCGCGCACGATCCCGTTCGTTCCCAGGCGGTACTTTTTCGTCTTCAATGTCCCGAGCCGGGAGGTGCGCGGCGAGCACGCCCACGTCAAGTGTGAGCAGTTTTTGATCTGCGTGAACGGGTCGGTGTCCATCGTTGTCGATGACGGCAAGAACCGCGAAGAGTTCCTATTGGATTCGAGAAATCTCGGTCTCCACATCCCTCCAATGACCTGGGGCGTCCAGTACCGGTACTCGCCGGATGCGGTCCTCCTCGTTTTCGCGTCCGAGTTCTACGATGACCAGGACTACATCCGCGACTACGGCGAGTTTCTGGCGCGGAAGGCCTCGACGGGCTAGGAGGGTGCCGACACAAAGGAGAAATGCCTCGCGAGTCGAGAGGCTGATCTGGCCCTGGCTCGTGGGGTTGCTCCTCCTTCTGCCGTCGGCGAACTATCAGGTCTTCCGGGGCATCCCCTGGGACACGGCCGCCCAGGTCGGAGCCATTTCGGTGGCGGTCCCGTTCCTTCTCAGCCGGCGGATGCGGCGCGCGTACCGGGCCGCGACCCGTGAGACGGGACTTCTGGGCCGGCGCGCGGTGTGGATCGCATGCTGTGCGGGGATCGTCGGAAAGCTCGTCCTGTTCGGCTTCGGCGGCTACGAAGGATTTGCCGCAGCTTACCGGTCTCCGGCCGCTCGTCCCGTGTCCGGAGCGTGGGAGAAGTCGTACACGAATCCGATTTTCCGGTTCCACGCGACCAGAATCGACCGCACTCTCGATTTCCAGCGGACCAGCTGGAATCTCTCCTTCTTCAACTCGTTGCGATTCAACATCTCCCCGTGGGTCAGGGGGAACCCTTCGAGGGACCAGCTTCCGATCGCCGCGCTCTGGACCGGAGTGATTGAAGCCGGCACGGACCGACATCTGGCCGTCTCTTACGTGGGTGAAGGGCAGATCGAGGTCGGAACCGTGCGTTGGATCCTTTCCCGCGAGTACTCCCGGGTTCGAAACGTCGTCATCCCTGTGGCCGCGGGGGCGCATCGCGTCCGAATCCGCTACGTTTTCGACGACGGATACCGGATCGGAGCCACGCCGCCTCCCGGACGATACGCGACGTTGCGCTGCTCGTGGACGGACGAGCGAGGTCGGCAGGAGTTGCTCCGAGCCCGGCGCGCGCCGCTCCCGTGGCGGGGGGCGGCGGCCTGCGTGGATGGATTGGTGCTCCTCGTCCTGGCGAGCACGATCCGCGTTCATGTCCTGGTTCTGCGCCGTGACTGGCGTCTCCTGGCGCTCGCCGCCGTCCTCGGGCCGTTGGTGTACTGGTTCCCGATCCACGACGCCGGCTTTTCCCGGGATCTCGGGTTCGTGCTCGCGGCGACCGCGCTCGTCCTGGCATTCCCGCGGAACAGGGCGTGGCGCAACGTGCTTCTCGCCTACGTAGCCGTCGCCTCTCTCACTTTTTGTCGCCGAGGCCTGGATCCCGGGCACTTCCAGACCGTGATTTACCGGACCGCGGGGAACGACTTCCTTTCCTACGAGTCGTTCGCCCGCTCGATCCTCGACACGGGCTCGCTCGAGACGGAAGAGAAGATTTTCAGCAATCAGCCTCTTTCCCGATACGTCAACTTCGTGCTCCACATTCTGTTCGGAGACGGAGATTTCTTGATCGCGGCTGTCTATCTGGTCGCGTTGAATACGGGGATTCTCGCGCTCTTCCTTCGTTACCGCAGGAAAGATCGGGTCGGCGCCCGCGCGTGTCAGACCGCGGCCGCGGTTCTCCTTCTCGCTCTGGCGGCCTCGGACCCCGTGGTCGTCCTGGTGAGAGAAGGGGCGTCGGAGGCCATCTCGTGGGTCGCCTTGATGTTCTGGTTCCCGCTGCTTTTCGATTCCACCCGCACGCGCGACTGGGTCCTGGGAGCGGCGCTCGTGGGGCTGTCGGTCGGCGCGCGGGCCAACCAGCTCCCCGCACTCCTCGCGGCCTTTGGTGCGTTCGCGCTCCGGGCGTTCCGGGCGCGTCCCGTCGCCGCGGTCGGAGCCGGCGCCGCGGCACTCGGGGTCTCGCTACTGCCGGCCTGGCACAACTGGCAGTATGGCCACCGTTTGGTCCTGTTCACATACACCTACGCCCTGAACACGGCCGTCGCGCCGTCGGCTCTTCTTCGACTCGGAAGCGACTCCGTCGTTCGCGCCGCACTCCTGGAGCAGCTGAAAGGGCTGTTCTACCTTTCCGGCGGAACACAGTTCGGCGATTCGATTGCCTTGAAGTTCGTCTTTCACGGCCTGCAGATCCTCTGGCTGGGGGCGGTGGTCGCCGCGTGGGTGCGGCGCAGGTGGGTCCCGCTGGAGGCGCGACTTCTCCTGCTGCTCCCTCTTCTCTACATGGCTCCCCACGTATTTTTCTACGTCACGATCTACTATCCTCGTCACATCATCAGCCCCCATCTGGTGATGGGAGTTGCCACAATCCATGCGCTCGGAAAATGGGGGCGAGGCGGAAGGCAGCTGACGGCGCGAACGGAGAACAGTTCATGAACGCCGACGTCCTGTCGAGACTGCGGTGCCCCGCCTGCCATTCTCCCCGCCTCGATTCCATTGAATTCCTCCGGGAAGACGACGAGCTCATCGAGGGCGTCGTCTGGTGCCTGGAGTGCCGGACCTGGTATCCGCTCGAAGACGGATTCCTCGATTTCTTGACCGGCCCACTCGCCTATCCGTACGAAAAAAAGCGCTTCTGGAAAAAATGGGAATCCGAACTGTCCGCCCTCTCTCTCGCGGCTCCGGATCTGAACCCGGCAACCGCGGACAGCACGGGGGGCAAGGCCGAGTCGCAGGCTCAGGCCCTCCAGCAGCGGGAGCACTTCGACTGGTACGCGTCCAACGAGGAGCAGCGGTACTCCGAATATGAGGTGACGCCGTTCTGGCGCGCCGCCGACCGCATCGCCTTCGATCCCTGGAAGGCGGAGCTTCAGGCGAACGAGCGCGAAGACCGCTGGCTTCTCGATGTCGGATGCGCACAGGGACGGAGTTCGTTCCACTTCATGGATCAGAACCTGAATCTCGTGGGGATCGACGTCTCGAGAAAGTGCATCCAGGAGGCCGCTCGCCGATACCGGGAGGGCAATTTCCGGGCGAAGGCGAGCTTCGTCGTCGCCGACGGGTCTGCCCTCCCGTTTCGCGAGTCAACGGTCGACTACGTCCTCATTTACGGGGTCCTGCATCACCTTGCCGATCCGGCAGAGACGTGCCGGGAAGTCGCTCGAGTGATGAAACCGAAAGGGGTGTACTTCGGTCAGGAGAACAACGCGACCTTCTTCCGAGCAGTCTTTGATCTGGTTCAGAAAACCTGGCCGATCTGGCACGAGGAAGCCGGCCCGGAGGCGATCATTTCGGCCAGGCGTCTCGGACAGTGGCTGAAACCGGGAGGGTTTCGACTCTCGACACGGACCAGCGTGTTCGTTCTTCCCCACGTGATCAACCTTACGAGCGAAAAGGCCGGCTACGTCATCTTGAAATTTCTGGACCGAGCGATGGGGATGGTGCCATGGATCTCGCGAAACGGCGGGCTGATCATCTTCGAGGCGCGAAGGCCCTAGGACAGTCCCCTGCGCTGTTTTCTTGCTGGTGGGGGGTAGAGGGATCGAACCTCTGACCACCTGCGTGTAAAACAGGCGCTCTACCGCTGAGCTAACCCCCCGAAAGCGGGTGCCGGAATTCTACGCGGGCTGCGATCCGCGCGACCGTGGCCTTCCGGAACATGACCTGGACGGGCATCTCGACGCCGAGCAGCGACCTCAACCGGTTGATCACCCGGATGGCCTTCAACGAATCGCCGCCCAGCTCGAAGAAATCGTCGTGAACACCGACGCGCGACAACCCCAGCACCTCGCGCCACACGCCGGCGACGATTTCTTCGGACGCCGAGCCGGGCGGCGCGAAGGGCTCGTCCAAGTGCGGCCGCCCGCCGTCCGGGTCCGGCAGGCTGCGGCGGTCGACTTTTCCGTTGGCGTCGAGGGGCAAGGCCTCCATCCGGACGAACGCCGATGGCAGCGAGTGCTCCGGGACGGAATGCGCCAGGATCCGCCGCAGCGCGCTCGCGGTCGGCAAAGATCCCTCCTTCGCCACGACCCATGCGAGGACGCGCGCGTCGCCGTTCTTCTCCTCGCGCACGCCCACGACGGCCTCCCGGAGCCCGGCGATCGCTAGGAGCGCCGCTTCGACCGCCTCGACCTCCACGCGGATCCCCCGCACCTTGAGATCGGAGTCCTTGCGCCCGAGGTGCTCGAGGCATCCGTCCGCTCGCATCCGGCCGAGGTCCCCCGATCGGTAGATCCGCGTTCCGTCGTTTTCCGGATCGGGCCGGAATGCGGCCGACGTCAGGTCCCGACGGTTCCAATACCCGACGGCGAGGTACGCGCTCTTCACCGAGATCTCGCCGACCTCGCCGGCGGGCAGTTCCTGCCCGGATTCGTCGGTAATCGTGCACTCCACGTCCTCCGTCGCCCAGCCGACGGGCAGGACGGAACCCGACACGGATGTGTCCGGCTCGACGAAGAATTGCCGGGAGATGCCCGTCTCCGTCGCGCCGAGCCCGTTCACGAGGCGGGATCGGGGTCCGAAGCATTTCCGAAAGAGCTCGACGTCCTTCCAGGTGGCTCGATCGCCCTCGAGCCGGACGACCCGCACGTCCGCGCAAGGGGCTCCCGATGCGAAGACGTTCCGGAAGATCGACGGAACCGAGTGATAGATGGTGATCCTCTCCTCCCGGATCCGCGTCGCGAGACCGTCGATGCCCTCTTCCCGCAGGTCGAACGGGAAGACGGACGCTCCATTCAAGAGGGCCGCGAAGAGGCTCGAGACCGATCCGCTGAAGCTCGGGCGCTGGATCAGTGTCAGGCGATCCGCGGCGCCGATCCGGAGACCGTTGGTGTAACGCAGGACGTTGTGGAGAACGTTGCGGTGGCTGTCGGCGACGCCCTTCGGACGGCCGGTGGAACCGGACGTGTAGTAGATGTACGCGAGGCGCCCCGGAGACAGCTCGAGCCCGACGTCGGAGTCTTCGCTCTCGCTCTCGCTCCGGTCCGCCTGCATCGAAAGGACGCGCCGCTGCGGCGTCTCCCAAGCCCGGGACGGCCCGAGACTTCCGTCGTCGGTCAGAACCAGCCCGGCTCGAGAGTCCTCGAGCATGGGGCCGAGTCGTTCCGCCGGATCGGAAGGGTCGAGCGCGACGTAGATCTTTCCCGCCTTGAGCGCCCCGAGGATCGCGGCCGCAAGCCTTACGCCCGGCTGGAAGAGCAGCGCCACGGTCTCCTCGCCTTCGCCCCGCTCGAAGAGGATCCTCCGAGCGATCCGGTTCGCGTGCCGGTTGAGCTCGGAGTAGGTGACCGCGTGCCGCCGGCTCTTGACGGCCAGGCGCTCCGGGTGCGCCCGGGCATTCGACTCGAAGCGGTCGGGGATCGATTGCTCGACGTCCTCTTTTCGGAACGGAACGAAGTTCAAGAAATGGTCCGCCACGCGGTCGCCGTCCGGCAATGGGCGGCGCCGACGCGTTCCCCGCTAGAACCGGAACCGCTGCACGTTCTCGATGTCCGCGATCGGCATGGGGCGCGCGAGCAGGAATCCCTGCCCGTACGGAACGCCGAGCGACTGCAGGACCTTCAGCTCCTCGCGCGTCTCGATTCCCTCCGCGATCACCTTGGTCTTCATCTTTCGCGCGAAGCTCATGAGCGCCTCGAGCAGGTCCTGCTTCGTGCGGCGCCGGTCGATCCCCCGCACGAACACATTGTCGAACTTCAGGTAGTCCGGTTCGATCTCGGCGAGCGACGTCAGGTTGCTGTAGCCGGTTCCCACGTCGTCGACGGCGATGCGGAAGTTCTGCTGGCGGAAGCGGGACAGGACCTCCCGGAAAAGGCCCTCGTACACGGCGTATGTGCGCTCGGTGATCTCGAGGACGATCCGGTGCGGCGCGAGGCCGTAGGCGGCCACCTGTTCGAGAAATAGCGGGCCCAGGAACTCGGGGTCCGACGCCGCGGCGGGCGACAGGTTGATGAAGATCTGCCTGTCCGCCGGCGCGTTGGCCGCGGCTTCGAGCGACCGCTGGCGGCAGACGCGCTCGAGGGGCACCAGCAGCTCCGTGCGCTCGGCGAGCGAGAACAGCGTCTCGCCGCTCTCGAACTCGCTGCCGCGCGGGCCGCGAGACAGCGCCTCCATGCCGATCATTTCACCCGTCTGGAGGTCGAAAACCGGCTGGAACACGGGCGCGATGTCGCGCCGCGCGATCGCGTCCTGAAGGAGCTCGCCTCCGCGGATCTCGGCGCGGACTGTCTTGCGCGTGACCTGGTCGCGCGCTTCCTGAATACCGCGGTAGACCAGCCGCTCGAGGCGGTACTTGGGGTCGAAGAGAATTCGCCCGGCGCCGACGAATGAGCGGAACCTGCCGGAGAGATCCGCCCGCTCGGCGAGGTAGCCGCGGATCAGCTGGTCGAGCTCCGCCGCCTTCTGTTCGAGCGCTCCCGCCTCCTCGAGAAGATGCGTCCCCGGCTCGAGCATCAGGATGATCTCGTCGGATCGGACGTAGGGCAGGCAAAAGCTGCCGGCCGGGACGATCCCATCCGTCTGGAACGCCTTCAGGCGCCGGACGAAGTCCAAGAGGAGATCGTCGTACGCCTCCCAACCCCAGACCTCTTCGACGCGGCCCTCGGAGCCCGGCCGGAAAATGAGCACGGCGAGCGACCCGCGCGCCTGGAGCTCCTTAGCGAGGTCTTCCGTCAGCGTTGCGATCGTCGGCAGCCCGGTGTCCCGGTCGTAGAGCCGGGTCCGCTCCTTCTGCCATTTGCCCCGAAGGGCGACGAACTCGCTTTCGCGCGCTTTGTCCATGAAATTGAACCGGATGAAGAGGATACATCACGCCGCCGGGTTACCCCGTCCCGCCGAGCCGCGCGATCGCTTCGTCGGTGCCCAGGACGATCAGGACGTCGCTCTGCTCGAGCCTGTCTTCCGGACCGGGAACGAACCGGCGTTCGACTCCATGGCGGCTCATGCGTTTGACGGCGAGCACGGAGATTCCGAACTTCTGGCGGAGGCTCGCCTCCCCCATCGTCTTCCCGACGAGGCCGGGCGGGAGGTCGACCTGGAGCAGACGGTTGTTCTCGGGCAGGTCGAAGTACGAGACCTGGGAGAGGTCGTCCCCGAACCGGACCTTGGTCGTCAGCCGGCTGCGCTGGAGGATCTCCCGGTCGAACGCACCGAGAAGGTCGCGGCGCGTGACGATCCCGAGAAAACGGCGCGTCTCGGGAGCGTCGACGACGGGGAGCTGGCCCAGGTCGCGGAACCATAGCTTCTCGTTGACGCTCGTCAGGGCCTCCGTCGGAGTGACGGATGGGATCTCGGAGACGAGGTCCTCCGCGATGACGAGGCCCGAGAGGTCCCGCTCGGGAAGCGACTCCTTGATGTCGTGCAGGTCGACGACGCCGAGAAGCCGGCCGGCGTCGTCGCCGACATAGAGATAGAGGCTTCGCGTCTTCAAGAACGTGCTCACGATCTCCGCGAGCGGCAGGGTCCTCGAGACGAGCTTGACGTCCGTCCGCATCACGTCCGACACCTTAAGGCTCGAGAGTGTCGTGGCCTCGGGGGTCTGCTCCCAGACGATTCCCGCCGAGCGCAGGCTCTGAACGTAGATCGAGTCCTTCTCGAACGCTTTCGCGGAGAGGATGGCGAGGACGGAGACGACCATCATCGGCAGGATGACGGCCGTGTTCTGCGTCAGCTCGAAGATCATGAGCACGGCGAGGAGGGGGGCGCGCGTGACGCCGGCGAGCAGGCCGCCCATCCCGAGGAGCGCGTAGCTGCCCACGGAAGCGTCGAGGCCCGGCACCGCCGCGTGCGTGAGCCTCGCAATGATTCCCCCGAGAGCGGCGCCGACGAGCAGGCTCGGCGTGAAGACGCCGCCGACGCCCCCGGAACCGATGGTCGCGGAGGTCGCAACCAGCTTCCCGACCAGGAGGAGGACGAGCACGAGAAGGGTCGGGTTGCCACGAAGGATGCGGTTGGTTCCCTCGAAGCCGTTGCCCCACACTTCCGGAAGGAAGATCCCGATGGCTCCAACGATGGCGCCTCCGAGAGCCATCGCGAGCGGAGGAGGCAGAGCGAGCGAAGCGAAGAGCTTCTTGGAGAGCCGGAGCGAGCGCACGAACAGGGCGGAGCACGGCCCGGCCAGCAGCCCGATCACGGCGAACGGAAGCAGCTCGAAAACGGATTCGAGGCGGAACGCTGCGACGCGATAGACGGGCTCGTCGCCGAGGAAGAAGCGGACGAGGACCGTCGAGAGCACCGCCGAGACCACGGCGGGACCGAAGATCGTCATCGAGAAGGAGCCGACCACGACTTCGAGCACGAAGAGCGTCGCGGCGATCGGCGTGTTGTAGGCGCCGGCGACGCCGGCCGCCATCCCGCAGGCCGTGAGGATCCGGACCCGCTCCGGGGAAAGCTTCAACCTTCTCGAGAGCGACGAGGCCATCGCGGCGCCGATCTGGATGATCGGGCCCTCGCGCCCTTCGGAGCCGCCGGTCGAGATCACCGCGACGGAGGAGAGGACCCGCGCGACCGCCGGACGCATGCGCACCGTACGGCGGCCGAGCGAGACGACTTCGATCATCTCGGAAATCCCGTGTGTCTCCCCCGCCTTCATGAACTTGCGGAGCACGAGGCCGCCGACGAAGCCGCCCGCGGCCGGAAAGAAGATCCGCAACAGGGGCGGAAGCGACTCCGCGCCGGACACCACGTCGTTCGCGTCGAGGAGGAGGGAGGTCAGTTTCGTGGTGACGAGCCGAAAGGCAATCGCCCCGAGCGCCCCGAGCAATCCGACGGCCGCGGCGAGGAGGAGAAACTGGGTATTCGGGTCGCGCCAGAAAAAGCGGCCGTAGCGGGAGGGGCGGGTGGGGGTCGCCGGCTCCGGAGCGGTCATTCGTCGTCGACGTCTTCCGCGGAGCTGTCCTCGTCCACGTCTTCCTCCGCGCCGTAAAAGAAGTTATGGCCGCAGGCCCGGCTGCAGAAAACCGACCCGCCGACCCGGGACGCGCAGGTCGCGCAGACGGCACGGTGACAGAACCCGCAGCGGGGAATGCTGAAGTTGAACGCCGTGCCGCACACGCCGCACTTGTCCGTAAGACCGGGCATCTCAGGAGTATAGGAGACACGACCGAGAGCGGAGGCGCGACACCATCAGATTCGCTTGGAAGTGCAATGGGCCCGATTGCGCCGGAGCGATGTTGACGCTCCGGCGCCGGACCCCGATAGGATTTCAAGAACCGGAGGCGCTCCGGATGCGGGAAAGCAGCTGCATCATGCCGGACCACTCTGTCTCCAGCTCCTGGACGTTCGCCTGCCGAAACCGCTGATCGGCCTCCCGGGCATCGTCCCAGAGGTGAGCGACATTCCCGCGCACGTCTTCAGGGCTCAGCCCCGCCTCATATCTCTCGTGGAAAGCGTCGGCCTGTTCCGTGAAATGCTGGATGGCTCGGACGGATTCCCCCTGACTCGCGCGACCCGAGTACCGTCCGGAAAGCTGATTGACGGTGTCCATCAAACGGGTCGAGCGCTCGGCAAGCTCGTGGACGAGCGAACCCATCTGCTGGACGTTGTACCTCCCCCTACCAGACCCGCCGGCCTCGTATCGATCCGAACGCTGCGGCTCCCCCGGCCGCTCGAATTCGCGCCGGTCGGCGGGTCCGTTTGCGACATCCGACTGGTAGACCCGGATCATCTCGTTGAGGAGCTGCACCGTCTCGGACCAATCCGCGGCCGTGTGCTCGTCGACGTTGCGGGAGCGTTGGAGGCGAGCCTGAACGGCGCGAGCGTCATTCAGGAGTCCCCGCAGCTCGTCGTCCACCTGCCAGGGAGCGGTGCGGTAGGTGTCCATGCGATCGTGGAAGTTCGCCGCGCGACGCGCGAAATTCGTGACCGCCCTGCGGAAACCCCGGTCGTTTCGGAAGAACCAGCTTCCTCCCTGTTCGGCCTGGTTGCTGGCATGCCCGGCCCGGGTGTCCAGGTCATGAGCAAGCTGCCGCATCCGCTCATAGCCGCGGTCTGACAGGACCCCTGTCGGCCGGCCGTTTACCGGGTCGTGGGCCGTGGCCGTATTCGCTGCCAGGAAAGCGATCCCGGCGCAGGCAAAAATTGTTACCACCCATCGGGTTCTCGAATTCATTGTTTACCTCCGGAGACCTCAGGAGCAAACTCTGGTCCAGAAGCCCTCGCTTCAGCCTGAAGCACTTATCCAGAAGTTCGCGCCTTTTGTGTCCTCCAATTCGGACGATCCGCGGCGCGAGGTTACGGGCGGGGGCAAAAGTCACCTCGATTGCGATCTGAGAAATCGGTTCGGTGTATATTTTTCCGCCAGCACCCGCCCATCCATGATCCAACTTCGTCGCCGAGTGCGTCCTCTTAGAGTTTCGCGTTCCGAACACTTTTCGAAGGAGGCCCTGATGTCCTGGACTCCCCGCCGCGTGCTCCTGGCGATTCTGGTGACCGCGTTTCCGTCGATGGCTCTCGCCAATCACTCCTGGGGCGGCTACCACTGGGCGCGAACTTCCAACCCGTTTACTCTCAAGATCGGCAACAACGTCGCCTCGACCTGGGACCCCTACTTCGATACGGCCGTGTTCGACTGGACTTCGTCGAGCGTCATGAACCTCAACCCCGTCGCCGGGACTTCGAACAAGCATTGCTCGGCGGTCGCGGGGACCGTCCAGGTTTGCAATGGCCGGTACGGCAACAACGGCTGGCTCGGGATTGCGTCGATCTCGATCACGGGTGGAACGCACATCACTCAAGGCACCGTCAAGCTCAACGACACGTACTTCGACACAGGAACGTACAACAACCCGAACGAGAGACTGCATGTGATGTGTCAGGAAATCGGCCATACGTTCGGGCTCGACCACCAGAGCACGGACGGCAGCTCGCAAAATACCTGCATGGACTATTTCTCGAATACCGGGTCGAACGCCGGGAGCACCCTCAGCACTCATCCGAACCAGCACGATTACGACGAGCTGGTGACCATCTACACGCATCTCGATTCGAGCACGACGGTCAAGTCGGCCGCGGTCATGCCGCCGGCGATGGCCGACCTCGTTCTCGAGGGTCCGGGTCAGTGGGGCAGAGAGATCGAGCGCTCGGAGGATGGCAGCTCGTCGACCTTCGAGCTCGACTTCGGGCACGGCAACCGGATTCTCACGTTCGTGAACTGGGCCGACCGCGGAGATACGGAGCCTTCCGAACGGGGCGGGCCTCGCAAGTTTGCGAACTAGATTTGCGTCTCGATAAAAGCAGGACGCGGGGGCGAGACGCAAGTCTCGCCCCCTTCGTTTCGTTAAGAAATGCCATTGCGGTCCTCGTCGCTGTACTTTGCGGCGCCTGTGGGTGTTCGACTCACAACGCCACGTCGGGATCGGCGACGCCGCGGCCGGCCGGCGCGGAGCATCTCGCCGCCGGCCTGGCGGCCCGCGGTTTCCGGGTGGCCTATGCCAACGCCCTCGATTCCGCCGCTCTCGCCGTCCCTGGGTCGGTCTATACCGTCGAGGGCGATGACCTCCAGGTGTTCGTGTACCCGACGGAGACCGCCGCCGCCGCTGACGCAAGCCGGATCGCCCCCTCGGGTGGAGCGATCGGCACGACGGCCCTCCGATGGATCGCACCGCCCCACTTCTTCCGCAGGGGCGCGATGATCGCAATCTACCTCGGATCCGACCGGCGAATCCGTGAAGCACTTTCGGCCGAGCTCGGGGGTCAGATCGCCGGCGCGGACTGAGCCTGGCCAGACGCCGCACAACAGAGAGAGGTCCTATGACGCCAGTCCTCCGTTTCGTGTTCCTGCTCGGGGTCACCGCGGTACCCGTTCCGAGCTCTCCGGAAAGCGTGGTGGACCGCTTTCAGGAGGCGGTCCGCACCGGAAACCGCGAACAAACCCTCTCCCTTCTTTCACAAGATGTCGTCATCTTCGAGGAGGGCGAGGCGGAGATGGGACGTGACCAGTACGCCGCCACGCATCTGGCCGCGGACATCGAGTTCGCGAAAACGGCCTCGACCCGAGTGATCGAGACCCGAACGGGCGCCGTAAAAGATGCAGCCTGGGTCCTCCGCGTCTCGGAGACGTCCGGAACCTTCGGGGGGAAAACAGTGACCCGGATCGGGACAGAGACCGCTCTCCTGAAGAAGGAAAACGGACGCTGGAGAATTGTCCACCTCCATTGGTCGGGACATCGGAAATAGCGGCCCCGGCACTCCCGGGTGCCCCGGTCTCTCGCGGAGTCTGACTGTCTCGATGCCGCTACGACTTGGGGGAGGAGCTCGGCTTCCCGGCGGGCAACCGGACTTCGCTGGCGCTGCCGTCCTTCGCGAGATCGATCATCACGCGTGTACCGACTTTGAGAGCCGACGCCGCGCCGGGGGTCTTGCCCTTGGTTCCCTTGTAATACTTCGTAGCCGGGGAAAGCGGCACCGAGCTCGACTTTCCGTCCCTCGTTTTTACTTCGACGTGCGTTGCGTCGACGGCGGTGACCGTTCCCATGACGTGGTGATGGCCTTCGTGCGCCAGGACAGTTCCGGCAACCAGAAGCATCGTGGCGGCAAACAGCGACCCGAAAAACTTACGCATCACGGAACTCCTTTTAATGGCCGCGCCTGACGGCCGGCTTGTGTTCCTGAGGCGAACTCGAGGAGCCGCCTCCTTCCAGAAACTCATCGACCTCTTTCTCTTCTTTCATCTCCATGGGACTGACCGGATTCATGGCGGTCATCTCCTCGAGCTCTTTCGCGGTGATGGACGGCATGTGGCGGATGAAGGCGACGAGCTGCCACGACTGCCGGTCGTCTTCCGGCGTGTCCTTGCCCCACGCGGGCATGCCCGTCAGACGGACGCCGTTCTTGATGATGTAGAAGATCTCAGCGTCTGAGAGCTTCTGGGTTCCCGGGCCGGACATGTCCGGCGCCTTTGGATAGAGGTTCTGGCCGATTTCGGTCTTCCCCTTTCCGTCGTTGCCGTGACAGGTGGCGCAGTGGTCGGCGAAATGCGCGCGTCCGGCCGCGACGGCTTCGGGCGAATCAGACACGGGGTTTTTCGTTTCCCGCGCCCTGGACGGGATGGCCCAATGGCGCATCCGCTTCGCCAGGAACGCTTCCGCCCCGGAGGGGGTGTCGCGTGCACTGAAACCGCGCCCGATCATGCTGCCAAACCAGACGGCGCCAGCAGTCAGCAGAAGGACCGTCAGGACCACGACGATCCGGATCCAGTTCGACATCATCACTCCCCGGCGGCGGAGTTTTCGCCGATCACATCTTCATTCCGGAATGCTCATCGTGTGCTCCTCCCGAATGGGGCGCGCCCCACCGGAGTCGAAGGAACGCGTGAACCGAAAGCGGGAACCTTCCGTACACGGGACGAAGGCTCGACGGGAAGCTGTAAGCCGTCACGTCGGCTCCGAGCCCGGTTTTCAGTTTTCGCAGCCACGGAAAATCGCGGAGATAGCCCAGGGTGTAGGCGCCCACCCGCACCAGGTCGGTACCGGCATGCTCGGATTCCGACAGCCGTTTCGTAGCCAAAAGCACGAAGTCCTTCTGCACGAGCTCCGCCCGGCCGTAGATCTGATCTTCCGCGGTGAGCTGATAGGCGCCTTCGAGGAGCCACGCGTCGCTCGTTCCGTGACTCTCGACGTTTCTGCCCCAGAGAATGGTGGCGGCGAAGGGACGGTCCCCGTCGGCCCCATAGAACAACGCCGCCGTCGTCCGGTGGGTGTTGCCCGGCTGCAGAGCCTCGGGGCTCTTCACGAATCCGTACGAAACCTGCGCCGACCAGCCCCCGCCGAAGAAGAAGTTCGCTCGGCCCGACGCCGAGTCGACGCTTCCGCCTTCGATGTCCCACCGGTGCTCGTCCGGTTCCCGGCCGTGGAATGCGGAGCCTTCCACCGCGATCCATTTCCAGCCCGCGCCCGCCGTGATCACGTTGAAGGCGATGTGCGTCGAGTCCTGCCAGTGATGCCCGAGAGGGGCGGTCCCGTTCTCGCCCGAAGAGGCGCGGTGCATGAACGCAACGGGGCCGAGCGCCGGCTCACCGACGGGAGCGAGCTGAAGCCACGCTCCGGATTCGGGACCGAGGTCCAGCCGGTACGTCGCGGAAAGGTTCATGAAGAAGTCGTGGGGGTGTTGCCGGTCGACGAGCGGCTGCCCTCTATAGCTCTCCCCCGTCTGGAAGAGCTCCCGCGAGCCGAGCTTCGCGTAGGTGGCGGGCTCGAGAGAGTTCATCATCATGAGGCTCAGCCGACCTCGTCCGAGCGCGTGCTGGGCATGGATCATGTTCCAGTTGTTCGATTCGACCGCACTGCCGCCGGAATCGCCTCCCTGGCGGTTGAACGAGATCCGCGCGATGCCCATGTCCATCAGGTGCCATCCGGCCATTCCGGTCATTTCCGACATCGGATCGCGCGGAGTCATCCCGGTCATCAGGCTCATGTCCGATTGAAAGAGGTTGCGCGCCGTGTCGGAGCTCGGGGGCGTGGAGGCTTTCATCTGGGAGTGGTCCATCCCCTTCATGGAATCGTCCGGAGCGCTTCCGGCCGGCGTGCCGGGAGTCGGCGCGGGAGGAGGAGTGGGGGCGGGGGTCGGGGATGCCGGGGGGGCATGATGCTCGTGCTGCGCCAGCCCGAAATCCGGGACGGAAAGGGAAATTAAGACCGAGAGAAAAATCGAGACTTTCATGCGCTCCTCGCTTCGACGTTAAGGGGGGCTGTCCGGGCAGACGCCGGGAATGACGCCAGACGCACCGTTCTCCGTGGAGAGTGAGCCCTAAACTCGCAGGGGCGAATGGAGCGAAGGGGGGCGCGGACTTCGATTTGCAGAATCGGCTTCCGAGCGACGGCCAGTCGGCTGGACGGCCGGCGGGCGACCCGCGGAGGTCGAGAGAGAACCGACGGAAGTCTCCGGCGGGGGAAGCGGATTCACGGCGGAGATTCCGCCGACAACCGCCGTTCTTCCGTCGTGTTGTTTGTGACAGGGGCCACGCTTCGAATCCCGCGAATCTGACTTCGCCGCCGGATGGAAGGGGCAATCGGCCGCGGCCGCGAGAAGGCGGCTGGACTCTCCCTCGGTCGTCGAGCACTTCAGATCGCAGACGGTCGCCACTGCAGGCATCGCACTTAGCGTGAGCGCCAGCATGGCCACAAACAAGGCCCACGCCTTCATTGGACTCTCAAACCCTCGCCCCCTCACTCGCATTCCACCGCTCAACCCGTAAAATATATCCCCCGGAAAGGGCCCGAAACACCGAAATAGCCGCCGCTCGACAGGGACGACGCGCACGACGTGAACACCATTGGAAATGTGGTGGCGGTGCAGGGATTTGAACCCCGGACACAGCGGATATGAGCCGCTTGCTCTGACCAACTGAGCTACACCGCCGGGGCGGGACCGGGGATGCTAGCACACGGTGGGAGAAGACTCCGCCGCGCTCCTCACGTATGGATTGAGGCTGCGGCCTCGAGCCGTTGCGCTTCCCTCAGTTGGTCAGAGCAAGCGGACGCGTCTGCCTCTCGAGTTCATCGAGAACCCTCAGGCGTCCAGTTGACCACCACGGACAACGGCATCTCGTTGGCGATGATCTCCGGGACGACGGCGAGAAATCGTTTGCCGTCGGGCGAGACGTCTGACGGGTCTCGACCTGGCTGGAGGAGAAAACGCGCGCCGTCGCCGCGGCGCTAGAGGATCGGGCAGGAGGAGAGAGAGCCCTTCTGGCCCCGGACCAGCACGAACGGCCCGAGCGGGGTGAGCATGTCCGGCGTCACTACCAGGATCATCGTCCGTCCGTCCGTCCATCCCGCGTAGCCCGCGGGCCGGCGAAACGGTGACTCGTCAATCGCTACCGGACCGCCCTCCCGGACGAGAAAGCCGCGGGCGGCGAAGTGGCCCGTGACGTCCACGGAAAGCGGCTGTTCGATTGTGCCGTGCGCGCAAAACAGCCTCACCGTGGCGCTCGTGACCGTCACGATCAGCTCGGCCGTGTCGCTCCCCCACACATCCGGCGGCACGGGTTTCCCGTCCTCCCGAGGGCCGACGACCCGCGTGGGCGGTCTCCTCTCTCGAACCTGCGGCAAAGCACTCGAAGGAAGCGCCACTGTCGCGAGCGCGCTCTGGGGCGCCGTCGGAGAGCGCTCGGAACAGGCGAGGTCAAGACAGACAGCCGCGACGAGCAGCAAGGCGGGTAGGCGTTTCATCGGTGTTCCAGGGCAGGATTCTCCGTCTGCATCGCAAGCGTACCTCTTGACGATGCTTCGTGCACGCCTCGGCTACCGCCTCCCCTGCGCGATCTTCACCGCCTCCGGCAGCGTCCGCAGCCGCAGCATCGCCCAGACGCCGAACGCCGGCCCCGGCGCGAGCACCGCGAAGGCCCAGCGCCAGCCGAGAGCGGGCAGGACCATCGGGATCAGCTGGATCGAGCCCACCGTCAGCAGGAACCCGATGCAGGTCTGGATCGTCAGGGCCGTTCCCATGTACTGCGGGTCACCGAGCTCCGTCACGCAGGCGGAGAACTGCGCGGAATCGGCGACGACCGAAGCGCCCCAGATGGCGGCGATCAGCGCGAGGAGTCCCGGGCTCGACGAGAAGAAGAGGCCGATCACGAGGCAGCAGGCGCCGGAGATCGCCATCGCCCAGGAGGTGACGAGCGTCCGCCCGACGCGGTCGGCGAGGAATCCGGCCACGACGCACCCCGCGGCGCCCGCGCCGATCACGAGGAACGAGATGGTCTCCGCGAGCGCCGGAGCGCTCCCGCGCGCCTTCAGGCTCGCCCGAAGCATCACGGGAATCCACGTCCACATCGCGTACAGCTCCCACATGTGCCCGAAGTATCCGAAATCGGCCAGCCGCACGCCGCGGTTGGCGAAGACGCGCCCGACCTGGCGGAAATCGAAGCGCGCTTTCGGAAGCGCATACGGCCCCTCGCCCACGAACGCGAGGACGATCGCCCCTCCGGCGAGCGCGAGCCCCGAAACGAAGAGGACGTTCGTCCGCCAGCTCGAGCTCCCGGCCGCGTTGACCAGGTAGGGCGCGGCCTTCCCGAGCGCGAGGCAGCCGACGAGAATCCCGAGCGCCATTCCGCGGCCGCGGCGAAACCACGTGGCCATGATCTTCATCCCGGGCGGATAGACGCCCGCGAGGAAGAAGCCGGTCAGGAACCGCAGCGCGAACCCCTCGGCCGGCGCCCGCGCCCACAGCGCGAATGCGGCATTGGCGCTCGCTCCGAGGAAGGCGGAAACGGCGACGAGGCGGCGCGGCGACAGGATGTCGGGCAGGTTCCCGAGGGCGCTCGCGAGCGTGCCGGCCACGAAGCCGAGCTGGACGGTCAGGGTCAGCCACGCCGCGGCCGAGTCCGAGAGGCGCCACTCCGCCTTGATGGCGGGGGTGGACGCGGACGCGGAGAACCACAGGGACATCGCGAGCAGCTCTGCGGCGGCGAGCAGGCCGAGCGCGCGCCAGCGCTGGGGCGAAGGGGCGGGGTCGGGCTCCAGGGAAACGCTCACCCCTGCCTCCGCCACGACGGATGACCTGAGCGCGTCACGCGGACCGCGCTGCGGGAGCGGAAGGGTCGGGCGCCAAACGCACGCATCTCGCATCGCAGAGCTTACAATTCTCGAACGGTGATCGCGGCAGCAGCACGGGGAAGGATCTCTCTCGGGTCGATCGCGATCGCGGCCGTTGCATCCTTCGCCGGCGCATCGGAAGGGTTTCGAAGCCCCCAACGCGGCGCGCTCCTCCAGCCGGGAGAGAGGGTCGAGGTCTCCTGGACGCTGCCCACCGATTTTCGCGCCGTCGAGATGGAGCTGATCCTTTCACTCGATGGAGGAAAGAGCTTTCCCATTCGTGTCACGCGCGATTTGCCCCCCTCGACAACGACCGTTCGATGGCGGGTCCCTGCATTCGCGACGCCTCGGGCCCGCCTGGGCCTCCGGACCGGCGACGACGAAGAACCGGATCGCGAGATCATTCTGTTCCTGAGCGAGGAGTTCGCGATCGTTCCCGACCCCTCGGCCGGGTCGGAGCCGGTTGTCCGCGAACAGGGAGAGTGGCGAACCGCTGAGGCCGGCGATTCCGCTGACTCCCTCCCGCTCCCCATCTCGCTCGAGCCCGGCTCACCCACCCCGACCCTGTACCGAACAAGGACGCCCTCCGAGGGTGCGCCGCCGCGCGTCCCCTTGATCTCCCGCCCGCTCCCACGATTCGACACGGACCGGTCGGGAACCTCGGCGCCCGCCCGCGCTTCGCGGATGAGGACCGTCTCGGCCGGTTCGGGCACTCCTCTGCGCCTTTAGACCGCTCCTCCTCATCAACCGACATTCGGAATCAGAAGGAGGAGCTCCATGCTCAGAACGAGTCCGCTCGTTCGAATTGGCATCTTCTCGGGAATCATCGCCGCCGGATCGGCCTTCGCCGAGGCACAGACGCCGACTCCGACGCCGGCGGCTGTCCAGGAAGACGTCGTCGTTTCGGCGGCGCGCGGGCCGGAAATCGAAACGGAGATCCCTGGCCAGGCGACGGTCATCTCGGGCGAGCGCCTGCGGAGGGAAAACGTCAAGACGCTCGCCGATGCGCTTCAGGACGTCGTCGGAATCGACACCGGCCTCGGTAGCGACAATGGCGCGCGGCTCCCGAACATCGGTATGTGGGGGTTGAAAGAATTCGATGCCCTCCTCGTGATGGTCGACGGGGTGCCGGTCGGAGGCCCGTTCAACCCCTCCCTCGCGCAGATCAACATCGAAGACGTCGAACGGATCGAGATCGTGAAGGGTCCGCAGGGCACGCTCTACGGGGTATCCGCCTTCGCCGGGATGATTCAGGTATTCACCCGCTCCGACGCGCGGGGCACCGAGCTGCGGCTCGGAGGCGGCTCGTTCTCGGAGGGACGCCTGAACTTCTCCCATTCTCAGCCGGTGGGGCCCGCCAAGATTCGAATCTTCGGAACCTTCGATCGCGCGAAGGGGTGGCAGGATCGAACCGACTATCGTGAAGACCAGGGCGGACTGCGGTTCGACCTGCCTCTGAGCGGCGGCGGCAATCTGGCGGTGATCGGCAACGTCAGCCGTACGACCCAGTTCTTCGGCTCCCCGATTCCCGTCGACGCGGGAGAGGTGGTCCCCGGGTTCCGGATCGACAGGAACTACTCCGTGGACGGCGGCCGCCTCGACCATCACATCGTGTCGCTCACGACCCGGTTCGAAAAATCGCTCTCTTCCTCGGTTTCGCTCGAAAACGTCCTGGGCGCATCGCGGGACGACCAGACTTCCATCCGATCCTTCGTCGGGGAGGTTGCCGGGAACACGGCCGGCGCCGCCGGAGTGGCTCTCAAGCCGCGTGAGACCGTCGTCTATGACGACTTTCACGTCGTCGCGAAATTCAACGCCGCCGGCCACCACAGGCTCGTAGCGGGTGCTGCGCTCACGTGGGGGCGCACGACGGCAGCAGGCACGGGCTTCGACATCGAGATCCAGATCGACCTGGTGGTGGTCCCGACGTTTGCGGAAACGCCCGCGGGCGACCACCGGTCGTTCGTCGACCGGCGAACATTTCTAGGGCTCTACGTCAACGACGAGTGGACTCCCCTGCCGTTTCTCACCTTCACGGGCGGCGCGCGGTTTGACTCCGTATCGGAGGCGCTGTTCGCTCAGGGCCAGGAAGTCGGCACGCCGCAGCCGGAAGTCACGCGGGACTCCCGATCCGACGGCCAGTGGTCCGGCGGCGTGGCCGCCCTCGCGCGGGTCGTGGCCGACCGGCCCGGCATCATGAACTCGGTTCACGCCTACATAGCCGCCAAGTCGGCGTTCAAGCCGGCCGCCCCGAATCTCACGGAGGCTGAGAACGCGCGGATTCTCGATCCCGAGCGGACGAGGAGCGGCGAGGCAGGCGTCAAGACGCGGTGGCTCGACCGCGAGCTTTCGATCGATCTGTCGCTCTTTCACATGATCTTCGAGAACCTCGTCGTTTCAACCCTGGGCCCGGGGGGCGAGCCCGTGCTCGTCAACGCCGGATCACAACGATTCCAGGGAGCGGAGCTCGAGGTCGGATACCACCCGGCATCACTTCCAGACCTCTACGCGGCGGGCGGCTACGCGCACCACGACGCCCGGTTCATCCGCTTCTCGTTTCTGACGCCGGACGGCTCGCTCCGCGTCGTCGACGGGAAGCGACTCGAGCTGGTCCCGCGCGACCTGTGGAGCGTCCGGCTGGGCTATGCGCCGAAAACCGGGCCGGGAGCGTTCGTCGCGGTTCGCCATCAGGGACGCCGCCCGTTGACTCGACGCAACACGTTCTTCACGGACGGATTCTTCGAGAGCGACGCGGGTGTGAGCTGGAACCTTCCCCACGCGCGCTTCTCGCTCGTCGGACGCAACCTGGGAAGCAGCCGCCACTACACATCGGAGAGCGAAATCGGAGACAGCCAGTTCTACGTGGCACCGCCCCGGCGTTTCTTCGCGGAGCTCACGTTGAGCTTCTGAAGCGGGCCGGCGGAAGGGTTTCCCGGCGGCGAACGCGGCCGCGCCCGGGAAGCCCGACTGGCGGCGCCGCTCTTCAGACGGCCCTGGTGAGGAACTCCGCGAGCCCCGCGATCCCGGCGTCGTTTCGCGAGTAGTACACCCATCGGCCGCGCTTCTCGGCGCGGACGAGCCCGGCCCGGCGCAGCAACCCCATGTGGTGGGAGACTGCGGCCTGGGAGAGACCCACGGCCTGCTCGATATCGTAGGCGCAAAGGCCGCGCTCTTCCCGGCCGATCAGCTCGCAGCACGACCGCCCCCGGGACTTGAGAAGCTCCAGGATCTTCAGCCTCGTGGGATCGCCCAGGGCCTTGAAGACGGTGACCGGATCCGTGTCGGTCTTCACGCCGAAACCTTCGCGCGCATCATCACGGCGCTCGCGGGGCATGCGCTGCGGAACTCCTCGGAGCGGCCGAGGATTTCCGGCGCGAGAGCCCGCTCCTCGACCCCAAAGCCGAATCGAGGGAAGAACTTCTCCGCCGACTGCGTCAGCAGATAGACGTCCCGGGCGCCCGACAGCTTCGCGTCGGCGAGCGCGGCGGCCGTGAGCCGTTCGCCGATCCCCTCGCCCCGCCGGTCCGAAGCCACCGCGAGGGACCGCAGCAGCGCGGTTTCGCCGTAGAGCTCCAGCGCGACGCACCCGACGATCCCGGCGGCCTCGTCGGCGACCAGGGAGTTCGCGAAATGCTCGGCGAAGCCCTCGAGCGGCAGCCCCGAGGCGCGAAGAAGGTCCGCCGCGGCCTCGAAGTCCGAGGGACGCCCCCTCCGGATCACAGGCATGAATCGAAATTTATAGAACCGTTGCTCGTTCGTCAAGACGCCAGAGGCCGTGCCCGGGCTTACCATTCCCCCATGGATGCGCTCGCGGCCGCTCTGTCGAGGGCGGCGGCAACCGACCTTCTCCCGCCCGGCGCGCGGATCCTCCTCGCCGTCTCGGGGGGCCCCGACTCGACCGCTCTCCTCCATGCATCCGTCGACGGCGCCCGAACGTCCGACTGGTCGCTCGCCGCCGCGCACGTCCACCATGGCTGGCGGGGTCGAGAAGCGGACCGGGACCTCGCCTTCGTCCGCGAGTCGGCGCGCCGCCTGGGAATCCCCTTTCTGTTCCGCGCCGGAAACGCGCGCCGGACCGCGCGCGAACTCCGCCTCTCGCCGGAGGCGGGAGCGCGGGAGCTCCGGTACGCCGCTCTGAAGGAAATGGCCGCGGAGGCGGGCGCCGACCGCATCGCCACCGCCCACCACGCGGACGACCGGCTCGAGAGCTACCGGATCGCGCGGGAACGGCGAGGCGGATTCTCGTCTCTCGCCGGTCCGCGGGAGCGCCGGGAGGACGGCCTCGTGCGGCCCTTCCTCGACGTTTCGCGGACCGAGATCGCCGCCTGGCTCGCGGCGCGCAACATCCCCTGGCGCCGCGACGCGACCAACGGGGATCTGCGCCTGGCGAGAAACCGCATCCGCCGCGAGCTCGCCACCGCGACGCCCTCTCAGCGCGCGGGATGGCTCGAGGAGGCGCGACGCTGGTCGAAGCTGCGCGACCGCATCGACCGGGAGTTCGCGGAGAGGATCGCCCCGGGGCTGCGCCGGGGCCCGGGATCGGTCATCGCCGACGCCGGAGTCTTCGAACGGTGCGAGCCCGACCTCCAGCGCCGCGCCGTAGAGGCCGCGGCTGCTCCCTTCGCGCGCCCCGGGCATCCCCCGATGACGGGGCGTGAGCGGGAGGACCTGCTGCGGCGCATCGCCCAGGGCCGGGACTTTCGATTCGAAGCGGGGCGCCGGATCGCGATCGAGCGGAAGGGCCGAATCCTCGCGTTCGCGTTTCGGGAAAAACGGCCGCTCGGGACGAATCCACCGGTGTACGATTTCTAAACGACGCCCCGCATGGAATCACTTCAAATGCAGTCCCGGTACGACGCCGCCCGGATCGCGGATCGCGTGGGAGAGCTCGCCGCGGCCCTCGACCGGGAGTTCCTCTCGCAGCCTCCCGTTCTCGTCTCGGTGCTCAAGGGATCCTCGTTCCTCCTTGCGGACCTCGCGCGGCGGATGACCGTGCCGCTCTCGTGCGAGTTCATCAATGTGAGTCGGCAGGAGGGCTCCGACGAGATCCTCCAGATCGATTTCGCCACCGCCTTTCCCATCGCGGGCCGGCCCGTCGTGCTCTTGAAAGACGTCGTCAACACCGGGATCATCGAGACCTACCTGTTGAGCCAGCTGGGCGCAGCCGGGGCGGCGCCCATCCGCCTCGTCTCGATCGTCGACAAACCTCCCGAGCGGAAGACCCGCCTCGACGTCGACTTCGCCCTCTTCTCCGCGGAGCGGGGCCGGTTCGTCGGGTATGGCATGGAGCTCCAAGGCCGGTGGTCGCATCTCCCTTACATTGCCGAGATTTCCGAGGCCGCCTGACCGCGTGGAATTCTTGAGCGGGAGCAATAAAAGGCTCCCGGCGTCCGTTATGCTGGTCGCTCGAAGTCCCGCTCGCGACCCGACCTCGCGATCCAAGGAGTGCCGTTGAACGCAACCATCAAAAACCTTCTCCTCTGGATGGTCATTCTGGTTCTGATCATCCTCGCCTGGAACGTCTTCAAGACCGGAGCAACCGCCGTCGAAGAGATCAGCTTCTCGAGGTTTCTGAACCAGGTCACCCAGGGACACGTCCAGAAGGTCACCATTCGCGGGGACGAGATCCGCGGGACCTATTCGCCCGCCGCAGGCAAGCGGGAGACGCTCTTCAAGACGTACGCGCCCCCCTATCCCAAGCTCGTCGAGGACCTTGCGTCGAAGGGAGTCGAGATCGAAGCGACGCCGATGAAGGACTCTTCCTTCGTTTCGGCCCTGGTCATGTACGGCCCCCTGATCCTTCTCGTCGCGATCTGGTTCGTGATCATGCGGCAGATGCAGGCGGGCGGGAACAAGGCGCTGTCGTTTGGCAAGTCCCGGGCAAAGCTCCTGACGCCCACGCAGAAGAAGGTCACCTTCAAGGACGTCGCCGGCGTCGAAGAGGCGAAGGTCGAGCTCCAGGAAATCATCGAGTACCTGAAGGACCCGCAGAAGTTCCAGAAGCTCGGAGGCAAGATCCCCAAGGGCGTTCTTCTGATCGGCCCCCCGGGCACGGGCAAGACCCTTCTCGCGCGCGCCGTGGCCGGCGAGGCGAACGTCCCGTTCTTCACGATCTCCGGCTCCGACTTCGTCGAAATGTTCGTCGGCGTGGGCGCCTCGCGCGTGCGCGATCTTTTCGAGCAGGGGAAAAAGAACGCTCCCTGCATCATCTTCATCGACGAGATCGACGCCGTTGGTCGCCACCGCGGCGCGGGCCTCGGCGGAGGGCACGACGAGCGCGAGCAGACACTGAACGCGTTGCTCGTCGAGATGGACGGCTTCGACACGAACGAGGGGGTCATCCTCGTCGCCGCCACCAACCGCCCCGACGTTCTCGACCCGGCGCTCTTACGTCCCGGCCGGTTCGACCGGCGCGTCGTCGTGGACCGGCCCGACCTGCGTGGCCGGGAGCAGATCCTCCGCGTGCACACCCGGAACACCCCGCTCTCCGACAGCGTCGACCTGTCGGTGATCGCGCGCGGCACCCCCGGCTTCTCCGGCGCGGACCTCGCCAACCTCGTCAACGAGGCGGCGCTGAACGCGGCGCGCTTCAACAAGAAGAAGGTCGAGATGATCGACTTCGAGTACGCGAAGGACAAAGTCATGATGGGTCCCGAGCGCAAGTCGATGATCATGACCGAGGAGGAGAAGCGCAACACGGCGTACCACGAGGGCGGGCACGCGCTCGTCGCCGCGCTCCAGCCGGACGCCGACCCGCTCCACAAGGTCACGATCATCCCGCGGGGACGCGCGCTCGGCGTCACGATGCAGCTGCCCGCCGAGGACAAGTACTCGCACACCAAGGAGTACCTCGACGCGACGATCACCGTGATGATGGGCGGCCGGATCGCCGAGGAAAAATTCCTCGGCCACATGACGACGGGCGCCGGCAACGACATCGAGAAGGCGACGGAGCTCGCCCGCAAGATGGTTTGCGAGTGGGGAATGAGCGAGCTCGGGCCGCTGACGTTTGGCAAGGCGGATGGCGAGGTGTTCCTCGGCCGCGACTTCGGGCGCAACCAGGACTACTCGGAGGCGACGGCGAACCTGATCGACGCCGAGGTCCGCAGGATCATCACTTCGGCCTACGACCGGGCGAAGAAGATCATCTCGGACAACGAAAAGTCGATGCACCGCCTGGCGCGCACGCTCCTCGAGAAGGAAGTGCTCGACGGCGAAGAGGTGCTGCAGATCCTCGCGGAAGAGACGGGAGTGGACATCTCGAAGCTGCGCAAGACCGGCCCGCCGAAGCCTCCGATCGTGACGCCGCCCGGGGTTCCTCAGGCCTCCGGCGACATGGGCGGGCTGCTCCCCGAGCCCGCCTGAGGCTTCGCCCTCACCTCTCCCCCCGAACGGGGGGAGAGGCGCAGGTGACGGGGGCGCAGGGGTTTGGGATGGGCGCAGAGGCGGCTAAACTGCGTCGATGGACCTGGTAATTCCGGCGGGCAACGCCGTGCTGCTGCGGGAGATCGCCTCCTGGGACGGGTTCCGGCCCGCCACGTTCCCTCCGTCCGAGTTTCCCGTCGACGTGGTCCGGTTCGACGGCTCCTCCTCTCCCCCCGTGGTGCTGCCCCGTGCCCACCGCGCGGAAACGCTGAAGGCCCTACCCGCCTCCCTCCGGGAGCGCGCCTCCGCGGCGTTCGCGAAGGTGGCTCACACGGCGTCTTCCCTCCGGCTCGCCCACGGCCGGACGATCACGCTCGAGGCGCAGCCCGCGGTCGTCGGCATCGTCAACGTCACGCCGGACTCGTTTTCCGACGGCGGGCTCTACTTCGATTCTGCCGCGGCCATCGACCGGGCGCTTCGCATTGTCGACGACGGAGCGGCGATGGTCGACGTGGGGGGCGAGTCGACGCGGCCGTCCACCTACGGGCCCGCCGAGGAGATCCCGGTCGAAGAGGAGATCCGGCGGGTCGTCCCCGTCATCGAGGGAATCCGGAGGTCTTCGGAGGCCCCGATCTCGATCGACACGCGGCGTGCCGAAGTGGCGAGGAGGGCGCTCGAGGCGGGGGCCGACGCCGTCAACGACATATCCGCGCTCCGCTTCGATCCCGCGATGGCGGAGACGATCGCCGCCGCGGGCGCCGCCGTCATCCTCATGCACATGAAGGGAAACGACCCCCGCACGATGCAGCAGGACGTCTCGTATGGGCATCCTCTCGCCGACATCGCGCGCGAGCTTTCCGCCGCCGCCGGGAAAGCCGTCGCCGCGGGAGTCGCTCCGGAAGCGATCGCGATCGACCCCGGGCTCGGGTTCGGGAAAAGCGGCGAGGGGAACCTCGCGATCCTTCGCCATCTCGCCGCGTTCCGGTCTCTCGGCGTGCCGGTGATGGTGGGCGCGTCTCGAAAGAAGTTCGTTCGCCTGTTCTCCGGCGTCCCCGACGAGGCCCCCGTCGCCGACCGCCTGCCCGGGTCGCTCGCCTGCGCCGCGGCGGCGGAGAGCGCGGGCGCCGCTCTCGTGCGCGTGCACGACGTCGGCGAGACGGTCCGCTTTCTGCGTATGTCGCGCGCGATCCGTGTGCCTGCCGCGTGATCGAGTCGATCTCCCGCCGCGTCGGACCGCTCGCTCATTTCTCGCTGTCCTGGCGCGACGCCGTCGACATCCTGGTCGTCGCGGTGATTGCCTACATCCTGCTGCGCTTGATCCGCGGGACGCGCGCCGTCCAGATGATGTTCGGGTTCTTCACCGTCTTCCTCGTCTACGAGATGGCCGTTCTCCTGAAGCTCGCGGCGGTCCGCACGGTGCTGCAGGCCCTCTTCTTCTACCTTCCGTTCGCGATCATCGTTCTGTTCGCTCAGGAGCTGCGGCGTGCGCTCGCGACGTTCGGCCGGACGCCCTTCTTTGCCTGGTTCTCGGGGTACAACGCCGAGGAAACGATCTCCGACATCGTTCTCGCCGTCACGTCGCTTTCCGCGCGGCAGACGGGGGCGCTGATCGTGATCGAACGCCGGGAGGGGCTGAAGACGTACATCGAGAATGGGATCCCGCTCGATTCGGCTGTTTCGTACGACCTCCTCGTCACGATTTTCGCTCCCGGCACGCCGCTGCACGACGGCGCGGTGATCCTCAGGGGACAGCGCGTCGCGGCGGCCGGGTGCTTCCTTCCGCTGTCGCTCAAGGAAGGTCTCTCGAAGCGTTTCGGCACACGCCACCGCGCCGCGATGGGGATCACCGAGGAAACGGACGCCCTCGCGATCGTCGTTTCCGAAGAGCGGGGCACGATCTCCGTCGCGCGTGACGGAGATCTCGTCGAGGACCTGGACGGCAAGTCGCTCCGGGACCTCCTTCTTCGCGAGTTCGCGACGGCCGCCTGACCATGGCACCCCGGCGGGCTCTCCTGCGCAACCTCGGCCTGAAGATTCTGGCCCTCGCCATCGGCATCCTGGTGTGGTTCGTGCTTTCCGCTCGCACGCGGGAACGAATTTCAGAAAGGAGCTATCGCATCGCCTTGTCGGTCGTGAACATTCCGCCCCGGACCATCATCGCTACGCCGCTCGTCTCCGCGGTCGACGTGCGAGTCCGAGGGCCCTTCACGGCGCTGCGGCAGGTCGACTCCACGAAGCTCGAGGCGGTCATCGACCTGCAGGGCGCCGAAAAGGGCGAAAAGATCTACCGCCTCTCTCCCGACGACGTCAACATCCCGCCCGAGATCGAGGTCGTTTCCATCTCGCCGGGCGAGCTCCGGATCGTCCTCGACGCGGTCGCCGAGAGGATCCTGCCCATCGCGGCGAACCTGACGGGCTCCCCCGCGGCCGGGTACGCCGTCGCCGACGTGACGATCGAGCCCCGCTCCGCGCGTGTCGAAGGGCCGGCGACGGCGCTCCAGAAAATGAAGAACATCACGACGGACCCCGTTTCACTCGAAGGCCGGGACGCGAGCTTCTCCGTTCCCGCGACGGTCCTCTCCGACGCCCCCGGAGTCCGCGTCCGGGAAGGCCAGATCGTCACCGTCTCCGTGCACCTCCGGCCGGCCGCGACGCCGCTCCCGCTTCCAACGCCCGCCCCGCGGAGCCGCCGGTGAAGCTGTTCGGCACCGACGGGCTGCGCGGGAAGGCCGGCGAGTTCCCGCTGGACGCGGGCACCGTGCGCCGCATCGGCCGCGAGCTCGGACGCCGCCTGGCCGCCTCGGATCGGCGGCGAGCCGTCGTCGGCGGCGATACGCGCGAGTCAACGCCGCGGATCGTGGCCCAGCTCGCCGCCGGAATCCGGGAGGGAGGAGGCGACGTCGCCGCCGCGGGAGTCATTTCCACCCCGGGCGTCGCGGAAGTGGTCCTGGAGCTCGGGGCAGGCGCGGGAGTGTCCGTCTCCGCGTCGCACAATCCCTGGGAGGACAACGGGATCAAGATCTTCGGCCGAGACGGCCGCAAGTGGCCCGACGCCGATGAGGAGTCCCTCGAGAAGGTGCTCCTCGAACACCCCTCCCGGCAAGGCGACGCCGAGCCCGCGGTCGTTCCCGAGCCGGACCCTTCCCTCGCCCGGCTGTATCTCGATCGGCTCTCGCGCAGCGTGCCGGTCCGGCTCGAAGGACTCCGCATCCTCGTCGATGCGGGCAACGGCGCCGCTTCGAAGCTCGGCCCCGAAGCTTTGCGCCGCGCCGGTGCGAACGTCGCGACGATCTGCGACGCCCCGGACGGACAGAACATCAACGATCGTTGCGGCGCGCTGCATCCCGAGAACATGCTCGACGCCGTCCGCGAGCACGGCGCGGCTCTCGGAGTCGCCTATGACGGCGACGCGGACCGCTCGATCTTCGCGGACGAGAAGGGGCGCATCCTCGACGGAGACGACGTCCTCTGGATCATCGCGACGGACTGGAAACGAAAGGGAATTCTCGGTGCAGGCGGGATCGTCGGGACGGTGATGTCGAACTTCGCCCTCGAGGCGTCCTTGGGCCGCGAGAACATTCCGTTTTGCCGCGCCGCCGTCGGCGACCGCAACGTCGCCCGCATGATGGAAGAGACGGGCGCTCCGGTCGGAGGCGAAACGTCCGGGCACGTCCTGCTTCCCTTCTCGCCCGCCGGCGACGGGATCCTCACGACACTCCTCCTTGCGTCCATCGTGGCGGAGAGCGGGGGACCCCTTTCCCGGCTGGCGACCCTCGAGAAGACGCCACAGGTCCTGCGCAACGTGAGGGTCGCCCGCCGCGTCCCGATCGAGGAATGCCCCGGGATCGTCCGAGCGATGTCGCGGGCCGAGGAGCGGCTCGACGGGCGCGGCCGGATCTACCTCCGTTACTCGGGGACGGAACCCCTGCTGCGCGTGCTCGTCGAAGGCCCCGACGCCGCGGAAGTCCGCGCGGTGGCGGCGGATCTCGAAGCGGCCGTGGTCGAGGCGCTCGTCCCCGCGGCCACGGACCGCCCGGGGCTTTCGGGCGCGTGACATCGCAGGGGATCCTCTTCGACGCGGGCGGGACCTTGATCCACGTCGACGGCGAACGAGTCCTTCGCGCCGCGGGCGTCGACGCCGACAGTGCCGCGTTCGGGCGGGCCGCCGGCGAGGCGGCCGTCGACGTCGGCGCCTGGACGAAACGAAACCCGCAGTCGACGGACGCCGAGCGCCTTCCCGTTTATCTCGACGCCATCCTGCGCCGTCTCGGGATCGCCGATCCGGACCGCAGGAAACTGGCTGCGCGGGCCGTCGGCGCGGAGCACACCCGGTCGAACCTCTGGTCTCACTCCGAGCCGGGGGCTCTCGAGACCGTCCGCGAGCTCAGGCACCGGGGATACCGGACGGGGGTCGTCTCCAACGCCGACGGCCGCGTGCGGACCCTCCTCGACACGGCCGGCTTTTCGCCCTACCTCGAAGTCGTCATCGACTCCTCCGAAGTCGGCCTCGAAAAGCCCGACCCGCGGATTTTTCTGGCCGCGACGGAGCGCCTCGGGATCGCTCCAGAACGGTGCGCGTACGTGGGAGACATCTATTCGATCGACGTCGTGGGCGCCCGTTCGGCGGGAATGCGCGCGATTCTGATCGGCGCGAATGCGGCGGAGGAAGACGTGGAGCGGATCGAGAGGCTGGAAGAGCTTCTGGAGATGTTCCCGGGCTGAGACGCTATCTCTCGATGTCCATTCCCGGCTCGCCGACGGCGTTGGGCTCGGAAAAGACGAGCGCCGTTCCGGAGATCGGCAGCAGGACCGTGTGGTTGCGCTCGGCGAAGTCGAGCCAGATCTCGTAAAAGCCGTTCGCGGAAACCGCCATCAGCCGACCGGGCTTGTTCTTGAGCTCCAGGGTCGGACAGAAGATGACCACCTTGGCGGGTAAGTCCAAACGGCCTCCTGACTCAGCGATCTATCCGCCCATTATGTCAAGCATTTGATCCCACGTCACGACGGGGACGTTTAACGCGCGCGCCTTTTCGAGCTTCGAGCCCGCCGCCTCTCCCGCCACCACATACGACGTCTTCTTGGAAACCGAGCCCGACACTTTGGCACCCGCTGCCTCGAGCCGCGTTGCCGCCTCCTCCCGCGTGATGCCCTCGATGGCCCCCGTCAGGACGACCGTCTTTCCGGCGAGGGCTCCGTCGGCCGGCGGGGCCTCCTCCCGCGACGCGAAGTGGACCCCTCGGATGCGAAGCCGTTCGACGAGCTCCCGGTGGCGCGGGTGGGCAAACCACGAAGCAATGGCGGCAGCGGTGTTCGGGCCGACGTCGTCGGCGCGCTGGAGTTCCTCCTCTGTGGCCGCGGCGAGCGCGTCGAGGGTGCGGAAGCGCCGGGCGAGGGTGCGCGCCGCTTTCTCTCCCACGTGCGGGATCCCCAGCGCGAAGAGAAGGCGCGACAGGTCGTTCCCGCGGCTCCGGTCGATCTCGGCGAGAAGGTTCGAGGCGGACTTCTCGCCCCAGCGCTCGAGCTCGACCAGATCTTTCGACTCGAGACCGTAGATGGAGGCGACGTCCGTGAGCAGGCCGGCGGTGACGAGCTGGTCGACGAGCTTCTCCCCGAGACCCTCGATGTCCATGGCGCGCCGGGTGCAGAAATGCCGCAACGCCTCGCGAACGACGGCCGGGCACGACGGGTTGACGCAGCGCGTGGCCACCTCGCCCTCCTCGCGCGCGACGGGATCTCCGCAGACGGGGCAGACGGCGGGCATCGCGAAGGGCGCCGCGTCCGCGGGACGGCGGTCGAGCAGGACGCGGACCACCTTCGGAATCACGTCGCCGCCCTTCTCGACCACGACGGTGTCGCCGACGCGGACGTCCTTCCGCGAGAGGTCCTCGTAGTTGTGGAGGGTGGCGCGCTTGACGGTCGTGCCGGCCAGGAGGACGGGGTCGAGGTGGGCGACGGGTGTCAGCACACCCGTGCGACCCACCTGGAACGTGATGTCGCGGACGACGGTCGCCTTCTCCTCGGCGGGGAACTTGTATGCGAGAGACCAGCGGGGCGACTTCGCGGTCGCGCCGAGCTTTTCCTGAAGCGCGCGGTCGTCGACTTTCACGACGACGCCGTCGGTCTCGAACCCCAGCTCGCGGCGCTTGCTCTCCCACTCGTCGAGGAATGCGCGGACCTCCTGGAACGAGTCGCAACGGCGCGAGTGAGGGTTCACCGGAAATCCGAGCTCGCGCAGACGATCGAGCGTCTTGTCCTGGGTTGCGGGAATCTCCGGCCCCGCGGCGACCGAATAGAGAAACGCGTCGAGCCGCCTCCGCGCCGTGATCCGCGAGTCGAGCAGCCGAAGCGTCCCCGCGGCGGCATTGCGCGGGTTGGCGAAGAGGGGCAAGCCTTCCGCCTCCCGCTCGGCGTTGACGCGCTGAAAAGCCGCCTTGCTGTAGAAGACCTCTCCGCGCACTTCCCACGTTCGGACGTCCGCGATGCGCAGCGGGATCGACCGGATCGTCCGCACGTTCTCCGTTACGTCCTCCCCGCGGAAGCCGTCTCCCCTCGTCGCGCCCCGCACGAGCTTCCCCCCCTCGTAGCGCAGAGAGATCGAAAGGCCGTCGATCTTGAGCTCGGCGACGTAGGGCGCCGGATCGGCGGCGGCGACCCGCCGCGCGCGCGCGAGCCACGCCTCCGCCTCCTCCCAGGAGTAGGCGTTCTCGAGCGACAGCATCGGCATGGCGTGTGCGACCGTGGCGAACCCTTCCGCCGGAACTCCTCCCACCCGCCGCGCCGGCGAGTCGGCGAACGCGAGCGACGGGTATCTCTCTTCGAGGTCGACGAGCTCCCGCATGAGAAGGTCGAACTGGGCATCGGACAGCTCGGGCCGGTTGTCCACGTAGTAGAGCCGCTCGTGACGCAGGATCTCCTCTCTCAGATCCTCGGCCCGCCGGACGGCCTCGGCTGGAACGTGCCGCGCGGCCGTGGCTTTCTGGCCGTCTTCGGGAGACGGAGCACTCGCCTTTCTAGGCACGCGCGGCATGCTACAGTCCCGCCGATGCTTTCGGCAAAAGCGAGAAAACTCCTTCTCGCTGCCGCGGCGGCGCTCTCCTGCGCCCTCGAGCTTCCCGCGGCGCAACTCACGCCGCCGATCGCTTCCTACGAGATCTCGTGCCGCCTGGACACCGACAAGAAGACGGTCGAAGGCACCGAGCTCATCACGTGGACGAACCGCACTTCGCGGCCCGCCTCGGCGCTCCAGTTCCACCTCTACCTGAATGCGTTCCGGAACACGCGCTCGACGTTCCACCGGGAGTCGGGAGGCCGGGGGCGCCGCGGCGAACCGCTTCCGGAGTCGTGGGGATCGATCGAGCTCACCCGGATGACCTATGCGGACGGGACCGATCTCCTCCCCGCCCTCGTTTACATCGCGCCCGACGACGGCAACCGCGACGACCGGACCGTGGCGGAGGTCACGCTGCCGAAACCGGTGGCGCCGGGTGAGACCGCGCGGGTTTCGGTCGACTTCCGCTCCCGGCTGCCCCGGGTCGCGCGGCGCACCGGCTGGAAGGGCGACTTCTACATGGTGGCGCAGTGGTTTCCCAAGCTCGGCGTTCTCCAGGAGACCGGGTGGAACTGCCACCAGTTCCACGCCAACAGCGAGTTCTTCTCGGACTTCGGCGACTACGACGTGTCGATCGACGTGCCCGCCCGGTACAAGGGAAGGGTCGGCGCGACGGGCAAGCAGGTCGAGGAGCGCGCCGGCAACGGCGAACGGGTCCTGTACCGGTTCCGGCAGGAGAGCGTCCACGACTTCGCGTGGACGGCGGACCCGGGCTATCTCGTTCGCCGCGACTTCTTCCGCGAGGCGGGGCTCGTGGACGTCGAGCTCATCCTTCTCCTCCAGCCGGAGCATGCCTCCCAGGCCGAGCGCCATTTCCGGGCCGCCAAAGCGGGCCTCTCGCTCATGGGACGCGTGCTGGGCGGCTATCCGTACTCGACGCTGACCATCGTCGACCCGCCCTGGGGCGGTTCCGCCGCTGGCGGGATGGAGTACCCGACGCTCATCACCGCCGGCACGCACCTGGTCGCCCCCGCGAACGTCCATGAGCCGGAAGAGGTCGTGGTCCACGAGTTCGGCCACCAGTACTTCTACGGGATGCTCGCCAGCAACGAGTTCGAGGAGCCGTACCTGGACGAAGGGTTCGACCAGTACATGACGGCCCGCGTGCTCAAGACCGCCTACGGGCCGAACCATCCGGTCGTGAACTTCTTCGGGTTCCGCTTCCCCCTCGGCATCGACCTCTTCTACCCGGTGGACGACAATCGCCGCTTCTTCAAGTTGGCGACGGCGGACCTCCATGCTCAGAAGAGCTGGGGCTTTCGGGACCGCCCGACCTACGGCGGGAGCACGTATTCGCACACGGCGCTCGCCCTCGCCACGCTCGAGAACATGGTCGGGACGGGCACGATGGACCGCGCCCTCCGGCTCTATTTCGAGCGATGGCGCTTCCGGCATCCGACGCTCTCCGACTTCATTGGCGCCGCGAACGAAGTCACCGGCCGCGACTGGACCTGGTTCTTCGACCGGACCTTCCACGGCGCCGAGGACACCGATTACGCGGTCGAGGAGGTGCGCTCGACGCCCTCGAAACCTCCACGGGGTCTCTTCGAGAAGGACGGCCGCCTTTCGGAAGGCCCGCCGCCGGAGCTCGCGAAGGCGCGCGGATGGGACAGCGTCGCTCTCGTGACCCGCAAGGGGGGCGTCGTCCTCCCTGTGGAAGTCCTGCTGCGGTTCGAGGGCGGAAAGTCGTACCGCTCCGTGTGGGACGGCGCAGGCCGCTGGAAACGGTTCCGCATTCAGGGCGGCCCGAGGCTGGTCGAGGCGATCGTGGACCCCGACGAAAAGATCGCGCTCGACTCGGACCGCACGAACAACGGCCGCCGGTCGCGGGGAGATCCGCGGGCGGCGACGCGCTGGACGTCGCGGAGCGTCTTCTGGACCCAGAATTTCCTCGATGCGCTGACGGTGGTCTGGTGAGCGGGAAGGAGAGAGGTCAGAGGTCGGAGGAGAGAGGGAAAGATCTCCCATTCTCCTCTGACCTCTCACCTCTTTCCTATCACCTCTCGCTCTCCCCTCACCGTTGCAGCGAGCCCGCATGAGCTCTCGAAGCTCCCTCTCGTGCTTCGGCCGTGGGATCCGTCTTTCCCTTTCGAAGCCCTATCTGGCGGTCTCCCTGTGGCTGATGCAGCTCCTTCTCGCGTCGGTGCTGATCCTTCCCGTCTCGAACACCCTCCACGAGCTGCTCGACGATTCTCCCGCGGCGAGCCGCATGGTCGCCAACCCCGACTACGGGTGGTGGGAGACGCTCCTGCGGGTGCACCCTGATCTTCTGGGAAACTTCCCGAACCTTCTCACGCAGATCCTGACATCCGAGGGCGTCACGTCGTCGGAGCTCGGCGAAGCGCGCGGGATCGGCGCCGTCACGCTCGCGCTCGGGATGCTTGCGGTGGTTCTCCACGCTTTCGCGCTCGGGGGGATCTTCGGAACTCTCCGGGAGCCGCAGGGCTCGCTCGTCACGTTCGGGCGCGAAGGGATGCGACGCTTCCCCGCCTTCATCACCTTCACGCTCGCCTCGTTTGCCGCGGCGATCGCCGCGTACCGCTGGGTGTGGCTCGAGACCGGCATCGCCCTGCGCAACCGTGTCAACGAGCTCGACTCGGAGCGGCAGGCGATGGCCGTCACCGCGGTACGCCTCGTTCTCCTGATCCTCGTTCTCGCAGCCATTAAGCTCATCGCAGATTCGGTCCGTGCCATCTGGGTGGCGCGGCCGGATCTTCCGCCCGTCTCCCGGTTCTTCGCGGGAGTCGCGGGCGCCCTCTCCCGCCCGCTGCGGCTGCTCGGGGTGCTCTTCTGGTCGTGCCTGGCGACGGGCGGTCTCTACCTGATCTGGCTCGTCGCGGACCCTTCCGCGGGAGGAGAGGCGCGGCTCGCCCTCGTGCCCTTGATCCTGACGCAGCAGGTCTTCGTCTTCCTGCGCCTGCTGGTCAAAGTCGGGTACTACGCAGGAATCTCCGAAGCGCTGACCAGAACTCCCTCTCCCGAATATTCGTACGTGGCCGCCCCGGCGGTCTCAGCGCCCCCGGCCGCCGACGACGAAGCCGCGCTCGAGCGGCCGGCCGGCGCCGTCTAGCCTCACCCGATACACGAACGCGACCCTCGTCAACCCGCCGCTCTTCGTCCGCGCCCAGGGGCCGGTGAAGAACGGAAGGAACCGCATGTCTTCGAAGGTGATCGCGGTCGTGCCGTCCGCGGAAGGCATCACGGTCGCGAGCGGAAACCGGGCGAACGCCAGATAGGTCTGGACGTCGGGCAAGGCCCGGGCCGCCGCGAGCAGGGGCGAGTCCGCGGGCTTTTCGAACCGCCGGATCCGGGCGCGATCCGGCGGCGGATAGAACTCCGGCAGGCGCCCGAGAGCCTCCGAGAGCTTCTCCGGGGTGATCGGAACGGGGACGTCGCTGGCGAACGGTCCGATGTCGAAGAAGCACGCGTGGAGCGAGTCTCCATGGTCGGAGAGGCCCAGCCACCGGAAGGGCGAGAGAAGCTGCGGGAGAACGGCGACGGGAGCGCCGGACGGCGCGTGGTCGATGCGCCGCCAGACCGCGAGCGCCCGCGCGTGCACCGCCGCGCAGAAGAGGATGTAGAGAGCGAGCAGCCCCGAGGCGATCGAGGCGGCGCGCCGCCCTCTTCCCCGCAGCGCCGCCGCGATGAGGAGCCCGAATCCGCCGATCGCGGTGAAAAACGGATCGATGATGAAGAGCCAGTCGAGCGAGTAGCGCTCGCGCGACAGCGGCGTCAGGAACATCGTGCCGAACGACGTGATCCAGTCGAACACGATGTGCGAGGCGATCCCCAGCGCGGCGAAGAGAAACAGGTGCAGAAGACGCGCGCGCCGGAAGAAGAGCCGTGCGATGCCCGCAACGCCCGCCGCGAAGAGCGGCAGATAGAGGAACGAGTGGCTCCACCCGCGGTGGTTCCGGAGGTAGTCGAGCTGTCCGTGCAGGAAGAGAAAATCGAGGTCGGGCAGCATGGCGGCGAGGAACCCGATCCAAAGCGCCGCGCGTCCCTCCGGGCGTTGCGTCGTGGATCGGGTGAGGATCGATCCCACGAGCCCGTGCGAGAGCGTGTCCATGCGGGGCGGATGATAAGAGAAGGAGCCGCCGCTCCCTCTTATAATCGGTTCGTGAGTTCCATCCTCCTGATCGACGACAACGGCTTGTTCCGTGCCGTCGCGGAGGACATCGAGAGGCGAACCCACTGCCGGGTGCTGCGGGCGAGCAACGGAACCGAAGCGATCGCCGCGGCCCGCCGCGAGAAGCCGGACCTGATCTTCCTCGACGCGGAGATGTCCGGGATGACGGGAATCGACGTGTGCCGCGTTCTCAAGGCGGACTCGCACCTCGGGCACCAGCCGGTCGTCGTGGTCTTTCGTACCCCCGAGCAGGAGGGAGCCGCGCGCCGCGCGGGCGCAGACGATTGGATCGCCAAGCCGTTCGACGAGTCGGCGATTTTCGACACCCTCCGCCATTTCCTCCAGCTTTTTCCCCGCGACGCCACGCGCGCCGCCGTCGAATGGCCGGTCACGTTCTGGCGCGACGGAGCCCAGAACGAGGGCACGCTGCGCGACCTGTCGCGCGGCGGGTTCTTCATCCGCACGTCGGTTCGTCAGCCGGTGGGCGCGCGCCTCGAGATTTCCTTCGAGGTCCCGGGAGAGAAGCCGCGGCGGACGGTCGTCGCGGAAGCGATCGTGGTCCGCGTCGGCCAGGAGCCGGACCGCGGACTCGGTTGCCGGTTCTTCCAGGTAAGCGCCGCGGCCCGGGGCACGCTCGAGGACTGCCTGACCCTCCTCGAGACGGGAGAAGTCGTCGGATCAGCCCCGCGGCGCCGCAAGGCGGACGAAGAGGGATAGCCTCACTCTTTCGACGCGTTTCCTAAATCGATGAGCTCGATTCCCGCCTCGCGCGCCACCGCGAGAGACCGTTCGTCCCGGTAGAACTCGCCGTAGTAGACCCGCGCGATCCCGGAGTTCGCGATCAGCTTGAAACAGGGCCAGCAGGGGCTCGCGGTGGTGTAGAGCTCCGCTGCGCCGATGGCGACGCCGTTGCGCGCCGCCTGCAGAATCGCATTCGCTTCCGCGTGCACCGTCGAGACGCAGTGTCCCTCCTCCACGACGCACCCCACGTCCTCGCAGTGCGCGAGGCCCCGGATGGATCCGTTGTAGCCCGTCGAAAGGATCGTCCGGTCGCGGACGATCACCGCGCCGACGTGCTTTCTCTCGCAGGTCGACCGCGTCGAAACCTGCTTCGCGATGTTCATGAAGTACTCGTGCCATCCGACGCGCGCCATCTAGGCAAATGTATCTTGGCCGGCGTTGGACGCGCGAGGTCAGAGGTGAGGTCGAAGGCGCCTACCTCTCACCTCTGTCCCCTCACCTCTCACCCTCTCGCTGTAGAATCGCTCCCCGAATGAGCAAACCCCGTCGGGTCGTCGTCACGGGTCTCGGCGCCGTCACCTCGATCGGCGTCAACGTGCCCGATTTCTGGGAGAACCTGCTCGCGGGAACGTGCGGGATCCGCCCGCTGTCGCTCTTCGACGCGTCCGGATATCGCACGCAGACCGCGGGTCAGGTCACGGAGATTCCCGACGGATTCTTGAGCGCCGCACAGAAGCGCCGCATGTCCCGGGCGGACCGCATGGGACTCGCGGCCGCGCGCGAGGCGGTCGCCCAGTCCGGACTCGACCTCGCCCGGGAAGATCCGGAGCGCATCGGAGTCATCCTGGGCGGCGGGACGTCGGGACTCCTCGATTCCGAGGCCTACTATGAGAAACACCTCAAGGGATCGCGGGGACGGCCGTCGCACGTCTTGAACCACCTGCCGGACGCCATCACGGATCGGGTGGCGCAGTACTTCCAGCTGGAGGGAATGAAATCGACGATCACGACCGCCTGCTCCTCGTCCGCGAACGCGATGGGATACGCCCACGACGCCATCGTGGCGGGGCTGGCCGACGTGATCCTGACCGGCGGCTCCGACGTTCTGGCGCGGCTGACGTACGGCGGGTTCAACTCGCTGCGGTCGGTGGACCCCGAGCCCTGCCGTCCGTTCGACCGGGAGCGCAAGGGGCTCTCGATCGGGGAGGCCGCGGGCATCCTCGTGTTCGAAGAGTGGGAGCGCGCCAAGCGCCGCGGAGCGCCCATCCTCGCCGAGTTTCTGGGGTACGGGGTCACCTCCGACGCGTACCACATGACCGCGCCCGACCCGAGCGGGGCGGCCGGAGGACGCACCGTCCGGAGCGCCCTGGCCGCGGCAGGCGTCAACCCGGAGGACGTGGACTACGTCAACGCGCACGGGACCGCGACCCCGCAGAACGACTCGGCCGAAACGGCCGCCCTCAAGGTAGGTCTGGGAGATCGGGCCGCGCGAATCCCGATCTCCTCGATCAAGTCGATGATCGGGCACTGCCTGTGCGCCTCGGGAGCGATCGAAGCGGTCGCGACGGTGATGACGGTTCGCGAAGGGCGCGTGCCTCCGACGATTCACTACGAGAATCCCGATCCCGCGTGCGACCTCGACTGCGTGCCGAACGAAGCGCGCGAGCTACTTGTCGACGTCGCGATCTCCGACTCCTTCGCGTTCGGCGGCAACAGCTCCGTCGTGGTCTTCGCGCGGGAAGCCGGCGTCTACTGACCGGATTGGCCGATCGGGGCTGGATCACGGGAACGGGGGCCGTCTGCCCCCTGGGGCGGACCGCGGAGGAGTTTGCGCGCCGCCTCTTCGCCGGCGAGAGCGCGATTCGCCGCATGACTCCCGAAGAACGGGCCGGCCTCCAGGCGGTCGAAGTGGCCCGATGCGACGGCTTCACACCCCAACCCGAGATCCCGCCCATGAAGGCGCGCCGGTTCGACCGCGGCAGCCAGTTCGCGATCGTGGCGGCGCTCGAGGCGGTGCGCGAGGCGCGGTACGACATCGCGAGCGGTCCCGAGGACGTGGGCATCGCGATGGGCACCGGGTCGGCAGGAGCGGGCGCCCTGACCGAATTCCTGCGCGTCCTCTTCGAGGAATCCCCCGAGGCGGCCCCTCCCTTCCACTTCCCCAACACGGTCGCGAACGCGCCCGCGTCGCAGGTATCGATCGAGCTGAAGCTCTTCGGACCAAACGTCACGATCACCCAGAAAGACCCCTCCGCGTTGAACGCGCTCCTCTATGCGACGCTGGCGCTCTCCTCGGGGCGCGCCCGCGCGATGATCGCGGGAGCCGTGGACGAGTGGAACCCGATCTATGCGCTCGGATTCGACCGCGTGGGAGCCCTGCGCGGAGAAAAGCGCCGCTCCGGCATCGTCCAGGGCGAGGGCGCGTTCGCCGCGCTCCTCGAGACCCCCGACAGCGCGAAGGAGCGCGGAGCGAAGCCGCTCGCGCGCCTCGCGGGCATCGCAGTCGGCGGCGTTCCTTCCGAGCCTTACAAGTTCGCTCCGGACCCCGCCGCGATCGAGCGGACGATCCACACCGCCTTAGCCGACGCCGGCGCCCGTCCCATCGACGTCGGACTCTGGTTTCCCTCCCGCAACGGAGTGATCGAGATGGACCGCGCGGAGGGTGACGTGATTCGCTCGGTTTTCGGCCGGGTGCCGCGCGCGATCTCCGTCAAGGACGCGATCGGCGAGATGGCAGCCTCCGGGGGCGGGCAGATCGTCGCCGCGTGCCGGGCGATCGCGGGAGGCGGCGGGCTGTTCCCGGAGGCCGGCCGTCCGCGGCGGGCGCTCGTCAACTCCTTCGGAGCGGGCGGGAACTTCATGGCGGCGGTCTTCGAGTCGGTCGAAGGGGGTGCAGCGTGAGTTCGGGCGATGCCGGCGGCGAGCCCCGCCGCGAGCTCAAGCCGGAACCTCTCCGCGGCTTCACGATCACGATCCCGGTCCGGTTCGCGGAATGCGACTCCTATGCGGTCGTCTGGCACGGCCACTACGCGCTCTACCTCGAACAGGTCCGCGAGGCCTTCACCAGCCGGTTCGGGTTCACCGCGACGAAGGCACTCTCGATCGGGTATCGCGTCCCGATCACCCGCATGGAGATCCGGTACAGAAAGCCTGTGGTCGCGGACACGGAAATCCGCGTCAGCGCCCGACTCCGGGCTCCGGAGGTCGCGAGGCTCGTGGTCGACTACGAGATCCGGGACGCCGCCGGAGACCTCCTCGCGAACGCCGTCACCGAGCAGGTGGTCGTGAACCGGCAGGGCGAGCTCCTCCTGAGGCTGCCGCCGGACCTCCAGGCGCTCGTCTCGCGCATGCTCGCCTTTCAGGACGCGTCGCAACCATGACCCCGAAGCCTCCACCGCCCGCCGACGACCCGAAGAGGACCGCGCGTCGCCGCTCGATCCTCTTCCTCGTGCGGTTCGTCGTTCTCCTCTCCGGCTTCGCGTTTCTCGTCGCGTGGAAACCGGTGAACGACCAGGTGATCGTGCCGTTTACGGCCGGGGTCGCGCACGCCTCGGCCGCGGTGCTGAACGCCCTGTCGGAGAAGGTCTCCGTCTCCGGAACCGAGATTCGAGCGGCGGGGTTCTCCGTCGACATCGAGAACGGCTGCAACGGAGTCGAGACCGCTTTGCTCTTCTGCTCCGCCGTGCTCGCGTTTCCGTCCTCGTGGCGCGCCAAGCTCTCCGGACTCGCGCTCGGATTCCTCGCCATCCAGCTCTTGAACCTGGTGAGGGTGGTGACGCTCTTCTGGATCGGCCACCACCGCCCGGCGCTCTTTTCCGCCGCCCACACCGTTCTCTGGCAATCGGCGGTCGTCATCGCCGGCGTGCTCCTCTTTCTCCTCTGGGCCTCCCGGCAGAAGGACTCCGCTCGGCCGGCGGAACCTTGAGGATCGCCGGGCAGGCTCCGGGACGACTCCTGGTCCGCGTCGCTCTGGGGTTCGCGGTGGGTCTCGGGCTCTGGCTCGTTCTTTCGCCCGCCTACGAAGGAGCGGTCGCGGGCGCGGCGGAGGCGATCCTTCGCGCCGCGGAACGGCCGGCGGTCACGCGGCTCGCCGCGCGCGGAGGAGAGATTCTGGTCGACCGCGCCGACTTTCCGCCGGCCGCACCGCGGCCCGGCCTTCCGGCCGCGGACCTCCACTTCAACTTCGTGATCCTCGCGTCGCTCTTCGCGCTCTCCTGGCCGTTGCGGCCCGGGCGGACCGCGCTCGCTTTTCTCGCGCTGTTCGCGGTGCACGTTCTCGCGCTGTGCTGCCAGGTCGAGTCGCTCTACGCGACGCGACTCGGTCCCTGGAGCGAGGCCAACTACGGGGTCGTGGCGCGGAACTTCTGGGCGACGGCTTTCCACGCGTACCAGATCGCCGGACGATTCGCGGCCCCGTTCGCGATCTGGTGGCCGCTCGGGGGGGCGGATGCGATGGGGAGTGCGGAAGGAGGGAAGGCGAAGGGGCCGGCGAGGAAGGGAAAGAGGAGACGATCCTGAGAGACTAGTTCCTCTTCTGTCTCTCCCGCCTCAGATAGCGGAAATCCGGCACCGCGAACTCCTTCAACTTCGCGATGAGCGAACCCCGCGAGATGTTCAAGATTTCCGCGCCGCGGCTCTGGTTGCCCTCGACGCGCCGCATCGCGCGCTCGATGACTTCCCGTTCGACCGTCTCGACGATCTTCTTGAGGTCGTCGGTCTGTCGGAGGATCGTATCGATCGGCCCCGACGCGGCGGGCTCGGCGGCGGGCGCGAGGTCGAGCGCGGGGGCCGTCTCGGCGCGCGACGGAGCGCGGACCGCGATGCCTCCCGCCTGCACGGCCTCTTCGAGGAACAGAACGGCGCGTGCCGCGAGCCGGGGTGATTCCCGAACGAGGACGGCGAATGCACCGTCGCCGTCGCGGGGCTCGACGATCAGAGTCAGGACACCGGTGACGCTCTCGGAACGCACGATCCGCTCGCCCGCCCGGACCTCTTCCAGGAGATGGGGCGGAATCGCCGGATGCTCGAGGAACGTGGAGGCGAGAGCGCGGAAGCCGGTCGCGGGCCCGAGCTCGCCGATCGCCCATTCGGTCGCCGCGAACTCGCGGTCGAAGAAATCCACGAACGCCGTGGCGAGCTCCTCCGGGGAGGCATTCTCCCGGCACAGCCGGTAGACCGCGAGGCGAAGGGCCCGGTATTCGACCTCGGTCGTGGGAGCGATGACGGGAGCCGGCGCGACGCCGGTCTCCACGAGAGGCGTGTCGTGGGCGGGCGTATGGCGCGTGCCCGGCTGGATGTTGATCACCGTGATCGTCGCTTCGCCGATCGCGATCCGGTCGCCGGCCGCGATCGTTCCGCCGGCGAACTCCCGGCCGTTGACGGTCACCGCGTCGACTCCCTTGAAGAGGTCGAGCTGGTAGCGGCCGTCTTTTTCGAAGATCCGCAGATGCCGGCCGGCCACGCCACGGGCGCGAACGACGACCTCGTTGCCCGAAGAAGCACCAATCGTAACGGCGCCGTTCGGTACGCGGTGGACTTCCGCCCCACCCGCCTTTTTGCGGACTTCCAAGCTCAGCATGTTTATTTGTTCGACGTAAACCCTATCACCTTCGGCCGAGCGAACAAAAAAAACAACAAACGCCGCGCCGGCCCGCTCGCGGCTTCTTTTGGGCGAAGCGACTGCCCGCGCGCGTGCGCCCTCCGGCGCCGGCGACGACGGGAGGCTCCACCGCCCGTGGTGTGTCGAAAGTCCAGCCACCCCCATATTTTGTGGCGCGGGTCGGATCGATTTGCTACATTCGTTCACACATGTTCAAACTCGAACGAGTTCAGATCTCGGGCTTCAAATCGTTCTACGAAAGGGTCGATCTCGCCTTCCCGGGAAGGGTCACCGCCGTCGTCGGCCCCAACGGATGCGGCAAATCCAACATCAGCGACGCGGTTTCGTGGGCTTTGGGCGAGCAGAGCGCCAAGACGCTTCGGGGCGAGCGGATGGACGACGTCATTTTCAACGGATCTTCGAAGCGGCGCCCGCTCGGCATGGCGGAAGTGATCCTGACCCTCTCGACCCGGGCGCGCACGGGCGGGGAACCCATCCCGATCGAAGCCGGGGAGTCCGAGGGCAACGGGAACGGAAATGGAAACGGGAACGGGAACGGGCACCCCCATCCGGAAGGGGAAGCGGACTCCGAAGTGCTCCGCATCGGACGCCGCGTCTACCGCGAGGGCACGGGCGAGTATTTCTTGAACGACAAGCAGGTCCGCTTGAAGGACATCCAGGACCGCCTCCTCGGCACGGGCCTGGGTGTCCGGGCCTACTCGGTCATCGAACAGGGACGGATCGACCAGGTCCTCTCGACCAAACCCCAGGACCGGCGCCGCCTGATCGAGGAAGCCGCCGGGATCACCCGCTACAAGCTGAAGAAGCGGCTCGCCGAGGGCAAACTCGAGGAGACGCGAGGCAACCTGCTCCGCATCTCCGACATCGTCTCCGAGATCGAGCGCAACGCCGCCTCGTTGAAGCGGCAGGCTTCGCGCGCTGCGCGGTACAAGGAGCACACGGAGACGCTCCGCGGGAAGAAGGCGGCCCTCGCCCGCACGCGGCATGACGTCCTTCTCGCCGCGGTCGGAGAGGCGGAGCGCATCCGCGACGAGCGCCGCGACCGGGAAGCGGAAGCCGCGGCGGCGCTCGGCCGCGCCGAAGCCGAGCTCGCGTCCGCGCGGCTCGCCGCGGCCGACATCCAGGCCGAGCGGGACCGGCTGCGCGAGGCCGTGGCCGGACTCGAGAACACGATCCAACGGGACGATGCGCTTCTCGAGAGCAACCGTCGCGCGGGGATCGATCTCGCCGAGAGGCGCGCCCTGCTCGAGAGGGAGGGTCGTGACGTCTCTGTCGAGCAGATCCGATCGGCGCGCGAGCTCGCCGAGCTCGAGGAGCGGCTCGAACGGGCCGTCGCCGACGCCCGGATTCGTTCCCTCGCGCGGGAGGAATCCGACGAGCGCGCCGCGGAGGCCGCGGAGGCGTTTGCCCGGCTCGAACGCGAGCTCGAGGGCGCGCGCGAGGGAGCTCTCCTCGCCGCGGGAGACCGGGTCCAGAGCCGCAACGCGAGGCACGAAGTCGATCTCGAGGCGTCGCGCGTCGCCGCGTCGCTCGCGCGCTCGGCCGAAATGCACGAGAGGGTCAAAACCGAGCTCGCCGAGAGGCAGGCGGAGGTGGAACGCGATCTCGCGGAGGAACGCAGGCTGTCCGACGACGCCGCAGCGGCGCGGCGGGAGACGGAAGCGTGGGAGGCAGAGCTCACGAGACTCGCCGGGGCCCTCGCCGACGCGGAGCTCGCACGCGATGTCGCGCGCGAGTCGCTTTCCGTCGCGGAACACCGCCTGGGCGCCTTGAACGAGATCTTGAAGAGCCGGCAGGACTCGGTTCAGTCCGTGCGAACGGCTCTCGGCGCGGCGGGCATCGCCGAAGAAGGCTCCCTCGCGGACCGGCTTGCGCCCGCTCCCGGATGGGAGGCTACGATCGACCTGCTCCTGGCGGACGACGTCGAGGCGATCTTCGCCTCGGGCGACGCCCGCGCCGCCGTCGAAGCGTCCCGTGGGCTGTCGTCCGCGAGCTTCGTCCGGAGCGACTGGAACGCGGCCCCGGGCACGCCCGCCGCCCCCGCCGGCTCTCTCGGGGGCTGGGAAGTCGCGCTCGAGAACCATTCGAGCCTGTCCGGCGCCGAGCGGGCCGCGCTGCCGAACGTCGCTTTCGTCGAGACGCTCGACGACGCTCTCCGGCTGTCCTCTCACGATCCCGCTTCGACATTCGTGACGCGCGGCCGCGAGCTCGTTCGCGGCTCGCTCGTGCGAGTCGTGCACACGCCCGCGGAAGCGTCCGGCCTCTTCGCGTTGAGGCGGGAGGTCGACCGCCTGCACGGGGACGCCGCCCGCTCGCGCGAGAGCGCGTCGGCGCTCGAGCGGACGGTCGAGGACCTGCGCCGGACCCGCCAGGATCGCGAGGCGGGAATGCCATCCCGCCGCGAGCGGGAGCGGGAGGCCGCTGGGCGGCTGTCGGAATTCGTCGGCCGCTTCGAGGAGCGCCGCGCGGAGCGGGACCGGCTCTCCCGCGAGCGGGAAACCCTCGCTACGGAGCTCCATGCGCTCGGCGAGGAGGCGGCGCGGCTCGCCTCCCGCAAGGAGACGCTCGAAGCGGAGGAGTCGGCGCACGCCGCGAGGGAGCTCGAGATCCGCCAGAGGGCGGAGAGCCTCGCCGGCGGCCTGCCCGAGGCGCGGTCACTCGCGGCCGCGGCGGCCGAGGAGCTCGCCCACCGGCGCACAGAGGCGGAAGTTGCCGCCGAGCGGCGCCGCGCGCTCGATGCGGCGCGCGAAAAGCTGCTCGAAACGCGGGGGCATCTCGAGCGGCGCGTCGGCGACGCTTTTGCCGAGGGCAACCGGCTCGCCGTCCGCGCGCAGGAGCTCGCCCACGAGGAGACGGCGGCGCGCGACCGGCGTGCGGTGAATCTGGCTTCTCGCGCGAAAACGGCGGAGGAGCTCGCCGCCGCCTCCGAGGCGACGCTGGAGTCGAGCGCGCGCGTGCTCGGGGCGGAGGAGGCCACGAAAACCCTCCGCGGCTCCCTGGACGCCGCCCGCGAGGGGCGGTTCGAAGCCGAGGTCGGCGAGACGCGCGTCCGCGCGGACCTCGACCACCTGATCGGCCAGGCGCGCGAGGAGTTCGGGGTCGCGCCCTCGGAGCTCGACGGCCCGGAAGACCGTTCGCCGGAAGCGCTGGCCGGGCTCGAGACCGAAGTCGCGGCGCTGGCCGAGGCGATCGAGCGCCTCGGACCGGTCAACGTGCTGGCGCTCGAAGAGCACCGGGAGATGACCGAGCGCTTGACCTTCCTTTCGACGCAGCGCGACGACCTCGTAAAGTCGATCTCGGAGCTCCAGGATTCGATCCGGAAGATCAACGCGACCTCTTCGGAGCGCTTCCGCCATGCGTTCGAGGCGGTCAACGGAAACTTCAAGACGATGTTCTCGCGCCTCTTTCAGGGCGGAACGGCCGAGATGCGGCTTCTGGACGAGACCGACGTTCTCGAAACGGGTGTCGAGATCGTCGCGCAGCCCCCGGGCAAGAGGAACCAGTCGATCCAGCTGCTTTCGGGGGGCGAGAAGGCGCTGACGGCCATCGCGCTCCTCATGGCGATCTTCCGCTACAAGCCTTCGCCCTTCTGCATCCTCGACGAGGTCGACGCGCCGCTCGACGAGGCGAACATCGACCGGTTCACGCGACTTCTCCGCGACATGACGGAGGACACGCAGTTCATCGCCATCACGCACAACAAGCGGACGATGGAGACGGCGGACGTGATGTACGGCGTCACGATGGAGGAGCCGGGCTGTTCCAAGATCGTGTCGGTCCGGTTTGACTGAAGCCGGTCTCAGCCGTCTGACAACTTCCTCTCCTCCTGATAGGATCCGCCGCTCGGCAAACGCGCCGACGTAGCTCAGTCGGTAGAGCAGCGGTTTCGTAAACCGCAGGTCCCCGGTTCAAGTCCGGGCGTCGGCTCCATTTTTCCGCCTGGCTTGAATTCTGCAGTATCCGCTGCATGGGATCGCCGACCCGTCAGCTCAAGTGCAGGCTCGAAGAATCGGGCCACTCGCGCGTCGTGATCTTCCACCGCGAGGACGGAGAGGAGATCTTCGTCCTTCCGGCCGAGCGCCTCGATCCCCCGATGCTCGAGAAGCTGAAGGGGGGACAGATACGCTGCGGAGTCGAGGGCCCTTCCGGGGACGGGAGTTCATCTCTCCACCTCATGAACGCGGAGGGCGAAATGCTCTTCCGGCAGAAGGTGTGGATCCGCTCGGCGACCTGGGCCCGCCTGGTGCGCGAGCCCGAGAACTAGCCTCGCGGGTCGGCTTCAGCCGCGACGGAGCAACTTCGCGGCCGCGATCGCGCGAGCCGCGTCGACCACCCCGTGTCCCTGCCGTTCGGCCGGCGCACCCTCGATCCGCTCGGCGGTCCGGAGCAGGATCTCCTTGACGGCCGCCGGGTCGAGATCCGCGTTCGCCTCGAGCATCTGCGCCACGATCGAGGCGACGATCGGCGCCGCGAAGGAGGTTCCATCCACGTGCTGGTAATGGGCGGAGACGATCTTCCGCTCCTTGAGCCTGCGGGCCACGAGATTGCGGATTTCCTCCGGGGCGAGTAGAGAAACCTCCTCCGGAAGATCGGCCGTGTCCCGGATGTCTGCCGCGAGGCGCGGCAGCTCGGCGTCGGAGGCCGCCGTCAGGAGCGTCAGCGCCTCGGCGACCCGATACTCCGGCGTGCCCTGGAGAATCGGCGCCGCGACCTCCATGGCGGGCCCCAGCAGATCCGGCTTCTGGACGCCTTCCGGCGTGTTGCCGAAGCTCGAGCAGTACAGCGCAAACGCACGTCCTTCTTCGTTCGTCCAGTCGTGGTATCCGCCGACGGTGATCACGGACGGCGCCGACGCCGGAGGGACCGGCGCGTGCTCCGACGTGCACCCGGAGTTTCCCGCGGCGACGACCACGACGAGACCCTGGCGAACCGCCTCTTCGGCAAGCTGGTTGACCCGGCTCGCTTCGAGGGGCGCCTCGTGATCGCCACCGAGCGAGACGTTGACCACCCGAACACCGAGCTCACGGTGGTGCTCGAGCAGCCATTCGAAAGCCCGGGCGATCTCGTCCTCGTGGATCGAGCCTTCCCGTCCGACCTGGACGAGCACGACCCGCGCGGAATACGCGAGGCCGCGGTAGACGCCGTCGGAGAGCGAGCCGTCGCCGGCGGCGACGACGGAAGTCTGCGTGCCGTGCCACTCCCACGGGTGGGGAGGCCGCGCCGGAGAGAGAGCCGCCCCGGGCTCCTCGACCGCGTGGAACGCAACGAGGCGGCCGCCCGCGACGAGATCCGGATGCGCGGTGAAGCCGGCGTCGAGAAACGCGATGGTGACGCCGCGTCCAGAAAGCTCCGAATCGGAGTGCACGCGGACGGGAGTGGGCGGGACCGCGAGGGGACCGCCCGGGTGGGAGCGCTCGCTCGACGCGTTTTCCGGCGACACCGGCTCGGGCATGGATTCCCTTCCACAAGAAAAAGCCGCGCGCCAAGCGCGCGGCGAAAAGATCGCTCCCGGACGACGGATTTTACGACTTCGCCCGATGCGTGCGCCGCAGCTCCGTGATCCACATCTTCCCGTCCTTCTCCGTGTAGTCGAAATGGACCGAGTCGCCGACCTGGAGCTCCGGAACCGTGACCCCCTTCAGCTTGGTCGTCTCGGTCCAATAGAGCGTCCACTCGTCGTTCTTTTCTCCCGCCACGGTCATCGTCTTCTGGTCCGGGTCGAGCCGAACGATCTTGCCTTCATGAGGGCGCTTCTCCGCGAGCGCCGCCGCCGACACCAGGAGCAGCGCCGCGAACGTAATCGAAAGCGCGAGAACCTTGCTGACCTTCTGCATACAGAGACCTCCTGACTGCTTCTTCGGGGCAAGAAATAAGCCAATTTGCCTCCGGGACCACCGGTGTTATCGTTTCGAGAGAATCCATGGCGATCGCACTCGCCCGCCCTGAGCCCGAAACCCAGCACAAAGGGCCGCGCGCGAATTTCCGCTGGACCCTTTCGGAAGCCTGGGACGAGAGGCGCCTCGCCGCTTTCCTCATGACGAAACACCGGAGGAACGACGCAGACTGGACGCGTCGCTCATCTCCTTTCTTTGCCTCGCTCGGCCAGACGACGATCGAGTGCTCCGTCCCGATCGCAAGCGAAGAGGCCATTCCCGAGCTCGAGAAGCTGCTGACGAAGGAGCTCCTCGGGATCCTCGCGGGCGCAAGCAAGGTCCACGACGACATGCTGTCCGGAACGGACTGGCGAAGAGTGACGCCTCCGTGAACCGGTGGGTGAGGGTTGGGAGGTGAGAGGTGAGAGTGATGGGTTGAACGGGGCCAACGCCAGTCCAGTTCTCTCTGCTCTCTTCTCTCTGTTCTCTTCTCTTTCCTCTCTCCTCTCTCCTCTCTCCTCAACTCGTATAATCCCGCCAACTTAAGGGGGTCCAGGATGCTCTCCGTTCCCTCACTCCGGCTGAATCAGTTCGGCGTGCGGTTCTATGAAGCCCTGCTTTCCGGCGCCGACCTCCAGTCGCTGGTGGGGTTCGAAGTGCTGTCCTTCGGGCCCGGCAGCCAGACGACACGCGGGAAGGCCCGCCCGAAGAAGGCCGCGGCGCGCGTGAACTGGGAGTTCCTGGAGAAAAAGATCGCCGCTTCCGAGCAGGCGTTTCAGCGGCCGATCATCCAGAAGAAGATCGAGGAGCTCGTGAACTACTACCTCCAGTGCGCCGACTCCGGCACGCTGCCCGCGATTCCGGGAAGCGTTCTCCTGGTGTCCGAGCGGCGACTCGACTTCTCGCCCTCCAGCAGCCGCGCGGACACCGGGACCCTGAAGCTCCCCGAGGAGTCGGGAATCCTGCGCGCGCTCGATGGGCAGCACCGTCTCCTCGCGCTGCACCAGCTCGCCGAGAAGCACAACCTGACGGACTTCCAGGTGCCCGCCGTCGTCTTCGACGCGCTCACGCCCGACCAGGTCGTCGAGCTCTTCGTGACGATCAACAGCAAGCACACGAAGTTGAACCCCTCGCATCTGATTTCGCTGTCGGGCCGCCGCCTCTATCGGGACGAGAATCTCGCCGCGGCGCACGACGTGATTCGGAATCTCAACGAAGACGACCACTCTCCCCTGCGGGGCCAGATCAAGGTGCTGGGAATCGGCAAGGGGACCGTGACGCAGGCCTCGCTCGCGGACGAGCTCCGGGACGTCTTCGCGTCGATGGACGCGGCGGGCGGGCGCGTCGCCCGCGAGTTCCGGGAGAACGCCCGCCGCTTCTTCCTGAACTACTTCAAGGCCGCGGCACGCGCGTTTCCGACCGCCTTCGCGGGGCGCAAGTACTCGATTAAGAGCTCGACCTCGCTGCGGGCGTTTATCCGGATCGTCCCTTACGTCATCGCGATGATCCGGAGCCGCGGCGGCGACGTGTGGTCCTCCGGAGAGCTCGACGCGGCGCTCCGCCCGTGGTCCGAGGCGATCGGGGACCGCCGCTTCGAGACGGAGGGGATGTGGAAGGAGAAGATGACCGGCGGAACCCGCTCGGCCGTCGAGATCCTCGCCCGGGAGCTCCGCCAGGGCCTGAACGCCTGATGAACCCGGCTTTCCTGCTGAGGCCGCACCGAATCGAACCTCGCGACCCGGATTTCGTACATCTGGAGAGAGGAGTCGACTGAAATGGCCGCATTTGGAGGCTGCCTGGTGGTCCTGGTCGGGCTCGCGTTTCTCGCCGCGATCTGGGCGATCTGGCGGTACAACAACCTCGTCACGCTCAAGAACCAGGTGGCCAACGCCTGGAAGCAGATCGACGTCCAGCTGAAGCGCCGGCACGACCTCATCCCGAACCTGATCGCGTCCGTGAAGGGCGAGATGCAGTTCGAACAGGACACCCTCGAAAAAGTCATCCAGGCACGCAACAGCGCGGTCGCGGCGCAGGGCGTGGCCGACACCGCGGCCCGCGAGAACCAGCTCACCCAGACGCTGTCCCGCCTCTTCGCCCTCGCCGAGAACTACCCGAACCTCAAGGCGAACGAGTCCGTCAAATCTCTCATGGAGGAGCTCACGTCGACCGAGAACAAGATCGGCTTCGCGCGGCAGTTCTACAACGACCTCGCGACGCGCTTCAACACCGCGCAGGAGATCTTCCCCGACAGCTTCATCGCGAAGACCTTCAACTTCCAGCGCGTCGAGCTCTTCGAAATCGCCGTTCCCGCGGAGCGCGAGGTGCCACAGGTCGACCTCAACCTCCGGCCGCGCTCATAGATCCATTCGGGGATGAGGTCGACCAGGTGGTGGGTGGTAGGACGTAGGTGGTAGCCCCTATCACCCACCACCTACCGCCTATCTCCTCGTCATGACCAACCTCTACGATCAGCAGAAGCGCAATCTGCGGAGGAGCGCCGGTCTCCTCGCCGGCTTCGTCGTCTTCCTCGCCGTTCTCGGAATTGGCTCGGACATGTTTCTGTACGGGGCGGGCGTGAGCCCGGGAATCCCGGTGATGACACTCGGGGCAATCCTTTTCGGGGCGGGTTCCGCGTGGTGGTCGCTCCGGGACGGCGACAGGGCCGTGCTCGAGTCCACCCGCGCCCGGCCTGTCAATCTCGCCGATCCTCGCGAGCGCGTGCTCGACAACGTCGTCGAGGAGATGGCGATCGCTTCCGGGCTTCCGAAACCCTCCGTCTGGATCGTTCCGGACCCGGACCCGAACGCGTTCGCGACGGGATCCGGCCCGGAGAAGTCGTCGATCGCGGTCACCGAAGGGCTCCTCGCAACGCTCGACCGGCACGAGCTCCAGGGCGTCGTTTCCCACGAGATGTCGCACGTGCGCAATTACGACATCCGCGTCATGACGATCGTGGCGGCGCTCGTCGGCTCGGTCCTCCTCATTTCCGACTGGGGAAGGCGGGGGATGTCGTGGGGCGGCGGGCGGCGCAGCGACCGGGAGGGCGGGTCCGGCGGCTTCGGAGCCGTCTTCTTCGTGGTGTGGATCCTCTCGCTGATCCTCGCGCCGATCGTCGCGCAGATCGTCGCGATGTCCGTCTCGCGCGAGCGCGAGTACCTCGCGGACGCCAGCGGAGCCGAGCTGACCCGCGATCCCCTGGGGCTCGCCTCCGCCCTCGAGAAGATCGAGTCTGCCGCCGCGCCCACGGAGTCGATCAAGCAGGGGGTCGCCCACCTCTGCATCGCGGATCCGCGCGGGGCCGCCTCGAGCCAAAAAGAGGGTTGGGTCTCGAACCTGTTCTCGACGCATCCGCCGATCGCGAAGCGGATCGCGATCCTGAAAGAGATGGCCTACCAGCTGACCAATCGCTGAGGTTCGAGGGCCCCCGGTCTTCGTCTGTTCTAAGCGAAGCGCTCTCTCGGCTGCCTGTTCGCGAAGCGAACGCCGCAGCCGAAAGCCTAATCGAGGTCGAAGTCTCTCAGCGGCTTGACGTTCGGGTCATCCTTCTTCGCCTTGTCGAAGAGCTCGTCGAACTTCCGGTTCAGCACGTCCTTCTTCGACTTCTCGGCCTCGATCGAGGCGGCGAATTTCTTCTCGCGCTCGACCTCGTGGGTCTTCAGGGCCCCGATCGCGTCGTCGACCGTCTGAAAGGTCCGGGGAGCTTTCGGGGCCTCGTGGGCGATCACGGCCTTCAGGTCCGGGTCGACCTTCAGGCGTGCGTTGCAGCAGGGGCAGAGCAGGTCGAAGTCCACGGGGGAAGTCTACGCCGGCATCGTGTGAGCGGCCAGGGACCAGCGGCGGTTACCGGCCATCCCACCCCTTCCGTTCGCGCCGCTCCCGCCGTTCCCGCCGGTCCGGCTTTCCCGCGTCCGGCCTGCCCGCGAGGATCCGGTCGAGGCGGCGCGCCTCCGCCACCTCGGCGGAAGGCGGAGGGCTCACGTCTTCGTAGAGTTTGCGCGCCTGCGTCTTCGGGATCGACCGGGAGGCGAGGCCCCGCACGAGGAGGACCCGCGGGTCGCTCCGGTCCGCGGTCACCGTGATCCGGTCGCCCGCGCGCACCTCGCGGTGCGGCTTGGCGCGGCTGCCATTCACCTCGACTTTGCCGCCCTCGACCGCCGCCTTGGCCTGCGAGCGCGTCGGGAAGACGCAGGCGACGTCGAGCCACACGTCGAGCCGCACGGATGAAGAACCGGGAACCGCGGCGGGATCGCCGCTCCCGCCTCGAGAAGAGGGCGCCTTACTCAGAGCTCGAAGCGCTCCTTCGCCACGCCGCGCTCTGCCTTCGCGCGCTCTCCGCCGCGCTCTTCGAGCGCCGGCGCCAGGCGGTCTCCCCGCGCCGCGAGCCACGCGGTGAACTCGGGAGTAGCGGCGCCGGGCTCGACCGAGGGCCGGGCGAGAAAGTAGCCCTGGGCGGCGAAAACTCCCTCCTCGACGCAGACGTCGAGATCTTCCGGATCTTCGATGCCCTCCGCGATCAGCCCCACGTGGCCGTCCCGCCCGACTTCCGACAGGAGACGGAGGACGGCGCGGCGGCGCGAATCGGAAGCGATTCCGCGCGTGATTCCGCTGTCCACCTTGATCCACCTCGGCGAAAGGCCCGCGCAGTACTTGATGGTGCCGTATCCGGAGGTGATGTCGTCCAGAGCGATCGACACCCCGAGGTCGTGTGGAACCCCGAGCGCCAGCGCCAGCCGCTCGAGCAGGTCGACACGCTCGATCTCGACCAGGTCGAGCGCGAGGCGCGTGTACGGGAACTGCACGCGCTCGGCCTCGGCGCCGAGGGCGGAGAGCCCCGGATCGGCGCCCGTCAGAAGAGTCGGGTTGACGTTCAAGAAAAGCATCGACAGCTCGGGAAGCCGGCTCGCCGCCTCGAGGACGAGCGTCCAGGACAGCCGCTCGAACGGCAGCTCGATCCCGAGCCTCCTCGCGGCCGGAAAGAGCGCGGCGGCGAGATGGGTGGCTCCGTCCGCCGCCCGGCCTCGGAGCAGTCCCTCGAAGCCGAGAATCTCGCCGCTCGAGAGATCGAAGATCGGCTGGAACTCGACGAAGAGACTTCCCGTCTGAAGAACGTCGACGAGCCACAGAGCGGCGACCTGCCGGCGGGAGTCCGGCAGCGGCGCCAGGTTGCCGACGGCGTCCCACTTCGTCTGGGCGGGGTCCTCCGGCGCGACGCGGACGTGCTCGGCTAAGGGACCGAGCGCCTCGGCGAGGCGGTCGAGAAGATCGGGCACGGTCCGATCGACCGTAATGCGCCGGGAGCGGCCATAGATCTGGCCGCGCGACCAGGACTTGCCGAGCGCCAGGGAAAGAGCGCGCTCTGCTTCCATGCCGTCCGGGCGCACGAAGAGAGCCCGCGCCTTCCGCCAGCGATCAAGTCGGCCGAGAACCGAGCCGTCCAGAACGCTATCGGGTGGCAACAGAGAATGATTGTACGCCCGGGAAAGGCGGGTGTCAGGTGTCAGGTGTCAGGTGTCAGCAGAACGGGCCGTTTCCGGCGCTCCGGGCTGCCGTCACCCGTCACCTGTCACCCGTCACCCGTCACCTACCCCTCTTTGTCCTCGTACTGCGTCTTGAGTGATGCCACGACGCCCGGGTCCGCGAGGGTCGTGGTGTCTCCGAGGACCCTGCCCTCGGCGATGTCCCGGAGCAGCCGCCGCATGATCTTCCCGCTTCGCGTCTTGGGCAGATCGGCGGTGAAGAAGATCCTGTCCGGTCTCGCGATCGCTCCGATCTTCTTCACGACATGGGCCGCGAGCTCCTTCGACAGCGGGTCGCCCGGTTGCGTCGCGGCCCCCGTCTTCCCCTTCTCCTTCAGGATCACGAAGGCGGCGATCGCGGTCCCCTTCAGATCGTCGTTGACCCCCACGACCGCGGCCTCGGCGCAGGAGGGGTGGTCCACGAGCGCGGACTCGACCTCCATCGTCCCGATCCGGTGGCCGGCGACGTTCATCACGTCGTCGACGCGGCCGAGCAGCCAGAAGTAACCGTCCTTGTCCCGCTTCGCACCGTCGCCGGGGAAGTAGACGTCCGGGCCCCACTTCGACCAGTACGTCTGCACGTACCGATCGTCGTCTCCCCAGATCGTCCGCAGCATCGCGGGCCACGGGCGCGTGATCGCGAGATAGCCCCCGCCCACTTTCACTTCGTTGCCCTTCTGATCGAGGATCGTGGCGCGGACTCCCGGGAACGGCTGCGTCGCCGACCCGGGCCGCGTCGTGGTGATGCCAGGGAGGGGCGTGATCATGATCATGCCGGTTTCCGTCTGCCACCACGTGTCGACGACCGGGCATCGCCCCTTGCCGATGTTTTTCTGGTACCAGACCCACGCTTCCGGGTTGATAGGCTCCCCGACCGATCCCAGGAGCCGCAGGGACGAGAGGTCGTGTTTCTCGGGCCACTCGGTGCCCCACTTCATGAAAGCCCGGATCGCCGTCGGCGCCGTATAGAGGATCGTGATGCCGTGGCGCTCGATCATGTCCCAGAAGCGGTCGCGGGAAGGCGTATCCGGCGCTCCCTCGTAGATGAAACAGGTCGCGCCGTTCGCGAGCGGGCCGTACACGACGTACGAGTGGCCGGTGACCCATCCGATGTCCGCCGTGCAGAAATAGACATCTTCATCCTTGATGTCGAAGACCCACTTCGTCGTTGCATACGTGCCGACGAGGTATCCCCCGGTCGTGTGGAGGATCCCCTTCGGCTTGCCCGTCGTTCCGGAGGTGTAGAGGATGTAGAGCGGATCCTCCGCGTCCATTTTCTCGGGACGGCACTGCGCCGGCGCCTTCGCCATCTCCTCGCTCCACCACAGGTCGCGCCCCTTCTTCCAGCCGATCTCATTGCCCGTGCGTTTCACGACCACGACCTTCTCGATGCTGGGCGTATCGGAAAGGGCCTCGTCGGAGATCTTCTTGAGCGCCACGACGTTTCCGCGGCGCCATCCGCCGTCCGCGGTCACGAGAACCTTGGCGCCCTGGTCGTTGATCCGGTCGCGGAGGGACTCGGCCGAAAAACCTCCGAACACCACGGAGTGGATCGCGCCGATGCGCGCGCACGCCAGCATCGCGACCGGAAGCTCGGGGATCATCGGAAGGTAGAGGGTGACCCGATCGCCCTTCTTGATGCCGAGCGACTTCAGCACGTTCGCGAAACGGCACACTTCGCGCAACAGCTCGCCGTACGTGATCGTCCGCTGGTCCCCGGGCTCTCCCTCCCAGATGAATGCCGCTTTGTTCCGCCGGGGTCCCCCCGCGTGCCGGTCGATGCAGTTGACCGACGCGTTCAGCTTGCCGCCGACGAACCATTTCGCTTTCGGGGGCTTCCAGTCGAGGACCTTGCGCCAGGGCGCCGACCACTCGAGCTCCTTTGCGAAGTCGGCCCAGAATTTCTCGAAATCCCGGTCGGCCTTCCGATAGACGGCCGCATCCTTGATGTTGGCCTGCGCGGTGAACGCCTTCGAGGGCGGGAAACGGCGCTTTTCGAGGAGCAGAGCTTCGATCGCCTTCTCGGGTTGGCTAGACATGAAACTCTCCTTTGGCGGGATCAGACCCGCACACGGCAAGCCTGGCCGGCGCAGATCTTATGCCCCCGCGACGCGTCCTGCTTGATTCCGTTTCTTCTTGACCCCCCCGCGAGAACTCTGAAACACTTTTGGCCACGGAACCCCTACCCGCGGCGAAAGCCGACAGGCAGAGCTCGCCGAGAGCGCCATTCACGGCACCGTGGGCCGCTCATTGACCGCTTTCGCATTTCGGTCCCGCACCCCGCCCCGCCTCCCGGGGAGGTCCTCGACCCGCCCGACTTCCGAGCGCTGCGGCGCTCTGACTCGAGTCCATTTCGATTCCGACGCCGAGTTTCTATCGACCTGACGGTCTAACGAGGAGGGAAGACATGGCGACGGCCACCGCCGACACCCCGCCCCCGGTAGCGAGAGAAGCTGAGAAGAGGGTCATCTTTGCATCCTCCCTGGGAACCGTCTTCGAGTGGTACGACTTCTACCTGTACGCGACCCTGGCCCCGTTCTTCGCGGCGCTCTTTTTTCCGCCTGGAAACGCAACAGCCGCTCTCCTCTCCTCGTTCGTCGCATACGCGGCCGGATTCCTGGTTCGGCCCTTCGGGGCGCTCGTTTTCGGACGCATCGGCGACCTCGTCGGCCGCAAGTACACGTTCCTGATCACGATCGTCTTCATGGGCGCCTCGACGGCGGCGGTCGGATTGCTCCCCACCTACGCGAAAATCGGGTTCCTCGCGCCGATCCTCCTGGTGGTGCTGCGACTCATCCAGGGCCTCGCGCTCGGCGGCGAGTACGGGGGCGCAGCGACCTACGTCGCCGAGCACGCCCCGCAGGGCAAACGCGGATCGGACACGAGCTGGATCCAGACCACGGCGACGCTCGGGTTGCTGCTCGCGCTGATCGTGATCGGCTTCTGCCGCGTCAAGATGACCCCCGAAGTCTTCAAGAGCTGGGGATGGCGGCTTCCCTTCCTCGTCTCCCTGATCCTGCTCGCGTTTTCCGTGTACATCCGGCTCAAGCTGCAGGAATCGCCGATCTTCAAGGCGATGAAGGCTCAGGGCAAGGGATCCAAGGCGCCCCTGACGGACAGCTTCGCCAACTGGCCCAACGCGAAGATCGTGCTCCTCGCCCTCTTTGGCGCGACCGCGGGACAGGGCGTCGTCTGGTACGCCGGGCAGTTCTACGCGCTGTTCTTCCTCACGCTCTACCTCAAGGTCGACTACCTGACCGCTTACATTCTGATCGGCACCTCCCTGATCCTCGGCACTCCCTTCTTCATCTTCTTCGGCAAGCTGTCGGACAGGATCGGGCGAAAGTGGATCATCATGCTCGGCTGCCTGATCGCGGCGCTCACGTACTTTCCGTTGTTCAAGGCGTTGACGCACAACGTCAATCCCGCGCTCGAGCAATACGCGGTGAGCACGCCGATCACCGTCGCGGCTTCCGACTGCCGGATGCACATCTTTCCCACGCCGAAGACACGCTACTCGGATTGCGACAAGGCGAAGGACTTTCTGACGAAGGCCGGCCTCTCGTTCAAGGATCTCGGTGAGGTTCCCGGCGAGACGGTCGTGACGAAGATCGGAAGCGTGGAGCTCAAGGGGTGGAACGAAGACCAGTACAAGGCCGCGCTGAAGACGACGGGCTACCCCGCGACCTTCGACAAGAGCCGGCTCAACTGGCCCGTGACGATCCTGATCCTCTTCATCCTCGTGATCTACGTCACGATGGTTTACGGCCCGATCGCGGCCTTCCTGGTCGAGCTCTTCCCGACGAGGATCCGTTACACGTCCATGTCGCTGCCGTACCACATCGGCAACGGATGGTTCGGCGGCATGCTGCCGCTCCTCGCCACGGCGATCGTCGCCTCGCAGGGGAACATTTATGCGGGACTCTGGTACCCGATCATCGTTGCACTCATGAGCTTCGTGATCGGCTCATTGTTCATTCGGGAGACCAAGGACGTCGATATCCGAACCATGTGAGGCTTTCAGGACGCGACTCGTTGCGAAAGGTCAGTAAGGAGGAGACTATGGCTCGTCGGTTTCCATTTCGGTTGTTTCCGCTCGCCGGGATCGCGCTCGCCGCCCTGATTCTGGCTCCCGCAGTGAGCCGTGCGCAGGTCGTCGTCAAAGTCAGCGACACCGTGAATTTCCGACTCGGGTTTCAGCTGCAGGGTTGGGCTGAGTGGCTCCAGGACCAGACCAGCAAGGGGTATCAGCAGAACTTCAAGATTCGCCGCGTCCGGCTGATCCTGGCCGGCCAGGTCGCGAAGAACGTCACGTTCTTCTTCCAGACCGACAACCCGAACATGGGTGCGACCGTCGGGACGGCTACGAAAGCGCTCAACTCGGGCTTCCTCGTCCAGGACGCGTTCGGCGAGTGGCACCCGTTTTCCAACGACATGTTCATCCTCGACTTCGGGAAGATGCTCGTGCCGTTCACGCGGAACTCCCTCCAGAGCACGTCCAGCCATCTCGCACTCGACGGCGGCATTTGGACCTTCCTCCAGAGCGCGCCGCTCCAAAGCGACGCGGGCCGCGACCTGGGACTCCAGTTCAAGAGCTATCTCGTCGGCGATCACCTCGAGATCCGAGCGGGTGTTTTCGATGGTCTCCGGCTGCCCGCCATTGCGACCGCGGCGGGATCCCGCAACCCGTACCGGTTCGTCGGGCGCATCGTCTACAACGTTTTCGACACGGAGAAGGGATACGTCCCGGTCGGCACCAACCTCGGAAAGAAAAGGATCCTCGCGTTCGGCGCCGGGTACGACCATCAGGGCGGTATCGACTTTCCCTCGACGGCCACTACCGCGGAAGGGAAGGGCTATAACGCCTACGGCGGCGACATCATGCTCGACTGGCCGGTCGGCGCGGGAGACATGAAGAACGGCATGAGCGCGATCACGGCGCACGCCGACTACATCCACTACGACGGCGGGTGCGGGATCACTCCTGCGGGCGCTCGGGCGACGAACTGCCTCCTTCCCACGCTGTTCAAGCAGCAAGAGCTCTTCACCGACCTCGGCTTCTATTTCAAGCCGCTCGAGATCCAGCCTTTCATCCGCTTCGAGACGGAGAACTTCAAAGAGGCGATCGACCACGGCCGCAACATCCGGCGTTACATGGGCGGCTTCAACTACTACGTCGCGCAGCAGAACATGAAGATCACCGCGGCGTTCGAGAGGATCGTGCCGGCGTCGGCGCCCGCGACGGCGCAGACCAAGAATACGAACCACGTCGTGGTGCAGCTGCAGTTCTATTACTTCTGAACGGACTCGAACCAGGAGTGCGGAAATGAAGAAAACAAAGCGTGGAATCACTCGCCGGGACTTCGTGAAAGTCACCGGAACGGGAGCCCTCGCCGCCGGCGTGGGCGCGAATTTTCTGTTTCCCGCGAGGGCCGCGGCGCAGCAGAAAACGCTCAAGATCATTCAGTGGAGCCACTTCGTCCCCGCCTGGGACACATGGTTCAACGGCACCTACACCAAGGAGTGGGGGCAGAAGAACAACACGAACGTCATCGTGGACAACATCAACCTCGTGGATCTACCGGCGCGCGCCGCCGCCGAGGTCTCGGCGAAGAAGGGACACGACATCTTCATGTTCCTGTCTCCGCCCGCGGCCTACGAGCCGCAGGCCATCGACATGTCGCACGTGTACCAGGAGGTCGAAAAGAAGCACGGGAAGAAAATCGACCTGGCTCACAAGTCCACCTACAACCCCAAGACCAAGAAGTACTTTGCCTTCTCGGACGCCTACTCCCCCGACCCGGGGAACTGGCACAAGGACTGGTGGACGGAGGCCGGCTACCCGAACGGCCCGGACACGTACGACGACCTGCTCAAGGGCGGCAAGAAGATCCGCGACACGACGGGCCATCCCGTCGGTCTCGGACTGTCGCAGGAGCTCGACACCAGCATGGCGATGCGCGCTCTCCTCTGGTCCTTCGGCGGCGCCGAGCAGGACGAGGCGGGCAACGTGACGATCAACTCCAAGAACACGATCGAAGCGCTCAAGTACATGAAGGAGCTCTTCACGCAGACGGAGACTCCCGAGGTTTTCACCTGGACGCCCCCCTCGAACAACCAGGGCATGCTCGCGGGACGGCTCTCCTACGTGGCGAACGCCATCTCGATCACCCGGCAATCCGAGCGCGAAAAGATGCCGATCGACAGCAAGATCATGATCAGCCGGGCCCTGAAGGGACCGGTGCGGCGCATCGCGGCGGAGCACGTCATGAACTGCCACGTCATCTGGGAGTTCGCCGAGAACAAGGATGGCGCCCAGCAGTTCCTGATCGATTTCATGGACCACTTCCACGAAGGATTCGTCGCGGGTCAGTTCTACAACTTCCCCTGCTTCCCCTCGACCGTGCCGAATCTGAAACAAGAGATCGCGAACGATCCGCGGGCGAACCCGCCGGACAAGTACAAGGTCCTCGGAGACGTGCTCGACTGGGCTACGAATGTCGGGTACCCCGGGTATGCCACGGCCGGCATCTCGGAAGCGTTCAGCACTTGGGTCATTCCCACCATGTTCGCCAAGGTCGCGCGGGGGGACGAGACCCCCGAGAACGCGGCCAAGGCGGCGGAGACGGAGTACAAGCGCATCTTCGCGAGATGGAAGTAAGCTAGCGCGGTACCCGGTGGATTCGCGATTCGCGTGCTCGCGGCGCGAGGAGCTTCTCCGAGGGGAGGATCCTCGCGCCGTAAATTTATTGTGAGGAGTCTCGGTGACGAGCGGCCAATACCCATGACCCGAGGCAATGATCCTTCAGCTCGCGGCGTGACGCCCCGGTCCCAGGGGCGTCGCGACGCGGGAGCGGGAGCGCAGCGGGGAAAAAGCCGTGCGGCGAGCGCGCATCCGCGCGAAGCCGAACGGCGGTGGCGGCCCGAAAGGGTCGCCATTTTCCCCGATGCGCGGGAGCGACGATAAATGGCGGTCGTCGAGACACGAAACCTGACAAAGGTTTTCAAGGCGGGTGAGCTCGGAGCCGTTAACGACGTCAGCCTCGTGACCGAAGAGGGGGAATTCCTCGTCTTCCTCGGTCCGTCCGGCTCCGGGAAGACGACCCTGCTCCGCATGATCGCGGGCCTCGAAACGCCGACTTCGGGAGACATCCTGATCGGCGGCAAGGTCGTGAACAACCTCTCTCCCCGCGACCGGCGGATCGCGATGGTGTTCCAGAGCTATGCGCTCTATCCGCACCTGACCGTGTACAAGAACATCGCCTTTCCCCTGAAGGCGCAGAAGGTCCCCAAGGAGCTGCACCGGCAGAAAGTCGAGTGGGCGGCCGGACTCCTCGGCATCGGACGGCTGCTCGACCGCAAGCCGCGGGAGCTCTCCGGGGGCGAACGGCAGCGGGTCGCCCTGGCGCGGGCGATCGTGCGGGAGCCGGCCGTGTTCCTCCTGGACGAACCGCTGTCGAACCTCGATGCCAAGCTGCGCAGCGCCGCGCGGGAGGAGCTCGAACAGTTCCAGAAGCGCGTCGGGACGACCACGATCTACGTTACGCATGATCAGGTCGAGGCGATGGCCATGGGAGACCGCGTCGTCGTCATGAACTTCGGTTCGGTGCGGCAGATCGGAACGCCCGCGGAGGTCTATGACGACCCCGCCGACACCTTCGTCGCGACGTTCCTGGGCTCACCGCCGATGAATCTGGTCGAGGTGGGCGACGTCGTCGTCGGGTTCCGTCCGGAACACTTCTTCCCCGTCGCGCAACTGGCGGGACGCGCGGCCATGCCCGAAGATCTCCGGGCGGTCGACCGCGAGGGCCCCTACTTCCCCCTGAGCTTCCGCGTCGGCCACGAGGAGTATCTCGGGGCAGAGCGAATTCTCTATGGACAGCTGGAGGGTGGCCGCTTCCACCAGAAGAAGGCGGTCTCCCGGCTGTCCTCGACCCACGGTGCGAGGTTCGAAAGCGGGTCGGTGTACGCCTTCGCTGTGACCGAGCAGCGGCTGAAATTCTTCGACCGCGAGAAGGGCGTCCGGGTTCCCCCCGTCGTCGCGATCCTCCGCCAGGCATGACAGCCGTCGGCCGCCAGCGTTGGCTCGGTCCGGCGATGTTCCTGCCGTCCGTCCTCTACATCGCGCTTCTGATCGGCATCCCTTTCGTTCTCGCGGTCCTCTACGCGTTCAGCGACGCTCGGATCGGAAGCACCGGCTTTCACATGGTCGGCCTGGAGAATTTTCGCAGCATCCTCCACAGCCCGAGCTTCCTCAAGGCGATCCGGAATTCGATCGTCTTCACGCTGGCCGCGCAGGTGATCGTGATCGTGTGCTCGAACATTCTCTCGGTCGCCCTCGAAAAACCCTTTCGCGGCCGCGGGCTCATCCGCTTCCTGATCCTGCTGCCGTGGGTCGCCCCGGTCTCGCTCGGAACGATCGGTTGGAAATGGATCCTGGACTCGATCTACAGCGTGTTCACCTGGATCCTGGTCACGCTCCACTTCGTCAAACCGTACGGCGCCCCGATGTGGCTCGGGGAGCCGCACCTCGCGATGGCGTCGGTCGTTCTCGTGCACTGTTGGCGGCTGATTCCGTTCTCGACGGTGATCATGCTTGCCGGCCGCTCGGCGATGCCCAAGGAGATCCCGGAGGCCGCCGCGATCGACGGAGCGGGCTTCTGGCGGACGTTCTTTCAGATCCGGATCCCGATCATGGCGCCCATCCTCTCCGTCGCCGTCCTGTTCGGAATCATATTCACCTTCACGGACATGACCGTGGTTTACATCCTGACCGCGGGCGGGCCGTTCGACTCCACGCAGACCCTGCCCTCCCTCGCGTTTGCGACCGGCATCCAGGGCAGCGACCTTGCCGCCGGCGCGGCGATCTCTCTCTTTCTGGTGCCCGTGCTGGTGGCCGTCGCCTACCTGATGCTTCGGGTCGCCCATCGGGCGGAAGTCGTATGAGGCGGGGGTTCGTGTGACACGGGGCGGACCGCTCGGCCGGATCGGGGCGCGTGCCCTGCACGTGTTCGTCCTGGCGTTCTTCACGGTGGCGCTGGCGTTCCCATTCTTCTGGATGGTGATCGCGGCGTTCAAGCAGAACGCCGACCTCTACACCGTCGAGAACAATCCATTCATCTTCAACCTCCCTCCCACCCTCGACCACCTTCGTTTTCTGTTCGGCGAGACACGTTTTCTGCGCTGGCTCGGGAACACGGCGCTCGTGGGGGGGATCGTGGTCGCGATCACGCTCCTTCTCGCGGTTCCCGCGGCCTACGCGCTCGCCCGCCTGACGGGGCGTTGGGGGCAGCGGCTCGGCATCGGGATCTTCCTGACCTACCTGATCCCGCCGACGCTCCTCTTCATTCCGCTCTCCCGCGTCGTCGCGATCCTGGGTCTTCAGGACTCGATCTTCGCCCTGGTCCTGGTCTACCCCAGCATGACGATCCCGTTCTCGGTCTGGCTCCTGATGGGATTCTTCAAGTCCATCCCGAAGGAGCTCGAGGACGCGGCGATGGTCGACGGATTGACCCGCTTCGGGGCCTTCATCCGGATGGTCGTGCCGATCTCGATTTCCGGAATCCTGACGGTCGTGATCTTCAGCTTCACGCTCGTGACGCAGGAGTTCGTCTACGCTCTGACGTTCATCTCTCCGGAGTCCAACCAGATGATCGGCGTGGGGATCCCGATCTTCCTCGTTCGCGGCGACGTGTACTACTGGGGAGCGCTGATGGCCGCCTGCCTGATCGCATCCCTGCCGATCGCGATCCTCTACAACTCGTTCCTGGACCGCTTCATCGCCGGCTTCACGGTGGGATCGGTCAAATAGGGCTGAGCGCCGACGTCGGCGACTCGGCACATCCCGGGCGGTCCGTTCGGCCGCGCTTCGACGGGCGGCCTCCGGACCGGGCCGGCTCGCCGCCGGCCGGCAACAGGGCGCCAAGCTACCGTCAGCCGGGCTCCTGCCTCGTCAGGCAGTGGATCGTCCCGAGTCCCCACACGAGATCCCCGGCATAGATGCCGACGACCGGCCGATCGGAGAAGAGCTCTCCCAGGATCCCGAGAGCCTTCGGGTCCATCGTGTCGTTGAACGTCGGGACGAGCACCGCCGCGTTTGCGACGTAGAAGTTCGCGTAAGAGGCGGGAAGCCGCCGGCCGTGGAACACGACGGGGGCCGGCATCGGGAGGGCCACCACTTCGACGCGCGAGCCGTCCTCGAGGCGCATCCCCTGCAGCCTTTCCCGGTTCTCTTCCAGAGGGGCGTAGTTCTCGTCGGAGGAATTCTCCTCGCGGCAGAGAACGACCGTCCGCGCGTCCGTAAACCGGCAGAGGTCGTCCACGTGGCCGTGCGTGTCGTCGCCCGCGATTCCCCGCCCGAGCCAGAGGACGTTGTGCGCCCCCAGGAGGTCGCGGAAAACCGCCTCGTAGTCGGCCCGCGAGAACCCCGGGTTTCGGACCTGCACCTTCGGGTCGAGGAGGCATTCCTCCGTCGTGATCAGCGTCCCGCCCCCGTTGACGTCGATCGCTCCGCCCTCGAGGACGACGGGACGGCCCCGGTGCTCGGCGGGCAGGAGCGGGCGCGCCAGGACGCGCGCGACGCGCTCCGGAACGCGGTCGTCGCGCCGCCAGTCCGGATACTTTCCCCAACCGTTGAAACGGAAGCGCCGGATCGCGAGCTTCTGGCCGGGCGGGGCCTCCTGGACGAACGCGGGACCCGAGTCTCGGGTCCAGCCGCGGTCCGTGGGCACGCGGAAGAATTCCATCCGAGACAGGTTCGCACCGAGCCGGCTGAGGAGCCGTCTGGCGCGCGCTTCATGGGCGGCCGATTCGACGAGGATCCGGAGGATCTCCCCCCGCGAAATCCACCGGGCGATCTCGCCGTAGGCCCACGGGATGGGTCCGAAACGCCCCGGCCAGTCCGTCGTGTTGTGCGGCCAGCCGATCCACGTCGCCTCGTGCGGCTCCCACTCCGCCGGCATCCGGGTTCCGATTCCGGCGGCCGTTTTCTTCTTCGAGCTCAGCGCGTCCCGCCCCACGGCTCGTCGTCCAGGAAGCGCCGGGTCAGGCCGCTGTACGCGTCGATCCGCCGGTCCCGCAGGAAAGGCCAGTTGCGGCGGACGTCCTCGATGCGTGCCGGGTCGACCTCGGCGACAAGGATCTCCTCCCGATCGGCGGAAGCGCGCGCGATCAGAACCCCCTGCGGGTCGGCGACGAACGAGTTGCCCCAGAACTCGATCCCGGCTCCCCCCCCTTCGTCCGGCTTCTCGTGCCCGACGCGGTTGACCGCGGCCACGTAGAGGCCGTTCGCGATGGCGTGCCCGCGCTGGACCGTCATCCAGGCGTCGAGCTGGGCGGGCCCATTCTCCCCCTTCTCGTGGGGATGCCAGCCGATCGCCGTCGGGTAGAAGAGGACGCTCGCGCCCTGCAGGGCGGCCATGCGAGCGCCCTCCGGATACCACTGGTCCCAGCAGATCAGAGTCGCGACCCTGCCGGGGCCGGTATCGAAAGCCGGGAAGCCGAGGTCGCCCGGTGTGAAGTAGAACTTTTCGTAGTAAGCGGGATCGTCCGGAATGTGCATCTTGCGGTAGAGGCCGACGATCTTGCCGTCCGTGTCGAGGATCGCCGCGCTGTTGTGGTACAGCCCGGGAGCGCGTCGTTCGAAAACCGGGGCCACGACGGCGACTCCCGCCTGCCTCGCCGCATGCCCGAGCCTCTCGGTCGTCGGCCCCGGAACCGGCTCCGCGAGGTCGAACGTCGCGGGGTCCTCCCGCTGGCAGAAGTACTGAGAGCGGAAGAGCTCGGGAAGGCAGACCAGGTCCGCGCCGGCCTTTGCCGCTTCCCCGACGCGTCCCGCCGCCTTCTCGAGATTCTCGGCGGGATCGGGCGAGCAGGACATCTGGACGAGGCCGATCTTGAATTTCTTCTGCTCCACCATCGGCGGGGATTATCTCAGCTCTCTCCGTGTCGGATCCTTCGTCGCTTCTCTCTTCCCAAACCAATTTGCTACTCTCCGCGCATTCCCGTCTACGCGGATCCTCCCGACGGCCTCCGGATCGACGGCACCGCGCTGCGCGCCTGGACGGCGGAGCTGCTCGGCCGCGTCGGGACTCCTCCGGACATTGCCGCCGACGTGGCGGAGATCCTTCTCGCGTCGGATCTGCGCGGGATCGCCTCGCACGGGACCGCGCGGCTGCCCCAGTACGTAAAGCTCGTGCTGGCCGGCGTGATGGACCCGGCTGCGCGTCCCGTCTCCGACGCGGGCCGGGACGCCCTCGTCCGATTCGACGCCGGCAACGGCTGGGGCCACCATGCGGCGCGTGTCGCCAACGACGATGCCATCGCGCGCGCCCGAAGGCTCGGCGCCGCGATCTCCACCGTCCGGAACACGAACCACTACGGGATCGCGGGCTGGTACGCCATGCGGGCGGCGGAAAACGGCATGATCGGCATGAGTCTGACGAACACGTCTCCCCTCGTCGCGCCGACACGCGCGCGCGTCTCCATGCTCGGCACCAATCCGATCGCCGTCGCCGCGCCCGCCGGCCGGTATGGGGCCCTCGTCCTCGACATGGCGACGAGCACCGTCCCGCGTGGGCGGATCGAGGTGGCCGCGCGCCGGGGCGAGGCGCTCCCCGTCGGATGGGCGATCGGTTCGGGAGGAGAAGCGGCGGTGACGGCGGAGGCGGCGCTGGCCGGAGCGCTGCAGCCGTTGGGCGGTGAGGAGTCGAACGCGGGTTACAAGGGCTACGGCCTCGCGCTCATCGTGGAAGTCCTCTGCGGCATCCTCGCGGACGCGGCGTTCGGACCCAACATCGTGGGACTCTTCTCGACGGAGGGGCCGTCGAACCTGGGTCAGTTCTTCCTCGCGATCGATCCCGCGGCCGCAGGCACGCTGACGGGCTTCCAAGGGAGGCTCGAACGGCTCCTCGACCAGATCACATCGGCGCCGCTGATCCCGGGCGCGCCCGGGCCCGTCCTGTACCACGGCCAGCCAGAAGCCGAGCGCGCGGCGGAACAGCGCCAGACAGGGATCGTGATCGATCGGGAGCACTGGGAATCCCTGCAGCGTCTCGCCGGGACACACGGAGTCGGGCTTCCCGACGCCTCGCCGATCGGCGCCGCCCGCTGACGTGGGAGAGCTCTTCGACCTCGTCGTGGTCGGAGGGGGAATCGTGGGGCTCGCGACCGCCTACCGGCTTCTCCTCGACCGGCCGCGGCTTTCTCTCGTCCTCCTCGAAAAAGAGGACGAGCTCGCGACCCACCAGAGCGGCCACAACAGCGGAGTCCTCCACGCGGGGCTCTACTACGCCCCCGGCTCCCAAAAGGCGCGGCTCTGCCGGGAGGGGAAACAGGCCGTCGAACGCTTCGCGGAAGAGCACCGCATTCCCTTCGAACACTGCGGGAAGCTCGTCGTCGCTCTGGATGAGAGCGAGCTGCCCGGACTGGCCGCCATCCGGGAGCGTGCGGCGGCGAACGGGGTCGAAGGGCTCGAGGAGATCGGCCGCGAACGCATCCTCGAGATCGAACCGCACGCCGCGGGGATCCGCGCGCTCTGGTCTCCGAAGAGCGGGATCATCGACTTCCGGCGCGTCGCGCTCGCATACGGAGAGGAGATCCGCGCCCGCGGCGGAGAGATCCGGACCGGCGCGCGGGTCACCGGGATCTCCGGTGCGGATTCCGCCGGCGAACGCGTGGTCCAAACGATGGCGGGGGACGTGCGCGCCCGCAACCTGATCGCGTGCGCGGGCCTCCATTCCGACCGCGTCGCGGCGCTGACGGGCGACGCCGGGACGGAACGCATCGTTCCTTTTCGGGGCGACTACTACACGCTCCGGCCTTCGGCGAGGCATCTCGCGCGCGGCCTGATCTATCCGGTCCCGGACCCCCGCTTCCCGTTCCTCGGAGTCCACTTCACGAAGAGGATCGACGGCGCCGTCCTGGCGGGGCCCAACGCGGTACTCGCCTTTGCCCGCGAGGGTTACCGCCGCCTCGACTTTTCCGCGAGAGACCTCGCGGAGACCCTCGCGTTTCCGGGGTTCCGAAAGCTCGCCCGGTCCTACTTCCGGACGGGCATCTCCGAGATGTGGCGCGACTGGTCGCGGAAGGCATTCACGGCGCAGCTCGCGCGGTACGTCCCGGAGATCGACGAGAAAGACCTCGTCTTCGGACCTTCCGGGGTGCGGGCCCAGGCTCTGTCCGAGAACGGAAAGCTGGTCGACGACTTCTCGATCGGCGAGAGCCCCCACGTCCTCCACGTCCGGAACGCGCCCTCACCCGCGGCGACCGCTTCCCTGGCGATCGGAGGCGAGCTCGCGAAGATGGCCATCGAGCGGTTCGGGATTTGAGACCCGACGCCGGCGGCGTGTAGGGGCGGCCCTCGTGGCCGCCCGCACGCGCGAACTGACCGGGCGGGCGGGGACAAGCCCCGCCCCTACACCTCCGGTGGGCCCCCAGGCATGACGCGGGGCATCGCGGCTCGGGGCGTCACTTCGCGTAAGACGCCTCGCCCTTTCCGAAGGACCAGTTCTCCTTCGGGACCTCGACGAGGTTGATCAGGACGTCTTCGGGGCGGATGCCTGGCTTCTCCGCGAGGTTCGCCGCGATCTTCCCGTACAGCGCGCGTTTCTGATCGAGCGTGCGGCCCATGTTCAGCGTGATCTGGATGGCGATGAAGCCGGCCGTCCGCGGGATCCCCAGGTAGCCGGAGTCGTACACCAGCCCTTCGGGCGGATGTTCCGTGAAGATCTGGAACCGGTCGTCCGGCGGCACGTTGATGGTGTCGAGCATCGCCCGGTGGATCGATTCACCGATGGCGCCGCACTCGGACCCGCGGCTCTGAGGAATGGAAACGCGAACGAGAGGCATGGCTCACCTCCTCGGAATGGGAAGAGCGTGCAGCGCTCCCCGGATGGAAGCGTCGAGGATCTCGATGGGATGGGCGGCCGGAATCTCGGCCCCACGCGCGCGAAGCAGCTTGCCGATCTGGAGCGTGCACCCGGGGTTGGCCGAGGCGAGCAGGTCGGCCTCCGTCGCGAGCACGTTGGCCGCCTTGCGGGCGCCGATCTCATCCGCGCTCGCGGGCTCGGTCAGGTTGTAGATCCCCGCGCTCCCGCAGCACTGATCTCCCTCCGGGACCTCGAGGAGCTCGAGCCCGGGGATCTGCCTCAAAAGGGACCGCGGGGCGGAGCGGATGCCCTGCGCGTGCGCGAGGTGGCAGGCGTCGTGGTACGCGACGCGAAGCGGAACGGGATGGCGGGCGGCTGCCGGGGGCAGGTCCACGAGAAGCTCCATCGCGTCGCGGACCCTCGCCGAAAAAGCCGCGGCTCTCGACGCCCATTGCTGGTCCTTCGCGAAAAGTCGCCCGTAGTCCTTCAGGTTCGAACCGCAGCCCGCGGCGTTGACGACGATCGCATCCGCCCCCGGCGCTTCGACCTCGAATCTCTCGATCAAGCGCCGCGCGAACTGAAGGCCCTCCTCCTCGCGGCCGGCGTGCATCGAAAGCGCACCGCAACATCCCTGTTCGCCGGGAACCAGGACTTCGCACCCTTCGGCCGCCAGCGCGCGGATCGTCGCGGCGTTCACTTCGGGAAAGAACACCCTCTGGACACAGCCCGCCACGAGGGCGACGCGCGCGCGCGCGGGTCCGGCCGAGGGAGTGCGCGCGGGCAGCTCTCCGCTCCGAGGCCCGCTCCGGTTCGGAGGCGCGAGCGCGTCGAGCTGCGCGATCCGGCGCGGAAGCAGCGAGAGGATCCCGCTCCTGCGGACGAGAGACTGCAGCCCGGTGCCGGCATAGGCGCGCAGCGGCGCCGCGAGCCAGGCGAGCCGCTTCGGGTGGGGGAAGAACAGGAAGAGCAGGCTCCGGTAGAGGCGGTCGAGGAGACCGCGCCGCCCGCTCTTTTCGATCTTCGCCCGCGTCTCTTCGATCAAGACGTCGTAACGGACGCCCGAGGGGCAGGCCGTCATGCAGCCCATGCAGCCGAGGCAGCGGTCGAAGTGCGCGATCACGCCGTCGGTCAGCTCGATCTTGCCCTCCTCGAGCCCCCGCATGAGATCAATGCGGCCGCGCGGGGAGTCCATCTCCTCGCTCCAGGAGACGTACGTCGGGCAGGCGGGCAGGCAGAATCCGCAGTGGACGCAGTCGTCGATCAGGCTGCGCGGCTTCCCCGCGGCCTCCTCGAGAGACGCGGGCGAGTTGGGCAGCGCCACCCCCGCGGGACCCGACGACATCGCCTAGATTCCCCCGACGAAGCGCCCCGGGGCGAGCCGGCCCGCGGGATCGAAGCGCTCTTTCAAAGCGCGCATCACGGCGATCGAGGCGGGGGGCGTTCCCCACACGTCCACCCGTTCCCGGACCGCGGGCGGCGCCGCCTCGAGGACGAGCGAGCCGCCCAGCCGCTCCAGACCCTCTCGGAGGGAGAGAAGCGCGGGACATGCGCCCGCAGCTCCGTGAACGTCCTCCGGCGCGCCCGAAAAAAAGCCCAGGCCCGGACCGGGGTACCAGACGAACCGCGGACCGCTCAGGAGGCCGAAGAGCGGTGGAAGGAGATTCTCGGAAACGGCATCGATCGCGCTCCGCGGCGCGGCGATCTTCGCGCGAAGGGTACCGCCGGCCCGAACGGCGTCGTGCGCCTCGCGAAACCCCCGGGCGGCGGCCGCGTCGGGGATCCCGCACTCGCCCCCGTCCTCTCCTCCGAGCGCCTCGCAGCGGGCGCGCTGCTCCGCGGCTCCCGCCTCGAACCCCTCGAACCGCACTTCGACGTCGAAGCTTTCGAGGCTGCCGTGCGAAACGGCGATGACGCTCGCCGGCTCGAGCGCCAACTCACGCAGCCGCGCCGCGAAGCGCCGGAGCTTTCGCGGCGAGAGACCCCGCACGAGCACGAGGGCTTCGACCTCCGGCCTCGGGTGCAGCCGGAAGGTCGCCGTGGCGATCAGCCCCAGCGTTCCGAGCGACCCGGTCAGCAGCTTCGGCAGATCGAATCCCGCGACGTTCTTGACGACCTTGCCGCCGCCCCGGGCGACCGTCCCGTCAGCGCGGATGAAGCAGATGCCGATCAGAAGATCGCGCACCGAGCCGTAACGGTGGCGCAGGGGGCCGAAGGCGTTGCCCGCCACGATGCCGCCGATCGTGGCGCGCGCGGGCTCCGGCGGATCGATCGCGAGCCGCTGCCCCGCCCCCGCGAGAGATTCCTGAAGGGCGGCGAGCGTCACCCCGGCCTCGACGACGACGATCTGGTCCGACGGGGCGTGCTCCACGACGCGAATGAGCCTTCCCGTCTCGACGACGGCGTCGAGCGCACGCGGAGGCGCGCCGAGGTCCATCCCGGTCCGGCCCCCCGCGAAGACGAGGCGCAGCCCGTCCCGATCGCTCTGCTCGAGCAGCGCAGCGGCGCCGTCGAGGCTTTCCGGGGCGAAGACGGCCGCCGGCCGCAACCCGAGGATCTCGTCGGCCGCGCCGCCCGGACGCGACACGACCGCCTCCGCCACGCGGGTCACCGCGTCACCCCCGTCCCGCTTCCGACGTCGTCTCCGCCGGATGGGGCCGGTACGGGCCCGGCCTGTCCCCGCACAGCCTCGGCGTGGGGAACACTTTTCCGGGATTGAACCGATTGTGCGCGTCGAACGCGCAGCGCACGCGGCCCATGGTCTCGAGATCCTCTTCCGAGAACATCTCCGCCATGTAGGGGGCCTTGTCCGCGCCGACTCCGTGCTCCCCGGTGATCGATCCTCCCGATCGGATGCAGATTCTCAGGATCTCGCCGCCGAGCTCCTCGGCGAGCGCCTCCTGCCCCTCGACGCGCGCGTCGTAGAGGACGAGGGGGTGGAGGTTGCCGTCTCCCGCGTGGAAGACGTTGGCGACCCGCAGCCCGAAACGGCGCGAGAGCTCCCCGATCTCGCGGAGCACGCGGGCGATCTCGGACCGCGGAATCACTCCGTCCTGCACGATGTAGTTCCGGCTGATCCGTCCCATCGCCGCGAAGGCGCTCTTGCGCCCCTTCCACATGAGAAGCCGTTCCGCTTCGTCCCGCGGCACGCGGATCTCGAGCGCCCCTGCTGCCGCGGCGAGCCGCGTCGCCGATTCGGAGGTGTGAGCGACCTCGGCCGACGTCCCGTCCACGTCCATGAGGAGGGCCGCCCCGACGTCGGGCCAGTCGAGGCCCGTCGCCGCCTTGGCCGCGACGATCGCGAGCCGGTCCATCATCTCGATCGCGGCCGGGACGATCCCCGAAGCAATGATCGCCGACACCGCCTCGCCCGCTTCGTCCGTGGAGGGAAACGTGGCGAAGAACGTCCGCGTCGCCTCGGGCTTGCGCAGAATGCGGAGCACGACCTCGGTCGCGATCGCGAGCGTGCCCTCGCTTCCGACGAGGACCCCGACGAGGTCGTACCCCGGCGCGTCGAGCACGGGACCTCCAAGGTCCGTCACGGATCCGTCGGCGAGCACCACGCGCGCGCCGAGCACGTGGTTTACGGTGAACCCGTATTTCAGGCAGTGGGCGCCGCCGGAATTCTCGGCGAGGTTGCCTCCGATCGTGCAGACGCTCTGGGAGGAAGGATCGGGCGCGTAGTAGTAGCCGTCCGGGGCGAGGACGCGGCTGACGTCGAGGTTGATGACGCCCGGCTCGACGCGCATCCAGCCGTTCTCGAGGTCGATCTCGAGGATTCTCTTCATCCGGGAGAGCCCGATCACGAGGCCGCCCTCGACCGGCAGCGCGCCGCCCGAGAGGCCGGTGCCGGCGCCCCGCGGGACGATCGGGAGGTTCGCCCGCCCCGCGATCCCGACGACGCGCGCGACTTCCTCCGTCGAGCCCGGCAGCGCGACGATCCCCGGTCGCGCGCGGAAGCTCGTCAGCCCGTCGCACTCGTACGTGCGAAGCTCCTCGGGCGCCGTGAAGCAGTTGCCCGGACCGACGACGGCGGCGATCTCCGCCGCGACGCCCGCCGCGATCGGACCCGGGGCGTTCATGTCCGCGCGGCCGCGGGTCTCTCTTCGAGCCTCGGATAGGCGAGGAGCGTCAGGAACTCGGGGAATTCGCGACTCTCGACGAGCGCGTCGAGGAGCTCCGCCGCCTCGAGCAGGTGGCCCGGCGCCTGGCCCTGCAGGCCCTTGAGCTCCTGGTCGCGGATCTCCCGGTAGAGCGCCGGCGACACGACCCGGCCGTCGTTCAGCCGCGCTTGGTTGTGCGTCCACTGCCACAGCTGAGAACGCGAGATCTCCGCGGTCGCCACGTCTTCCATCAGGTTGAAGATCGCGGCGGCGCCCGTCCCGGAGAGCCAGGACGCGAGGTACTGAATCGCCACGCTGACGTTGTTTCGAAGGCCCGCCTCCGTCACCTGCGCCCCGTCGATCCGCGTGTCGATGAGCTTTCCGGCGTCGGCGCGGACGTCCTCGCGCAGACGCTCCTTCTGGTTGGGCCGGTCGCCCAGGACGCCGCGGAAGACTTCCATCGCCACGGGGACGAGATCCGGGTGCGCCACCCAGGTCCCGTCGAACCCGTCCCGGGACTCGCGCTGCTTGTCTTCCCGCACCTTCGCGAGCGCCGATTCCGTGACCGCCGGATCCTTGCGGTTGGGCACGAACGCGGCCATCCCGCCCATCGCGTGCGCGCGGCGGCGGTGGCAGGTCGCGACGAGGAGCTCCGTATACGCGCGCATGAACGGGACCGTCATCGTCAGCTGGGCGCGGTCCGGGAGCACGAGATCCCGGCCGCTGCGCAGCGTCTTGATCGTGGAGAAGAGGTAGTCCCACCGGCCCGCGTTCAAGCCGCTCGCGTGCGAGCGGAGCTCGTGGAGGATCTCATCCATCTCGAAGGCGGCGGGCAGCGTTTCGATCAAGACCGTCGCGCGGACGGTCCCGCGAAGGATCCCCAGCGCGTCCTCCGCGTGGTCGAACACCTCGTTCCAGAGACGCGCCTCGAGGTGGCTCTCCATCTTCGGGAGGTAGAAGTAGGGCCCCGTGCCGCGGGCGACGCGCTCCCGGGCGTTGTGGAAGAAGTAGAGCCCGAAATCGAACAGGCTCGCGGAGACCGGGGCGCCATCGATCTCGAGGTGCTTTTCGGATAGGTGCCACCCTCTCGGCCGGACGAGCAGCGTCGCGATCGTCGGGTTCAGCCTGTAGGACTTTCCGCCGGGCTGCTCGAGCTCGAGGTCCCGGCGCACGGCGTCGATCAGGTTGCCCTGGCCGTTGACGACGTTCTCCCAGGTCGGCGAGAGGGAGTCTTCGAAGTCGGCCATGAACACGTCGGCGCCCGAATTGAGAGCGTTGATCATCATCTTGCGCTCCACGGGGCCGGTGATCTCCACCCACCTCTTCTGGAGGTCCGGGGGCGTCTCGGCCACCTTCCACGCGCCCGCGCGCACCCCCGCCGTGTCCGGAAGAAAATCCGGCTTCTCGCCGGCGTCGAAGCCCTTCTGTCGCGCCGCTCGCCGGCGCAGGAGGTCGGACCGGGTGCGCTCGAACCGCCGCGACAGCGTGGCGACGAACTCGAGGGCGTCAGGCGTCAGCACGCGCGCGGCATCCGCCGGCGGAGCTCCGAGGACTGTCATTCCGGACCCCATGGCGCCTCCCCTGGGCTGGACTCCGCAGACTACACCAGCGGGGCCGGCCGGAAAGTGCGCGAGGATGCCTCCCTTACGGAATTTTCTCTCGCGCGCCGAAAACGGTTGTCATACGATTTCGCGCAAAGTCGACGCGCAAAGCCGGAGCCGTCCGCGCCCGGTCGGTTCCAGAAGAGGAGAGGCCATGAAGGGACGCAGGAAGAACCAGTCCGGGGGGCTCGGTCGGCGCGAGTTTCTCAAAGGAGCGCTCGCGACGGGGGCGGCGGCGATCGCCGTGCCGCTCGTGTTCACCCGCGGCGTGTACGCTCAAGACAAAGTGCTGAAGGTCGTTCACTGGAAGCACTTCGTCCCGGACTACGACAAGTACTTCGACGTCTTCGCGAAGGAGTTCGGGGAGAAGAACAAGTGCAAGGTCGAAGTCGACTACGTGGCGACGGCGGACCTGCCGACCGCCATCGCCGCCGACATCTCGCGCGGGGGCGGCCACGACGTCTTCCACCTGAACGGGACCGGGGCGTGGCTCTACGAACAGGTTCTCGTGGACGTTTCCGATGTCGCGAACCGTCTCGGAAAGGAGTTCGGCGGGTGGCTCCCCGAGGCGAAGGACATCGACTTCGTGCGCGGCAAATGGCTCGCCATTCCCGCGTGGTACATCGCCTATCCGTTCATCATTAACCGCGGCTACTTCAGTCAGGCGGGCGCCGACTACACCGACAAGACGACGTGGCAGGACCTCCTGACCGCGGGCGCCAAGCTCAAGAAGGCCGGTTATCCCTTCGGAATCCCCTACTCGCAGACGCCGGACTCCAACGACAACCTGCTCCCTCTGATGGATTCCTTCCGGGCGTATCTCTACGACAAGGATGGGAAGGTCAACTTCCGCAAGAGGGAGATCGTCGACGCGCTCAAGTTCGGACAGGCGTTCTTCCGCGAAACGATGACGGACGAGGTCCTTTCCTGGGACGACACGTCGAACAATCGCTTCATCGCGTCGGGAAAGGGCTCGCTCATCTGCAACCCGATCAGCGCGTACCGCACGGCCGCGAAAGACAACCCGGACGTCTACAAGAACCTCGAAGTGGTCAAGACCCCGCTCGGTCCGGCGGGCCGGGTCAACGGCGCCCGCACGATGTCCTACGGCATCTACAGCTTCTCGAAGGCCCAGGACCTCGGCAAGGAGTTCCTCTACGCGATGAACGCGGCCGGGCTCAAGGGAATGGAAGCCTCGACGGGCTACAACCACCCGTTCCTGAAGGCATTCTGGAAGAAGCCGATGCCCGTGATCGGCCACGAGCCGAAGCTCGAGCTTCTGCAGGACTTCCAGAACGACGTCAAATTCATCGGTTACCCGGGACCGATGACCAAGACCGCGACGACGATGTACGCGAAATTCATCGTTCCGACGATGTTCGCCGAGGTTGCCAAGGGGAAGGATCCCCGCGCGGCCATGGAAGACGCCGAACAGAAGCTGCGCTCCGTCTGAGGAGAGAGTGAGGTCCTGGTCCGTGGTCCCCGGTTCCGGCTCGTGAGTCGCGTCCAGGGATCACGGAACCCGGACTAGGACATGTCCGACGTCGTCCTCGACCGGGTCGAGAAGCGATTCGGCGACGTCCGCGCGGTCGCCGGAATCGACCTCACGGTCGGGGATCAGGAATTCCTGATCCTCGTCGGCCCTTCCGGGTGCGGCAAGACCACGACTCTTCGGATGATCGCCGGCCTCGAAGAGGTCTCGAGCGGCGACATCCGCATCGGGGGCCGTTCCGTGACGCACCTCGCCCCGCGTGACCGCGACATCGCGATGGTGTTTCAGAGCTACGCCCTCTACCCGCACATGGACGTATACCGGAACATGTCCTTTTCGCTGCGGCTCCGAGGGATGAAAAAGGCCGAGATCGACGCGCGCGTCCGGGAGGTCGCCGCCGTGCTCGGCCTCTCCGACCAGCTCCACCGCAAGCCGCGTCAGCTCTCGGGAGGGCAAAGGCAGCGGGTCGCGGTCGGAGCCGCGCTCTGCCGCCAGGCCGGAGTCCTGCTGTTCGACGAGCCCCTGTCGAACCTGGACGCCAAGCTTCGCGTCCACATGCGAACGGAGCTGAAACGCCTTCATCAGAGCGTCCGGTCGACGATGGTTTACGTCACCCACGACCAGGTGGAGGCGATGACAATGGGCGATCGGATCGTGATCATGAACGGCGGGAAGATCTGCCAGGTCGGGACGCCTCTCGAGGTGTACGACACGCCCGCGACCCGCTTCGTCGCCGGCTTCATCGGCACCCCTCCGATGAATTTCTTCGAAGGTGAAATCTCTTCGGAATCGGGTGGACCCGCGCTCGTGCTGGACGGAGGGCTCACGCTCCCGATACCGCGCCCGAACCTCTCCCAGATCGCCGGACGGCGCGTGACGTTCGGAATACGTCCGGAGCACATTTCGATGGCCTCGACCGGCCGCCCTGTTTCAGACATCGCCTGGGCCGCCCTCGGCAAACCGGTCCCCGTTCAGGCGGTCATCGAGGTCGTCGAGCCTCTCGGGCACCGCGTCGTCGTGACCGCACGCAGCGCGGCGGGGCCGTTCCAGATGGAGACGGAAATCCACGCGGCCGTCCGTCCGGGAGAGAACGCGGATCTCTGGTTCGACATGAACCGGGCATACCTGTTCGACGGGGAGACGGAGGCGGCGATCTGATGGGAGCGCCGACGCCGGAGGCGGCGCCGAAAATCCGGTTTCTGGAGCGCGAAGCGCCGCTCGGCTACGCCCTCGTGCTGCCCGCGGCCCTGTACCTCGCCCTCTTCATCGCGTATCCGTTTCTCATGTCGATCTTTCTGTCCCTGTCGGACGCACAGGCCGGGAACAAGAAGTGGAGCTATATCGGGACGGACAACTACTCCAAGGTTCAGAGCTACGACCTCCTGGCGAACGATTTCGTGATCGCGACGTTTCCGTCGCAGGCGGATGCGCGGGCCTTCATCGCGCAGAAACCGTCGGGAAAGGTCGAAACGGCGCCGGCGGCGGGTTCCCTCCACGTCGCGAAGCTCGCCGTCGCCGGCCGCTCGATTCCCATCCTCGAAATGGAAAAGGAAGACGACGCCTCGTTCGCCGCTTCGACCGTGCTCCAGGACACAAAATGGGAGGTCCGCCCCGGTTCCGGGGGCAAATGGGAGGCCGTCGCGCACGCGAAGGGGTCTCCGATCTCGCTCGGTTCCTACACGAAGAAGAGCGAGCTCGAAAAGGCGCGGAAGGAGCTTCTCGTCCCGGTGCGGACGGAGGTACAGATCCACGGTACCGGCGTGCTGCAGGACCCCAATTTCCGGCTCGCGCTCCGCAATACCTTCAAGTACACGTTCGGCACGGAGATTCTGAAGCTTCTCATCGGCGTTCCCTGCGCGTTGCTCCTGAACCGGCGTTTCGGCGGCCGGCGCCTCATCCGGGGTCTCGTCGTAATCCCCTGGGTGATCCCGATCGCGATCAGCGCTCAGGCCTGGCTCTGGATCCTCGATTCGACCTACAGCGTCATCAACTGGTGCCTCGTTCACTGGGGGGGCCTGTCTCCGTCGCACATCATCAACTTCCGCGGGGACAAGGACCTTGCGATGCTGTCGGTCATCGTCGTGAACGTCTGGCGCGGATTCCCGTTCACGACGATCATCATCCTCGCGGGGCTGACCGCGATCCCGGACGAGATTCTCGAGCGCGCGCGCCTCGAGGGCGCGTCCGCCTTCCAGAGGTTCGTCCACATCATTTCTCCGATGCTTCGGCCAATCCTGATGGTGTCGCTTCTCTTCTCGGTGATCTTTTCGTTCACCGACTTCAACACGATCTGGATCATCACGAAGGGCGGCCCGTTCGACCAGACGCAGGTTCTCGCGACGTACGCCTATCAGCTCGGCGTGAACGCGGGCTATCTCGGGAAGGGGGCCGCGATCTCCCTCTTCATGTTCCCGATCATGGCGGTCATGGTTTTCTTCATGCTCCAGTTCCTCCGGAGGGAGGCATGAAAGGGCCTTCTCTCTGGCACCGGCTGAAGCCCCACCTCGGCGCGTACGCCGGCCTCGCTCCGTTTCTCGTGTTCGCCCTCTTCCCGTTCTACTGGATGCTCATCACGTCCCTCAAGGCGGACCCGAACCTCTACGACTTGAAGCGAAACCCCTTCTGGTTCTCGAGCGTCGACGGGCAGACGAAAGAGCCGTACCACAAGGACATCATCGTCCCTGCCTCCTACGTGGAGGGCCCGATCGTCTGGCGGGTCCGGGAGGGCGCGCCCACCACGCGCAGCGACAGCGAACAGAATCCTGCCGCGATCGCGTTCGTCGGATCTCAGAAGATCGAGAGCCCCGTCGACGGCCGCCTCGCGGGAATCCGCGTCCCCTCCGGCGGGATCGCGCACCCCAACGAAGTGATCGGGTTCATCCAGGTGGCGAGCCCAAGCCTCACCCACTACCGGTACCTGGTCTCGACTCCGTTCTACCGCTGGCTGCGCGTGAGCCTCGTGACGGGGCTCGTCGTCATGCTCATCACGCTGCTCCTCGCGGTGCCGGCCGCCTACGCGCTCGCGCGGCTCAATTTCCGCGGGAATCGAACTCTCGGCATCGTGATCTTCCTGACGTACCTGATCCCACCGACGATCCTCTTCATCCCCTTCTCCCAGTTCGTGGGGGCCCTGAAGATCGACAACACCATCTGGTCCCTGATCCTGACCTATCCGACGTTCACCGTTCCCTTCTGCACCTGGCTCCTGATGGGTTTTTTCCGCAGTGTGCCGAAAGAGATCGAGGAAAGGGCTCTCTTGGACGGCGCGACACGGCTCCAGATGCTTCGGCTCGTGGTCATACCGGTCGTCTTTCCGGGGATCATCACGGCCGCGATCTTCGCGTTCACGCTCTCCTTCCAGGAGTACGTGTACGGCCTGACGTTCATCAGCTCCACCGTGAACCGGACGCTTCCAGTCGGCATCACGGTGGACATGGTGAGGGGCGACGTGTACTTCTGGGGCCCTCTGATGGCGGCCGCGGTCTTGGGCTCGATTCCCGTCGTGATCGTCTACGCCCTGTCGCTCGACTACTTCATCTCGGGGATGACCACCGGGGCCGTCAAGTGATTCGCCCGCCGCACGCGAGAGAATCATCCTGAGCGGGTGACCGCGAAGGATCTGCCCCGCGGTTGCCCCTCGGAGCCCTTCGGGTATAGCTTCCCGGCATGAACCGACGCGACTTTCTCAAGACCGCAGGCGCCCTGTCCGCCACCCTCGCGATTCCCGGATCGAAACGCCTCTTCGCCGAGGGAGTGCCAACGGGCGACTGGCGCACCTTCGAGGTGACGACCCGCGTCGAAGTCCTGAAGCCGTCGGGGCCGACCCTCATCTGGGTTCCCGCCGCGCTCCTGGGCGAGACTCCGTACCAGAAAACACTCGCCAACGATTTCCGGGCCGAGAGCGGCGAAGCGAGGATGGTCGAGGGCGCTCCGAAGGCGGAGCGGCTCGGAATCGTCGCCGCGAAATATCCGGCGGGCGCTCAACCCGTGCTGACCGTGACGAGCCGGGTCTCGACGAGGAACGTCGCCGTCGACCTCTCGAAGCCGGGGAGCGCTCCGAAGGCGGACCGCTCCCAGCTCGAGCATTTCCTCCAGCCGACGAAGTACGTCCCGTCGGGCGGCATCGTGAAGGCGACCGCCGACGCGGCCACCAGGGGAGCGAAGACGGACGTCGAAAAGGCACGCGCGATCTACGAGTGGATCGTGGACAACACGTACCGGAATCCCAAGACGAAGGGATGCGGCGCCGGTGACATTCGCTTCATGCTGGAGTCGAAGGACCTGGGCGGAAAGTGCGCCGACTTGAACGCCCTCTACGTGGGACTCGCTCGCGCCTCCGGGATTCCAGCTCGGGATGTTTACGGCATTCGCGTCGCGAAGTCGGAGCTCGGATACAAGAGCCTCGGCGCCTCCTCCGAAAAGATCACGAAGTCGCAGCACTGCCGCGCGGAGGTGTACCTCGTCGGCCACGGCTGGGTGCCCGTCGATCCCGCGGACGTGCGCAAAGTGGTGCTCGAGGAGCCCCCCGGAAACCGTCCGATCGACGACGACATGGTGAAGAAGGCGCGGGCCAGGCTGCTGGGGTCCTGGGAAATGAACTGGATGGCGTTCAACTTCGCGCAGGACGTGGCGCTGCCCGGATCGAGCGGACCTCCGGTCACCTTCCTCATGTACCCGCAGGCCGAGACCGCGGACGGGCGTCTGGACAGCCTCGACCCGGACAACTTCAGATATGAGATCACGGCGAGGGAAACTACGAACGCTTAAAAGGAACGAGCGAGTAGCCTCGTTCGCCAAGCGCCACGTGGGCCGGAGACTTGGCGGAGCGCCAAGACCTTTCTGCCGCCGCTTCGCGGCTGAGCCCGGCCAAGTTCGTTGCAACCCCCCGAACGAACTTCTGAACCCCGACCTCTCCCTGGGGGAAGCGGTTACGGACAACTGGTGAACGCGTTCGTGTCCTGGATCGGCTCGAAGGGAATCCCCTGGGGATTGGTGTAGGTCTGGATCGTGCCGGTCTGCGTATCGGTCACCGTCAGGATCACGGTGACGTTGGTCAATCCGCCGGCGAACACCCAGTTGCGCGCATTGACGCCGCAGCCGTTCAGCACCTTGACCACAACCTCGAGGTCGCTCGAGGAGAAGAACCAGAAGGCACCGGTGTCTTCCGTCAGAGGAATGACCTGGCCCGGGCCATTCCTCCCGTCCCGCGAGAACCACTGGGTCTGTACTTTGTAGCGGGAATTGCTCAAGCAGAGTGTCGTCGCATTGGCGACACATGACCCGGTTGCGCTGACGTCCGTGTCGTTCGCCGGGAGCGATGGGCCACCGGCCGCTCCGCTGTAAGGTCGAGCGCCTGCCGTGGCGCCGGCGGCGCAATTCGCAAACGTGGTGGTGTCCTGTATCGGCCGGAAAGGCGTGCCAGGAGGATTCGTATAGCTCTTCACGGTCCCGGCCTGACTGTCGGTCACGGTCATCACGACGCCGACATTGGTCAACCCGCCGGCGAAGATCCAGAAGCTGCCGTTGGCGCTGCAGCCGTTCAAGACCTTGACTGCCACCTCCACGTTGCCGGGGTCAAAGAACGTGAAATAACCCGTGTCTCCTCCCGCCAGGGCGACGGCCTGCCCGATGCCGCTTTGGCCATTCGCCGTAGCCCACTGCGTCGTCACTTTGAAGCGGCCGCCGCTCAGACAGAGTGTCGTCGAGTCGGGAAGACAAGGCCCGATGTCCAGGTAGTCGTGAACCTCGTAGACTCCGCCGGCCGTTCCGGCGTACAGCCTGGACGTCGACGGATCGATGGCCAGCGCGTTGACACTCAGATTGTGGAGGCCGGCGTTGATAGGCGTCCAGCTTCCGCCCGCGTCCGTGCTCCTGAAGACCCCGGCGCCATAGGTCCCGGCGTAGAGAGTGGCCGGAGTCCTCGGATCAATCGCCAGGGCGAAGACATTGGGGTCGGTCAGACCGGTGTTAATGGGCAGCCAGCTCTCCCCGCCATTGGTACTCTTGAAGACACCGCGATCGACTGTGCCGGCGTAGAGCGTGGCCGACTTCGAGGGATCGATGGCGAGAGAGTGGACACGGGTGGTGGTCAGACCAGAGTTGATGGCGGTCCAGCTCCCCCCGCCGTCGGTGCTCTTGAAGGCGCCGCCCTCATACGTACCGGCGTAAAGCGTAGCCGGCCTCGAAGGATCGATGGCGAGTGCGAGGACGCTCCCGTCGGAAGCGAGGACGGTGCCGGGCAGGCCGGCATTGACGGCGCTCCAGCTCCCCCCGGCGTTGGTGCTCTTGACGACGCCGCCGCCGAACGTGCCGGCGTAGAGCGTGGCCGGCGCCGAAGGATCAATCGCCAGGGCGTAAACCCAGCGGCCGAAGCTCTGTGTCCAGCGAGCCCCGCCGTCGGTGCTCTTGAAGACGCCGGGGATTTCATATGAGCCGGTGCCCGCGTACAGGGTGCCCGGCGCCGAAGGGTCAACGGCGAGGGTCGTGACATAGTCGTCCAGGCCCTGTCCACTCGTGGCCGTCCAGCTCCCTCCGCCGTCGGTGCTCCTGAAGACGCCGCCATTGAGATCCGTACCGGCATACAGAGTGGCCGGCGCCGAAGGGTCTATGGCCAGGGCACTGACATAGGCATTGGTCAGGCCGGTGTTGGTGGCCGTCCAGCTTCCCCCGCGGTTGGTGCTCTTGAAGACGCCGCCGACGGATGTGGCGGCGTAAAGGGTGGACGGTGCCAAAGGATCGATCGCCAGGGCACTGACATAGGTGTTGGTCAGGCCGGTGTTGACGGCGGTCCAATTGCCTCCAGCATTGGTGCTCTTGAAGACGCCCGGAGACGACGCCGCGTAGAGCGTGGCCGGGGCCGAAGGATCGATGATCAAAGCCAGGACAAAGCCGTTGCCCAGGCCGGCGTTGATGGCCGTCCAGCTCCCTCCGCCGTTGGTGCTCTTGAAGGCGCCGCCAACGGTACCGGCATAGAGCGTGGCCGGTGTTGAAGGGTCAATCGCCAGGACTCGGACATCGGCACTGGACAGACCGGCGTTGATGGCCGTCCAGCTTGCCCCGCCATTGCTGCTCTTGTAGACGCCGCCTCTGGACGTGCCTGCGTAAAGCGTGGCCGGCGCCGAGGGATCAATGGCCAGGGCATACACAGAGCTGGCAATCACGCCCGCGTTGATGACGCTCCAGTTGCCTCCGCCGTTGGTGCTCTCGAAGACACCGTCTGAAGTCCCGGCGTAGATCGTGGCCGGCGCCGAAGGATCAATGGCCAGGGCCGAGACGGCAAGAGTGTCGGTCAGACCCACAACGCTCCAGCTCTCCCCGCCATTGGCGCTCTTGAAGACCCCGCGCCCTTGAGTACCGGCGTAGAGGGTGCCGGGGGCCGAAGGATCGATCACCAGAGCGAGGACAGAGGGATCGGCCAGGCCGGTGGCGCTCCAACTCCCTCCGTCGTTCGTGCTCTTGAAGACGCCGCCGCCGTACGCCCCCGCATAGAGCGTGGCCGGGTTTGCGGGACTGACCGCCAGCGCGCGGACGTCTCCCCCCTCCGGGCCGGAGGTCGTCCAGACGTGGACGCCCGCGGACGCGACGCCGGCAAGGCTCGGGCAGAGCAGGGCGATGAGCGCCAGAAGCGTGATGAGAAATCCTCTCCTCAAACGCGCGGACGGGCGATCAGAGCGCATGCGCATTCTCGATGAGCCTTCGGGAATTCGACGCCGTGCCCGTGTCATGCCGTTCTCCTCTGCTGGGAGTCGCATCCCTGGCCGCCTCATAGACAGGTCGCGAAGGATTTCGTGTCCTGGATCGGCTCGAAGGGTTGGCCCTGGGGATTGGTGTAGGTCTGGACGGTGCCGGTCTGCGTGTCAGTCACCGTCAGGATCACGTTGACGTCTGTCAACCCGCCGGCAAACGTCCAATAACGCGAATTCACGCCGCAGCCATTCAAGACCTTGACGACCAACTCGAGGTTGCTCGGTGAGAAAAACCAGAAGCCGCCCGTGTCGCCGGTCAGCGGGATCACTTGACCCGCACCGCTTGCGCCGTCGCTCGTGATCCATCGCGCGCGGACCTGGTATCGGGAGTCGCTCAGGCAAAGTGTGGTCGCATTGGGGACACAGGACCCGGCCGCGTTCGCGTCGAAGGACTCCGTGACCTTCGGGGGAAGCAACGAGCCAGCCGAGCCGCTGTAGGGTCCAGCCCCCGCAGTTTCGCCGGCGGCACAGGACGCAAAAGTGGTGGTGTCCTGGATCGGCGGGAACGGTTTGCCCGGCGGGCTCGTGTAGCTAAGCACGGTCCCGGCATAAGTATCGGTCACGGTCATGATGATGCCGACGTCGGTCAATCCGCCCGCTAGGATCCAGAAGCTGCCGGTGGCGCTGCAGCCGTTCAGGACTTTGACGGCGACCTCCACGTTGCCGGGGTCGAAGAAGGTGAAATAGCCCGTCTCTCCTCCCGGCAGCGCAACAGCGTGTCCCAGGCCATTCCGACCGTCTGATGTAGCCCACCGAGTCGTCACCTGGAAGCGGTTGCCGCTCAGGCACAGAGTCTTGAAGTCGGAAACGCAATGCGCCGCGGTTACCGGAAACGTGATCTTGCGAATTTTCTCGTTGCCGCTGTCGGAGACGTAGAGGTTTCCCGCTGGGCCGAGCGCTATACCGGTCGGCGAATTGAAGGAAGCCGCGGTGCCTGTTCCGTCCGCGTCTCCGGCGATCCCGGACCCGGCCACCGTCGTCACCTCACCGTCTGTCGCCACCTTCAGAATCCGGTGGCGTCCGAGCTCCGCCACATAGACGTTTCCAGAGCTGTCCACTGTGAGTCCCGCCGGATAGTTCAGGCCGCTGGCCAGAATCGTGCTCGAGCCGTCGGGCATGAATTTCGTGAGGTAGCCCGTCCCGGAATCCGTGACGTAGAGGTGTCCGAGCCAGTCGACCGCCACGCCGCGGGGGTTCGAAACGGGGTGGAGAGTTCCGTCCGCCGCCACGGTCGTGACGAGACCGTCCGGCGTGATTTTCAGGATCTGGCCGCGGCCGATATCGACCGGGTCGCCGGAGTCGGCCACGTAGAGATTTCCCGACGCGTCGACCGCCACGCCCGCCTGGGACATCACATAGGGTCTTCGCGGCCCCACTGTCGTGACCTCGCCGTCTGGCGTGATTCTCCGGATGTCGGCGTCCGAGCCTCCCCCGAAGGACCAAAACGATTCCTCTGTCACGTATACGTTCCCGGAAGCGTCCACAGCCACGTTACTCGGGTAGCGAAACGATGCGGCGGCCCCCTTCCCGTCGGTGCTCCCGAGATTCCCGGAGCCCGCCAGAGTCGTGACGGCCCCGAAAGCGGTGACCTTCCGGATCTTGTTATTGCCCTCATCGGCCACATAGAGGTTTCCCCCTGAGTCGACCGCCAGGCCGGACGGACCCGAGAAGGACGCACTCACACCGGCTCCATCCACGCTGCCCCTCGCTCCGGAACCGGCGACGGTCGTGACGATCTGGGCGCTCGCCGTTCGGTGGACAACCATCAGGCTCGCTGCAAGAAGGCCTATCCTGACGAACCTCAGGTTTTTCATGAGCCGCCTGCCAACGAGGTGGCGCACATGGAGACTTTCGCCTCGGTGAAAAAAGCGTGAGTGCGGCTCCGCGACTGCTTCAAGAGCCAGCCGCTTTGACTGCGTCATGTCGTTCTCCTTTCTGGCAATGACGTCGCTCCGCCGCTTCACGGACAGGTCGTGAACGCGTTCGTGTCCTGAATCGGCTCGAAGGGCGAGCCCTGGGGATTCGTGTAGGCTCGTACGAAACCGGTTTGCGTATCGGTCACCGTCAGAATGACGTTGACATCCGTCAACCCGGCGGCAAACGCCCAGTGCCGAGCGTTGACGCCGCAGCCGTTCAAGACCTTGGCCACGACCTCGAGGTTTCCTGGGGAAAAGAACCAGAAACCGCCGGTGTCGCCGGTCAGGGCGATGACCTGACCCGCGCCGCTTCTCCCGTCTTGTGTGACCCAGCGGGTCTCCACTTTGTAGCGGTCTCCGTTCAGGCAGAGCGTCGTCGCATCCGCGACACACGGCCTGGTTGCGTTGGCGTCGAACGACTCCGTGACCCCCGGCGGGAGCAACAGCGAACGGGCGGAGCCGACGGACGGACGAGCGTCTGCCATCACACCGGCGCAGGTCGCAAACGTGGTTGTGTCCTGAATTGGCTGGAACATCGTGCCTTGCGAGTTCGTGTAGCTCTCTACGATCCCGGTCTGACCATCGGTCACGGTCATGACGACACCGATGTTGGTCAGTCCCGCCGCGAAGATCCAGAAGCCGCCGTTGGCGCTGCAACCGTTCAAGACTTTGACCGCCACCTCCACGTTGCCCGTGTCGAAAAAGGTGAAATACCCAGTGCTTCCTCCCGCAAGCGCGACCGCCCGTCCGGAGCCGCTCTGGCCCGCAGCTGTCGCCCACTCGGTCGTCACCTTGAAGCGGCCGCCGCTCAGGCACAGGGTCGTCGAGCCGGAAACACACCGCTCCGTGCTTCGCGGCAACGTGATCTTGCGAATCTTGTTGTTGGCGCTGTCCGCCACGTAGAGGTTTCCCGAAGCGTCCAGCGCCACGCCCGCTGGCGAATTGAATGAAGCGGCGGTCCCTGTCCCGTCCGCGCTGCCCGGGCTCCCCGATCCGGCGAGAGTCGTTACGATTCCCGACGGTGTGACCTTCCGGATTGTGTTGTTGCCACGATCGGCCACATAAACGTTTCCCGACAGGTCGACCGCGAGACCTGCCGGACCGCGGAACGAAGCCAACGCTCCCGCTCCGTCTGCGCTGCCTGGATCCCCCGATCCCGCAAGAGTGGTCACGGTTCCTTCCGGCGAGACTTTCTGGATCTTGTTGTGACCTGAAACGTAAACGTCTCCAGCACCGTCGACGGCCAAACCCCATTCAACGGACGAACCGAACGGGAACTCGGGGAGGACCGTCAGGAGCAGGCTCGACTTGAGATCTGTCGAGATCTTCCAGAGAGTGCCGTCAAGATCCAGCACGTAGAGGCTGCCGGAGTAGCTCACCGCCACGGCGATGGGATCGAAGCTCGGATAAAGAATCAGGTTGATGACGACGCCACCGGGCGTGATCTTCTTGATGTATTGGCCGTCGAAGCCGTCGTCCTGGTCCGCTACCCAGAGGTTTCCCGAGGCCTCGGCCGTTACGCCAAGCGGTCCGAAGAATCTCGCCCTCGCTCCGACACCGTCGTCGTATCCTGCATACCCGTCCCCCGCCACGGTCGTCACAGCACCCTCCGTTGTGATCTTCCGGATCTTCAGGCTGATCGTGTCCGCCACGTAGACGTTCCCCGCCGGGCCGCCGACGGCGACTCCTTGCGGGTTTGAGAAGGACGCCTCCCCCCCGTTCGCATCCACGCTGCCCCCCGCTCCCGAACCCGCGAGAGTCGTAACGACCTGGGCGCTCGTCGTCCGGTTGACGAGCATCAGACCCACCGCGAGTAAGGCGGTGCTGACGAACCGGAGATTTTTCAGGAGCCGCCTCTTCGGCCGCACAGGCCGCTGAGCCGGGGGGGTGACGAGTAGCGAAAGAAGGACGATGCGGCCGTGCATGGCGCTCTTCATGGTTTTGACTCCTGCCTGATAATCAGGATGTCGCCGTGACGAATGGAAAGTCGTTAGGGAGACATTGGAAATTTCTTTGGTTTTCTTGGGAGCCTGATGCGTGTCCGATTTGGGGAATGCGTGCTCGACTCCGATACGCGACAGCTCTCGGTTCGCGGCGAGACCGTTCACCTGTCGCCAAAGGCGTTTCAGTTTCTGGAGCTGCTCCTGGAGAGCCGTCCCAAGGCACTCTCGAAGAGCGAGATTCACCAGCATCTCTGGCCGGGAACGTTTGTCTCGGACGGTACGCTCGCGAGCCTCCTCGTCGAGGTCCGGTCAGCGACGGGGGATCGCGCTCGGGAACCTCGCTTCGTGCGAACTGTTCATGGCTTTGGTTATGCCTTCAGCGGAAACGCGCGGGAAATCCGAGGAGGCGCCACCGCTCCTGTAGGCCAGAAGTTGATCTACCGACTCATCTGGGGCGATCGCGAAATCGCCATGAGTCCCGGCGAGAACCTGCTCGGACGCGATGAAGAATCTGTCATCTGGATCGACGATGCGCTGGTGTCGCGCCGGCATGCGCGAATCGTGATCGACGCGACGGGAGCGGTGCTGGAGGATCTCGACAGCAAGAACGGGACCTTTTTGCGCGGAGAGAGAATCGATGCCCCGAGGATGCTCGCCGACAAGGACCAGGTGACGATCGGACCGGCCGCGATGATCTTCAGGATCTTCAAGCAGACAGCCTCGACGGCCGTTGCGGTCGAGAGATCGCGAGAGGCAGCCGGTCAGAATCTCACGCCGACGCTGACCCGGAAGGTTCGAGGAAGCTGATAGTCGTCGGGGCTGGTCGGCTTGCCGAATGTCGGACCGAGCTCATAGTGGACGCCCCGGACCGGCTTTTCGGTGAACGGATTGAATCTCTGGAACTGGCCGTTCGAGTTCAGCGCCGTCAGAACCGTGCTGTCCACCGCAACGACTCCCTTCTCGTTGAAGAGGTTCAAAACCTCGGGACGCACGAACAGCTCGATATTTCGGAAAAGACGGATCGTGCAGGTCAACGCGAGATCGGTCCGGGTGATGTCGTCGGTGCGGAAGGAAGCGGGTTTCGTGAAGAAGTACATGACCGTGCCCGGCGGCTCCACGTACCCCGGGTTCGTCACGTATGGGCGCGGGTCGAGAAATCCGACCGCCTCGTAGGGAAGACCCGAGTCGTACGACTCGAGAACCGCGGCGGCGAGATCGCCCCAGCGAGCCGGAAGATGATAGACGAGCCAGACCCTAGCCCGGTGACGCTGGTCGACGGCCGGTTGCGTCTGTCCCCGCCCCGAGAGGTAACCCGTCGGGTAATTCCAGCTTTCCTCTTTGTACTCGGGGTATTCCTCGATATTGGCCAGCAACGCCGAGGCGGCCGGCCCCTCTCCGCGGAAGTTGCCGGTCAGGCGGGACCAGGTGTAGCTGCCCGCCGCTTCAACCGATTCGGCGAGGCGCCAGGAGAACTGAGTCTGGATTGCCGTATAGCGACGCTCGACCTTGTCGCTGTTACCGATGACCGCCGAATCATGGACGCTCCCGAATGCGGGCTGGCTCCGCCCCGTCGAGAGATCGATTCGGTTCGAGTAGAGATCGCGGTAGTCGCGATAGACAAAGTCCGCGCGAAAAAACCCGCTCGAGCCAAGCGCGGCGCCGGCGCCGGCTGAATACTCGCGGGAGCTCTGAGGCTTCAGCCCCGGCGCGATTTGCGCCGAGACACCTGGCACGATCGCCCCGACCGTCGGTGTGCTCGACGTGCCGCCGTTGCCGTTGAACCAGTCGAACAGGATTCGTAGAGCCTGATTCGTGGGAATGAGAGCCCTCGTTGGAAGGAGAGCGTCGCAGTTGACGCACGGGCCCCTGTAGAGCCAGACGAGGGTCGCGGTCCCCGCCGGAGACGCCGCGTTGGCGATGTTGTCGTGGAGCTTGTCCACATAACGGGCGTACGCGCCGTGAACCTCCCATCGCCCGTCCTGCTTTGGGTCGAACCGGAACGAAAGGCGCGGGCTCCACGCTCCAGTGCTGGAGACGAGCTCGCCGCGACTGTCCCGATCCCGGTTCCGGTCGTACCGCACGCCCAGATTGAAGCTCCAATGGCGGTTGAGCCCGAAGCGGTCCTCGAGGAAGCCCGAGTCCGTCACCAGGTCCGATCCGAGCGAGGGTTGAAGAATCGGATACCACTCGATCCTCGTCTGTCCCGGGCGGAAAGAGGGAAAGATGCTCGTTCCGCGCATGGTCCCCGTCGATCCTCGGATCCAGAAGTCGCTTGGCGATCGATGGGAGTTCCTCAGGGCCGACTCGGAAAAGCGCTCGTAGCCCGAGTGGATCTCGTGGGTCCCGGCGGATGAGGTCGGAAGGAAGTACACGCCCTTCACGGAGTCGGAGTCGTTGTCAAACAACTCGGGCTCCTTGACTATCCCCTGTGGCGAATTGTAGCCAGCGAGTGGTCCCCGGCTCTCGTCGAAGATGACCGTGCCCCGGATCGGATCGGAGTCGATCGGGCCTGCTGTCCTCGAGGAGAATCGCCGCCGCGAGTACTGCGCTTCCAGGAAGAGGTGGCTGGTCACCACGCCACTCGCGTTGACGGCGAGGAGCGAATAGGGGGCCTCGCGGGAAACGAGGCCCGCTGTGTCCAGGAGGAAGTCCGTGTTCGGCGTGGCATTCCTCTCGTCGAGCTTCACGTCGATGTAGGAAGCGACGAGCGTGTAGCCTGAGACCGGGGAAGCCGTCAGCTTGCCTTCGAGGCGTCGCTCGTCGGTCGAGTGGACGTAGGCAGTCGGGACGGGATCGACGTCTCCGGGGCGCGGGATCAGCCGCGTTTCGCGCGAGTCGACGAAATTGGCCTGGCGCCCGGCGGCAAATATCCAGATGCGGTCCTTCCAGACGGGCCCACCGAGCGTTTCCTCGTAGCTTTCGGATACGCGGTCGACGCGTTTGTCGAGACCCAGGGCCCGGTCGAACGGGCTGTTGGCCGTCCAGCGGTCGTCGTTCAACGTTACCCGGAAGGAGCCTTTGAAGTCGTTGCCTCCAGAGCGGGTGATCGCGTTGACCACTCCTCCCGTGAAGCGACCGTATTCGGCGGAGATGTTGCCGGTCGTGACCGTCGTCTGGTCGATCGCATCCTCAATGAAGAGGTCATAAGGTTGCCCGCGCAGGTTCTCATTGACGACGACGCCGTTGATCAGGAAGAGGTTTGAATAAGAGAGCGCTCCCGAGATCATCAGAGCCTTGCGGTTGCTCGTGCTCCCCACGTTTCCACGGGGGCCGTTCTCCGTGACCCCCGGCGCGAGGAGCACGACCGACCGAAAGCTTCGGTCCCCCGGCAGCAGGTCGATCGACTCTTTCTTGTAGTTGGCCTCGATGGGTGGTGCCGTGAGTGCGGATGCGACGTCCGCAGCCACGGCGACCGACTCGGTGACTGCGGCCGGCCGCATCCGCTGGTCGAGCCGGACCGTGCTCGCAGCGCGGAGCGTGACGATACGCGACACCGTTTGCATTCCCTCCGCCTGGAAGGTAACGGTGTATTCGCCTGCCGGCAGAAGGGCGGCGAGGAAGTCGCCGGTCGGCGACGAAGAGATCTCCCGGAATCCCTGGAGGCTCTTCGATTCGAGGCGGATCCGGATCCCGGGGAGGCCCGGTCCGTCCTCGGCAGCGACCTTCCCCGCGAGCGTAGCGGTTGGAAGAGACTGAGCCACGAGGACCGGCCCCATCCCCGAAAGTCCCGCGAGGAGCAAGAGCGCGAGCGCCGCGCACCGCGCCGCAGCAGCGCCCGGGTCTTTCACTTCAACCCCTCGACCAGGAAGAGCTCGGACGTGTATCGGTGGTGCGTGTAGACGCAGGTCTTCCCGTCGGCAGAGAAGAAGATCGCTCCGATCGCTCCGCCTCCCGACGGATTGATCGGCGGCATTTCCTTCCAGAGCTCCCGGTGCCCGGTATGCGGATCAAGGCGGTGGACACGGGTGATGATGGTGGATTCGCCCGGCAGCAGCTCATCCGGACTGCGAACGTAGAGGAGCTTTCCGTCGGCGGTCCACTGGGTCGGCTCTTCGCCGGGAAGAAGGCCAACCACCTTGTGGGCTTCCGTCGTCGACTCCGTTGAGTAGAGATACCAGGCGCCGTTTGGCGCACGAGCGCAGACAAAACGCCCGTCGCCCGACATCACCGGCATCACGACGCCCGGGGGTGTGAGCGCGCGGGGCTTTCCCCCGATGAGATCCTGCACCCACGCCCGCCGTCCCTGAACCGGATCTTCTCCCATGAACCAGATCCTCTGGTTGTCCGGGAAGAACCCCATCCGCCCCCCGGGCTTCACTCCGGGCGTCTCGATGCGTTTCTGCTGTCCGGGTCCGGTGGGAATGAGAAAGATCCGAAGGTCTGGCCGTGCATTGGCGAGCACGAACTTCCCGTCCGGCGAGAGCGCCCACGCGAAACGTTCGGCCAGTCGCTTTGGCGGTGAACCGTCGGTGCGCCGCAGATACACCCCGCTCCGGTCGCCCTGGCCCACCTCGTTGAAGACTACGGTGTCGCCGCTGTCAGCCACGGCCACGGCTACGGAACGGTCCAGGTGGGAGAGATTCCGACGAGCGTCGCCTGGAAAGTCGCCGAAGATCTCCGAGCTCTCGGAAGTGCGCCCGAGGAGCACGCGACCGTCCGCGGAGATGTCGTGGAGAACGAAGTCCCCGGGGAGCGTCGTCACGCGCCTCTTCGGGCGACCCGGGACGACCGCGAACAGCTCGGTCGTCCCGGCCGCGACGGAGTTGAACCAGATCTCATTCGTCGGGCGGTTCCACACGGCCTCGAGGGGTCGCTCACGGAGATCGCGGGCCCCACCGCCCGGCTCAGTCACGTAAAGAGAGAGGCGTGACACGAAAGCAACCCGATCGCCCGACGGCGAGATCGAGATGTGGTTCAACGCAAACGGGATGCTTTCGTAGAGCACCCTGCCGGCCGGAAACTCGAGCCGGTTCTTGCCATCGACGTAGCGCGCGAGGGCGAGGGACTTGGCGTCCGGACTCCAGTCCGCGGCGTACGCGTCTTCGAGAAGCTCCCGAGGCGCGCCGCCGGCGAGCGGGGCCTCGGCCAGAACTCCCCGAAGCCGGCTCAGGTCCACCAGAAGGTCCAAGTGCGGCGGGCGAAAAAGCAGGCCGAAGCGCGGCGTGAGCAGAACCGCCATCCGACCGGAGGAGGAGATCGAGAGGATCTCCGCCCTCGCGAGGCCGAGGGAACGCGTCTCGGGACTGTCGATGCGCGCGGTGAAGAGCTCGGACGGCTTGCCCTCCCACTGAGCGGCGTACACGACGGTTTGACCGTCAGGCGCAAAGCGTGCCGTCGAGATGCCGGCGCCGCGAAATGTCAACTGCCGGAAGCGCGGGGGGGAAGTGTGGGAGCGCTCGACGCGTCGGCCGAGCAGGTAGATTCCTGCCATCGTTGCCAGCAACGCGGCCGCCGGACCGATCGCTCCCCATTTCGGCCGGCGCCGCGGAGCCTCGAGCGGGACGCTGGCCTCGCCCGAGAGGTCCGAGGCGTGCTCGCGCAGGGTCGCGAGGTCTCGCGAGAGGTCCTCCGTCGCCGCATAGCGGTCCTTCGACTCTTTGCCCAGACACCGCTCGACGATCCAGCGCAACTGCAAGGGGACCCTGGGATTAGCCGTCGCGATCGGCTCCGGCTCGTCTCGAATTATCGCCGCGAGTATTTCCGGCCCGGTCGCCCGGTCGAAGGCCTGTCTGCCGGTCACCATCTCGTACAGAATCGAGCCAAAGGAGAACTGATCGGATCGGAAATCCACCCGCTGCCCGACCGCCTGCTCCGGCGACATGTAGCCCACGGTTCCCATGACGACGCCGGGTTCGGTGCCGCCAGGAATCGTCGCGGCGTTCGTCTGTCCTTTCTCCGACTCCGGGTGCGTCAACTTCGCCAATCCGAAATCGAGGATCTTGACGAAGCCGTCGCTGGTGACCATGACGTTCTCGGGTTTCAAATCCCGGTGGACGATCCCGGAGGCGTGAGCCTTGGCAAGCCCGTCGGCCACCTGAGAGGCAATCGACAGGAGCTTGCGCAGAGGAAGCGGACCCCCGCGGAGCACCTCTCCCAACGTCTTTCCATCCACCAGCTCCATGACGATGAATGCGGTGGAATCGCACTGCCCGACCTCGTGGATGGTCACGATATTGGGATGATTCAAGGCGGAGGCCAGACGCGCTTCCGTTTCAAAGCGCTTCAAACGAGCCGCGTCAGACGACAGCTCGGCCGGCAAGACCTTCACCGCGACCTCGCGTTGAAGCCGCGTGTCCCACGCCCGGTAGACCTCTCCCATCCCGCCGGCCCCGAGTGGGCTCAGGATCTCGTACGGGCCAAGCCGCGTACCCGCGGAAACGATCATGGGATCAGCGGAGAAATCATGTCGCCGGACGGAATCCTATTCCGCCACAGTCAATTCGTGGAGCTGAACGGAATCGAAGGGTCCCGCTCATGATCAGAGCTCGGTGGAGGTTGAACGGGAAACCGCCCCGCTCGCCGCGAGCGGGACCCGTCGACCTCCTGGACGCCCGTTCAGGAGTCCGACCCCAGCTGCTCCGCGATTCGGTTCTTTTGGACCTTTCCCATGGCGTTTCGCGGCAGCTCGCGAAGGATCCTGATCTCCTTCGGGCGCTTGTAGTCCGCGAGCGACCGGGCGCAGAGCGCGCGCAGTCCCTCCTTGACCTCCTCGTGCTCCCGCTCGTCTCGCAGAACGACCACCGCCACGATGCGCTCTCCCCAGACACGGTCGGGCACGCCGACCACAGCCGCCTCGAGGATAGGAGGGTGTGAAGTCAGCACCTCCTCGATCTCGCGGGCGGAGATCTTGAAGCCGCCGCTCTTGATGACGTCGACGGACTTGCGGCCGAGGATCCGGACGTAGCCGTCCCCGTCCCGCGCCGCCACGTCCCCCGTCGCGAACCAGCCGTCGCGGAACGCCGCGCGGGTCTCCTCGGGGCGACCCCAATACGCGGTCATCATGCCGTTTCCGCGCACGAGGATCTCGCCCGTCTCGTCCTCGCGCACGTCGCTCCCGGCGTCGTCCACGATCCGGACGTCGCAGCCGCCCACGGGAAAGCCCACGGTGCCGGAACGGCGCTGCCCGTCGTAAGGGTTCGACAGCGTGAAGAGCGTCTCCGTCATGCCGTAGCGCTCCAGGATCCGGTAGCCCGTCGCCCTCTCGAACGCGGCGAAGTCGGCGGCGGGAAGGGGCGCGCTCCCGGACGTGAAGAGCCGTGCGCGCGAGAGCGCCTCTCCCGCCTCGGGATGGTGGACAAGGTGCTCCAGGAGACGGACGTACATCGTCGGCACGCCCATGAAAACGGTCGCACCCTGCTGCGCGAAGAGCCGCACGAGCTCAGAGGCGTCGAAGCGAGCCGACAGGAGCAGCGTCATGCCGTGAAGAAGCGCGCCGTGGATGCCGAGGCAGAGCCCGTGGACGTGGAAGAGGGGCAAAGACAGGGCGAGACGGTCCTCGCCCGAGAAGCGCCACGCCCCGGTCAACGCCCCCGTGTTCTCGACGAGCGCTCGATAGGAAAGCGCCGCTCCCTTGCTCCGGCCCGTGGTACCGGACGTGTAGACGATCACGGCGATGTCCTCGTCCGCGGGAGCAGAATCTCCGCGGAGAGGCTCCCCCTCCAGGACCGAGGAGAAATCGACCTGTCCCGGGTCGGAGGATCCGCCGCCGATGACGACCCGCGTATCCAGACCATCCACGGCTCCGACGTCGCGAAGGACCGACTCCTGCTCGCTCCCGGCGGCCACGAGCACCGCCCGCGCGCCCGAGTCGCGGAGGATGTGCCCCGCCTCATCGGCGCGGTAGCGTGTGTTGATCGGAACGTGGATCGCGCCCAGCCGGTAGTGCGCGAGCAGCGCCACGATCGACTCGACGCTCGATTCGGCGAAGACGGCGACCCGGTCGCCCCTCCCGATCCCGAGGGCGGAGAGACCTCCCGCATACCGGCGCGACGCGGTGTCGAGGTCCCCGAAGGACCAGGAACGGCCCGCAAAGACGAGTGCCTCTTTTTCGGGAAACGCGGCGAGCGCCGAGAAGAGCCGTCGTACGCTGGCCGAGGTCACACCGAGGCCGCTCCGAGAAACTCCCGGCGCACGCGGGGGTCGCGCGCGAGATCGGAGCAGGGCCCCTCCAGAGTGACGCGGCCCGACTCGAGGACGTAGGCGCGGTCGGCGAGCGCGAGAGCGTGCGAGACGTTCTGCTCGACCAGGAGGATCGTCGTGCCCCGGCGCCGGATTTCGTCGAGCGCGGCGAAGACTTCGCGGACGAGCAACGGGGCGAGGCCGAGCGCCGGCTCGTCTAAGAGGAGGAGCCTCGGCCGCGCCATCAGCCCGCGGCCGATCGCGCACATCTGCTGTTCTCCGCCGGAAAGGGTTCCGGCGTTCTGCGCGGAGCGCTTCCCGAGGATCGGGAACATGGCGAGCACCTCGCGGAGGGTCGACGCGCGGTGCGGGCGCGCGCCGCGCGAGTACGCTCCCATCTCCAGGTTTTCCCGCACGGTCATCGAGGGCCAGAGCTGCCGCGCCTCCGGGACGAGGACGAGGCCCCGGCCGACGAGGCGGTAGGCGGGCTCGGCGGAGACGTCCGCTCCCTCGAACCGGACGGCGCCGCGGCGCGGGTGGAGCAGTCCGGAAATCGCCTTGAGCACGGTCGACTTCCCGGCTCCGTTCGCGCCGACGAGCGTGACGATCTCGCCCGGGCCGACACGGAAGGAGACCTCGCGAACGGCCTGCACGTCGCCGTAGAAGACGTCGATGGCCTCGATTTCGAGCATCTCTCAGGCCACCGGCCCGGTCGGTCCCGAAGCAGGCGCGGCTTCGACGCCGAGATACGCCGTCACCACCGCCGGGTCGTTCATGACCGCGGCGGGTGGGCCCTCCGCGATCTTCTCCCCGAAGTTCAGGACGAGGATCCGGTCGGACAGTCCGACGACCGCATGGACGTGGTGCTCGATGATCAGGATCGTCGTCCCGAGCGCCTTCAAGGAGCGGATGAAGTCCATCATGTCGTGGATCTCGGAGGGGTTCAGCCCTCCCATGACCTCGTCGAGGCAGAGCACCGAGGGCTCGGCCGCCAACGCCCGCGCGATCTCGAGCCGCTTGAGCTCGCCGATCGTAAGGATTCCGGCGAGGACATCCGCGCGCGGCGCGAGCCGAGTCCGCTGCAGAATTCGGGAGACGGCGTCCTCGGCCTCGGACGCGCGTCGCTGCCCCGCGCCGAACGCCGCACCGACCGCGACGTTCTCGCGGACGGTCATCTCGCGAAAAGGCCTCACGATCTGGTGGGTCCGTACGACGCCGCGGGCGACCACGCGGTACGGCGGGAGGCCGTCGATGCGCTCCCCCAGAAAACGGATGGCGCCCGACGATGGACGGAGCGCTCCGACGAGGCACGCGAACAGCGTGGTCTTTCCGGCCCCGTTCGGGCCGATGATCCCGAAGATCTCCCCCGCCTGCACCTCGAACGACACGCCGGAGAGCGCCTGGATGCCGCCGAAACGTTTCGACACTCTTTCCGCGGCGAGGATGGCGCCGGGCGGGCGGGGTGTCGCGCTCACGCGGGAATCTCCGCGGCCGGCACCCGTCGGACGGACTTCCGGAGCCGCATCCAGAGCCCGACGAGCCCCTTCGGCTCGAAGAGCATGATCAGCATGAGCAGTCCGCCGTACAGAAATAGGTACGAGTCCCGCAGCGCGGGGCTCGACAGCAGCTTGATCTGCAGATAACTGAAGAGGATCGCCCCCAGGATCGGGCCGGCGATCGTCCCGACGCCGCCGACGATGGGCATCAAGACGATCGACAGCGAGAGCCGGAAGTCGAACACCGACCCCGGCGCGATGTACTGGAAGTTCATCGCGAACAGACCGCCTGCGATGGCGACCATCGCGGCTGAAATCGCGTGGGCCTGGAGCTTGACGCGTGTGGAGTCCACTCCGAGGGCCTCCGCGGCATCGATGTCCTGGCGCACCGCCGCGAGCGCCCGGCCGAGGGAGCTCCCGCGGATCGCCCAGGAGACGGCGACGGCCGCGGCGGCGAGGACGACGATCGCCACGTAGTTGCTCCCGAAGTCATACGAATCCGCCGGCATGCGCAGCCCGCTCGACCCGCCGGTGAACGACACGCCCGAGGCGAGCACGCGGACCGCCTCGGACACTCCGATCGTCGCGATCGTGAAGTACGGACCCCGCAGGCGGAAGGTCGGCAGCCCGATGAGGACGGAAAACAGGGCTCCGAGAAACGCGCCGAGCGGCAGAGTCAGCCAGGGGCTGATTCCTTTCAGTGAGAGCAGCGCGGTCGTATAGGCGCCGATGCCGAGGAAGGCCGAGTATCCGATCGAGACCTGACCCGCGAAGCCGCCGAGGATGTTCCATGAGGCCGCCAGGACGATGGCGAAGCACACGCTCCAGAGATCGTTGACCGTTCCCCGCGGAAAGATCTTCGGAGCGGCGAGCAGGATCAGGAGTGCGAGTCCGGCGGCGAGCGCCGCGCGAGGCGACCGCACGCGCAGGGTCACCGGGCCGTCACCTTGTGGGAAAGGCCCGCGAAGAGGCCGGGCAGACCCTTCGGGAAGAGCACGAGCGCCATCACGAGAAGCGTGAAGCTGATCGCGTCCTGGAACGTCGTCGGGATGGGGGTCCACGCGCTGACGGCGTTTTCGAGCAGAGCCAGCACGAGCGCCCCGGCCGCGACACCTGTGAAGCTCTCCATCCCTCCGAGGACGATGATGCAGAAGGCCTTCAGGAGAAAGCTGCGGCCGAAGTCGGGCGTGAAAGCGTAGAGCGTGGACAGCATCGTGCCGGCGGCCCCCGCAAAGGCCGTTCCGATCCCGAAAGCGATCGCCGAGATCCGCTCGGCGTCGATTCCCGAGATCCAGGCCGCGTCCCGGTTCTGCGTGACGGCGCGGATAGCCCTGCCCGTGAAGGTTCGGCGCAGGAAGAGGTTCAGGAAGAGGAGAGACGCCGCGCTCGCCGCGAAGACATAGACGAGCGGGAGTCCAACGCGAACGCCAAGGATCGCCGCCGATTTCATCGTGTAGGGAGTCAGGATCGACTGCGTATCGCCCGTCCAGATCGCGTAGGCCAGATTCTGCAGGACGAGCCACAGACCGAAGAGCAGGAGAAGGGACTCCATCGAGGGGCCCGACGCCGAGCGCGGAAGCCGGCGTACGATCCCGCGATAGATCAGGACCCCCAGGGAAAAGAAGAGAGGCACGACGACCAGGAGCGACAGGAACGGATCGATGTGGAACCGGGAGTGGAGCGTGAACGTGACGTAGGCTCCGAGCATCATCACGCCCGCGTGCGCGAGGTTGATGATCCGCATGACCCCGTAGATCATGGCGAGCCCGTACGCCATCGTCGCGTACAGGCCCGCCGCCAGGAGTGAGTTGACGAGGACGGGAAGGACCGTGCTCACCGAGCGCCGCGGCTCAGTGGGGGACCGGCGCGACCGGATCGCCTGTCTTCGCCTCCCGAGGCCAGACGAGATCCACCTTGTCGCCAGGCTTGTTCTGCGTGACGACGAACGGCAGGACCGCCTGACCCGTCGACGTGAACTTCAGCACCCCTCCGGGCAGGATGGAGTCTTTGAGCTCGAGCGAAGCGATGGCGGCCCGAAGCGCATCCGGCTTCACGCTGCCGGCCTTGCGGATCGCCGACGTGAGCGCTCGCACCGTCTCGTACGCGAGCGCGTGGTACCACTGAGGGTCCGCGCCCGTCGCCGTCTTCCATTTCGCATTGAAAGCCTTCACCTGCGGATAGGGAAGCAGGTCCGACCACCAGCCGCTCGCGAAGATGTAGTCGGTCGCCGGACCGAGCGCCTTACGCCCGGCGGAGTCCGCTCCTCGCGCTCCGTACGTCAGCATCTGATGCGTCAGGCCCATCTGCGTGTACGTCCGCTGCATCGAGATGAAGTCCTCGAGGTGCGCGTCGGCCATGAAGAGGTCCGCCTTCGCGTTCTGAACCCGGGTCAAGAGCGGTTTGAAGTCGGGAGCGTAGAGCTCGAAGCTCTCCTCGACCGCGATCGAGAAGGTGCCCGGGTGCGCCTTCAAGTAGTCGTGCACCCCCTGCGCGTAGTCCTTGCCGTGCTCGGTGTTCTCCGTGATCAGGGCGATCTTCAGGGGCTTCTTGAGCTTGCCGGCCGCGACGAGCGAGCTCAAGAAATCCATCTGTGTCTGGGAAAGGACGTCCACGGGCGAGAGCGTTCCGAACACCCACTTGCTGCGGCCGTAGATCCCGCGGGCGCCGGCGCCCCCGGAGATGTACGGGATTCCGTATCGTTCGGGGACCACGCTCTGCGCCTGGACGAGCTGGGAGCCGTACCCGCCGATCACCGCGTCCACCTTTTCCTGGGCGCAGAGCTGCTCGACGAGCTGAGCGCTCTTGGCGCCGTCCGAAGTGTCGTCGAGCAGGATCAGGTTGATCTTCCTCTTCTGCCCGCCCACGTCGAGCCCGCCGGCGTCGTTGACTTCTTTGACGGCGAGCTCGGTCGCCTGCTTGTACGCGCCGCCGATTTTGGATTCCTTGCCGGTGACGGGCAGCACGGCCCCGATCTTGATCTCCTGAGCCGACGCGAAAGACGCGGCGGCGAGAAGGCACCCGGTGATGGCTCGAAGGCTCATTCGATTCATTGCCCCTCCTCGTGGAATTGCCCGAATACTAATCCCGGGACAGGATCAAACGCAGAGAAACGCGTCGGACGCCAGGCCGATCAGGAGAGCGGCGACGCACGAGGCCGCGACGCCGTGCCAGCCCCAGGCCTGCCAGGCATATCCCGGGAGAACGGACCCGAACGTCGCCCCCACGTAATAGACGGAGACGTAGAGCGCTCCGGCGGCCCCCTTCGCGCGGCCGGCGTTCGCGTTGACGAAGGCCGGCGCCGTCGACTGGACGGCGAACATGCCGACGCAGAGCACGACGAGGCTCAGGATGATCACGGGAACGCTCAGAACGAGGGTCCCGGCGACTCCCGCGGCCGCGATCACGAGCCCCACCGCCATCACGAGGCGGCCGCCGAACTTCGACGACAGACGGCCGGAGACGATCGACGTGAAAATCCCCGCGATGTAGACGAGGTAGATGCTCGAGACGAACGCCGTCGAGAGATGGAACGGATCGGCGGTCAGATAGTACGGAAGGTACGTGAAGACGCCGATGAAGCAGAAGAAGACCGCTCCGCCGATCAAGAACGCGCCGACGAGGCGCCTGTTCGAGAAGTGCTGGAGGAGATCACGCGGCTCGATCTTCAACCGCGCGCGCGCGCCCGACCGCGGAAGCTCGCGCGCGAGCAGCACGGCGGCAGCGACCGTGATCAGCCCGAAAAGAACGAAGGGCGCCCGCCAGCTGAGCCAGCCGGCGAGGAGCCCGCTCACCACCCGCCCCGTCAACCCGCCCGCCACGGACGCGGCGATCCATCCGCCGACGCGCGGCCCCAGCTCCTCCGGCGCGACGACGTCTCCCAAGTACGCCACGGCGATTGCCGTGACTCCGGGAATCAGGGCGCCCTGGAGCGCCCGAAAGGCGAGCAGCGCGTGGAAGGACGGAGCGACCGCGCAGAGAAGCGTCGGGATCGCGAGCAGAGACATGCTCGTGACCATCACGGGCTTTCGCCCGACCGCGTCGCTGACCGAGCCGTACGGAATGGAGACGAGGGCGATCAGGAGGACGACGGCGGAAACGGTGAGCCCCGCCGTGGCGGGCCGCACTCCGAACTCGTGCGACAGGAGCGGAAGAATGGGCTGGGTGATGTAGATGTCGGCGTAGACGGCGATAGTGGCAAACGAAAGGGCGGCGGCGGCGCGTCCGGAGTGGATTCCGGTGCCGCGCGACGGGCGCCTCTCGTCACCCATCACGCATCACGCATCACGCAGCACGCGCACCCGGCTCAGAGGCCGAGGTACGCCTGGCGGATCCTGGGGTCCCGGAGGAGCTCCCGCGCGGGGCTCGACTGCACGATCCGCCCCGTTTCGAGGACGTACCCCCGGTGCGCGTGCTCGAGCGCGACCTGGACGTCCTGCTCGACGAGGAGGACCGTTGTACCTTCCCGGTTGATGCGCGAAATCAGCTCGAGGAGGTTGTCGACGATGACGGGCGCGAGCCCGAGCGAGAGCTCGTCGATCAGCAGGAGCCTCGGCCGGCCCATGAGCCCGCGGCCGATCGCGCACATCTGCTGCTCCCCTCCGGAAAGGCGCCCCGTGAGCTGGTTCGCCCGCTCCTTGAGGCGCGGCAGGAGGCCGTAGACCCAGTCGAGGTCCTCGGCGATCTTCTGCGCGTCGCGTCGCTGGTAGGTTCCCTGGAGAAGGTTCTCGCGGATCGACAGGCCGGGGAAGAGGCGGCGGCCCTGCGGGACCTGGATGATGCCCGCGCGGACGACGTCGTCGGGCTGCGCGCGGGTGATATCCACTCCCGCGAAGCGGATGGACCCCGCTCTCGGATGGATCAGCTGGGAGACCGTGTTCAAGAGCGTCGTCTTGCCCGCCCCGTTCGCGCCGATCAAAGCCACCACCTCGGCCTCGCGGACCTCCAGGGACACGCCCCAGAGAATCTGAACATCTCCGTAGCCGGAGACGAGGTTCTCGACCTCCAGCAGCGGCTTGTTTTTCTCTTCGGAGGGGACCGCCGCAGGAGCCGTGGCGGGAGCCGTAACGGGAGCCGAAGGCGGCAGGAGGAACTCGCCGCTCTCTCGCCCGCGCTCGCCGACCGCCTTCGCGCGCCGGGCGAACCGCTCCCCGAGATAAGCCTCGATCACTTCGGGCATTTCGACGACCGCCCGCGGCTCGCCTTCCGCGATCTTCTTCCCAAAGTGGAACACCACGACGCGATCGGAGATCCCCATGATCGCCTTCATGACATGCTCGATGACGAAGAGGGTCACCCCGTCCCGGTTGATACCGCGGATGAGCTCCATCGCCGACTCGACCTCGGTCGGATTGAGGCCCGCCATGACCTCGTCGAGAAAGAGCAGCTCGGGGTCCATGGCGAGCGCCTTCGCGAGCTCGAGCCGTTTGAGGTCGGGGATCGTCAGATCGCTCGCGCTGTCCGCCGCGCGCCGGATGAGCCCGACGCGCTCGAGGACCTCCTTCGCTCGCTGGCGCGCCTGCGCGGCCGTTCGCCCGCGTCCCCCCGCTCCGAACATCGCGCCGATGGCGACGTTCTCGAGGACGGTCAGCTGCTTGAGCGGCTTGACGACCTGGAACGTCCGGGCGATTCCGAGGCGCCCGATCTTGTAGCTCGGCAGCGGCGTGATGTCCTGCCCTCGGAAAATGACGGACCCCGAGGTCGGCTTGTCGAGCCCGCTGATGCAGTTCACGAAGGTCGTCTTCCCCGCCCCGTTCGGGCCCAGCACGCCGAGGATCTCGCCCTTTCGGATCGTCAGGTCGATTCCCTGCAGGGCCGCCAGTCCGCCGAACCGCTTCGAGAGCGCGCGGGTCTCGAGAAGCGCCTCGCCGGGTGCGATCGTCTGTGCGCCGGAAGCGAGAGCGACGGAAGTCATGGGCGGCTCGACTCCCCTACTCGAGCCGGCTCGCTCGCACGTTCGCGAGCAGAAGGTCCCGCAGGAACCGCCCGCGCGGCGCTCCCGCGGTAGCGGGGGGTCTGGGCGCCGCGATCCTTCGGAACAGGTTCATGAGCCCGCGGGGCAGGAACACGACGAAGAAAATGATGATCGCGCCGAGAACCGTGGGATGGAGCTCCAGGAAATGGGCCCAGACGTACGTGGAGAGGAGCTGATACACGGCCGCGCCGAGAAGGGGCCCCCAGACGGTCCCGACTCCTCCGATCACGCACGCGATGATCATCTGAAGCGTGTACTCGATCTTGAAGAAGTCGTTCGGGGCGACGTGGATGTTCTGGTAGGCGACGATCCCACCCGCGAAGGAGGCGAAGACGGCGGAGAGCGCGAAGGCGACGACCTTGAAAAGCGTCGTGTTAATGCCGAGCATGCGCGCCGCGTCCTGGTCCTCGCGGATGGCGACCCATCCGTATCCGAGCTTCGAACGCTCGAGGAGCGCGGTGACGACGAGGCCCAGCACGACGAGGCCGAGTGCGACGTAATAGAAGAACGAGCTGTCGCTGCGGACGGGCAGGTCGATCCCCGTCGCGCCCTCGGTCACGCTGTCCCAGCTCGAGGCGATCTCGCGAAGCGCCTCGGCGACGCCGAGGGTCGCGATCGCGAAGTAATGTCCCTTGAGCCGCAGGACCGCCGCGCCAACACCCGCGGCGACGAGCGCCGAGAGGAGCGCGCCGGCCGCGAGGGCCGCAAAAAAGGGAACGTTCCATTTCAGCATCAGGAGGCCGGTGGTGTACGCGCCGATCCCGAAGAAGGCGACGTTGCCGAAGGCCGCGTACCCCGTGTAGCCGCCGATGAAATTCCACCCCTGCGCCATGAGCGTGAGCGACAGGACCGTCGTGTAGGTCAGGAGCTTGTACGAGCTGACGAAGCGGGGCAGAAAAATGAGTCCCGCGAGGGCGGCGGCGTAGAGGACGATCCGCGCGGTTTTCGGCATGGATGTAACGGTCAGACGGACTTGCCCGCGATGCCGGTGGGCCGGATGACGAGCACGAGCACGAGAATGCCGAAGGTGATCGCCTGCGACAGAGCCGGCAGCCGGGAGCCGACGAACACCTCGACGACCGAATACACGACGGCACCGATGATGACGTTGACGACGTTGCCGAGCCCGCCGAGGACGCAGATGACGAACGCCCGCTCCGTGTACGTACCTCCCAGGTTCGGATCGAACGACACGAGCGTCGAAAGGAGGGATCCCGCCGCTCCCGCGAGGGCCGCGCCGATTCCGTAGGTCAGGGCGTAGATCGTCCGCACCTGGACGCCCGTCAGCCGTGCGGCGTCGATATCCATCCCCGTGGCCTGGATGGCGCGGCCCAGACGGCTGCGATTCAGGAACGCCCCGAGCGCCAGAACGAGGGCCAGCGAGACGACGAGGGCGCCCAGGCGTATGTAGGGCACGCGTACCGGTCCGAGCACGAAGCCGGCGCCGCTGTACGACGTCATGACGGATCGCGTATCGGCCTTGAAGAAGAAGTTCAGGAGGTTGACGATCAGGATCTCGAGCCCGAACGTCAGGAGAAATGTCGCGAGGAGCGGCGCCCGGATGACCTGGTTGATGAGCGCGCGCTGGATCAGGTAGCCGAGCGCGAACAGAACGACCATCGAGATCGGAATCGAGAGAAAGGGATCGACGTGGAACGCGGCATGGAGCCAGAAGGTGAGGTAGGCGCCCACGACGATGAACGCGCCGTGGGAGAGGTTGACGATGTTCATGATGCCCCAAACGAGCGAGAAGCCGAGCGCCACGAGCGCCAGGATTCCGGACAGCAGAATCGCGTTGATCGCGATCTGCGACAGCTCGGCGGAGGACATCAGATGAGGTGAGAGGTTAGGGGTGAGGGGAAAGAAGGGCCGGTGGCCATGAGACTTTCGTCCCTCCCACCTCTCACCTCTCCCCCCTCTCCTTTCATTAGCGCTTGTCCCATGCCGGCATCGGGTAGAGCGCCGGCTTCTCCGCGACCTCCGCAGGCCATACGGTGTACTTGTTGCCGTCGGGCTGATACTGCTCGACCGCCATCGGCTTGTAGATGTTGACTCCGCGCGCGTCGAACTTGACCTTGCCGTAGTAGGTCGACAGGTCGATCCCGGCGAGGGCGTCACGCACCTTCGTCGGATCGATGCTTCCCGCTTTCTCGAGCGCTTTCTGGTAGGCGATCACCGCCACCGCCGATTCCGCGACCTGGTAGGGAATCGACTTGTAGTTCGGGTGCTTCGCGCGGAAGGCGTCGCCGAAAGCCTTCGGTGTCTTCCAGGGGTCGTCGCCGGTGTAGCGCAGCGCCTCGGTCCACTGCGTGGCCCCGAAGACGTAGTCCGCGCTCCCCTTCAGGTTCTCGCGGAACTCCGGCGAGGACGGCCCGACGGAAAAGCCCATCGCCTTCGGAGAAACCCCGAGGTCCTTCGACTGCTTGACGATGAGAAGCGAGTCCTGCAGGTGACCGGAGCCGAGGAGGATGGCGGGGTTCTTTCCCTTGATCGCGGTCAGGAGAGCGGACACGTCCTGCGCGTTGCTCGGGTAGAGCTCGTGGTAAACGACCTCCATTCCCTTCTCCTTCGCGTAGTCGGCGGCGCCCTGCGCCACTTCCTTCGAGAAGGACTCGTTCTCGCCGAGGATCGCCACCGTTTTCGCGCCCGGATCCTTCGCGCGGACGGCGTCGATGATGCCGCGAAGGTACAGCTTGGCCGGAGACAGGATCATGAACGAATACTTGTAGCCTTTGGCAAAGATGCTCTCGGCCGAGCCGTTGGCCTCGACCATGGGAATCTTGTAGCGCTCGCAGATCGGTGCGGCGGTTCCGGTGGGCGACGATCCGTACGGGCCCAGGATCAGGTTGACCTTGTCCTCGTTGATGAGCTTTTCGATCAGCTGTGCGGTGCGCTCGGGCTTCGTTTCATCGTCGTAGTACTTGAGGGCGACTTTGTACGACTTGCCGCCGACCTTGACTCCGCCGAGCTCGTTCAGCCGGTCGATGGCGAACTGGTACCCGTCACGCGTGTACTCGCCTTCCTTCGCCGTCTTTCCGGTGATCGAGATTGCGGCGCCGAAGACGATCGTGTCGTCGGCGGCCGGCGCGGGAGCCGGCAGGGCGAGGAAAAAGCAAAGAGCGAGGGCCGAATAGAATCCGGTTCTCTTCATCGAGCGCCTCCTTGGTCGTCTGGGCGGTATCGTGCGAACGATGTTCTTGCGATGATGTTTTGGTGGACTATATGACTTCCCCACCCCCGGACCATGGCGATTCGGGGCGGACTCGGTTGATCGGGATCTGGAGCCTCGTCTCGATTCACGACAAGCTTCCGGACGGAAAGATCGTCGACCATCCCGATTTCGGACCCCGCCCCGCCGGCCGGCTGATCTACACGGCGTCCGGCCACGTCTCCGTCCAGTTCATGCGCGAGGAGCGGCCCGACTGGGCGTTTGAGAACGAGCCGGCCGACGCCGAGCGGGCGGCGTCTGCGTCGGGGTACGGCGCGTACGCCGGCCGGTTCACCGTCAACGAGCCGGAGAGATACGTGCTGCACCACGTCGAGGTCGCCCTGATTCCGAACCGGGTGGGACGGGATCTCAAACGCTTTTTCTCGTTTTCGGGCGATCAGCTGACCCTGCGACCCCCGATCTTCGTGACGCGAGGCGTCGCCATCGAGCGTGCGCTCCTGTGGCGCAGGGTAGGTGAGAGGTGAGAGGTGAGAGGTGAGAGGTGAGAGGTGAGAGGTGAGAGGTGAGAGGTGAGAGGTGGGAGGTGGGAGGTGGGAGGTGACAGGGTGAAGCATTGAGTTTCCTCTCTCCTCTCTCCTCTTTCCTCTCTCCTCTTTCCTCTCTCCCCTGACCTCACTTCAACGACTCCCGCATATCGAGCCACGCTTCGCGCGCCTCCTCGACGGACCCTTCGTCTTCGATGGTCGTGATGTCGCCGGGGTCGCGGCCGAGCGTGACCGCCTTCAGCACCCGCCGCATGATCTTCCCACTGCGGGTTTTCGGGAGCATGTGAACGAAATTCAGCTCTCCGATGACGGCGACGGCGCCGAGCTCCCGTCGGATGGTCTTCAAGATCTCCTGGCGAAGCGCCGCGGAGCCCGGGATGCCCTGCTTCAACACGACGAACGCGGAAATGACTTCCCCGCGAAGCTCGTCCGGTCTTCCGGTCACGCCCGCTTCCGCGACGGACGGATGCTGAAGGCACGCGGTCTCCACCTCGATCGTTCCGACGCGGTGCGCCGCGATCTTGATGATCTCGTCCGCGCGGCCCGCGAACCACACGTAACCGTCCTCGTCCACATGCGCCGAGTCGCCCGTGTAATAGACGCCCGGGATCTTTTCCCAGTAGTCGCGGCCGTAGCGTTCGGGCTCGCCCCAGAGGCTGGCGGTCAGCCCCGGGAAGGGCCGCTTGATCACCATGATCCCCTTCTCTCCGGCGGCGCACGGTTCGCCGTCCGGTCCGATCACCGCGCTGTCGATGCCAGGCAGAGGGACGGTCGACGACCCCGGCTTGATCGGCAGCAGGGAGATCCCGTACGGATTTCCGAAGACCGGGCCGGACGTCTCCGTCTGCCACATGTGGTCGATCACGGGCACGCGCCCTCGCAGCACTCGGTTCTGGAGCCAGTCCCAGGCCGGCGCGTTCAAAACCTCGCCGGCGCAGAAGACCCGCTCGAGTGTCGAGAGATCGGCGCCCGCCGCGGCCGAGTCCCCGTACCGCATCAGCAGCCTCACGGCGGTCGGCGACGTGAAGATGCCCGTGACGCCGAATTCCTCGACGATCTTCCACAGGGCATCCGGCGCGGGGTGGTCGATCGAACCTTCATAGGCGAGCGTCGTGCAGCCGGCGAGCAGAGGCGCGTAGACGATGTAGCTGTGCCCGACGATCCAGCCGATGTCCGACGTCGACCACCAGATCTCGCCCGCCCGCATGCCAAGGCACCACTTCCCCATGGCCGAGACGTGGACCTGATACCCGCCCTGCGTGTGGACGGCGAGCTTGGGCTTCGCCGTCGTGCCCGACGTGGCCAGAATGAACGCCGGCTCGTTGGATTCCATCTCCTCATGATCGCCGGCGCCGCTTCGCCCCTCACCGCGCGAAAGGAATTCCTGCCACGAGAGGTCGCGTCCCGCGCGCATCGGCGCGGCGGCGGGCGTCCGGTCCAGCACCACCACGCGGCGGACGGCATGCGGCTCCCCCTCGAGCTCCAGGGAAGCGTCGACGATCTCCTTCAGCCGGACGTCCTTGCCCTTCCGGTAGGTGACGTTCGCCGTGAAGACCGCAATCGACCCGCTCGCCCGGATGCGGTCCCCGAGCGCTCGCTCGCCGAAGCCGGCGAAGACGACCATGTGGATTGCCCCGATGCGCACCGCGGCGAGCATCAGGATCACCGCCTCGGCCATCGTGGGCATGTAGATCGTGATGCGGTCCCCCCGGCCGACGCCGATCCCGCGCAGGGCGGCCGCCGCGTTCCGGACTTCGCTCAGGAGCTCCGAGTACGTGAAGGTCCGGCGCTCCCCCCGCTCGTTCAAGGCGATGAGCGCCGCCTGGGCGCCCCGGCCGCATTCGACGTGGTGGTCGAGAGCGTTCCAGCACAGGTTGGTCATCCCCCCGTCGAACCAGCGGAAGGTGGGGGGCTCCCACACGAAGGCGCGGTCCCACCGCCGGAACCAGGGAAGCTCGGCGGCCGCGCGGCTCCAGAAGCCCTCCGGATCCGATTTCCCGTCCTCGATCCATCTCCGCACGATCGGGTTGATCAGATCCACCATCGGCAACACCTCCGGCCGAGCTTTGCTCCCCCTCCACCTACACCCAAACGAATCGCGGCGTCCAGATGAGATCTAATTCGTCTTGGTGGAGGAATCATGAAGGCGATCCGAGCGATGGAGGCCGGCGGACCGGAGGTCCTGCGGTTCGAAGACGTCTTGACGCCGGAGCCGAGGGAGGGCGAAGCCCTCGTCCGAATCGAAGCCGCCGGCGTGAACTTCATCGACGTGTACTTCCGCACCGGCCAGTACAAGGCGCCCTATCCGATGACGCTCGGCGCGGAAGGCGCCGGGACGGTCGAGGCGGTCGGACCGGGCACGGAGAGCGTCGGCGTCGGCGTCCGGCCGGGCGACCGCGTCGCCTCGGTCAACTTCTCGGGGTCCTACGCGGAATACGCGATCGCCCGGGTGGACCGGCTGGTCGCGGTCCCGGACGGGGTCACGACCCGGCAGGCCGGGGCGGCCCTCCTCCAGGGGATGACGGCCCAGTACCTGACCCGGTCCACGTATCCCCTCCGCGAGGGAGACGCCTGCCTCGTCCATGCCGCGGCCGGCGGAGTGGGGCTGCTCCTCTGTCAGATGGCCCGGCGGATCGGCGCGAGGGTGATCGGCACCGCGGGGAGTCCCGAGAAGGCGGAGCTGGCCCGGCGGGCGGGCGCGCACGAGGTCATCGAGTACCGCAAGCAGAGCTTTGCCGACGAAGTGAAGAGGATGACGGGCGGCCGGGGGGTCCAGGTCGTGTACGACTCGGTCGGAAAGGACACCTTCGCGGGAAGCCTCGACTCGCTCGCTCTCCGCGGCACCCTCGCGCTGTTCGGACAGTCGAGCGGCAAGGTGGAACCGCTCGACCCGCAGATCCTGAACCAGAAGGGATCCCTGTACCTGACCCGCCCGACCCTCTTCCACTACGTCGCCCGGCGCGAAGAGCTCGTCGAGCGGTCGAACGAGGTTCTCGGCGCGATCGGCCGGGGGGACCTCGACGTGAAGGTCTTCCGCGAGTTCCCGCTGGCGGAGGCGGCGCAGGCGCACCGCCTTCTCGAGGCCCGCAAGACGACGGGAAAGTTGCTGCTCATCCCTTAGCTCGCGTACCCTAACGTCCGCTCGCGACCTGCCCATGAAGAAACGCGCGATCGCGCTCCTCGCAGCCGCGCACCTCTTCGACGACGTCAACCAGGGTGTCATCCCCGCGCTGATCCCCTTTTTCATTTCCGAGCGGGGCTTCACGATCGCCGCCGCGGCCGGCCTCGTCTTCGGCTCCAACGTCTCCTCTTCCGTCCTGCAGCCGCTCTTCGGAGCGCTCGCCGACCGCAAGAGCACACCCTGGCTCGTGCCCGCGGGACTCTTCCTCGCCGGCGCGGGTGTCGCGGCCGCGGGGCTCGCGCCGACCTATTTCCTCGTGCTCGCTTGCGCGGGAGTCACGGGGATCGGCGTCGCCGCCTTTCACCCCGAAGCCGCCCGGCAGGTGTACTACCAGTCGGGTGCGAAGCGGGCCACGGCCATGAGCTTCTTCGCGACGGGCGGCAACCTCGGGTTTGCGATCGGCCCGGCGATCGCCACGCCGATCGGGATCGCTCTCGGACTGCGCGGAACGCCCGTCATGGTGCTCCCCGCGCTGGCGATGGCTCTCGTCCTCGTGCGCGCCGGTGCGCTCCGTCACGCCGTCGCGAATCGGCCGCGTGAGGAGGGAGCGCCGAGGGCATCCGACCGGTGGGGGGCGTTCGCGAAGCTGTCCGGCCCGGTTCTCTGCCGCGCCATCGTGTTCTACGCGCTCAACACCTTCATTCCGCTCTACTGGATCCGGGAGTTCTCGGCGTCCAAGGCGGCCGGCGGAGCGGCCCTGACCCTGATGCTCTGCTCCGGCGTCGCGGGGACGCTCGCGGGAGGCTGGCTCGCGGACCGGTTCGGCCGCCGGATCGTGGTCCTCTCGTCGATGATCCTTCTCTTTCCGCTCCTCCTGGCCTTCCTGGCCGCCCGTTCGCCGACCCTTGCGCTCGCCCTGATGGTCCCGATCGGACTCGTCCTGTACTCGCCCTTCTCCGTCATGACGGTGCTGGCACAGGAGTACCTGCCCGGCCGCGTCGGCACGGCCTCCGGCCTGACGATCGGGCTGGCCGTCACCCTGGGCGGGCTCGCCGCGCCGGTTCTGGGCCGGATCGCCGATTTGCGCGGGGTGCGGGCGGCGGTCGCTTCCGTCGTCTTCGTGCCCCTCCTCGGCGCCGCCCTGGCGCTGACCCTGCCCCGCGAGGGGAGGGACCCGGCCGCCGGACTCCCCGCGGACTGACCCTCACAGGATCCCCCGGATCCCGTACGATCGCGCCATGGACTCGATCCAGCCGGTCCGGGTGCGCGCGGTCGAGGGCGCGGGGCAGACGGAGCGGGAGGACGCGCTCGCCGTCGAGGAGCCGCTCGAGATCCGCCTCCGTGACGCCGAGGCCGGTGAAGTGAGGACGTTCGCAATCACGATGCGCACTCCCGGCCAGGACGAGGCGCTCGCGGCCGGGCTCCTCTTTGCCGAGGGAGTCCTCGCGAGCCGCGACGACCTTCTCGACCTGTCCCGGCCGTCGGACCCGCGCATCGACCCGGAGCTCGCGGCCAACGTCCTCGTTGCGACCCTCTCCCCGCAGGCGTCCGGCCGCGCCGAGAAGCTCCGGCGGGGAACCGTGATCGGCTCCGCCTGCGGCGTCTGCGGCAAGACGTCCATCGAGAACGTGATTCCCTCCGACCGCCCCCCACTCGTCTCCGGGCTCGACGTGCGGCCCGAGACGCTCTATGCCCTGCCGGGGCGGCTCCGGGAGCGCCAGTCGATCTTCTCCCGCACGGGCGGGCTCCACGCCGGCGCGCTCTTCGACGGTTCTGGAATGATCGGCGCGATCGCCGAGGACATCGGCCGGCACAACGCGACCGACAAGCTCGTTGGGGGCGCTTTCCTTTCGGGCGAGCTTCCCCTCGACGGGCGGATCCTCATGGTTTCGGGCCGCGCGGGTTTCGAAATCGTCCAGAAGGCCTTCGCCGCCGGGATTCCCATCGTCGCCTCCGTCTCGGCGCCCTCGAGCCTCGCCGTCGAGCTGGCGGACGCCGGTGGGGTCACGCTGGTCGGGTTCCTGAGGGGGGAACGCTTCAACGTCTACACCCACGCGAACCGTATCCGCGCGAACGACTAAAAGCTGAAGCTTCACTGAAAGCGCTTGACAAAGGCGCTGCCGGGAACTGGAATACCCGCGAGAGAGACAAGCGCTTCTTTTTCCGCGTGGAGGTCCGAAATGGAACTCACCCGCCGCGGTTTCCTGAAGGCCTCTGTCGTCGGCGGTTCGGTCGCGCTCGGATTCGACGTCGCGACCGCCAGAGCCGAGATGCGGGAGTTCAAGATCTCCCGCACGACCGAAACCCGAAGTACCTGTCCTTACTGCGCGGTCTCCTGCGGGATGATCCTGCACACGCTCGGGGACAAGGCCAAGAACGCGACCGCCGCGGTCGTGCACGTGGAAGGCGATCCGGACCACCCCATTAACCGCGGCACGCTCTGCCCGAAAGGCGCGACGGTCAAGGACGACATCAACAGCACGACCCGTTTGATGAAACCGCAGGTTCGCCGCCCCGGCTCGGACAAGTGGGAGGACATCAGCTGGGACGAGGCGATCGGGAAGATCGCGCGGCACATCAAGACGACGCGCGACAAGTACTTCGTCGAAAAGAACGCCAAGGGTCAGGTCGTCAACCGCAACCCCGGCATGGCCATGATCGGGGGATGCACGGATACGACAGAATTCAACTACCTGTACTGGAAATCGGCGTCGGCGTGGGGGGTGCCGTACCGAGACACCCAGGCCCGGGTTTGACACGGCCCCACGGTGGCCAGTCTGGCCGCCACGTTCGGACGGGGGGCGATGACCAATGGATGGGTGGACATCAAGAACGCGGATGTCGTCCTCTGCATGGGCGGGAATCCCGCCGAGAACCATCCGTGCGGTTTCAAGTGGGCGATCGAGGCGCGCCGCGTCCGTAACGCCAAGATCGTCGTCGTCGATCCGAGGTTCACTCGAACGGCGGCGGTCGCGGACGTCTATTCGCCGATCCGCGCCGGGACCGACATCGCGTATCTGCTCGGAATCATCCGGTACGCGATCGAGAACAAGCGCTTCCACGAGGACTACGTCAAAATCCACACGAACGCGCCCTTCCTCATCGGCGAGAAGTTCGATTTCCAGGACGGCCTTTTCTCCGGATTCGACGAGGCCAAAGGCTCCTACGACAAAGCGGCCTGGGGTTACGAGGCCGACACGAAGTCGAAGACGTACAGCGTCGATCCGACCCTCCAGAATCCCCGCTGCGTCTTCCAGCTCCTGAAGAAGCACGTCGACCGTTACACACCCGAGACGATCGAGAAGATCTGCGGAGTGCCGAAAGCGGCGTTCTTGAAGGTCGCCGAGGTCGTCACGTCGACGGGTAACGCCCAGCGCGCCGGCACCATCATGTATGCGCTCGGCTGGACACAGCACTCGGTCGGCGTGCAGATGATCCGGACCGCCGCGATGCTGCAGCTGCTGCTCGGAAACGTCGGGCGTCCGGGCGGCGGCGTCAACGCGCTTCGCGGGCACTCCAACATACAGGGCGCGACCGACACGGCCGGCGTCTTCGACGTCCTTCCGGGGTATCTGAAAACTCCTCAGCCGGAAGCGGCCACCCTGAAGGACTACCTCGAATCCGCGACGCCGAACACTCTCGGCAAACAGGCGTGGGCGACCATGAACTACTGGACGAACTACCCGAAGTTTATGGTGTCTCTCCTGAAGGGCCTCTACGGGAAGAACGCGACGAAGGATAACGACTTCGGTTACGCATGGCTTCCGAAGGTGGACGGAAACTACTCATGGATGTACATCTTCGACGACATGTACCGGGGCAATTCGCAGCGAGCCGGCGGCCAGGAGCCGGGCCCGGAAGGCCTCATGACCTTCGGGATGAATCCCGTCGGGATCGGCCCGAACGTCAAGAAGATGATCGGAGCCCACGCGAAGCTCAAGTGGCTCGTCGTGGTCGAGAACCACGAAATCGAAACGGCGACGTTCTGGAAGGCCCCGAAGGACCCGTACGGCACCCCGGACGCCTCCGCGATCCAGACCGAGGTCTTCATGCTCCCCGCGAGCAATTTCGCGGAGAAGGACGGAAGTTTCACGAATTCCGCGCGCTGGATTCAATGGAAATGGAAGGCGGTAGATCCGCCGGGTCAAGTCAAGACGGATCAGGAAATCCTGGCGAGGATCTTCCTTGCCGTGCGCGACCTCTACAAGAAAGAGGGGGGCGCACTCCCGGAGCAGATCGCCAACGTTTCCTGGTCGTATTCCAACATCGTCGCGCCCGACCTCTCCGAGGTCCTGAAGGAGCTCAACGGCAAAGCCCTCGCCGACATACCCGACCCCAAGGACAAGACGAAGACGTTGAAGACCGCGGGTCAGCAGCTCGATGGATTCGGCCAGTTGCAGGACGACGGCTCGACCATGTGCGGGAACTGGCTGATGTCCGGCGTGTACACGGAGGCAGGGAACATTTCGCAGCGCCGCAATCCGGTGGACGACGCGGCGGGTCTTGGCATGTACCACAACTGGGCGTTCTCGTGGCCTGCGAACCGCCGCGTGATGTACAACCGCGCGTCGGCCGACGCGGAAGGCAAGCCCTGGGACCCGACCCGAATGGCCATCCAGTGGAACGGGGAGAAATGGGTGGGAAACGACGTGCCCGACATGAAGCCGGACGCCCCTCCGGGCACGTACGGCGCGTTCATCATGCTTCCCGAAGGAGTCGGCCGGCTCTTCGCGCCCTCCTTGAACGACGGACCCTTCCCCGAGCACTACGAGGCGGTGGAGGCGGCGACGGACAATCTCCTGCATCCCAAGGTCACGTCGAGTCCCGTCACGAAGAAGTTCAAGTCGGACAAAGACGTTTACGGCTCCCGCGACAAGTTCCCGATCGTCTGCACGACCTACCGGTTGACCGAGCACTATCACTACTGGACGAAACACATCCCACGGTTGAACCAGCTTCAGCCGGGACTCTTCATCGAGATCCCTGAAGAGCTCGCGAAGGAGAAGGGAATCGTCAACGGGGGTCGCGCCCGCATCACCTCGGCGAGGGGCTCGCTCGAGGGCGTCGCGATGGTGACCAAGCGCATTCGTCCCATGCAGGTCGACGGCAAGCCGTTGTGGCAGATCGGCTTTCCCCTTCACTGGGGCTACGAGGGGGAAAAAGGCCACACCGGCACCCTCGCGAACCTCATGACCCCGACTGCGATGGACCCGAACACCTGGACGCCGGAGTACAAGACCTTCCTCGTCCAGCTCGAGAAAGCGTAAGGCGGCGGCCATGACGACACAAAACCTTGAAATCCGCCGGTCCTCGGCGTCGATGCTCGGTTCGTTGTCGGGGATGAGAACCGTTCCAACGGTCAGCAAGTACATCGACACGACAACCTGCATCGGCTGCAAAGCCTGCGAGGTCGCGTGCCAGGAGTGGAACGACCTCGGCGTCCTCGAGACGGCTCAGACCGGCACCTATCAGACGCTTCCCACCCTCCACGCTCAGTACTGGAACCTGATTCGCTTCAACGAACGCGACTTCGACGGCGGGATCGCGTGGCTCATGCGCAAGGACCAGTGCATGCATTGCGACGATCCCGGCTGCCTGGCGGCCTGCCCGGCGCCCGGCGCGATCGTCCAGTACAGCAACGGCATCGTCGACGTAAATCCCGATCAGTGTATCGGCTGCAAATATTGCGAGACGGGGTGCCCCTTCGATGTTCCGCGGTTTTCGGCCACGACTGGCAAGATGGCGAAGTGCACGCTTTGCGTAGACCGGGTCTCGGTGGGGCTCGAGCCCGCCTGTATCAAGGCCTGCCCGACGGGTTGCCTCCACTTCGGCACCAAGGACGACATGCTCACGCTCGGCGCAACCCGGGTCGCGCAACTCAAGGCGAACGGATTCGCGAACGCCGTCGTCTACGACCCGAAGGGGGTCGGGGGAACGAGCGTCGTCACCGTGCTCGCCCACGGGGACCATCCGGACTGGTATGACCTGCCGGCGGATCCCCACGTGCCGATCCTGGTCAGGCTCTGGAAATCGGTGTTGCGGCCACTCGGAGCCGTCGCGATTTTCGGCGCCGTGATCGGCGCGTTCGCGCACTTCACCAAGTACGGGCCAAAGGAAATCCGGGGCTCCGACTCGCCGGATCGCAACCTGCCGAGCGCGTGAGAAGGCTCTCGAGCCGTCGCTTTACGAGAGGAAAAGGGGGATCCGATGAGCGCCGCAACGCCGCACCGTCCCATCGACCCGGCGATCATCGCCGCGCAGGACCGCGAGGACGTCGCCATCGGCAACGAGATCGTCCGCCATAGCCGGACGTCCCGGCTGATTCACTGGACCGTCTCGGCGTTCTTCTTTCTTTCGCTGCTGACCGGGATGCCGATCTGGACGCCGATCTTCGGCTGGATGGCGGCGCTCTTCGGTGGACTCTCCGTCTGCCGCGTGCTCCACCCGTGGCTGGGCGTCGCGTTCTTCCTGTCGATGGGCGTCATGTTCCTTCACTGGCTGGGCGACATGCGAAATACCGGCTCGGAACGGGGCTGGTCGATCCAGGACACGTTGCGATACATGCGTTACGAATCGGATGAGTCGAACACGGGCAAGTACAACGGCGGCCAGAAACTCTTCTTTTTCGCCGTTTCTCTCGGAGCCGTCGGCCTGCTGCTCTCCGGGCTTTTGATGTGGTTCCCGAGCTACTTTCCGAACGTCCTCCGGGAGCTCGCTTACCTCATTCATGACTTCACGTTCATCGCCTTCGCGGTCGCCATCGTGGCGCACATCTATCTGGGCACGGCCGCCGAGCCCGGGACGTTCGGCTCGATGATCCGGGGCACGGTCACTCGCCCCTGGGCGCGACTGCATCACGGACGCTGGTATCGGGAGGTCACGGGCAACACGCTTGACGACCGTCCCCGCCGCTAAGACGTCCGCCGCGGCGAAAGAATTCGACCGCCGGGCCTTTCGCGCGGCCGCGCTGGTCGTCGATTCGCCCGCGGCCGCGGGCCCGCTCGAGTTCGCGCGAGGTCTCTACTCGGTCCAGGGACTGGCCGCCGCGGCGATCGAGGCTGCCCATCTCCGCAATCCCTTGACGGGGCACCTGGATCGCGACTTGCCCTCGATCTTCGACGCGCTCCGCCCCGTCCAGACATTCTCGGCCGAGTCCGGGCCACCGGCGCTTTCCGCTGAGGCGCGGAATCGCATCGAGGACGACGACGCGACTGCGAGAACGCGGCTCATGGTCTATTGGAACGACGACGCCGTCCCCTCGGAGGACTACCTGTCGCGGGCGACACTCCGCCCGTACGTCGAGACCTTACGTTTGATTCTCCTCGCGCCGGCGCGCGTTCACAAGCGGGGCCGCTGCCCTTTCTGCGGCGCGCCCCCCGCTGTCGCTTCCCGTCGAGACGGAAGCACGCTCGAAGGCGCGCGAAGACTCCTCGGCTGCGTCCTCTGCGGATCGGAGTGGACGTTTCCGAGGATCCTCTGCCCGTCCTGCTTCGAGGAGGAGCCGACACGGCTTCCCAACTTCGAGACCGATCGATATCCGCACATTCGGATCGAAGCCTGCGAGACCTGCCACCGCTACCTGAAGTCCCACGATCTGTCGCTCGACGCTCGTCCGATCCCGGAGGTCGATGACCTGGCGTCCCTTTCTCTCGACCTCTGGGCGGTAGAGCAGGGATTCACTCGCATCGAACCGGGTCTCGCGGGGCTGTGAATGTCGAGGCCGGGGGAACGGCGGAAGAGCTCGCGACGGCACAGAGGGCACTTCGGGCGCGCTGGGTCGACTTTCGCGGCGCGCTGGATCGCCGAGACGACGCCGCATACCGGATGGCCTTCCAGGACTTCGCCACCCACCTGCGACGCTGGATGACGGCGGAAGAGCGCATTCTGGTCGCCGCCCTCGCCCGGGCGCCCGACGTGATGCGGGACGCGCCGCGCGAGCTCAAGGTCGAGATCGTACAGATCCGAGAGCTCACGCGATTTCTACTCGAACAGTTCGCAAGCCTTTCTCCACTTGCCGATATCCTCGGTCTGGTCGACAACCTCGACCGCAGGATGACGGCGCACGAAGACCGGCTCATTTCCGAGTACTTCCCGGGCGCGGTCGTCGCTCTGACGGCCGAGGATTGGACGGCGCTCCGCGAAGCCGCTCCAGCGGACTGAGGAACTCCTCTCAGCCGAGCTGCGGGAGATCGAAGTTCGAAGCCTCTGTCCTTGGAAGGAGGCTGCGGTAGGCCGCCTGAAGCGTGTCGGAGCTCCATCCGAGGAAGACCCCCTCGCCGCGGTACAGCGACACAGTCGGCGAGATCTCGATCAGCGAGATCGTCCCTTCTCCCTCTTCGGCCGTCGCTTGAAGCTTCCACGCCGATCGGGTGGTGATGCTCTCGCGCGTGCGGATCGGCACGCGTTCGATTGAGACGAATCGGACGTTCTTCAATCCCGAAAGCGGGTCCCCTTGCGGAGGCGGGCCGGGCTCGGACGAATGGGGCCGGTCGGGTTCCATCAGATCACCCTCCTCGCGTGTGCATTTCGAGATGCGGATCCCGTCGAAGCTCGGCGAGAGGCAGGAGCGGAGCGCGCCCTTCGAGCGCCAGGCGCGTCTCCGCGCCGCGGTCGTCGCGGGCGTTCCACGCCGCAGCCAGAATCGCCCGGAGCTCTTCTTGGGAGGCGCCTGCGCGAAGGGGGCCGCGGAGATCAACGCCCCGTTTCGCGTAAAGACAGAGATACCAGAGGCCGTCGGCCGTCAGCCGGCTGCGGTCGCAGGAGCGGCAGAACGGCGCCGTGGTCGAGGCGATCACGCCGAACACCAGGCCGTCCGACAGCCGAAAGCGCTCGGCCGGCGCCGAGGTTCCTTCGCGGAGCGGCTCGATCGTCCCGTACCGCTCTTCGACGACCTCGAGGATCTCCCGGCGCGAGACGACGCGCTCCGGGGACCAGTTCGTCGCGCCGCCGACGTCCATGTATTCGATGAACCGGACCTCGGCGCCCGTGTCCCGTCCGTACTCGAGCAGAGAGAGGATCTCGTCGTCGTTGACGTCGCGCATCAGCACGGAGTCGATCTTGAGATCCTTCATCCCGGCGCGTGCGGCGGCGGAAATCCCCGCGAGGACCCGCTCATGCGCGTCGAAGCGGGTCAGGGCTTCGAATCGTTCGCGCCGGAGCGTGTCGAGGCTCACCGTCACGCGATGCAGACCCGCGGCCTTCAACGCTGCCGCTTGCTCTTCCAGGAGCACACCGTTCGTGGTGATCGCCAGGTCCCGGATCGCCGCGTTGCCGGCAAGGAGCTTGACCAGCCGCGGCAGATCGCGGCGGACGAGCGGCTCCCCTCCCGTCAGACGGACCCGATCGACTCCGGCCGACGTGAATACCTCCACGAGCCGCGCGATCTCCTCGAAGTCGAGCACGTCGCGCCGGGGCAGCCACGTGTACTCGCGTTCCGGCATGCAGTACTGGCAGCGCAGATTGCATCGGTCGGTGACCGACACCCGCAGGTTCGAGAGCGGCCGGCCCAGACTGTCTGAGAGGGGCACGAACGGGATTCTAGCGTTTCCGGCCGACCCGCAGGTCGAGGTCCCAGACGGCGCGGCGGGATCTGCCGACGGGTCCCCAGGCCGGCGCGAGCTCCCTTTCGAGCTCCAGGGCCGGATCCTCGCCCCGCGCGGCCATGAATCGGCGAACCGCGGACCAGGTCCGGACGTAGCCTGAGAGATCGGGGAGCGTCCAGTCCTTCTCCATCGTAAAGCCCGGCCCGGGGATTTCGACCTCCTCGAAGGGGAACTCGAGCGAACCGTAGCCGCGTTCGACGATCGAGCGCTCCTTCGGCCAGTACTCCCCGACCACCTCTCGATAGAAGCGATTCACGATGGGGTCGATTTCCGAAGCGATCGAGAGAAGGTCGTAGCACCACACCGCGATGATGCCTCCGGGCACGAGCACACGACGCGCTTCGGTGAAAAACGAAGGCAGGTCGAACCAGTGGAGAGCCTGCGCGACCGTGACGAGATCCACGGTGGCGCCGGCCAGCGCGGTCGATTCGGCGGCACACACGCCGAAGGCAACCCCGGGAACAGACGGCGCCTCTCCGATCTGCCGCGAGCTCGCGTCCGTCGCGAGCACGTGCTCGAAATGCGGCGCGAGCCCGGCGGCCGCCTGGCCACTGCCGGTCGCGCAGTCCCAGGCGAGACGACGGGCCGGAGCAAGCGAAGCGAGATACGAGAAGAGCGCCTCGGGGTAATCAGGGCGGTATCGAGCGTAGTCGGCGGCGTGCCCGGAGAAGTGATCGGAGAAGATGGACAACTATAATCGCCTGGTGCCCCTGCTCGGACCCGGGAGCCCGTTTCCTCGCCTCGAGCTTCGCGACTCCCGGGGAGATGCCGTCGAACCGCCGAACCGCGAGGCGCTCTACGTCTTCTTCAAGACGACGTGTCCCACGTGCGAGCTCCTCTGGCCGTATCTCGACCGGATCCGCCTGCGGGTCGGCGGGAATCTCGAGATCGTCGGCGTCTCACAGGACGGGCGCCGTGAGACCGAGCTGTTCTCGCGCGACCAGGCCGCCGATGTCCGAACCGTGTACGACCCGCCGCCGTGGCGCGCCTCGGAGGAGGTGGGCCTCGAGAACGTCCCGACGATGTTCCTGGTGGGCGAGGATGGGAGAATTCGGGAGACGATCCTCGGGTTTCAGAAGGCGAAACTGGAGGAGCTCGCTTCCGCGCGGTCCGCCAACGGGGGTCCCCCCCTGTTTCGGCCCGACGAGAAGGTCCCGGAGGTCCGGCCAGGGTGAACCGCACGAAACGCCGGCAGTTAGCCGAGCGGGAAAGGTCCGAGGATGTCCCTCGTGGATAAAGTGGAGAAAGTGGAGAAGGTGGCAAGGACGAACAGAGCGACAACGGTGGGCGAGCTGCGCGCGAGCGGCTATCGCGCGCGCGGAGTCAAGGAAGAGTTGCGCGAAAACCTGCGGAGGGCTCTCTCCCGCGGCGAGAACCCCTTCGATGGGATCCACGGCTACGAGCGCACGGTCCTGCCGGCGCTCCACAACGCCATCCTTTCGAAGCACGACCTGCTCCTGCTCGGGCTTCGCGGCCAGGCCAAGACCCGCCTGCTGCGGATGCTCGTCCGGCTCCTCGATCCGGAAATTCCGGTCCTCGAAGGCAGCGAGCTGAACGAAGACCCCTTCGCGCCGATCACGAAATACGGACGCCGGGTGCTCGCCGAGAAGGGTGACGCCGCGCCGATCGGCTGGCTGCCTCGCGCGGAGCGCTACCGCGAGAAGCTCGCGACGCCGGACGTGACGATCGCCGACCTGATCGGCGACGTCGATCCGATCAAGGCGGCGACGGAGCGCCGGTCGTACTCGGACGAAGAGGTGATTCATTACGGGATCGTGCCGCGGACCAACCGCGGGATCTTCGCGATCAACGAGCTGCCCGACCTTCAACCGCGCATCCAGGTCGGTCTGCTCAACATCCTCGAAGAACGAGACCTCCAGATCCGGGGATTCCCCGTCCGGATTCCACTCGACATCCTGCTCGTCTTTTCGGCGAACCCCGAGGACTACACGAACCGGGGCAACATCATCACGCCGCTGAAGGACCGCATCTCCTCGCAGATCCTGACGCACTACCCGGACGACGTGAAGACGGCCGCGAAGATCACCGGGCAGGAGGCGTGGACAGAGCGCGACGCGGACCCGAGGGTCGAGGTCCCCGACTTCTTTCGCGAGCTCATCGAGGAGATCGCCTTCGTCGCCCGACAGAGCGAGTTCGTGGACCAGTCCTCGGGTGTTTCGGCGCGCATGCCGATCTCCGCCATCGAGATCCTCGCGTCAAATCTGGAGCGGCGAGGGCTTCGGCATGGCGAAAAGAAGGTTTCGCCGCGGCTCTGCGATCTGCCGGCGTGTCTCCCCGCCATCACGGGCAAGGTCGAGATGGTTTACGAGGGAGAGCAGCAGGGTGCCGAGGTCGTCGCCAAGAGGCTCATCGGCACCGCGGTCAAGAAGCTCTTCGACGCCAAGTTCCCGGCCCCCGACTCGGGCCGACCTTCCCAGAGAAAGCGCGAAGACGTGGACGAATCGGACGAGCCGGCGACGCGGCGGCGGACACCGCCCGCCCCCGAGAAAATCCATCCGCTCTACGAGCCCATCGTCGAGTGGTTCGCCAACGGCGGCAAGATCACTGTCTCCGACGACACGCCGTTTCCCGAGCACATCGGGACTCTCGAGACCGTCCCCGGGCTTCGGAAAGCCGTCGAGGAACGGTTCTCGCCTTCGTCGCCGGAGGAGCTCGCGGTCGGAATGGAGCTCGTGCTCGAGGGTCTCACGCAGCACCTGAAGATCGCCCGTGAAGACCTGGACTCGAAGGTGTCGTACGCGGAAATGCTCAAATTCAACCTGGTGCGGGCGAAAAGCAACTGATGGCTGAGAGCTCTTTCCGCTCCCGCGTCCTCTCCGGAGAGGCTCTCCTCGGCTGTTTCCTCACGTGGCCGGTTCACGGCTTTCCGGAGGTCCTCGCGCTGGCGAAATTCGACTTCATCGTGATCGACGCGGAACACGGGTTCTTCTCGATCGAGTCGATCGAGTCGATGGTGCGCGCTTCGGACGGCGCGGGCCTTCCTTCGATCGTTCGCGTGCCCTCCTGCCCCGCGGCGGAGGTTGGCCGGTCTCTCGACGCCGGTGCGGCGGGGATCCTCTTCCCGCGCGGCGAGAGCGCGGCCATGGTGCGCCAGGGAGTCGAGGCGGCCAAATACGCGCCGGACGGCAAGCGCGGGCTGGGCGGCGTGCGCGCCAACCGCTACGGCACAGTGCCCCTCGACGGGTTCGTTCGGGAGGCGAACGCTTCGACGATGGTCATCGCTCAGATCGAGACGGCCGGAGCTCTCGCCGAGCTCGAAGAGATCGCCCGCCTCGACGGCGTCGACGTCCTCTACGTGGGCCCCAACGACCTGACCTTCGCTCTCGGCATCCCCGGCAAGTACACCGACCCCGCCTACCAGCGCGAGCTCGCCCGGATCGCGTCGGTCGCCAGGGGAGCGGGCAAGACGCCCGGGATCATGCTCGCGCGCGCTGACCAGATCCCGCCGCTGCGCGAAATGGGCTACCGGTTCTTCACGATGAGCGACCGCGCGTTGATCCTCGAATCGGCGCGCGCATGGCGCTCGGCGCTGGCTCCCGACCCGGTACCGTCTCGGAACTGACAAGCCGACGCACAATGCGCTACCGCTACTCCGACTACCCCGTCGACCTCCTCCGGGGTCTCCTCACCTACCAGGAGCTCGTCAAGCTCTTCCTGCAGATCGTCCTCCAGACGGGCGGCGACGTCGAGGAAGCGCTCCAGTGGATGAAGTACCTCCAGGAGCGCGGCATGATCGACGAGGGAATCGACCTCGACGCGTTCCGCAAGGAGCTCGAGAAGAGCGAAATGGTCGAGGACCAGGGCGGGAAACTGCAGCTCACCGCCGCGGGCGAACGCCGGATCCGGCGCTCCGCGCTCGAGGAGATCTTCACGTCGCTTTCGAAGTCGGGTCCCGGATACCACGCGATCCCGCGCGCCGGGGGCGGGGGCGAGCTCCTGCCGGAAACGCGCGGTTACGAGTTCGGCGACAACCCGACGGCGATCGACGGGATCCGGACCATCGGCAACGCCGTGCGGCGCGACGCGGACGACATCACTCTCAAGGCGGAAGATTTCGAGGTCCACGAAGAGGAGCACCTCACCTCCTGCGCCACGGTGCTCGCCATCGACATCTCCCATTCGATGATCCTTTACGGGGAGGACCGGTTCACCCCGGCGAAGAAGGTCGCCCTCGCGTTGGTCGAGCTCATCCAGTCGAAGTACCCGAAGGACTCCGTCGACGTGATCCTGTTCGGCGACGACGCGAAGCGCGTGCCGATCTCCGAGATTTCGAAGACGATGGTCGGGCCATACCACACGAACACGCGCGCCGGGCTCGCACTCGCTCGGAAACTCCTCGTCCACCGCAAGAATCCAAACAAGCAGATCTTCCTCATCACGGATGGAAAACCGTCCGCGATCTGGGAGCGCGGCCGCCTCTACAAGAATCCCTTCGGGTTGGACCTGAAGATCGTCAACCGCACGCTCGAGGAGGCCGATGCGTGCCGGCGGGACGGCATCACGATCACGACCTTCATGATCGCGACCGACAGCTACCTCGTGGACTTCGTCGACAAGCTGACCAAGATCAACCGCGGCCGCGCGTATTACGCCTCGCCCTACAACCTCGCCGAGTTCCTGTTCACCGACTACATCCGCAACCGCAAGAAGTTCTTTCACTGATCCGGATGGCCGTCCCGGTCCTCGCCGCCGCCGGCGGTGTCCTCCTCGTTCTCGGCCTTCTGTCTCTCCTCCCGCGCGTCGGGATCCGCCGGGCCCAGGACCGGCTCGCGGAGCGCATCCTCGCGTCCCGAAAGACCGCGCCCGCCCTGCTCACCCGCGCCGAGCTCGTCGTGGGGCGGTGGCGCCGGCTTCCGGGCGTGCTCGCGTTCGCCGACGGTGCCGTTTCGTTCGAGGGCGTGTTCGGCGACCTCGTCGTGATCCCGACCGAGCGCATCCAGAAGATCGTCACCGGACGGAAGCTCTCCTCGGAACGGCTCCTCTTTCGCCTCGAGGCGTTGCGCATCACGCGGACCGGCGGCGAGGAGACGGAGTTCGTGCTGTCGCCCGAGTCCGCATCGGCGTGGCGGAGCCACCTCGGGCTGTGGGCTATGAACGAGCGGGTCGCGGATGCGGAGGCCGTGACGCCGGGGAAGGCTCCGCGCGTCTCTACCTGAGCCGAACCGGGCGGGCGGGGACAAGCCCCGCCCCTACACCTCCGGTGGGGCTTTGTCGCGAGGCGATTCACTGGTCGCCATACGGCGTGAGCCGTGTAGGGGCGGCCCTTGCGGCCGCCCGCCCGTGTGGGGATGACCGCCCTTTTGTCATCCTGAGGAGCGAAGCGACGAAGGATCTGCCCTCTCGCTCGAAGAGGACACCACGAAGGCACTCAAGGGACAGAGCAGATCCTTCGCTGCGCTCAGGACGACAAGGGATGATGTCCTTCCGGATGGGGCAGGAAAGGCGTACCCTGAACGCATGCAACTCAACCGAGCACGCCGGGTCTTCCCCGCGATCCTTCTCGCGTTGACCCTTGCCTCCGTAGCCATCGCCGCCGAGAAGACGAACAGGGCGTCCGACCGGAAGCAGCCCCCGAAACCAGTCCTGAGGGTGCTCCCCAACCCCGAAGGAAAAATCTCTCTCGATTTGAAGGACGCGGACATTCGAGACGTGCTGCGAATGTTTTCCAGGATCACGCAGGCAAACTTCGCCGTCGATCCGGAGGTGAAGGGCTCAGTGACGATGCGGCTGGAGGATGTCCCCTGGCAGGACGCCCTGGACGTCGTCCTGCGCTCGAACGGATTCGCCGCGCAGATCGACGGCCGAATCGTGCGGGTCGCCACGCCCGCCAAGCTCGCCGGCGAACAGCCTTAGGGCAGGAACGCGACGCAGCGTCTCCGCAGCGTCTCCGGAAGCGCGCCGATCGCCGCCCGGATCTCCTCGTCGCTCGAGCGCAGGGTGAAGTGCGTCAGGACGACGACCTCGTTTTCGAACGCGTCCGCGCGCTGTGCGAAGTCGGAGATGTGGAGGTGCTCGTAGGCGTGCGCGCGCCCGACGTCGTCCGGCGCGAAGAACGAGCACTCGATGAGCAGGACTCGGGCGGTGAACAGCGACGGCGCCGCGTCGAAGATGGCCGGGCCGCAGTCGCCTGGATACGCGAGCAGGGGAACCTCTTCGCGCCGCGTGACCTCGGCGCCCCGGTCGCGCAGGGCCGAAATCTCGGGACCGGACATTCCCAGGTGCTCGTCCTTGAGCTTCCGGCGGATTTCGGTGAACAAGTATCCGACGGAGGGGACGCGATGCCGCCCGGGAAGGAATTTGAGTTCCAGATCCCGCCGCAGCGGCACCGTTTCTCCCGGGACCGCGGCTTCGAACAGCGTGCCGTAGCGGACCTGCTCGAGCCGCTCGCATGCTTCCAGCCAGACGGTCAAGTCCGGGATCGATTCCTCCGGCGCAAAAACGCGCGCCGGCCCCAGGCCCGTCAGTGTGCGCCGGGAGGCATGGTGCGCGAGCCCCGCGGCGTGGTCGAGGTGACCGTGGGTGAGACAGATCGTGCCGTAGCCCAGCGTGTCCTCAGGCGCGCGACCGAAGTCGAGCAGCGTGCGGAAACCCGGCAGCTTGAAGAACGACTCGTGGCCCGCGATCGAGACTCCCTCGATGGGGATTCCAGCCGCCTCGAGGCTCACCCGGCCGCGGCCCTGTGGATAGTCGGACACGGCGAGGAAGTTATCAGTTGTGAGTTTTGCGTTTTGGGTTTGGAGGGATCCGCCGACGGCTTATAACTCACAACTGACTACTCAGAACTGACAACTCACTTGAAGACCGACCTCTTCGACTATCTCCTGCCTGTTGATCGCATCGCGCAGGAGCCGCGCCCGCGCGGGGCGAGCCGCCTGCTGGTGCTCGACCGGAAGACCGGAGCCATATCGCACCGGAACTTCGCGGATTTTCCGTCGCTTCTCTCTGCCGGAGACGTTCTCGTCCGCAACGACGTCGCCGTGAGGAACGCGCGCCTCTGGGGACGCGACGAGAAGGGCCGCCTCGTGGAGATCTTTCTCCTGGCTCCGCTCGGCTCGGACCAGACGCGCTGGAGCGCCCTCGCGAAACCGGGCCGCCGCGCGAAGCGGGACCGAACGATCTCGCTCCCCGGCGGCGCCAGCGCCAGGATCGGCGGGGTGCATCCCGACGGCCGCCGGGAAGCGGAGTTCGACCGTCCGATCGACGACCGGTATCTGGAGACCCACGGAGCGGTACCGCTCCCTCCCTACATCCGGCGGAAACCGGGCGCGCCGGACCGACCGGAGGACCGCGCCGGTTATCAGACGGTCTTCGCGCGCGAACCGCTCGCGGTCGCCGCGCCGACGGCGGGACTTCACTTCACGGAGGAATCCTTCGAGGCGATCCGCGCGCGCGGAGCTGCCGTCGCGGACTTGACCCTGGCCGTGGGCGCGGGCACGTTCAAGCCCGTCACGGCGGCGGAAATCGAAGAGCACGCGATGGAGGCCGAACAGGTTTCGATCCCTCCCGAGACGCTTCGGGCGATCGACGCGGCCCGATCGCGGGGCGGGCGGGTGGTCGCGGCGGGCACGACGGTCACGCGCTCTCTCGAGGCCGCGGCGAGACTCCCCGCCGCTTCCGGCTCGCCCCGGCGTTTCGCGACGAATCTTTTCATCGCGCCCGGCTTCGATTTCCGGGGAATCGACGCGCTCCTCACCAATTTTCACCTGCCCCGTTCGACCCTCCTCATGCTCGTCTGTGCGTTCGCGGGGAGGGAGCGCGTGCTCGCGGCGTACGAAGAGGCGATCCGGAAGGACTACCTCTTCTACTCGTTCGGGGACGCGATGTTCATCGCGTGAGGGTCTGTTCCGCGCGGACGGGACCGAGCAGCTCCCGCAGCTTCGCCGTGTAGGCCGTGCCCGTCCCGCAGCAGCCACCCACGATGCGCGCCCCCGCGGAAACCCAGCGGCTCGCGTATTCGCCGTATTCGTCCGGCCCGGGCCGTTCCGAGGGGGCGCCATCCCCGCGCGGCTGTCCCACGTTGCCGTAGGCGCCGAGCGGAACACCCGGCGCTGCGGCCGCGAGGATCGCGAGATCGCCTTCAAGAAGGCCCGCCGGGACGCAGTTGATCGCGAGAGCGTCCGGTCCGAGCTCGACGAGAACGCGGGCCGCGTCGCCGATCGGCTCGCCCGACAGCAGCCGCCCCGCGCCGTCCGTCACCATGGAGGCGATGACCGGCAGCCCCGTGGCGAGGGCGGCGCGGGCGGCGGCGGCGAGCTCACGCACCGTGTTGTGGGTCTCGAGGAGGATTCCGTCCACCTCTGCGGCCGCGAGCGCCGCCGCCTGGAGCCCATGCTCCCGATCGAGGTCGGCATCGCCAGGAACGAGATCCGGGCGATAGCAGTCTTCGAGGGGCGAGAGGGAACCGACGACGAACGGCGGCACGGAGGAGATGTCGGCCGCCTCCCGCACCAGCGAGACCGCCCGCCAGGTCAGGAGCTCGGACTGATCGCCGAGCCCCGCCTTCGCCAGGCTCCGGCGATGGGTGCGGAACGTGTTCGCCGTCAGGATGTCCGCTCCGGCCGCCGAGTCGGACGCATGGATGTCGAACATCGTCCGCGGCGCGGCGAGGAGCGCGGCCGCGCTCCAGAGCGGCAGAGCACCCGCGGCTCCGCGGCGTTCGAGCTCGGTCCCCATCGCCGCGTCGAGCAGGAGGGGCGGCCCCTCGCGGATCCGGCGCCGCAGGGTGTCGGGCCGGGTCACAGCCATCCAGATAAAATAAGGCCAGAGCTCGCTCCGGCCTTATGATATTTAGACAAAAACGCTTGATTCAGTACATTTCCAGGTATTTCTCGACTTCCCACGGCTGGACCCTCGAGATGTATTCCGCCCATTCGCCCCGCTTCGCTTCGACGAAATGCGTGAGGATGTGCTCCCCGAGCGCTTCCGTCACGACCTCGTCCTTCTCCAGGTTGTCGAGCGCCTCCGAGAGATTGCCCGGCAGCTGGTCGATCCGCAGGCGGCGCTTCTCGCGCTCGCTCATCTTGAACACGTTCTTGTCGACCGGCTCGCCCGGGTCCATGCGGTTCTTCACGCCGTCGAGTCCGGAGGCGAGCATCACCGTGAACGCGAGATACGGGTTGCAGGAGGGGTCGGGCATCCGCACTTCGATGCGCGTGCCCATCCCGCGGCGGGCGGGGACGCGGACGAGCGGAGAACGGTTGCGCATGGACCACGCGACGTTGACCGGTGCCTCGTAGCCCGGCACGAGCCGTTTGTACGAGTTGACGAGGGGGTTCGTGACGGCGACGAAAGACCGGGCGTGCCTCAAGATTCCCCCCGTGTAATGGAGCGCCGTCTTCGAAAGCTGGTATTTCGCCTTCGCGTCGTAGAAGACGTTGTTGCCCTTTTTGTCCAGAAACGACTGGTGGACGTGCATTCCGGATCCGTTCACGCCGAAGATGGGCTTCGGCATGAAGGTCGCGTGGAGACCGTGGTCGAGCGCGACCTTCTTGACGATGAACCGGAACGTCGAGACGCGGTCGGCCGTCGTGATGGCGTCGGCGTACTTGAAGTCGATCTCGTGCTGCCCTGGGGCAACCTCATGGTGCGCCGCCTCGACCTCGAAGCCCATCTGCTCGAGCGCGAGAACCACGTCGCGCCGCGCCTCCTCGCCCCGGTCGACGGGAGTCAGGTCGAAATACGCGCCCTGGTCGTGGGTGTCGACGATCGGGTCGCCGTTGGCGTCCCGGCGGAAGAGGAAGAACTCCGCCTCGGGACCCGTCACGAGCGTGTACCCGAGGGCGGAGGCTCGATCCATCTGCCGCTTCAGCGTCGTGCGCGGGCATCCCGCGAAGGGATTGCCGTCGGGCGTGTACACGTCGCAGATCAGCCGCGCGACCTTCTCTCCAGCCCGGTGCGCCCAGGGGTAGATGGCGAAGGAGTTGAGATCGGGCACGAGGTTCATGTCCGACTCTTCGATCCGCGTGAAGCCCTCGATCGAGGAACCGTCGAACTGGATCTCTCCATCGAGCGCCTTCTCGAACTGGGACCTCGGGATCTCCACGTTCTTGATGACGCCCAGGATGTCCGTGAATTGCAGCCTCAGGAACCGCACGTTTTCCGCGTCGCACACCTTCAGGATCGAGGGCTTGGAGAGTCCGGGCCCCGCCGGATCGAACTTGAGGATCTTCGCCTTGGCCATTCCGACCTCCATTTTCTGCAAAAGTGTCACGATTTTATGGTCACTTTGCAGGAAGTCAAGGACTGTTCGGCGCGAAATGCGCGAAAATCGTGCAAACTAGCACAGTTTCCTGTGCATCCGGCACGCGCCGGCAGCCGCGCTCGGGGCTATGCCTTCCGGAAGACCCCCGTCCGGGAGGCCGGCATCTTCACGGCGAACTCGGCCCCTCCCCCCTCCGGGTTGCTCGCGGTGACGGTTCCGCCGTATCCCTCGACGATCGTGCGCACGATCGCGAGGCCCAGGCCCGTGTGCCTCGCGGCGCCGGCGGGGCTCTGCGGCCGCCACGTGAAGAAGCGCTCGAAGATCTTCGGCAGGTGCTCCGGCGGAATCCCCGGCCCCTCGTCACGCACCGTCGCGACTGCCGCGCCGTCCCGGAGCTCGAGGCGGACGCGAACCGTTCCCCCGTCGGGCGAGAAGCTCTCCGCGTTGTCGAGCAGGTTCTCGAACACCTGCGCGAGCCGCTCCCCCGAAGCGCGGACCGTGACGTCCTGGGCGGGAGCCTCGCAGGTGAAGCGCACCCGACTTCCTCGGAGACGGTATCCCTCACAGACCTTCTCGAGCAGAGCCGTCAGGGAGACGGGACCCTGGTCCTCCGCCTCGAGCTGCGCGTCGATCAACGTCATCTCCTTGAGGTCCGAGAGGAGCCGCTCCATCCGGACGACTTCCCCCTGCACCATCCGCACGAAGCGGAGCCGCTCGGCGGGGTCCTCCGTCTCGGAGAGCAGCTCCGCCGCGGTGCGGATCGAGGCGAGGGGGTTCTTGAACTCGTGCGCCACCTCGGCTGCGAACGATTCGAGAAACCGCTGGTACTCCTCGAGCCGGCGTGTCAGCTCGTGGAGCGTGCGCGAGAGGTCTCCGATCTCGTCCGGCTTCGAGGACTTGCGGAACCGTCCCCGGATTCGCCCGCGGCCGTCCAGAATTGCCTCCGCCTCGTCGCGCAGCTCGCGGATCGGCTTCGCGATCGTCATCGACACGAGGAGAGAGAGCAGCGCCGCCGCGGCGAGAGACCCCAGGCACACCTTGAAGATGCCGAGGCGGACGGCGTAAAGGTCCTGGAGGATCCGGTACGTGGACTGCGACACGAGCACGGCGCCCGACACGCGGCCTGCCGCGGTGACGGGAATCGCGGAGAAAAGCGTCACGGAACGCTGTCGGGGAGCCGAGGATCGCACGGCGCGGCCGTACTTTCCCGCGAGCGCCGATTCGATCTCCCTGCCGCGCAGCCGCCCGTCCGTTCCGACGGGCTCCGGCGGGTCCGCCGCGGCGGGCTCCGGCGGCGGGAACACCTTCCTCGTCAGGAGGTAGATCCAGGCGCCCACCCGATAGAGGGGCGGGCGGCGCGCGGCGGCCGAGGCATCGCGCTGCGCGGCGGCCGGAGCGGAACCAAGGCGAGGTCCGATCCGGCTCGAGTCTCCGAGCAGCCGCCCCTCCCCGTCGACGACGCGGATCCTCGACTCGAGGCGCCGGTTCAGGCGCACGAGAAGCGGCTCGACGTCGTCGCGGAGGAGAGGGCTGCGCTCGGCGAGCGCCGCGGAGACCACGCGGCCCTGCTGAACCATCGAGCTCTCCTGCGCCTCGAGAAGCTGTTTCTCGTAGACGTCGAGGTAGAGGAATCCGGCGGCGGGGATGAAGACGAGCAGGAGATTGAACGCGAGCAGCCGGATCGTCAGGCGCCCGCGCCGCCGTCCCGCTCCCGCGTCAGCGCTCCTCATACCGGTAACCAAGCCCGTGAACGGTCTCGATTCCGGAGAAGGCGGGCTCGCGCTCCACGAACTTCCGGCGCAGACGCTTGATGTGGCTGTCGATCGTGCGCTCGCTCACGAAGCCGTCGTGGGGATAGGCGTCCGTCATGAGCTGCCGGCGCGTCTTTACGTGCCCGGGATGCTTGACGAGCGACTGGAGCAGCAGGAACTCCGTCACCGTGAGCGCCACGGCCTGCCCCTTCCAGGACGCCGTGTACCGCTGAAGGTCGAGCTCCAGGGGGCCGATCGTGAGCCGTTTCTCCGGCTCCGCGGGCCGCCCGCTCTCGATCAACGCCGCGCGGCGGAACAGAACCTTCACGCGCGCGACGAGCTCGCGCACCGAAAACGGCTTGCACAGATAGTCGTCGGCGCCGAGCTCGAGCCCCAGGACCCGATCGAGCTCCTCGTCGCGCGAGGAGAGAAAGATGATCGGCAGCGCCTCGGAGCGCCCGCGCAGCTTGCGGCAGAGCTCCAGACCGTCCATCCGCGGCATCACGATGTCGAGAACGACCAGGCCCGGCAGCTCCTCGGCGAAGGCCTCCCACGCTTCCCGTCCGTCCGCGTAGCCGTGGACGCGGTAGCCCTCGCGCTTCAAGGCGATGCCGACGGCCTCGCGAATCGTCGCCTCGTCTTCGACCACGGCGACCGTCTCCGTTGCGGAAGGTCTCATGCGTTCCATTCTCGCGTGCCGGCGGGGCTCGCGGAAGCGCCGCCACGATTTCGCCACAATCTTTCCTCGAATCTCCACGCCGATTGCCCTCGGCGGCCACCCCGGCGCGGTTTCCTCGGGTGTCAGGAGGCCGACATGACCGTGCACGCCCGGGAGACCCGACCCGCACCCGCCCCCGCACCCGCACCCGCACCCGCACCAAAGTCCCGCCGCTTCGGATCCGCCCTCGCCCTGGTGACCGTCCTCGCCGCCGCCCTCGGGCTGACCGGCAGTGCCCGATCCTCCGCGCAGGAGTCGCCGCCTCGGGGCGGCGGCGAGCGTCCCCTGCGCCTCGAGGACGTGCATCGGGGCGCCCTCCTCTTCAAGACTTCGGTCGCGGGAGTGTTCCTCCCGGCGCCCTCGCTCTCGACCGACGTCTCGATCCGCGTCACGGGAGTCGTCGCGCGAGCGCGCGTCTCTCAACGCTTCGTGAACGGCACCGACGCGTGCGTCGAGGGCATTTACGTGTTCCCCCTGCCGGAGGGAGCCGCGGTCGATCAGCTCCGAATGGTGATCGGCGACCGCGTCATCGAGGGAGCGATTCAGGAGCGCCAGGAGGCGCAGAAGACGTACGCGCAGGCGAAATCAGAAGGGAGGAAGGCCGCGCTCCTCGAACAGGAACGTCCGAACCTCTTCACGGCGTCCGTGGCGTCGATCGGCGCGGGGGAAGAGATCGGCGTGGAGCTCGAGTACCAGGAGACACTGCGTTACGACCAGGGCTCGTTTTCCATCCGCTTCCCGATGGTGGTCGGCCCGCGGTACATCCCGGGCTCGCCGGCCGCGGACACCGTCCTGGCTTCCGGAGGCGGAGGCGGCGGCGTGGACGCGTCGGGACGCGGCCCCGGGTCCGGCTGGGGCGTCTCGACCGACTCGGTCCCCGACGCCGACCGCATCACGCCGGCGGTGCTCCATCCGCGAAACGGCCCGATCAACCCGGTCCGGCTCCGCGTCGATCTCGATCCCGGATTCCCGCTGCGGCGCGTCGCGAGCGCCACGCACGGCGTTTCGACGAAGCCGGCCGGAGCGGATCGCGCGACGGTGACCCTCGCCGACGAGCGCGCGTACGCGGACCGCGACTTCGAGCTCGCGTGGGAGCCGGACTTGGGCCGCGAGCCGAAGGCCGCGGTCTTCACCGACCGGCGGAGCGGAGAGACGTACGCGCTCGTCATGGTCGTTCCGCCGGAGCTCGAAGTGCGCCCCGGCACACGCCTCCCCCGCGAGACCGTGTTCGTCATCGACACTTCCGGCTCCATGGAGGGAACTTCCATCGACGGCGCGCGGCGGGCGTTGACGATGGCTCTCGGGCGCCTCGCTCCGGAGGACCGGTTCAACGTGATCGAGTTCAACAGCGTCACGCGGGCCCTCTACTCCGACAGCCGGCGCGCCTTTCCGGACGCCGTCGAAGAGGCGACGAGATGGGTGGCGAAGCTCCGAGCGCGCGACGGCACCGAAATGCTTCCCGCTCTCGCGGCGGCGCTCAAGAGCTCCCCGGGCGAAGGGGCGGGCAGCGTGCGCCAGGTCCTGTTCATGACCGACGGCGCGGTCGGGAACGAGGAACAGCTCTTTCGGTTCATCCAGGATCACCTCGGGAACAGCCGTCTCTTCACCGTCGGGCTCGGGTCGGCGCCCAACTCCCACTTCATGACGAAGGCCGCCGAGTTCGGCCGCGGGACGTTCACGTACGTCGCGAACGCGTCGGAGGTCGACGCGAAGATGAGCGCGCTCTTCCGCAAGCTCGAGGCGCCCGTGCTGACGAACCTCGAGATGGTCTGGGACGACGCGTCCGCGGAGGTGTGGCCTTCCCGCGTTCCCGACCTCTACGCCGGCGAGCCGCTCGTCGCCGTCGCACGCCTCGCTACGTCCTCTCCCTCCGGAGGTGTCACGATCCGCGGCGATCGCCTCGGGCAGCCCTGGTCGCGGCGGCTCTCGCTCTCCGACTCTTCCGCGGAGAGCGGGCTCGATCGTCTCTGGGCGCGGCGCAAGATCGCGTCGCTCATGGACTCGATGACTTCGACAGCCGAGCGCGGCGCCCTCGACGCCGTCCGGAGGCAGGTCATCGATCTGGCTCTCGCGCACCACCTCGTCTCGAGCTTCACGAGCCTCGTCGCCGTGGATGTCTCCGCGACCCTCGCGCGGGGCGTCGTCTGCGAGGCGCGACCCCTGCCGGTCAACCTGCCGGAAGGCTGGAGCCACGAGCACGTCTTCGGAGAGATGCCGACGACGGCGACTCCCGCGAGGCTCCTCCTGCTGATCGGCCTCGCTCTCGCGGCCGCGGGGGGGGCGATCTCCCTCCACCGCCGGAGCGCGTCGTGAGCGCCCGGCGCCGGCGTGCGGCGGCGTTGCCCGCAGTTCTGCTCGCGGCGGGCCTGGCGTTCTTTTCGAAGGGCGCCTGGATCTACGGGAAGGCGGCGCTCGCGCAGGAGCTCCTCGGCCGCGCCTGGTCGCGGACCGTGTCGGGTGAGAGGCACGTCAAGCCGTGGCCGTGGGCCGACACGTGGCCCGTCGCCAGGCTCGAGATCCCCAGGGCGCGCGCCGCCTTCATCGTGCTCGCCGGGGCGTCCGGCAGAACGCTCGCCTTCGGGCCGGGGCACTTGGACGGCACGGCGCCCCCGGGGACGCCCGGCAACTGCGTGCTCTCCGCCCACCGCGACACGCAGTTCGAGGCCCTCCGCGGGCTCGTCCGGGGCGACGCGGTCGTGGTCGAGACGCCCGACGGGAAACGGCATGCCTATCGGGTCGCCGAGCTCGCCGTCGTCGATCGCCGCGACACGCGGCTCTTAGAACCCACCCCGCGGGAGTCTCTGACGCTCGTAACCTGCTACCCCTTCGACGCCGTCCTCCCGGGCGGCCCGCTCCGCTATGTCGTGCGGGCGGTGGCCGTGTGAGGGATCGGGGGATCGGCCGTTTGTTCGTTTCCAGTACACATTACCCCTTCTCTTTTGCTATCCTGTCCGGCCCCGGTGGCGCTCCAAGAACCTGGGAGGAAACGATGAGCACGGTCGAAGTGGTTTCCCCGCGAACGGTCCGGGCCCGGACGATTCGCAAGGACCTCCCCGGCGACGAGCTGCGCGCCCTCGCGCGGGCCGGCGAGAAGACGACCGAATACGGCTCGCCCGTCTACTTCACCCGCGTCAAGAACCGGTCGGCAAAGAACACCTACGTCGTCTCCGACGGCGTGCAGGTCGGCGTGATGCAGCAGCCCATGGAAAAGGCGAAGGCGGAGGAAACCGTCCGCCGGGTGCAGGACGCCCTCCTCGACATGGATCTGGTCCAGGTGGATCGCCGGATGGGCGAGAATCCGAACGCGACGCTGCGCTGCCGCCTGTTCGTGCCGGTCGAGTACGCGAGGATCGCGTACATGTGGCACAACATGCTCTTCCCCTCCGACTCGAGCTTCGAGCCGGATTTCGTTTCCGTGTACGTCCCCGACTGGCCGGAGCGCCTGATCTTCTGCGACGTCGAGCAGGGTTACACGTACATCCTCGGCAGCGACTACCCGGGCGAAGCGAAGAAGTCGATGCTCCGCCAGGCGATGTACTGGATCAAGCGGCGCGGCGGCCTCGGCCTGCACGCGGGATCGAAGATCCTCCGCGTGAAGGGCCCCGATGGCGCGTTGAAGGACGTCGGATTCCTTCTCTTCGGCCTCTCCGGCACGGGGAAGACCACGCTGACGCTCCACGACCACGGTCTCCAGTCACCCGAGCAGGCGATCATCAAGCAGGACGACGTCGTGCTGCTCGCGCGCGACGGAAGGGCGTTCGGGACCGAGGACGGCTTCTACATCAAAACGGAGGGGCTCGAGCCCTCGCAGAGCGTGCTGTGGGGGGCGGCGACCCACGCGACGGCGACCTACGAAAACATCAAGGTCGACGAAACCGGCAAGGTCGATTTCCTGGACACGTCCCTGACGTCGAACGGCCGCGGTGTCGTGCTCCGCCGCTTCATCCACGGCACCGGAGACGGGATCGACCTTCCGAAGGCGAACAAGATCGTCTTCATCACGCGGCGCAACGACGTCGTTCCCGTCTGCGCGCGGCTGACGCCCGAGCAGGCGGCGGCCTACTTCATGCTGGGCGAGTCGATCGAGACGTCAGCCGGCGATCCGACGAAGGCCGGACAGGCCAAGCGCGAAGTCGGCACGAACCCGTTCATCGTGGGCCCCGAGGCGGATGAGGGCAACAGGCTGCTCTCCATCCTCCGTGAGAATCCCGACATGCAGGCCTACATCCTCAACACGGGATCGCTCGGCGCGCACGAGGGCAAGTCCGTCGGCGAGAAAATCTCGATCCGCGTGTCGACGGAGATCATGAAACAGATCGCCAAAGAGGGCATCGCGTGGGAAGCGGATCCCGACTGGGGCTATGACGTTCCCACGGACGTTCCGGGAGTGGACCTCGCGAAGTACACACCCAACTCCTACTACTCCGACTCCGAGTACGATGCGCTCGTGACGAAGCTGCGCACAGAGCGGCGGGAGTGGTTGGCGAAGTTCCCGGGCCTGGACCCCGCCATTCCCCACGCGATCGAGAGGGACTAAGACAGCCGCGGATGGTCCAGGTCGAGGGGCTTGCCGACGTCGTCGCGGCCGATTCGTCGATCTGTTACATCGACGGCGCCCGTGGAATCCTCTCCTACCGCGGGATCGACATCCACGAGCTCGCCGAGAAGGCCTCCTTCGAAGAAGTCTGTTTCCTCCTCTGGGAGGGGCGCCTCCCGCGCAAGGAGGAGCTCGCGCGGCTGCGCGCCGAGATCGGCCGCGAACGGAGCATCCCGCAGGAAACGCTCGAACTCCTGAAGCGGGCGGGCGGGCGCGCCACCGCCATGGACGCGCTCCGGACGGCGGTCTCGGCGCTGTCGGCGACGGACCCGGACGCTCTCTCGATGCAGCCCGACGCCAACCGCCGCAAGGCCGTTCGGCTCACGGGGCAGATCGCCACGATCGTCGCCGCGTACCACCGCCTCCTCGAGGGCAAGGAACCGGTCGCGCCCGACCCGGGCCGCGGCCACGCGGAGGACTTCCTCCGGATGCTGAACGGCGAGACCGCGAGGGCCGCCTCCGTCCGGGCTCTCGACGTCGCCCTCGTGCTCCACGCGGACCACGAGTTGAACGCCTCGACCTTTGCCGCCCGCGTGACAGCCGCGACGCTTTCCGACATGCACTCCGCGATCACGTCCGCGATCGGCACCTTGAAGGGGCCGCTCCACGGCGGCGCCAACGAGGCCGTCCTGAAGATGCTTCGGGAGATCGGCTCCCTCGACCGGGTGGACGACGAGATTCGCGCCCGCCTCGCGAGGAAGGAAAAGATCATGGGCTTCGGGCACCGGGTCTACACGACCGAGGACCCGCGGGCAACCCACCTTCGAGCGATGTCGGAAGAGGTCGCGAAGAGCGCCGGCGACACGAGCCTCTACGACATGTCCCGCCGGATCGAGCAGCTGATTCGCCAGGAGAAGAGGCTGAACGCGAACGTCGACTTCTACTCCGCGTCCGTGTACGCGATGCTCGGAATCCCCGCGGACATGTTCACGCCGATCTTCGCCGTCTCCCGAATCTCGGGCTGGACGGCCCACGTGCTCGAGCAGTACGCCCACAACCGCCTGATCCGCCCGCGCGCGGAGTACACCGGTCCGCCGTACCCGCAGCCGTACGTGCCTCTCGAGGCGCGCTGAGAACCGGAGGAGACATGGCCAGGATCATCGGCGCGCATACCATCCTTTACAGCACCAAGCCCGAAGCCGATCGCGCCTTTCTGCGCGACGTGATCGGGCTCACCCACCTGGACGTCGGCGGCGGATGGCTGATCTTCGGGCTGCCGCCTTCGGAGGTCGCCGTCCATCCCGGCGAGGAGAACGACGTCCACGAGTTCTACCTGATGTGCGACGACGTCGAGTCCCTCGTCGCTTCGATGGAGAAAAAAAAGATCGCATGCAGCCCGGTCCGCAACCTCGGATGGGGAATGCTCACCACGCTCACGCTCCCGGGAGGCGGCACGCTCGGGGTCTACCAGCCGCGGCACGGGCGGCCGAGGCCTATGAGCGGGAGGGCTCCGGGGAAGAAGCCGTCCCCGAAGAAGGCGCCGACCCGGAGGAGTCCGGCCGCCGGCCGAAAGAATCGCGCGCGCTAGCTCGCGCGAGCGCCGCGATGACTCTGGTCGTCTTCCTGAGGGGGGTCAACGTCGGCAGGAACAAGCGATTCCTGCCCGCGGCTCTGGCGAAAGAGATGGCCGCGTTCGACGTCGTGAACATCGGTGCCGTCGGGACCTTCGTCGTTCGCAACCCGCCCTCCGCCTCGGCTTTGCGGTCGGAGATTGCGCGGCGGCTCCCCTTCGACGCCGAGATCATGATCTGCACGGAGAAGGAAATCCGGGCACTGGTCGATCGCGACCCCTTCTCGAACCGGGCACACCCCGCGGACGTCCGGGAGCTCGTTACCCTGCTGGAGAGAAAGCCCGCGAAAAAGCCGAAGCTGCCGATCCGGCGCCCGGAAGGAGAGAACTGGCAGGTCGAGCTTTTCGAGATCGACGGCCGATTCGCCCTCGCGCTCTGGCGGCCGCCGCCGGACGCGAAACGGCTCATCTACGTCGACTCGAAGAAGGAGATCGGGATCTCCGGCACGGCGCGCAGCTGGAAGACGTTTCTCGCGATCCACCGGGCGCTCGGGCCGGCGCAGGCAAAGGGACGCCCGCAGTCGAGCGGTAAGGAGTCGTGAACGGCAACCGCTCCTCCACGTACAGCCGCCTTTTCCTCGTGCTCGGAGGCCTGGTCGTCGCCGGCGGCGTCCTGCGGGTCGTGCGGGCGTTCATGGAGATCGGTGGCGCGGTCGGAACTACCGAATCCCGGCCGGGCGCCTCTCACGCACTGGCGTGGCTGGCCAGCGGCCGGGGACGGCTCGTCATCGGCGCGGCCGCGGTCATCGCCGTGATCGTCGTCGCCGTGTCCGTGGGCGTCCTGCGCCGCCGGTCCTGGGCGCTCGGTGCCTCGGTGGCGTTGCTCGGCGTGGGAGCCGCCGCCGGCCTGGGCGTCGCCGCCTTCCAGCTCGCGGCGCTCGTCCGCGGAGTGGATCGGACCCCCGAAGCCGCGGAGATCGGCTTCGGCCCCGTGCTCTCGTACTGGAGGCTCTGCTCCGTGGTCGTCGGATTTCTCGTCGCCCTCTTCTGCGGCGCGTCTCTGCGACGGCTCCGTTCGGAGGCGACGCGCAGGGAGTTTCGCGGCTGACCGGAAGCGGTCGCGCCGGCCCCGAATGAGATAATTTGCCCATGTCGAGCGCGCCTCCCGCCCCCTCGAAAGTTCCCTGCGTGATCAACGGCCGCGAGATCCGCGTCTGGCCGGGATACCGGCTCTGGGACGCCGCGCTCGACGCGGACGCGAAGCTCTGGCAGTGGTGCGGGGGCAACGGCCAGTGCACGACTTGCGCCGTCCTTCCCCTTTCGGGCTCAGAGAACCTTTCCGCGCCTACGGGCCTCGAGAAGTTCTCCCTGAAGATCTGGTTCGCCAAGCCACTCGCCGCGATCCGCGCCCGCTGGAAGGGGAAGGAAATCCGACTCGCCTGCCAGGCGTACGTCCTCGGGCCCGTGGAGGTGGTCGGCCTCTTCGGAAAGACGGCGAAGCGGGTCCGGCGCGAGAAGGGCCTCGAGCAGTAATTTCAGCCGGCCGTGCCTCGTCTTTCCACGACGGAGAACGGATTAACCCATCTCACCGGACCCGGCCTCGCGCGGCAGCAAATTCGCAGAGGGAGACCGCATGAACATCCCCAAACGCCGCCTCGGCCGCAGCGGTCTCGAGATCACCGTCGTCGGGTTCGGGTCCTGGGCGATCGGCGGCGGAGACTGGTCCTTCGGATGGGGAGCGCAGGACGACGCGGCCTCGCTCGCTGCCATGCGCCACGCGGTCGAGCGAGGCGTCAACTGGATCGACACCGCGGCCGTGTACGGGCTGGGGCATTCCGAGGAGCTGGTCGGACGGCTCCTCCGTTCCCTCCCGCCTGCCGCGCGCCCGCTCGTGTTCACGAAGTGCGGCCTCGTCTGGGACGACGCGGACCGGATGGCTCCGGCGCGGCGCGACCTGCGGCCGGAATCGATCCGGCGCGAGTGCGAGGCGTCGCTCCGGCGGCTCGGCGTCGACCGGATCGACCTCTACCAGTTCCACTGGCCGGACGAGACCGGGACTCCGGTCGAAGATTCCTGGGATGCGATGTCCCGGCTCGTGGACGAAGGCAAGGTCCGCGCGATCGGCGTCTCTAACTTCGACGTCCGGCTGCTCGAGAAATGCGAGCGGCGCCGCCACGTCGACTCTCTCCAGCCTCCCTTCTCGCTGATCCGCCGGGAAGCCGCCGCCGCGCAGATCCCCGGGTGCATCGAGCACGAGACGGGCGTGATCGCTTACAGCCCCATGCAGTCGGGGCTTCTCACGGACCGGTTCGACACGCGAAGGATTCAGGCGATGGCGGCAGACGACTGGCGCCGGCGCTCGGCGGAGTTTCAGCCGCCGAACCTCCAGCGCAACCTGGCGCTCCGCGACGCGCTTCTCCCAATCGCCGCGCGGCATGACACGACGACGGGCGCCGTGGCCGTCGCGTGGGTCCTCGCGTGGCCGGGCGTGACCGGCGCCATCGTGGGCGCGCGGTCGCCGGAGCAGGTGGACGGCTGGATCGCCACGGCGCGGCTCCGGCTCACGGAGAAGGACCTCGAAGAAATCGCGGCCGCGATCGAGAAGACGGGGGCGGGATCCGGCCCGGCGCGGATGAACGAACAGCTGTCCGCTGCGCGCTCGTGAGGGGCACGACCGGGCGGGCGGGGACAAGCCCCGCCCCTACATTCCTAATGGCGCTAGTCGGTGTAGGGGCGGCCCTTGTGGCCGCCCGCCCGTGAGGGTCGGCTATTCCCCGAGGTACGCTTCTTTCACCTTCGGGTTCGCCGCGACTTCCGCGGACGTTCCCTCGAGGGAAACGGTCCCCGTCTCGAGGACATAGGCGCGGTTGGAGTGCTTGAGCGCGGCGTTGGCGTTCTGCTCGACGAGAAGCACGGGCGTCCCCTGCTTGTGGATCTCTTCGATGGCTTCGAAGATCGTGTGCACGAGCAACGGCGCAAGCCCGAGCGACGGCTCGTCCAAGAGCAGCACCTTCGGGCGGGACATCAGCGCGCGGCCGATCGCGAGCATCTGCTGTTCGCCTCCGGAAAGCGTGCCCGCTGTCTGCTTGTCGCGCTCCTTCAGCCTCGGAAAGACCTGAAAGACACGCTCCATGTCCGCGCCGATCTGCGGGTCCCTCCGGGCGTACGCGCCCATCTCGAGGTTCTCGTGGACGGAGAGGTTGGCGAAGATCGCTCGGCCTTCGGGGACGAGGACGAGGCCGTCCCGGACCAGCCGGAACGTCGGCCGGTTCCGCGTCGTGCGACCCTGGAAGACGACTTCGCCCGATCGGGCGGGAACGAGCCCCATGATGGCGCGCAGCGTCGTCGACTTGCCCGCTCCGTTTGCCCCGATGAGCGTCACGATCTCGCCTTGCCCGAGCGTCAGCGAAACGCCCTTCAGCGCCTCGATCGCGCCGTAGGAGACGCGGAGATCACGGACCTCGAGCACCGGCTGGACCGGCATCGTCCCGGAGGGAAGCGTCACGCGCCCCCCAGATACGCTTCGATCACCTTCGGGTTGCGCTGAATCTCGGCGGGTTTTCCGACGGCGATCGTCGATCCGTAGTCGAGCACGTGAACGGCCTCGCAGATTCCCATCACGACCTTCATGTTGTGCTCGACCAGGAGAATCGCCATCCCGAACCGGTCGCGGACCCAGCGGATCAGGTCCATGAGCTGGGTCGCCTCGTGCGGGTTCATGCCCGCGGCCGGCTCGTCCAGCAGAAGAAGACGGGGGGACGTCGCCATCGCGCGCGCAATCTCGAGCCGCCGCTGGCTGCCGTAGGGAAGGTTCTTCGCCTTCTCTGCCGCGAGAGCGTCCAGGCTGAAGATCTTCAGGAGCTCCCGGCTCTCGCGCTCGACCCGCTGTTCCTCTCGTGCGTGCGTCGGGGTCCGCAGCACGGCGGAGCCGACTCCGGCCTCCTGCCGGCAATGGAACGCCACCTTCACGTTTTCGAGCACGCTCATGTCCGAGAACAGCCGGATGTTCTGGAAGGTCCTCGCGATCCCCTTTCGGGTGATCCGCCCCGACCGCTCCCCCGCGATATCGCCGCCGTCGAACCGAACGGATCCCGACGTCGGGGTGTACACGCCCGTGATCACGTTGAAGACCGTCGTCTTGCCGGCGCCGTTCGGGCCTATCAGGCCGTAGAGAATTCCCGAATCGATCTTGAGATCGAGCTCGTTGACCGCAACGAGCCCGCCGAAGCGCATCGTGACCTTGGAGAGCTCCAGGAGCGCCACGGCGGCCTTCAGCCTTCGATCGCCGGCGGGACGGGAGCTTCGAGCCGCCTGCGCCGGAAAAGCTGCCTGAACTCGTAGTGCCCCAGGATCCCCTGGGGCCGCACGATCATGATCACGATCAGGAGCAGCGAAAAGAGCACCATCCGGTATTGCGAGAACTCGCGGAGGCCCTCCGTCAACGCGATGTAGAGAACGGCCCCGAGCACCGAGCCGGTGATCGACCCGAGCCCGCCGATCACGATCATGATGATGATCTCAATCGACTTGATGAACGTGAACGAGTTCGTATGGAGGTACATCAGGTAGTGGCCGAAGAGACCGCCGCCGATGCCGGCCATGGCAGAGGAAAGCACGAAGGAGATCACCTTGCTGCGGGTGGTGTCGACGCCCATTGCTTCCGCGGCGATCTCGTCCTCGCGGATCGCCACGAGCGTCCGCCCGAAGGAGGAGTTCACCGTCCTCGCGACCACGACGACCGTGAGCGCCGCGAACGCGTAGATCCAGAAGAAGTTCGCGAGCTTGGGTATCCCGGAGTATCCCCGCGCGCCGCCGACGGCGTCGATGTTCAGGATGAAGACGCGGATGATCTCGCCGAACCCGAGCGTCACGATGGCGAGATAGTCGCCGCGCAGCCGGAGCGACGGCACGCCAACCAGGAAGCCGGCGATCGCCGCCAGGAAGGCGCCGGCGGCGAGCGCGATCAGCAGCAGAGCGCCGTCGCGAGCGAACTCCGGCAGGAACGCGAGGCCGGTCCGGATGCGGTCTCCCAGGGCCACGGTCACATAGGCGGAAGCGTAGCCGCCGATCGCCATGAAGCCGGCGTGGCCGATCGAGAACTGGCCGGTGAACCCGTTGATCAGGTTGAGACTCACGGCGAGGATGATGTTGATGCCGGCCAGGCAGACGACCTGGAGTATGTAGGGAGGCATCGAGACGCCGGCAACGAGCGACCCCGTGAAGATCCCGTTCAAGGCCCACAGGACGGCGAGGACTCCGGCGCCGACCAGCAGCCGCTTCACACCTTCTCCCGCTCGACGCGGCCGAGGATCCCCTGGGGCCGCAGGATGAGGACGAGGATCAGGATTCCGAAGGCGATCGCGTCGCGGTAGGTCGAGGAGAGATAGCCGACGACGAGCACCTCGGAGGTCCCGATGACGAGGCCTCCCAGCACGGCGCCCGGCACGTTCCCGATTCCTCCCAGAACCGCGGCCACGAAGGCCTTCAAACCGTAGAGGATGCCCATCAGCGGATCGATTTTCGGGATCTGCATCCCGATCAGGACGCCGCCGGCCGCCGCGAGCGCGGAGCCGAGCGCGAAGGTCGTGGCGATGATCCGGTCCGTCGAGATCCCCATGAGCTTCGCGGCGTCGAGGTTGAACGAGACGGCGCGCATCGCCTTCCCCGTGCGGGTCTTCTGGATGAAAAAACGCAGGAGGATCATCAACAGGAACGACACGCCGATGACGGTGAGCTGCTCGCTCGTCAGGTGAACCCCCGCGATCTTGAAGTCGCGGTGGGGGGCGAGCGAGGGGAAGAACTTCGGGTCGGGACCGAAGACGAGCTGGGCGCCGTTCTCGATGAAAAGGGAGACGCCGATCGCGGTGATGAGCAGCGTCAGGCGGGACGCGCGGCGGACCGGCCGGTACGCGAGCCGCTCGATGATGAGGCCGAAGATCGCGCACGCGATCATCGCCCCGAGCATGACGAGGATCGCCGACGTGAGCGACGGCTCCTTGCCCTGCAGCCGGCGCGAGAGGAAATAGCCCACGTACGCCCCCAGCATGTAGACGTCGCCGTGGGCGAAGTTGATGAGCCGGAGCACCCCGTAGACCATCGTGTAGCCCAGGGCGATCAGGGCGTAGATCGACCCGAGCGACAGTCCGTTGACGAGCTGCTGGAGGAACGTGGTCATGGGAATCGCTGCGACGGCCCTCCCGCCGGTGGCCCGAATCGGGGCGTGTCGGCCGCCGGCGCCGCGAGCGGATGCCGGCGGGACACGACCGCCCCCGAAATCAGAGCTTGACCGCTTCCGGCGGAATGGTCTCGACGAGAACGTACTTTCCGTTCTCGACCTTCAGGACCACTGCCGGTTTGACCGCGTTTCGATCCGGCCCGATCGTGATCTTGCCCGTCACGCCCTGGTAGTCCTTGGTGGCAGCGATCGCATCGCGGACTTTTGCGCCGTCCGTCGATCCCGCGCGCGTCATCGCGTCGGCCAGGATCTTGGCCGCGTCGTACGCGAGCGCGGCGAGGGCGTCGGGGAGCTGGTTGTTGTAGCGCTTCTTGTAGTCGGTCACGAACTTCTGAACGGCCGGCGAGGGGTCGTCCGTCGAATAGTGGTCCGAGAAATAGCAGCCGTTCAAAGCCGTCCCGCCGATCTCCCACAGCTTCGGCGAATCCCATCCGTCTCCGCCGAGAAGCGGGGCGTTCAACCCGAGCTCCTTGGCCTGGTGGGCGATCGTCCCCACTTCCGTGTAATAGCCGGGAACGTAGATCGCGTCGGGGTTCGTGGACTTGATCTGCGTGAGCTGCGCGTGGAAGTCCGAATCGCCCTGCGAGAAGGACTGCTCCGCGACGATCTGGCCGCCGCGGCTCTTGAACTGCTCGCGAAACACGCCTTGCAGGCCCACCGAATAGTCGTTGCGGATGTCGACCAGGATCGCGACGCGCTTCGCTTTCAGCGTGTCCCAGGCGAACTTGGCCATCACCGCGCCCTGAAAGTTGTCCATGAAGCAGACGCGGAAGATGTAGTCGCCGATCTGGGTGACGCGCGGGTTTGTCGAGGACGGGGTGATCATCGGCACCTTGTTCGCCTGGCAGATCGGGGCGGCGGCGAGCGAGTAGGAGGATGCCACGTGGCCCAGCATCGACGAAACGTGTCTCTGGTTGATCAGCTTCGTCACGACCGTCCCGACCTCTTCCGGCTTCGACTGGTCATCCTCGACCAGCAGCCGGATCTTCTTCCCAAGGACGCCCCCCGCGGCGTTGATCTCGTCGAACGCCTGCTGGGAACCGTCCCGCGTCGAAATGCCGAACGTCGCAATCCCGCCCGTCAGCGAACCGTATTCACCGACGAGGATCTCGTTGCCGGAACTGGCCTTTCCGCAGGCGAGGACGAGGGCGAAGACGGCCCCGGCCGCGAGGCCCCAAAGCAAGCGCAACCTCATAGGCGATGCCTCCTCGATTGAGATTCGAAAGACGGCGTATTCTTTCGCAGAGCGCTCAAGAAAGTCAAAACATCAATTCTCTCAAGCAGTTCGGATAGAATGGGCACGATGGCGAGACGACTCGGGGGTGAGGGGTGAGAGGTCAGAGGTGAGGGGCAAGAGACGCTCGGCGCGTCGGTTCCCTCTCACCCCTCTCCTCTCTCCTCTCACCTCATGAATTCCAGGGAAGATGCCGCTCCCCCGATCTCGATAGCGAGCCCGAACTTGCCCGCGGCTCCCCGCATCCGGCCGCGCAGCGAGCACGCGATCTCGCGCAAGCAGATCGACCCGGACGCGCTGAAAGTCCTGTACCGCCTGTCGGCGGCCGGCCACAAGGCGTATCTCGTCGGCGGAAGCGTGCGGGACCTCCTGCTCGGCAGAACCCCGAAGGACTTCGACATCGGGACGGACGCCCACCCGCAGGCGATCCGGAGGCTCTTTCGCAACTGCCGGCTGATCGGAAGGCGGTTCCGGCTCGCGCACATCCTCTTCGCCAACGGAAAGGTCGTGGAGGTGGCGACGTTCCGCCGCCGGCCGGACCCCGTCGACGTCGACGCCCCCGAAATCCTCATGACGTCGGACAACACCTTCGGGACGGCCCGCGAGGACGCGCTCCGCCGCGACTTCACGATCAACGGCCTCTTCTACGACATCGCCGACTTCGCGGTGATCGACTATGTAGGGGGGCTCGAAGACCTCGAGGCGGGCCTCGTGCGGACCATCGGCGACCCGCAGATCCGGTTCCGGGAGGACCCCGTGCGGATGATGAGGGCGGTCGAGTTCGCGAGCCGCCTCGGGTTCGCCATCACGCCCGATTCCTACGAGGCGATCCTCGAGTGCCGCAAGGAAATCGTCAAATCGGCTCCTCCCCGCGTGACGGAGGAGCTCGTCCAGTCGCTGAAGGGCGGGCACGCCCTGCCGACCTTTCTTCTCCTGCGGGAGGTTGGCCTCCTGGACGTCCTGATGCCCGAGCTCGCGGAAGTGCTGAGGGAGATCGACCCGGACCACCCGCACGGGACGGGGCACCTCTTCTGGGCGCTCCTGGACGTCCTCGACGCCGAGCGCCGGCGCGGACGCGTCTTCGAGGACGCGGTCCTCTTTTCCCTCTTCTTCCTGCCGATCGCCCGGGCGCGGGTCCGCGAGGAGTCCGGCGGGTCCGAGCCGGATCCCGCGTTCCTCTCCGTCCTTCTCGAAGACATCGTGGCCCCCATCGCGCTGCGGATGTCCCTCCCCCACGCCGTTTCCCAGCGCATCAAGCAGGCCCTGGCGCTCGCCGGGCGCTTCTCCCACCGCCCGGACAACCGGGTCATCACCCGCCGGCTCGTCTTCCGGGAGGCGTTTCCTGCCTCCCTGGACATTTTCGAGCTCGGGGCCATGGCCACGGGACGAGGCGAGGAGCACGCGGCGCAATGGCGGGCGTTCGCCAATCGGGCCGAGAAGAGCCGGGAGAGCTTCGAGATGGAGGCGAAGGCGGAGCGCGACGCCGCCCCCCCTGCGGCCCGGAGGCGCCGGCGGGGCGGCCGGGGCCGCGGCAAGCGCCCCGTGTGAACGCTTTCTCGCTACGGCTCTTGGAGTTGCAGCACCTTCCCTCCCCCTCTTCCGGAACTTTCCGACACAGTCTGCGTTTGGTGATTCCGAGGATGCATTGACCAGCGCGCAAGACACAGCCCTCGTGGACCGATGCCGTCGGGGCGAGGATGACGCCTGGAGGGAGCTCGTGGACCGATTCGGCCAGAAAGTCTATTCGGTTTCCTACCACTTCACGCTGAAGCGCGAGGACGCCGAGGAGCTGGCCCAGGAGATCTTCCTGAAGATCTTCGAGAACCTGAACCGGTACGACGGAAGCTTCCCCCTGATCGCCTGGATCGTGTCGCTTTCCCGCAACCTCTGCATCGACCGGTACCGCCGCCGCAAACGCGAGAAGTCCTTTCGCTTCGTGTCGGACGACGCCGTGCTGCCTCTTCTGCGGTCGGCGGACGATCCGTCGGCCGATGCCCTCCGCAAGGAGCGGACGAAGCTGCTCTTCTCCGCGCTGGCGGAGATCCCCGAAGACCTCGCCGAGATCCTCGTGCTTCGCGACCTCGACGGGCTGGCCTACGAGGAGATCGGCCAGGCCCTCGAGCTTCCCGACGGCACCGTCAAGTCGCGGCTCTTCCGGGCGCGGGCCGAGGTCGCGAAGAAGATTCGGGAGCGGCATGAGAACCGGGGCAGCGGCGTGATCGCGAGCCTCGCGGTCGCCGCCGGAGCGTTCGTATGACCTGCCGCGAGATCGAGCGCCTCTTCCTCGCGGAAGCTTCGGAGGCCGACCGCCGAGCGCATCGGGCGGAATGCGGCGACTGCGAGGCCCTCGGCCGCGACGCCGAGTCCGGCGAGACTCTTTCCGCCGGGCTCCTTGCGCCGGAATGGAGCGGGGCTCTCCGCGAGGCGCTGCTGTCGGTCCCGGCGCGCACGGTCGACTGCGATACCGCCGCTGACATGATCGGCCGCTTCCTGGAAGCCGAACCGGGCGGAGCCGCTGCGGGAATGCTCTCCGCCCCGGAGGCCGCGCGCCTGCAGTTCCACTTCAGCCGGTGCGCCGGCTGCGCGGAGGCTCACGCGGTTCTCTCCGGCGCGAAGGAGCTGACCGCGCCCGCCGCCGCCCCGTGGCTGTCCACGCGGATCACCGCCGCGAAGCCGGAGCGCCCTCGCTCGCGGTGGAGAGGTCTCCTGTCTCCACGGGCCGCGATCGGGGTCGCCTACGCGCTCGCGCTCGTCGTGATGCTCGCGGGCTTCAACCCGGCGGACCTCACCCGCAAGGCCGGCACGGGGCTTCGAACGGAGACCCGCACCGCGGCGGCGGTCGCCGACCGCTCGCTCGCCGATCGCATCGGCGCCTTCGAAGACCGCGCGGCCCGCCGCCTGGCGGTCTGGCGGGGCCTGGCCGGAGGGTACGGCCGCGCCGTTCTCTCCAACGCGATCGCCCTCGTCATGAAATCCGAAGACTCGTCCAAGCCGCCCTCCCGTCCGCGCAACGGCGAAGAGCGGTCCGGTCCGCACAGCGAAACCGCAATTCGAACGTGGCGCGCATAGAAAGCGCCAAAGAGGAGTTCGTCATGGAAGAAGTTCACTCCAACCCGTTGCCTCCGCCAGCGCCGCTGCCGCCTCCGCCTGCGGCTGCCCCGATGATGACGCCGCCCCCGCCCGCGGCGGGCTTGCCTCCGGGCGTCGGATACGTCGACCGGAAGTCGGCCGCGCTCGCAGGCCTCCTGTCCATGTTCCCCGGGCTCGGCCATCTATATCTCGGGCTCTACCAGCGAGGGCTCGCGTTCGGAGCGGCTTTCGTCCTGGCGATCACGTTCGCCTCGCACGGCCGGGGAGAGTTCTTCGGCCCCGCGATCGCGTTCGTCTGGTTCTTCGCGATCATCGACGCCGTCCGGCAGGCGCACGCGATCAACCGCGGATTCGTGGCGGACACCGGGTATGCGCCGGGCCCGCAGCTGCGCCGCGCCGCCTCGGGAACCGCGAGCCTCACGTGGGGAGTAATCCTCGTGGGACTGGGCTCCCTCTGGCTGATCGACCGTTACGTGGACATCGACTGGAGCTTCCTCGACCGGTGGGGCGCTCCGGCCGCCTTCATCCTGCTCGGCGTGATCCTGATCGTCACCCACGTCCGGCGGAAGCGGCGCGAGAACGAGGCGGGAGTGGGGATGCCCCCCAGGACACTGTAGACGCCACACGCCTCCCGCGTCCAGGTGAGAGGTGAGAGGTGGCGGGTCAGAGGGCCACTCTCACCTCTCTCCTCTCTCCTCTCACCTTCTTTTGAAGTACTTCTCCATCTCCTCTTCGCTCATCGACAGTACGACCGGCCGGCCGTGCGGGCACGTGAAGCGGTCCTCGCAGCGAAGCCAGTCGTTCACGAGCCTCCGGATCTCTTCCGCCGCGAGGTGGTACCGGATCGTCACGGCCGAGCGGCACGCGATGCCGGCGGCGAGGCGGTCGAGGCGTTGCGCGGGATCGGCGTTCCCGGTCTCGGCGAGCCTCGCCAGCGCCTCGCGCAGCACCTCGGCGGGAGCACGGTCCCAGGCCTCGGCGGGAAGCGCCGCGATCGCGTAGGAGCGGCCGGACAGGGCCTCGACCTCGAAGCCGGCCGCCGTGAGCTCCTCGGCTCGCGCGGCGAGGGTGTCCACTTCGTCCGGCGCCGCCTCGTACAGCGCGCGGACCAGCAGGCGCTGGGAGAGCACCCGTCCCGACGCGATTCGGTCCCGGACCCTCTCGTACAGCACCCGCTCGTGGGCGGCGTGCTGGTCGATGATGAGGAGGCCGTCGGGCCCCGTCGCGAGGATGTACGACTCGCGGTGCTGCCCGATTGGAACGATCTCCGGCGAGCGCTTCTCGGCGGGCGGCGGGGCGGGGGCAGGCCGTTCCGCCGGAGGCGCGGCCGCGGCCGGCGGCACCGGCGAGACGGTCGCGGCGATGCCGCCGTTCTCTCCCCGTTCGGACAGGCCCCCTTCGGACGGAGAATCCGCGACGAAGGACGCCGGCGGCTCGACGCGCATCGGCTTCAGCCGGCGCTCTTCCTTTCCCGCGAGCAGCGCAGACTGCACGGCGTGGTACACGAGCCGGTACGCCGTTCCGGAATCCGCGAAGCGCACTTGTGTCTTCGCCGGAGAGACGTTCACGTCGAGAGCACCCGGCTCCGCGGTCAGGAAGAGGAACACGGCCGGATGGCGGTCCGTCCGGATCGCGTCACGCGCCGCCTGGCCGATCGCCCGCGTCAGCGCCCGATCGTCGATCGGCCGGCCGTTGGCGAACAGGTGTTGAAACCGGCGGGTGCCGAAGGTGATGGATCCACGTGTCACGAATCCCGAGACGCGAAGAGGCCCCGAGCGGGCCTCGAAGGGCTCGAGCTCGCCCAGCGTGTCGCGGCCGAAAACCTGGAGAATCCGCGCCGCCCGATCGACGGCGGCCGGAGCGTCGAGGACTTCCCGCGCCCCGGACCGAAGCGAGAACGCGACCGCGGAGTTCGACAGCGCCGCCCGGGTGACCGCGGCGGCGGCGGCTCGGGCCTCGGCCTCCGGGGAGGCGAGGAACTTGCGCCGCGCGGGAGTCTTCGAAAACAGGTTCTCGACGAGCACGTCGGTTCCGCGCGGACGCGCGGC
>JALZAT010000058.1:0-5827 GCA_030948185.1 Acidobacteriota bacterium
GTCCAGGAGAAGCGAGGAGATCGCGTTCGCGACCGACGATGCCGCCGGCTCAACCCGAAAGCCTGCACCGGCCTCCTCGAGCTCCCGCGCGAGCGGGCCGCCGTGGACCGACACGCTGCAGACGCCTCCCCACGCGGCGTCCAGCAGCCGGGTCCGGAACGCGAGGTCCGTCTCGAGGCCCTGGGACGAGATCGCGGCGAGCAGATCCACGGCCGCGTACAGGTCCGCCCGCGCGGAGTAAGGCATCCAGGAGACGAAGAAGATCGAGTTGCCGCGGGGATCCGCCGCGCGCGCCCGTTCCCGCACCCTCGCGTAGACCCGCTGCGGCGTCGTCTCGGGATTGGGGTTCTCGAAGAAGAGAAGGCGCGCGTCGGGGCACCTGGCGAGCACGCCCGGCCAGGCCTCGAGGAGCAGCTCGGGGTCGTACCAGTCGTAGATCCCACCGAAGAGGACGACGGGGCCGTCCGCGGGCAAGCCCGCTGCGCGCCGGCCCGCCTCCGCGTCGCCCGCGGCAGGTGCCGTCGGAGCGCCGAAGGGAACGACGGCGAGCAGCCTCGAGAGCGTCGGATCGCCCGGAAAGTTGCGCCCGTCGATCCGACCGCGCGCGAAGAGAGCGCCGGCGTAAAAAAGCCGCTGCTCCGGCGACGCGCACAGAAAGAAGTCTCCGCGGGCGAGCGCCAGGTCGAGCGTGGCGTGGTCATGCCGGGCGGTACCCTCGCCGAGCGCCGCGGAATAGTGCAGGTTCTCGACGAAGAACGGATCGTAGAGGTCGACCGCCACGGGCACTTCCGGCGCCTGGTGGAAGAACCAGTTTGCCGTGTGTCCGGAGACGACTGCGGCGTCGGCGCCGGAGGCGGCCTGGCCGAGCTCGTCGCGGGACGCGCGCTGGACCGGGATCGCTCCGGCGGCCGCCGCCGCCTCCACCGGGTCGTTCGGGACGACGAGGCGCACGTCGAACTCCTTGCGCAGCGTCCGCGCCAGCTCGAGCGCCCGGATTCCCATTCCGGCCATGCGGAGCCGCACCGGCTCCGGCGCCACCACGACGACGCGCCGCGTCACCGGCGGCCGCGGAGCCGATCGAGGACGAGGTGGAGCTTCCACGTCCTCGAATGGTAGATCTGATCGAGCACCGCGCCGCGTTTCTCGATCTCCGCGTACGTCTTGGCGAGCTCGCGGTCATATCGTTCGTTGACCGAGAAGAGGTCCGCCAGGCGCGCGTGCACGAGCTCGTTCTCGGCGAGAAGGCGCGCCCGTTCGGTGTCGAGATCGGCGATCCTGTTTCGCAGGTCGCGCGCGGCGTCGCGGCCCATCTCGGCATCGGAGTGGAGACGGTGGTGGCTCTCGCGCTGGTACGCGAGCTCCCCCTGGGAGCGGAAGTCGCGCTCGTACCAGAACGCAACCTGCTGCCGCATGCGATCGAACACCCGCGCGGTCCCCTCCTCGGTGCGCCGCGACGCGTAGCGATCGTAGATCCGGCGGCGAGCCGCCTGGAACTCGCCGCCTCCCGCCGGTTCCTTCCCCGCGTCCCGCTGGCCGGACTCGAAGACCCGGTACTCGCACGTGACCGCGCGGACGTGGCGGAATGCCGTCTCGAAGGAAAGGCGGATCAGGAAATCCCAGTCTTCCGAATACTCCAGGCCTTCGTCGAAGCCCCCCGCTTTCGCAAACAGAGCGCGCGGAAACAGGAGCGTGTGCAGCGGAATGAAGTTGCCGAGGAGGAGATAGTCCGGGTCGAAATCGAGCGAGTACTGGAGGCCCCGGTGGCGCTCCTCCCAGCCGCCGTCGGGCCGGAGTGAGAACGCCACCGTGACCGCGTCCGAGTAGACGACGGGTTCGGGGCCCTCCCGGTAGGCGCGGACCAGCCGTTCGAAATGGTCCGGCGCAAAAAGATCGTCGTCGTCCAGGAACCCGAGAAGCTCCTCGCGCGCGAGCGAGACTCCGCGGTTGGCGGCGGCGGAGCGCCCTCCATTGGAAGGGAGCTCCTCGATCCGGAGGTCGAACGCGTCGCGGAACCGCTCGAGACTCTCGGAGACGGGAGCTCCGCCGTCGTTGACGACGACGACCTGGCGGGGGCGGGCGGTCTGCGCCCGAATGCTCTCGAGTGCCTCCGCCAGAAGCGCGGGACGGTTGCGGGTTCGCACGACGACCGAGACGGGCACTTGTCCGCCCGAGCCTTCCTTGAACACCGACGGCCCGATCAGGCGGCGAAAGACCTCGAGGGACGTCGTCGAGATCTCGCTGAAGGAGGCGACCCGGAACGCTTCGACGGGACCGGCGCCCTCGAGCGTCAGGCGGCGGTACGCGTTGAGGCCGGCGACGGCCGCGGCGTAGTCGCGAACGGCGAGCTGGGAGGGATATGCGGCGACGGCCTCCCGCTTCTCGGCGGCGACCCGGGCGATGTCGACGAGGGCGTTCGGCAGCAGCGGGTGCGAGATCTCGTAGAAGGCGATCCGCAGGAGGCGGTAAAGGTCGTGCTCCGGGTCTCCCGGACGGGAGGCGGCGACGATCGCGTACAGCGCCTCCGCGAGGGCTCGATGGTCCGGATGCACTTCGACGGGAGAGGGACAGAGGATGAGGCTCGGCCGGAATTCTTCGATCTGCCCGCGAACCGCAGAGTCGAGCTTCCCCGGCATCCCGGCGAGCTCCCGGTCGGGCAGCCCGCCGAACTGGGGCTCCGACACCCGAAGCGCGCGAGCGGCGGTGCGCGCCTCCATCCGCCGGATTTGTGAGTACACCTCGGCATCGCCGGGTTCCGCCCCCTCCTGACGGGCTCCGTCCGTCGCGATCCAGATGCGCACGGCTTCCGCCGCGCAGTTGATCGCGATGGTGCCTCCCGCGCCGAGCGTCTCGTCGTCGGGGTGAGCCGCCAGAACGAGAATGCGCGATGCGGCGAGCTCGCTCGCCTGGTAGGGGATCAGCGAGCCTTCGTCCCGCGCGTCGGTTTCCATTCCGGTTCCCCGAGTTTATCCGCTTCCGGCCCGGGGTCCCGCACGGCTCACGCGAGGTCGTAGAGGGACGGCACCAGGTGGACGAGACGGGAGAAACGGCCCACGGCGACTTCGTCGAAGGGCCGCACGATCAGAGGAAAGCCCGCGTCCGCTCGCTCCCCGGCGAGGGCGGCGATCGCCGCGCGGCCCGGGCCGCCCGGCGTTTCCCAGAAGACGACCTCGCGTGCGCCGAGGCGCGCCGCTTCGGCGGCCGCCGCCGAGAAGACGCCGGGGCACGCCGCGGAGGCCTCCCCGGGCGCGAGAAGGAAGTCGACGACCAGAGCCCGGGCTCCGGAGACCGAGAGCGCGGCCCATCCCGACCAGCCCGCGGTCCCCGCTCCGTCCGCCGCAACGACCGTCCAGACCATCCGGTAGTAGCGCTCCGGCCGGGCGTGGAAGCGCCAGTTCACACGCGCGCGGTCGCGAACCGGGCCCTCCTCGACAAACGGCCGGCTCGCCTCCCAGAGCGCGTCGAACTTCTCGTCGACGAAATCCCCCGCGCTCGAGCCGGGAGGTTGGGCGGGGAAGGCGGCGATCGGCACGCGCACCTCCCGGACGGGGAAGAGCGTTCGGGAGCCGACGAGCCGGTGGCTGATCGCCAGGTGCCGCTCTCCGGGGAACCCGAAGCAGAAGGGCGTGCCGCGATCTCCGACCTCGGCATAGAACGCCTCCGTCATATCCTGGAACACGCGGCGGCCGAGACCCCGGGCGCGGGGATCGGTCGCGACGTCCCCCACCGCGTAGAGGAGCGTTTCGCCGCCGCCGGTCCGGAATCGCACCCCCCAGCCCGAGTAGTTGCCAACGATGCCGCCTTCGTCCTCCGCGACGATCCCGAACCAGCCGTCCGGGTTGCGCTCGAACTTCCACGCCCACTCCTCTTGCGACAGGGGCCGCCCGAACGCGCTCTCGAAGACCCGCCGGATCCCGGGAGCGTCGGCGGAGACCGCCTTCCGGATACGCACGGTCATGACTCCTCCCGCGTGAACCGCTCGAGCGGCCGGCCGGTCTCGACGGAGAAAACCGTCCAGTACCAGATACCGGACGGCATCGCGGCGCGGATCTCGTCGGGCAGGCGGAAGGAAGAGGAAAGGTGCGTTCCGGCGAAAGGGAAGCCCGACGCGTGCGGGGAAATCCCGAGCCACGAACCGGGACGCGCCGGGAGCTCCGGCGCCGCGAGGCGGGGCAAGGCCAGAGAAGGGCCGCGCGAAGGCCGCTTCTCGGCGCGCTCGAGGAGCGCCCGGCCGACTTTTCCGTACCGGTTCTCACGGAACACGCGGCGGGACACTTCCCGGCGGCGCGACGTCTCGGGATCGGGAACCGCGCTCGACCCCCAGAGGTGGCGAACGCGCGCTCCGGCCACGAGCTTGAGCTCGAAGCCACGTGCGCGGACGCGCCCTTCCCACTCCGTCTCCTCGTACTCGAAGGGGAACCGCTCGTCGAACCGTCCCGCGCGATCGAACACTTCCCGGCGCGAGGCGAGCACCGCGCCGGCCAGGTGCCGGGCGGTGCCGCCGGCCGTCCAGAGCCGGAGCGCCTCCCGGGCGAACGCCGCGAAACGGCGCGCGTTCCGCACCTCGGACGCGCGGCCGCCCCGAAGCGCCATCTCCGTCAGGAATCCGGGATCGAATCCCGGCGGCAGGAAGACGCGTCCCTCGGCGTCCCACTCCGCGCGGGGCGCCGCCGCGCCCGTGCGCTTCGCAAGAGCCGATTCGAGAAGCGCGGAGAGTGCGCCCGGCCGATATTCGACGTCCGCGTTGGAAAGGAGCAGGCATCGCCCGGTCGCGTGCGCGAGCCCCGCGTTCAAGCCTCCCGAGTAGCCGCGGTTCTCCGGAAGAAGGACGCGGACGTCCGCGCTCGCCTCCGAGAGCTCTCCCTGCTCCACCGGTCCCGACCCGCAGTCGACGAGCACGATCTCGCCGCGGATCCCCTCGCGCGAGAACCCTTCCCGCAGGGTCGCCGCGCAGCGGGCCGCCTTCCGCGCGGAGCGGAAATTGACGACGATCGCGGAGAGGTCCGGCGTCACCGTGACGGAGCCCCGTCCGGCAACGCAACGGCGAACGCGCGCTCAAGCCTCTCGGCAACCCGCGCCGGATCGAATCGCTTCGCGGCACGAGGTCCCTCGGCGCGGGCCCGGGCGCGCGCCTCCGGAGTCAGGAGCTCGGGCAACGCGTTGGCGAGCGCCCCGGGATCCCCGTCGGCGAAATACCACGCGGAGTCCCCCGCCATCTCGCGGTGGCCGGGAGTGTCGGAGAGGAGGCAGGGCAGGCCCGAGGCGAGCGCCTCGACGGCGGGAAGCCCGAATCCCTCTTCGGCGCGCGAGGGGGCGATGAAGAGGTCGCAGGCGCGATAGAGAAAGGGCATCCGCTCCGGCGGCATCGCGCGATGGTATTCGTCGACGAGGTTCCCCGTCCGCTCCGCTTCCGTGGGCGGCTCCGTCGCGGCCCGCCTCAGGAAGAAGCCGCCTCCCCGTTCGCGCCAGAGAGCGAGCCCCCCGTAGGCCACGGAGATTCCCTTGACGTCGGCGGCACAAGGACCGACGACGAGGACCACCGGCCTCTCCGACGGCGGCCGCGGCTCGGGAAGGGGGAAGAAGGGCGCTGGGTCGAACGCCTGGCCGACGTTCTCGACCGGCCCGTGCCCGGCCGCCTCGAGGCGCGCCGCGAGGGTGGCGGAGATCGCGAGCTTACGCGCCGGAAGCGAATATGCCGCCTCGATCCGGTCGCGCCGCTCGGAATAGAAGGAGAACGCCGCCTCGTAGCCCTGGGAAAGGTGAAACACCGGCCCGGAAGCCCCGGCGAGCGCCGGAGCGACCGTCGTCCAGAACGTGGCGACGCGAACGT
>JALZAT010000058.1:5837-10735 GCA_030948185.1 Acidobacteriota bacterium
CGTCCGCGGAGGCGAGCTCCCGCGAGTCGGCGAAGGAGGACCGCTCGAAGCGAGCTCTCGAAAGGGGGAACCACCGGGGCTCCGGTCCGGGGGAGACGACGGCCACCCGGTGGCCGCGCCTGCCGAGGGCCTCCGCCTGCAGAAGCGCGACGTACACGCCGCCGGAGAGCTCCGTCGAATCGAGGAGATACGCGATCCGCATCGAACGGGAGACTACGCGGCCCGCGCCACGGCGATCCACTGGTAGACGCCAAGGGTCTCGACGCGTGCCCGCCCCCCGGCACCCGGCCCGGGCCATGCCGAGAAGAACGCGTCGAACGGCTCCGCATCCCGCACGCCGCCGCCCGAAGCTCCCTCGATCTCCTCGACGCGCCAGCCGGCTTCCTCGAGGCACTGCACGAGGAAGGCACGGGTGAACCAGCGCAGGTGTCCCGCGTCCTCGAGGCCCGCCGGCGCGGGATCGAACCGGCCGAGCAGCAGGTCGCGAACGATCGAAATGTGCGCTGCGTTCGGAACGCTCGCGACGAGAGTGGCGTCCGGCGCTGCCGCGGCCCGCGCGGCGGCGAGCAAGCCGACCGGGTCGGCGGTGTGCTCGAGCACGTCACCCATCAAAAAGGCGTCGAACAGTTCGCCGCCGGCGGCGAGCGACGCGAGGAGTTGCCCGGCGTCGCCGACGAGCACGCGGTCGAGATGCGCCGCCGCCCGGCGGGCCGCGTCGGGGTCGAGCTCGAGACCCGTCACCTCGAGCGCGACGCTCCGCGCCTTCATCGCGGCCGACGTCCCGCCGGATCCGCAGCCGACGTCGACGAGCCGTTGCGCGTCCGGGGGAATCCGGCCGGAGAGCTCCGGCCGCTCCGCCGCCGACGGGTCGGCGGCCACGAGGGCAAAGGCGCCCGGCAGCGGCGATGCCGCGGCTTCGACGCGCGCGAGGAGCTCGCCGGCCGTCTCGAACGGCGGCGGCGAGAAATCGGAAAGTCGAAAGAGGAGCGCGGGCGGGCGCCCTCCCGCTTCGGCGGGCATGCCGCGCGCCATCTCGAGCTCCCGGATCGTGTGCGACGCCGTCCCGTCGCCGTTCCATGCGGAGACGAGCGTCGCGGCCCCGGAGCGGAAGCGCTCCAGGTCATCGGTTCGGCCGCTCCAGGAGCCCACGGGGAGCGCCGCGGGGTCGCGGACGACGACCCACGATTCCGCGCCGCCGAAAACCGCCGCGGCCGACTCTCCCGGCGAGATCTCGGAGACGAGGTCGGGCAGAACCGCCCGGCGCCAGCGCAGCCGAGCGAAGAAGTCGCCATAGGCCCTTACCGGCGCCCCTACCGCAAACGCGAGCCCCGTCGTCAAACGCTGAACGCTAAACGCTAAACGTTAGTCAGGCGCCCGGCGGAAGCCGGCGCGGACAGCTCGTCGGACGCATCCGGCTCGACGGACCACACGTGCCGAGGACGGATCAGTCCGACCGAATATTCCGGCGCCAGCACGGAAAACCCGGGCTTCAAGACCTTCAGGTCGTGGAGGTGAAGCGCCGTCTCGTCGCCGAGGAACGCGTAGAGCCGGAACTCGCCCTGGGCGATGGGAAGCTCGGGAAAAAGGAGCCTCAGCCGATAGCTCGACCGGCCCGTCAAGGGCGCCCACGGTTCGCTGCGCGTGTCGACCGCGAACGCCTGAACGCCGTCCTCGCGGTCGGCGCCGACGCGGACGTGGAAGGCGAGCGACGGGTCGGCGGTCTCGAAAGAGAGGTCGACGGCGACCGTCTCCCCCGCCGCGAACTCCGAGCGGGGATATCCGGACCCGTCGTGCACGACGACGTCGAGAAAGCGCGCGGGCCGGCGTCCGTTCGTGTCGGCGGACTCGAGCGCCGCGGGAGCGGTCTCCACGAGCTGCCGCTCCTTCTCCTGGAGGAACCGCTCGTACGCCCGGACGACTTCGCGCGCGGGTCCCTGCGCCGCGACGGCGCCGTTCTTCAGCCAGATCGCCTCGTCGCAGAGGAGCGCGATGTAGTACAGCGCGTGGGAGCAGAAGAGCAGCGTGCCGCCCCGTTTCTGGAATTCGGTGATCCGGTCGATCGACTTCTTCTGGAAGTAACCGTCCCCGACCGCCAGGGCCTCGTCGACGATCAGGACGTCGGCGTTCGCATGGGTGGCGACCGCGAACGCGAGGCGGAGGGCCATTCCCGAGGAGTACGTGCGGACGGCACGGTCGAAGAAGTCGCCGAGCTCCGCGAAATCGCGGATCTCCGGGAGCCGCCGGCGGATCTCCGGCCCGGAGAGACCGAGAAGGGCCGCGTTCATCCGGGCGTTCTCACGCCCCGTGAATTCCGGGTGGAACCCCATCCCGAGCTCGAGAATCGACGCCACGACGCCCCGCCGCACGACGGTGCCGGAGGTGGGAGATGTCGTCCCCGCCACGATCTTCAGAAGGGTGGACTTGCCCGCGCCGTTTTCTCCGACCAGGCCGAGGGACTTGCCCGCGGGTAAGTCGAACGACACGTCCGAGAGGGCGACGAACTCCCGGTGCCGCGGGGAACGGAGGAAGAGCTCCTTCAGCCGGTCCGACGGCTTGGCGTAGAGCCGGTACGACTTCGAGATCCCCCGCGCTTCGACGGCGGGAACGGCCGTGCTCGCCGTCCCCCGCGGCCCGCGCGACTCACTCTCCGAGCGCAAACTCGCAGCGGCGGCAGAGAAAGTCCGCCGGCGCTTCTTCGACGCCGTACGTCCAGCGCCGGAGGCGGGCCATGGTGTCGCCGCCCAGCACCTGCGCGACCGTCTGAACCTTGAGGTCGCCGATCGTCAGCCGTTCGGAATAGTCCTGGCAGCAGAGGACGGCTTTGCCGGTCGCGGTGACGTGGAGGTGCTCGAAGGGGCGCGACCCCATGAGCTCGCATCCGCGCAGGACTTTCTTCGCAGGCGGCTCCGGAATGAATGTCCCGCTCGACGGGCGGCTCCGGATCCGGAAGGGCTTCACCTCCCACCCGAGCGGCCCGAAGCGCTCCCGGATCGACTCGATGTCGCGCCGGTGGGCGTCGTCCTCCTCGCCGAGAACGACGATCGCGGTTTCCTCCGCGAGCTCGCGCGCGCGAAGAGCGTCCACGTTCGCAAGGACACGCGCGAGATCCCGCGTCCCGTGAAGGCGCTGGTACCGCTCGGGGTCGAGGGTCGGAAGGTTGATGCCGATGTATCGGAAGCGCCCGAGCGCCTGGAGCCTCGCGGCGCGGTCCGGACCGAAGTGCGAGCCGTTCGTCAGGATCGAGACGGGGAGTCCGCGCGCGAAGAGGAAGCGGCACCGCTCCTCGAAGAGGGGGTCGATCGTCGGCTCGTTGTAGTTGGAGAGAAAAACGACGAAGTCGGGTCCGGCGACGGAGATCGTCTGGTCCACGATCGACTCGAAGAGCTCCGTCGACATGACCTCCCGTTCCCGCGGATCCACGGAGACCGGACAAAACGGGCAGCGGTGGTTGCACACGGTGCACGTCTCGAGCGACAGAAAGAGAACGTGCGACCGCCGCGACTCGCGATCGACGTCCTCGATCAGGAAGCGCGCGGCGCGGAGGTGATCCAGGACGCCCTCGTCGGCCAAAGGCTCGTTGCCTTCGCGAATTTGCGCGAGCGCGCGAAAGGCATCTCCGTCCGTCGAGATCGACGCGCCCGTCAGCGGGTTGTAGAGGACGCTCCCGCGGTCGTGCAGGAACGGGGAAACCGTCTCGGGGTCGAGGACCGCCGAGCCCGGGTAAGTTCGAAGTCGCTGAGCGTCGCTCATTCCGAAAAGTGCGGAATCCGCAACAATCGGGCCATTCTAGCTTTAATCGCTTCTCCTGCCGGAATGTACGGGCGCCGCCGCCATCCTGTCATGCCGGCGCCCCCGGAAGGGCCCGGCCCACGCCAAGAAAAAGGCCCCGGGCGACCCCGGGGCCTGTTGAATCCTGCTTCGTTCGCTCTTCTTCAGAACGCGTTGACGTCCGCCACGCTCGCCGTCGTGCCGAGCGGGTTGTGGTACGTCTTGACGGCGCCGGTCGTCGTGTCCGTCACGGTGATCGTGTACTCGAGGTTCGACAGGGCGCCGTAGAACACCCAGAAGTGCCCGTTGAAGGTCGACCCGTCGACCACCTTGATCACGAGCTCGATGTTGTTCGCGGTCAGGAACCAAAACTCGCCCGTGTCCGGAGTGACCGCCACCGCGGTGCCGAAACCCGACGAGCTGTCGGATCTCCAGTCGACCCGCACCTTGAACCGGCCGGAGTTCAGACAGAGCGTCTTCGCATCGCCCGCGCACGCGAGAATCGAAAGAGGGATGTTGCCAACGGACAGGCCGACGGTGCGCGTGCCGTCGCCCGTGACGAGCAGCTGCGCGTTCACGGCTCCTCCCTGCGGGTACGTGTGCGTCACGGTCCTCGCTCCCGGAGCGCTGCCCCCTCCGGTCGTGCCGTCTCCGAACGCCCAGCCGTAGCTCGCCGCATTCGGCTCGGAAGCCGTGAAGGTGATCGGCGAGCCGATCTCGGCTTCATAACGGCCCGTGGCGGAATTCAACGTCGCGCCGGAGAGCGTGAATGCCGAGGAGGGAAGACCGGGGCCCGCGGGGGCCGACACGGTGACGGTGAGCGTCGCCACCGACACGGCGGGCGTCGGAGTCGCCGAGTCCGTGACGCGGAGCCCGACGGTGTGATTGCCGACCGTCGTCCACGTGCACGGAACCGAAGACGTGCCCGTCGTGAAGCTCGGGCTCGCGGCGTTGTAGTCGCAGTTCCACGCGAAGGCATACGGTCCGGTTCCGCCGCTGGCGGTTCCCGTAAACGTGACGGCCGCGCCCGCCGTGCCGCTCGAGGGGCCCGAGATCGCCGGCGTCAGCCCGGCCGAACCGCCCGGCGTGACGGCGACGGTCGTGCTGCCGGTCGTGACGCCTCCATCGGT
>JALZAT010000058.1:10745-22187 GCA_030948185.1 Acidobacteriota bacterium
ACGCGGAAGGTGCCGGCGGACCCGAACGAGTGGGCGCTCGGGTTCGAGCCGGGCGTGTAGCGCGGCGGAAAGTCGTCTCCCCAGTTCCAGGAATACGTCCCTTCCGGCGAAGCCGTGCAGGTCACCTGCTGGCCGATCGAGGCCGATGTCGGTGCGCACACCACGCTGATCGCGGAAGTCTCGAGCGTCTTCTTGGCCGTCGGCGCCGCCCCGCCGGGGAACGCGTTGACGTCCGCGAGACTCGCCGTGGTGCCGTACGGGTTCGTGTACGTCTTGACGGCCCCCGTCGTCGTGTCCTTGACGATGATGGTGTACTCGACGTTCGAAAGCGCGCCGTAGAAGACCCAGAAATTCCCGTTGAAGGCGCGGCCGTCCACGACTTTGAGCACCAGCTCGATGTTCGTGGGTGAGAAGAACCAGTAGTAGCCGGTGTCGCCCGTCAGGGCAACGCCGGACCCCGTTCCGCTGCGAGTTTGCGGCGGAACCGCCCAGGCGACGGTTGCCCGGAAGCGATTGTCGTTCAGGCACAGGGTGTTCGCGTCGCTCACGCAGGAGACGACGCTGACCGTGAACGTCGAGATCACGAGGCCGGTCGTGTCGCGGTCGTTGCCCGTCACGAAGAGCTTCACGGTGTAGTTGCCGAGCTGCGTGTACGTCTTCCGGACGGTCCGGGCGCTCCCGGATGTCCCGTCGCCGAAGTCCCAGCCCCAGGTGATGGCGTTCGGTTCCGAAGACGTGAAGGTGACCTCCTGGGCGGCAGCGGAGGTGAAGATCGTGCCGGCGGCGTTGGGGTTCGCGCCGGACACCGTGAAGGCGCCGGACGGCGGCGGCGTCACGACGTGGATCGTGAACGAGGCGACGTTCGTGCCCACCGCTCCCGTGCCGTTGCCGACCAGGACCAACTGGCCCGAATAGTCACCCCTCGTCGAGTACGTCTTCGTGATCGTCCGCCCCGTGCCGGACGTGCCGTCGCCGAAACTCCATCCCCAGGAGGTGGCGTTGGCCTCCGCGGACGTGAAGACGATCGGCTGTCCCGCGCCCACGGTGTAAGTCGTGCCGGAGACGAGCGTGGCGCCAGCCGCCGTGAAGACCGTCGAGGGCAGGCCCGGCCCGGTGATGTTGGTGGTTGTCGTGTTGACGACGGTGTTGCTCGCGGAGTCGCTCGCCCGCACGGCGACGACGTGGGACCCGTTGCCGCTGAACGTGCAGACCGCCGTCGGATTCCCGGACACGAACTGCGTCGAGCCCGCGAGCGCGTTGTAATCGCACGCCCAGGCGTAGGTGTAGGGCGCGGTGCCGCCGGAGGCGCTCGCCGTGTATGTGAGCGACGCGTTGGCAGAGCCCGTCGCGGGTCCCGTCACGCCGACGGAGAGTCCGCCCGGTCCGGGGCCGCCGCCGGAGCCGATCGCGACCGACGTGGTTGCGGTGATGTTGCTGTTGTTGGAGTCGGTGACCCGCACGGCGACGACGCGCGTGCCGTTGCTCGAGTAGGTGCAGGAGGTCGTCTGCTGGCCCGCGATGAACTGCGAGGAGCCGCCGAGGACGGTGTAGTCGCACGCCCACGCGTAGGTGTAGCTTCCGGATCCGCCGCTGGGGTTGGCCGAGAAGCTGACGGGCGTACCGATCGAGCCGCTCGAAGGACCGTTGATCGTCGCCGTCAGTCCGCCGCCTCCCGAGCTTCCGCCCGTGACGGTCACGGCGAAGTTGGCCGTGACCGGCGATCCGCCGTCCGTCATCGAAACGGTCACGGTGCGCCCGCCCGGCGAGCTGTAGACGTGCGAGCTCGGGTTGGACCCGGCCGTGAACGTCGGCGGGAAGTCGTCGCCCCAGTTCCACCGGTAGGTGGCCGACGCCGACCCCCCGGCCGCGGTGCAGGTCAGCGTCGCGCCGACCGCGAGCGTGGGCTGGTCGCAGGTCAGGGTCACGTTCGACTGGATGGAGGCCGTCAGGTTGTGCGATACGGATTGCGAGGTCGGCCCGCCGGCGGGCGGCGTGTAGTTGTAGCGCAGGGTCAGGCAGTAGGCGCCCGCACTGGACGGCGCCGTCACGCCGATCGAGCCCGTCGAGATGAACGACGAGGGAAGTGCGGAGAACGCCGGCAGGCCCGCCGGGCAGCTTCCGCTCGAGATCGCGTAGTCGACGGAGTTCAGCACCGTCGCCGGCGACTTCTGCATTGCGTTCGTTAGCGTGAGCGTGCCGTTGATCGTGACTCCCGGAGGCGAGGCCGGCGACATCGTGAACTCGGGAACGAGGTCGGTCTGGTTGATGTTGCCCGTCAGACTCTGGGTGTATCCGCCCTTCCACCCGACCGCGAGCGTGAAGGTGGAGGCGCCGGTCGGGACGGCGACGGTGTTTCCGGTCCGCGCGATCGCTCCCGGACCGAAGGTCCATTGAAAGGTGGCGTCGGCGATATTTCCCTGTGTGGATGTCGCGTCCGCGTTGCCGCCGGAGAGGACATTCAAGGTGCTGGTCGTCGAGTTGTATCCGAGGATGCCGATCTGCGGTTGTTTGAAAGCCAGCGGAGAAGAGTAGAAGACGCCCGCTGGAGGCGGATTCTGGGCGACCCCGTTCTGGTTCGTGCTTCGCTCCGCGAAGGTGAAGTTCGCGGTCGCAGGCGGGGCGCCCGCGCCGAAGACCGAGTTCTTGCAGGCGCCGCCGCCTGCTGCGAAATCCGCGCCGCTCGACGGGTCGCAAGGGTAATAGCCGGTGACGGAACTGGAGGTTCCGACGCTCGCGTCGGGCACGAACGTGCCGCCGGTGACCAGATCCCAGTCGACGCGGGTGATCGGAACGCCCGTCGAGGAGTTGTCTTGGAACCGGATCTTGTCGCCGTAGTAGTTGATGCCGGCCTCGGCGCCCGATCGCGACTGCGCCGAAAGGTTGACGAACGTCGCATTCGAGGTCGGCGGGCTCGTCGTGTCCGCGGCGATGCAGGAGATGTCGATGTTGTCGGTGATGAGGAGATGCTCGGTGCCCTGGGTGGCGGTCGTCGCGAGCCGGTAAAGGTGCGCGACGATCTGGGCTCCGGAGCCCGTGACGACGGCTTCGAGCGCGTTGCCCCGACCCGTCGGATAAACGCCGCCCTGATGCGGGATCGTGATCGCCCGAACAGGCGAACCGCTCACGAGCCATTTCGTGTCGAAAATGTCGATGCCGTCCTGCGGATCCGACGGGAGGCTCCAGGGCTGGTTGAGCGTCCGAATGGAGCGGTGGAGGAAGATCGCCGGGAAGTTTCCTCCGGGGTTCCCCTTCACCACCACGGTATTGAAGTAGCCGGGAATGTTCCCCGCGAAGTTGAGCGCGCTTCCCGTGTACTCGTACACGTTCAAGCCGCTCGCGTTCTCCGCGGAGAAGATGTAAGCCTTCCCGTTGACGTTGGCGAAGTAGATCGAGTTCGGCCCTCCCGACGTGATGCTCGCCTTTTCGACCGGTACCCCGTCGGAGCCGACCTCGGCGACACGAAGGGTCTGGGTCGGGCCGATGTACCCCGCGAGCATGACCCGCGGCAGGCCGCCGATCGAGACGATGCCCGCCTTGAGGACGCCGACGCCCGCCCACGGAAACGTCCCGGTGGGCCGAAGGGCGAGGCTCGGCGATGTGCTCCCGTTGGTGCTCGTCAGATCGACGATCTGAAGGCCGTTGTTCGAAGGAAAGTAGCCGAAATAGCGGCCGCTCGCGGGGTGGTAGATCGCGGCGACCGTCGAGCCGAGCGCCACCTGGTTGATCTCGATTTGGTCGCCGAAGGCCGGCGAGGACGCCCCGGTCGTCGTCGCCACCATTCCCTTGAGGACATTCGCGTACGTGGCGACCCAGTCCGAGATCATCCGGGAGGAGCCGTCCGCCGCCTCGGCGGCGTCCATCGTGCTCGCGCCCTGGTAGCAGTCGCAGCCCATGTAGATGAGCCCGCCGTTGTCGCCGGGAACGTATTTCTGTCCGATCTGGATGAGCTGAAGCGGTCCGGGCGAAGAGGGATTCGTCAGCGGCGCCCGGGCGAAGCCCCACTCGGTTGCCGTGTAGATGTACTTGTCACCGTTGGCCGTGCTGAGGAGGTTCGGAAGGGTTCCGCTGTAGGGAGGATGCGCCTGCTGGTCCTGGGAGCCGCGGTTCCCGCAGTCGACGGCGGCGGCGTACCGCGGCGCGACAAAAATCGCGGCGCAAGCCACCACGGTGAGAAGCGCGAGAACAGACCGGCGGGACTTCAAGATCACCAAGGCAGACCTCCGGGAAAAGGGCATGCGTCCAGTTTCTCGATCCGGTAGTTGGCCCGGTTACAGATCCTCTCCAGTGTTGGTGAAGAGCATTTGAAAAAGGGCCGATTAATTGATCTTGAAGCTCCGGTTCGGATTCAGATTCGCGATGACGGCCAAGAAAAAAAGTGGGCGGGACTTTCGTCCCGCCCACCCATGGAAACCGAGATTACAGCGGGCTGTTCTGGTTCGGACCAGTTCCAGCCGGGCCGCTGCCCGACGTGCCGTTGATGCCACCCGGGATCACCGGAGCGACAGGACCGTTCACGCCCGTGGAGAAAGCTGCGATCGGAACGCCCAGCGGGTTGCAGGTCGAAGGATCGAGCTGCGTGGCCGGAGCCGACGCCGACAGGAACGCCGAGGCGCCCTGGAAGTCGTACGACACCCACGCCTGATCCAGGACTGTCCCGTTCGGGGCGGTCGTCAGGTTGCGGAACTCGAGGGAAGCCCATCCCGCGATCGCGCCCGTCGGGCGGGGGAACGTGGAGGGGCTGATCCGCTGCGTCTCACGCGGGATGTTGATCGCCGCGGAAGGAGGCGGAAGCGGAGAGGGAAGCGGGATCGTCGTGACCGTGGTCGTGTTTTCGTCTTCGTCGAAGAACACGATCGAGGGGATGGGCTCGACCGAGGAGCAGGCGGCGGCGGTGCCGGTCTGGCTCGTCGTCAGGTCCTTGAGGAACGTGGCACTGTAAGCGCCGGCCGCGACCGTCGCCGAAGCGCGCCACACGATCCAGTTGGAGGAGATGCTGCCCGGGAGCTCGAAGTAGCGAGCCGCGTACTTCAAGCCGAGGGGCTCGCGCTCGTCGCCGAACCCACGATCCCACGGCGCGATGACCGCGAGGTCGGTCGGAGAGACGCCCGAACCGCAGTTCGTGCAGAACACTTCCGTCGCCGGCGACCAGTAGCGGCCGTAGAACGTGCGGGTCCGAGCCGTCAGCGTCTGGTCGAACTGCCCGCCGTTGGCGAGGTTCGAGAAGGAGCGGTCGGCTTCGATGTTGACCGTGGACGCGCCGTAGGTGGGGATACCGGTCGAGGAGGTGAAGATCACCTCGCCCCACAGGTTGTTCTCCATGCCGATCGCGTCGTTCTGGTAGTACAGGGGGTCGCGCGGATTCGACAGGTTGCAGTAGTTGACCATGTCGATCGTGATGTAGCCGTGGATCAGGCCGCTGATGACTCCGTCCGTCTGGGGCGAGGGGCCGCACTCGAGCGAATCGGACGTCGCGTCGAGGGAGTCGAGCGTCGCGATCTGGAAGCTTCCGCCCTGCGTGAACGCCGGCACAGGATAGAGCGCCGTCGCCAGGGTGTTGTCTTCCGGAGCCGTCGGCGAGAGCGGACGCACGCGCAGGAAGCCGGTCGGATAGACCGCGGCCGCCGTGTTGCGCTGGCAAACGTCGTTGGCCACCGAAACGTGGCTGGTGTTGATCGGGGTCGAGGGCAGGTTTCCGCGCAGGATCTCGGACATCCGCATCGCCTGAATGTCGAAACCGGTCAGCGCGATGTTGAAGTCGAGAACGAGAACGGAACGCTCGTTGAACACGGAGACGTGGGCGATCGTGGGCGCCGCGGAGGCGTTTCCGATCGTCACGATCGTGTCGAACGCCGGCGCGAGCGCAGCGCTCGTCGTCGTCTGGGGGGAGCCGTCGGGATTGAACGTCACCTGGAACCAGGGGACGAGCAGGGTCGCCGCCGGCCGCTGGTCGACGGTGCACGTCACGGCACTCGCGCTGCCCGCTACCGCGAACAGGGCGACGAGCACCGCGCACGTCACTAGGGTTTTCTTCATTGAGATCTCCTCGTTACGATTGACTACTGAGAAAACACACGCTTGAGACTTCCCTCCGTCTCGCGATCCCATCACCTCCCCGTTTATTTTTTTTCTATCTCCGTTGATAAAAGCTTTGCTGGCGAACACAAACCATCAACGATCAAAAGCTTGGATCTTCGTGAGCTGTGTGGGCATCTTCGGGCCCCCGGATGGCAGTGTCAAGAGCAAAAGCCGAAATTTATGCTTCCGGATCATGAAAAGGCCGCAACCGCCCGAGAATCCTGACCCTTAGGACAGGTGCTGCCGCCCGACTCACGGCCGGTTCCAGTAAACCGTCCAGCCGCCCGGATCCGACGGCGAAGAAGAGGCGATCGTCTTCGAGATCACGAGGTCCGGGCGCCCATCCCCGTTGACGTCCGCGATCCGGATGCACTGAGCCGGCGAGTCGATCGGGGGCTCCTGCGCCGCGGGGATCTCGGCGAAACGGCCGTCGGCCGTCTGGAGGAAGATCCGGACCTTTTTCAGCTCGTTGTCCGGAAACACGACGTCGTCCAGGCCGTCGCCGTTCAAATCGCCCATCGCGACGGCGTACAGGAACGCGTTGCCCGCCTTCTTGCGGAAGACGCGGTGGGCGCTCCACGAGCCGTCTTTGAGCGAGTAGACGTTCACCCCGACCGCGGAGCGCAGCGGATCCTGCATGAACTTGCTGTAGGCGTCGACGAAGGCGGGCCGGCGGTCGCGGCCGAAAGTTCCCGGACGGGTGCCGAAGTGGAAGGCGTACGACTCGAGCTCGAGAAACGCGATCGGCGTCATTGCGCCCGTGCCGGTGTTTTTCCAGAGCAGCGTCTGTGCGGCGAAGACGTGGCTTCCGGTCAGAAGGTCCGCCTTGTGGTCGCCGTCGAAGTCCCAGGCCGTCATCGAGTACGAGTACGCGCCGCCCGGCAGGCTCTTCTCCAGGAACTGCCAGGCGCGGTTGCCCGTGGAGAGATAGACGCGCACCTGGTTCAAGTCCACGGGGTCCTGGGCGCTGCCGCCGCTGTTGTCGAGCACGTCGCGCGACGCGATGATGTCGAGCTTGCCGTCGCCGTTGACGTCTAAGAGCGCCACACCCTGGCTCGAGAACTCCCGTTGAGGCAGCCCCGTGCGCGAGACCGTGAAGGAGCCCGTTCCGTCTCCGAAATACGCGACGATCCCCCCGTTGTGAGAGGCCGTGACGAAGTCCATCTTGCCGTCCCCATCGATGTCTCCCGCCGCGATGCCGCCGTAGTCGACGGCAAACTGCGGGTTGGGCTTGCCGGCCTCGAGGAACGTGAGCGGCCAGGCGGTGTAGTGGCCCTTCCCGTCCCCCAGCCACACGTGGGGTTTGCTGTCCCCGCCGAGCCGGGCGGGCGGCGCGACGATGTCGAGGATGCCGTCGCCGTTCATGTCGGCCATCACGAAGCTCGCGCGCCAGAGCCCCTGCGCGGGCAGGCCGGTGTTGGGCAGGATCTCGAAGCGGACCGACGCCGTCCCCTGCAGCGCGGGAAGGTCCTCGAAGTCCGCCAGGGGAGCGACCGGCGTGCGGGCGGGAGGCGTCGGAGTCGGCGTTACCCCTCGCCGGGCGAGCGCCTCCGCGGCAACCTGCTCGGGGATCGCCTTCGGCGTCCACACGTAGTAGTAGTCGGCGTCCTCCTTGTAGAACTCGACCGGCAGCGGAACGATCGGGCTCCTGATGTGCCGCTCGTCCACCCGGACGTACTCCTTCTTGGGGAACCGCTCGACGAAGTGCGTCTCGTCTTCCTCGATGACGTTCGGGTTCAGGCGCTGGTGGAAGCCGACGCCGGGCGTGCCGGATGGAGGCGCGGCGGGCGCGCTTGCGGACGCGCGCGATCCCGTTGGCGCCGGCGAGGATCGCGGTGCTGCCGAGGGCGAGCACGCCCAGACGAACACGCCGAAAAGCGCCGCCGCCGCGAGTGCGCCGAGAGTCGAGAGAGTCCTGTTCACGAATCCTCCTGCCTGTTCTTGACGGTTGGGAGACCGGCTCGTCCAACGCGCGCCGGGCCGAACCTCTTCCTCGCGAGCTTCAAATCAGGTCCGCGAAGTGCGGCCGGGCACGGAAGAAGAGGAGGCCGCCCAGCACCGCCGCCGCGACCGAAAACACCGTCAGGTACAGGACGGAGGACGGCTCCGGCGCGATGTGGAGGGTGAAGGCGCGGCGGTACCACTCCGTCAGGTGCGTGAGCGGGTTGACCATCAAAATCGGCTGGAAGCGCGCCGGGACGAGCGAAGCGGGATAGACGATCGGGGTGGCCCAGAACACCACGGTGAGCCCGATTCCGATCGCCTGCGCGGCGTCCCGCACGAAGGTCACGACGGTCGCGGCGACGCACCCGATCCCGAACGTCAGGAGAACCTGGAGGAGGAGAGCGGGGATGGCGAGCAGCGCCCACCCGAGGGAAAAATGCCCGAGAAGCGCCACGTAGACCGCGTACACGGCGAGGCCGATCACCTCGTTCACGGCGGCGGCCAGCACGACGGCGAGGATCAGAGTGTCGATCGGGAACACCATTTTCTTGACCATCGCGGCGTTGTCCGTCAGGGCCGAAGCCGACCGCGAGATCCCCTCCTGCACCGCCATCCACGGGAGCAGACCCGCCATGAGGAACTCGGGGAAGCTCGCGTATCCGCGCTCGACAGGCGCCCGGAGGATCACGGCGAAGACGGCCGTATAGAGGAGCATCCAGAGGACGGGCAGCGCGAACGCCCAGAGGATCCCGAGGCCCGAGCCGGCGTAGCGCGAGCGCAAGTCCCTCACGACCATCTCCTTCAGCAGGAAAACTTTGGCGGAGAGGGGTTTCTGGCTTGACATGTCCGGCGGGGAGAGGATTATAGTGATCGGGGCTTATGGTGCAATAGCATCCAAGCTTCATCGAACGAACTACCACCAACTCCACAGGCACTTCTTTCCGCATGACCACACCACTTTCTGCCCGCAAAGTGCACCTTGTCGGTTCCCGCATTCGAGAACTGCGCAAGGGGCGGCGGCTCACCCAGACGGAGCTCTCCGAGAAAATCGGCGTCGCTCAGTCGGATCTCTCCCGCATGGAACAGGGCGAGTACAAGGTGGGTCTCGACACGCTTTTCAAGATCCTCCAGGTGTTCGACCTCAAGATGGGCGAGTTCTTCGGCGAGACCTCGCAGGCGGACGAGGCGGCCGCGCGGGAGCTCGTGACCGATTTCGAGTCGCTTTCCGCCGACGCCCAGCGGGACGTGCGCGATTTCGTCCGGTTCAAGAAGAAGATGCAGCAGGAGCAGGAGGCCGCGTCCGCTGCTTCCACAGCTTCCACAGCTTCCACACAGCCGGACGCTCCCTTGGCGCCCGAAACCGAAGAAACCCCTTGAGTTCCACCCTCCGGACCCGGACAATCGATAGACTCGGTCTCCACAAAAAATGAGCGAACGCCGCAAGCACCTCGAGTTCCTCCGCAAGACGGCGCGCGACGCCGCCTGGGCGGGCGATTACGAGCGCGCTCTGCTGCTCTTCGAAGACGGGCTCGGCCTCGCGCGCTCCTGGAAGGACCGGGACCTCGAGGACCTCTTCACGTGCAACCGCACGATGGCGTTGATCGAGATGGACCGCGAGGATTTCGACCTCTCGCGGTTGAAGGAAATCATCCTGCGCAATCCGTCCGGCTACAACGCCGTCCTCGCTTCCTACGTGTCGGCGACGGCGCACGAGGCGCGGGGTGAGTACGCGCGCGCCCGCTTTTACGCGCAGGCGGCGCTGGCCAAGGGCCGCGAGCTCGGTCTCGAGGAGCTCTCCGGAACGTCGCTGAACCTGCTCGCCAACCTGGAGCTCCACGAGAGCCGCTTCGAAGCCGCCCGCTCGCTCTTCGAAGAGGCTCTCGAGCGGCTCGAGTCCGAGGGCGAGAGCCTCTCGCGCCAGGCGGCGGTCGCCGCCGACAACCTGGGCTACTGCCACATCGCCCTCGACCACATCGAGATCGGGCTTCCGCTCGTGCACCGCTCGCTTTCGGTCCTGGACAGCCTCGGCGCGAGGCAGGCGATGGACTACCCGTCGCTCGACCTCTGCTTCGCAAACGTCAAGCTCGAGAAGTTCGACGAGGCGGAGAGCTGGGGCGTCCGCGCGCTCGGCCTCGGCAAGGAGTTCGGCCGCGACGACGTGGTCAAGAACTCCCACTACCTGCTCGCGGAGACGTACTCGGAGATGGGCCGCGAGTCGATGGCCGACGAGCACTACGAGGCCCTCGCGAGCTACTACCCGAACTTCCCGGCCTTGAAGAACTACCTCCGTCAGATCAGCCTGATGGAAGTCATCAACCTGCGGGCCTGAGATGAAGACTCCTCGCGCGCTCTCGTTCATCCTCGCCGCGTCGCTCCTTGTCGCGGGCGCCGCGGGACTGCGCGCGGAAGAGAAGTCGCTGCTCGCGACGGACGGAACGCTCTATTCGGTGCGGTCCGGTCTCGCCGCCGACCTGGGCGTTTCCGCGGCAGGAATCCGTCCCGACGACAACCTGATCGAATGGACGTCGGTTGCGCAGGACGGCAAACACGCGCTCGGCATCATCCCCAACACGGTCTCCGCGAACTCCAAGACCAACCTCGACCTGGCCTTCGACACCCAGAGCGGATCGCTCGTGCTCCTCTGGAAGGAAGAGCTCTCCGTCTTGAACGTGCTCCACCTCGGCCTCTTCAAGGGCGGGACGTGGAAATCGCTCGACCTCCTGCCGAGCCTCGGGTTCGCGCACGCCTACAACCCGCAGATGCTCCTGTCGCACCAGACGATCCACATGCTGGACGACGCGGGCAAGGACGGCTGGAAGACGCGCTCGATCCTCTCGGTGATCTGGTGGGAGGAGTCGCACGCGGTGCAGGCGCGGTACGCACCCATCTTCCTCGACGAGGACACGAGCGCTTCCGACGTCGCCGTCTACGACCTGCCGAAGATGGTCGGAAGCGACGGCGCTGACGGTTACGGAGAGGTGCCGCCGGAAACCTACGTCTATCCCTCGCTGCAGCTCGAGGGACCCGGGGGGGGTCTCCTCGCGACGTTCACGGACTTGGCGAAAGGCCGGGACTTCGTGGTCCGGGTCAACTACCCGAGCGACCTCGGCGCAGTGAACTCCAAGTCGTGGTTGCGCCGTCGAATCCCCGTCTTCGGGGTCGCTCTCGACGCGCCTCTGCCGATCCTGACGGGACGGGGGATGATGTCCGCGGTCTCGACGGTAATCGGCCCCTCCTACAATCCGACACGGATCTGGTCGGAAGAAGGTGCCGTGAAGTTCGTGCGCTATGACACCGCTACAGGGAAGTGGGCAGCGGTGCGGTCCATTGCTCTCGGCGACGACATGTCGAAGGACCGGGCGCTCAGCCTCGTCCGCGACATGGCTTCGAAGAACTAGCTCTCGCCTTCTCGCTGACCTGTCA
>JALZAT010000108.1 GCA_030948185.1 Acidobacteriota bacterium
GGTCGTCGGCGCGCCCCGAACGGGCGGAGGAACCGGCGTCACCCGCGGCCCGAGACCGACCCCTGCGGTCACCCGGATGGCGGCTGCTGCGGCGGCGGCCCCCCCCTCCGAGAGCGCCGCGGAGACGCGCGCCTCGCGCGAGCCGGCAGGAATCGTCGACAACGTCTACCGGACGCGCCGATTCGCCAAGTTCGGCGTCAGCCCCGATCAGGCCCGCATGTACGTCGACGGGCGGTACGTCGGAATCGCCGACGACTGGGATGACCGCGGGGGAGGGCGAAAGTACGAGTTCGCGCGCGAGGGCACGCACCGCGTGCGGTTCGAGCTCCCCGGACACCGGGACTTGAACGTCGAGATCCTCGTCTCGCCGAGTGCCCCCGACGACACCGCCGACGTCGGAGACGAGCTCAAGCGCGAGTCCCGCGTTCCCTACTCGAAGCTCGGCTCGATCGAAGATCGAACCGTGGGTCCCGTCGTGTTCGAGGTCTTACCGCCGGACGCGACGATTACCGAGGGCTCCCGGCCCCTTGGACCCGCGTCGGCGTTCGGGCCGTCGTCGCCCCTTCGCCTTTCCGGCCCGATGGTCCACGACCTCGTCCTCTCGGCGCCAGGCCGAAAGCCGAAGACGGTGCGGATCCTCGCCGGGCCCTCGGCGGAGAAGCCGCAGGCGAAGGTGAAGGTGGAGCTGAAGAAAGAGTAATCGGTTATCCGTTGTCAGTAATCGGTTCAAACTGAAAACTGAGAACTGAAAACCGCTATCCGGGCCCCGCCATCAGCCTCCAGCGCGCGAGGCGCTCGGCCGTCTCGACGCAACGACGGGCCGCCATGCGGCAGAGGAGGGCCGAAAGCTCGGCGCAACCTTCCGGATCCGATTTCTCGAGCCGCTCGAAGCGGTCGCGGTTCAACTCGAGGACGACGGCGTCCGCGTGCGCTCGCGCGTCGGCGGAGCGGCCGCCGGACTCGGGGTTCAAGACCGCCATCTCGCCGAAGATCTCGCCGGGACCGAAGATCGCGAGCGCCTCCTCGCCTCCGGCGATCTGGCGCGAGATCCTCACCTGGCCGCGCGCGACCGCATAGAGCGCGTCGCCCGCATCGCCCTCGCGGAAGATCACGGATTCGGCGGGATAGCTGCGCTCTTCGGCGAAGGCGCCGAAGAGATAGCGGTCGGGCTCGGAGAGGCCGCCGCTGCCGAGGAATCGCGACTTCTCTTCGGCAGAGAGCGAGGCGGAGCCCGCGCGCGCCGCTGCGGGCGCGCGCTCGCGCGACGATCCGGGAAAGAATTCCTCGAACAGCGCGTTCAACGAAGCGAGCCGGGCGGCGAGGCGCGTCCGAAGGTGACGCAGCCACGCGGCGCGGCTTCCTCCCTCGAAGAAGAAGTCCGGGGCGAACCCCAGAACTGTCGTGGGCTCGATCGCCCGCGCGTCCGCCGTTCTCGCGGAGCCGACGAGGGCCTCTTCCCCGGCGAAGTCCGCCACGGAGGCCGTTCCCATCCGCTGCTGTCCGACCGGCGTCGTCCGGACGAGCTCGAGCGCGCCGGCGGCCACCAGGAAGACCTCGGCGGCCGCCTCACCGCTGCGATAGAGGAAGTTGCCCGCGGCAATCCGCCGAATCTCGCCGGCGCCGGCGGCCGACAGCAGGGCGTGATCGTTCATTCCCGCGAGCGGCAGGTCCGCAATTCGCCGCGCGCGGTCGAGCGCGCCGTCCGACCGGGCCCCCCGCGCGATCAGGCACCGCAGGAGCGCCGCGCTCCGATCGGGCCACGCGACGCTGCCCGCGCGCTCCTGCGCGGCCGCAGCGAGCCGGCGTTCCGCGGCCGCGACGGCGTCGGTCCATCCAGGGAACTCTCCGGGAACGAGCGCTCGCGCCGCTCGAAGGAACCGCAGCTCCGTCGAATCCGGGACGCCCTCGGGCCGCAGCAGGGCGGCCTCGAGGAGGTCTTTGACCGCCTCGGGGAAGCGCTTCTCGAAGAAGGACAGCCGGCCCCTCGCGGACGCGCTTCGAGGATCGAACGGGTCGCGCCGGCGCGCCTCGTCCAGGAGCAGCCGCGCCGTTGCGAGGTCGTGAGCCTCGAGCGCGAGCACGGCGGGCAACACGGGGTCGTCCCCCTTCGCGGCGAGGGCCGCCGCTTCATCGAACGCTCCCGCGGCGATCAGGACGCGGGCGAGGGAAGCGGCAGCGGCGGATCGATCGCCCATCTCGATCGTCGCGGCGAGGCGGAAGAGGATGTCCGCTTCGGCGAGCAGCCCGGCGCCCTCGCAGTGGCGCGCCGCGTCGCGGGCGCGGTCCGACTCGGATTGCGTCGAGGGGTTCAGCATGCGAGGGGAGGCCGCAAGGCCGCAATTCTAGTGAATTGGCAGCGGGGACCCGTTTCCGCCGCCGCCGTCCGCGTCCCGGCGTCCGCCTTTCGCCCGTTTCGGTGTGCTAATTTCCGCTCCTCATGTCCGCGCCCGTGGAGACCGCTGCCTTGAGGCGCACCCCGCTCTATTCGCTCCATCGCGAGCTGGGGGCGAAGCTCATCGACTTCGGGGGCTGGGAGATGCCCGTTTCATACACGGGCATTCTCGAGGAGCACCGGGCGGTCCGCGAGCGCGCCGGGATCTTCGACGTCTCGCACATGGGCGAGCTCGAGGTTCGCGGGGCGGGAGCGCTCGGGGCCCTGCAGAAGATCACGCCGAACGACGTCGCCCGGCTCGAGGACGGGCGCTGCCACTACTCCGCCTTCCTGACGGAGCGCGGCACGTTCGTCGACGACCTTCTGGTCTACCGGCGCGCCTCCGACGACTTCCTGGTCGTCGTGAATGCGTCGAACACTCCGAAGGACTACGAATGGGCGGCCTCGCGAATCGGCGAGGAGGCGGCCGTTCAAGACCGCAGCGACGACTACGCCCTTCTCGCCGTCCAGGGACCGCTCGCGGCGGGCCTCGTCGAACGGGCCGCAGGCGAGGATCCGCGGGACCTCGCGTATTACGCGTTCCGGGACATGCGCGTTTTCGGCGCTCCGGCGCTCGTGTCCCGGACCGGTTACACGGGCGAAGACGGGTTCGAGCTCTACCTCGCTCCCGGCGAGGCCGAGCGCGTGATGCGGGGACTGCTGGATCTCGGCCGCGCCGAGAACGTTCTCCCGTGCGGGCTCGGCGCCCGGGACACGCTGCGCCTCGAGGCGAAGATGGCGCTGTACGGAAACGACATCGACGACACGGTCACTCCGTGGGAAGCGGATCTCGGGTGGATCGTGAAGATGAACAAGGGGGACTTCGTCGGTCGCGACGCGCTTGCCCGGCAGAAGGCAGAAGGCGTGCGCCGGAAGCTCGCGGGCTTCGAGATGGTCGACCGCGGTATCGCGCGGCACGGTTACCCGGCGAAGGCGCCGCACGGCGGCGGCGTGATCACTTCCGGAACCCACTCGCCCACGCTCGGAAAACCGATCGGCCTGGCGATGCTGCCCGTCGACGACACGGCCGTCGGGACCGAATTCGAAGCGGACATTCGCGGGAGGGCGGCCAAGGCCCGGGTTGCGCCCACCCCGTTCTACAAGAGGAAGAAGGAGGTGGCATGAATCCGGACGATCTCCACTACGCGCCCAGCCACGAGTGGGTGCGGATCGAGGGCGACGTTGGCACGATCGGCATCACGGAGCACGCGCAGAAGGAGCTCGGCGAGATCGTCTATCTCGAGCTGCCGGAAGTCGGCCACTTCTACAACGCGGACGATGAGTTCGGAACCGTCGAGTCCGTGAAGGCCGTGTCGGAGCTCTTCATTCCGATCTCCGGCGAAATCGTCGAAGTGAACCGGTCCGCCGTCTCGGAGCCCGGCATCGTCAACGACGATCCGTTCGGCGACGGATGGCTCATCAAGGTGAAGGTGACCACGGACGAAGAGGCGAAGAAGCTCATGTCGGCGGAGCAGTACGGGGAGTACGTGAAAGCGGAGCAGGAAGAGAAATGAAGTTTCTTCCCACCTCGGACGCGGACCGGGAGCAGATGCTGGCGGCGATCGGAGCCGCCACCGTCGACGACCTGTTCTCCTCGATCCCGCCGTCGGTCCGCATTCCGCCGGACCTTCCTCCGCCCATGTCGGAGATCGAGATCCGGCGCCTGATGGGCGACCTCTCGTCGCGGACCGCGAGCGCGCGCGACACGGCGTTTTTCCTGGGCGCCGGCGTCTACAACCACTACGTCTCCGCGATCGCGGACCAGATGCTCTACCGCGCGGAGTGGCTGACCTCGTACACGCCCTACCAGCCGGAAGTCTCCCAGGGCACGCTCCAGTCGATCTTCGAGTTTCAGACCCACATCTCCCTGCTCACGGGAATGGATGTCGCGAACGCATCGCTCTACGAGGGCGCGTCGGCCCTCGTCGAGGCGCTGCTGATGGCGGACCGTCTCGTGCGCGGCAGGCGCAAGGCCGTGCTCTCGGCGGGGATCCACCCCGAGTACCGGGAAACCGTGCGGACGTATTTTCAGAACCTGGGACTGGACGTCTTCGAGGTACCGCTCGGAGCCGGCGGTGCGACGGATTCGGCTGCTCTCTCTGCCGCGATCGACGAGACGACCTTCGCCGTCGCCGTCCAGTCGCCGAACTTCCGCGGCGTGATCGAGGACTGGAACATCGCCACGTCGGCGGCGCACGAACGGGGCGCGATGATGGTGGGAGTCGTCGCGGAGGCCGCTTCGCTCGCCCTGCTCGTTCCGCCCGGAGACGCCGGCGCCGACATCGCCTGCGGAGAGGCGCAGTCGCTCGGCGTCCCGATGCACAACGGCGGGCCGCTCCTGGGGTTCCTCGCCTGCCGGACGGCGCACCAGCGTCAGATCCCCGGGCGGCTGGTCGGCGAGACGCGCGATGCCGTCGGCCGCCGGGCCTTCTGCCTGACGCTCTCGACGCGCGAGCAGCACATCCGCCGCGAGAAGGCGACCTCGAACATCTGCACGAACCAGGGTCTGATGGCGCTCGCGTCGAACATTCACATGTCCCTGATGGGCAAGCGGGGGCTTCGCGAGGTGGCCGAACAGTCCCACGCGAAGGCGGAATATCTCAAAGGGCAGATCGCGAAGCTCCCCGGGTACCGCCTGCCCGACTCCGGCCACACGTTCAACGAGTTCGTGGTGGCCGCTCCGCGCCCGGCGGCCCCTCTCCTCCTCGCCCTCGCCCGGGGGGGCATCCTGGCCGGTGTGCCGATCTCCCGGTGGGACGCGTCGCGGCCGGCGGAGTTTCTCGTCGCCGTCACCGAGATGAACACGCGAGGGGAGATGGATCGCCTCGTCTCCGCGCTCGGGCAGGCGTCGTGAGCGTCGAGGTCGACAGCCGGCCCGCCGAGAATTCGGAGGCGGGCTCCTCCCGCGACCGGAAGCATCCGGAACCGCGCCACGAGCCGCTCGTCTTCGAGCGCTCGGGCCCCGGGAAGGTCGGCTACTCGCTTCCGCCGCTCGACGTTCCGCCCGCGCCTCTCTCCTCGATCCCGTCCGCCCTGCGCCGCGGTGCCGTCGAAGGGGAGACGGAGGTCACCGAGGTCGAGATTGCGCGGCACTTCACCCGTCTCTCCCGCATGAACTTCTCGATCGACCAGGCGCTCTACCCGCTGGGGTCCTGCACGATGAAGCACAACCCGCGCACCAACGAGGAGGTCGCGCGGCTTCCCGGGTTCGCGGCCTCACACCCGCTCGCGCCCGAGGAGGTCTCCCAGGGCACTCTCGAGCTCGCGTGGAGGCTCGAGCAGCTCTTGAAAGAACTCACGGGAATGGCCAGGGTCACGCTTCAGCCCGCCGCCGGAGCGCAGGGCGAGCTCGCGGGGATTCTGATGGTCCGGCGCGCCCTTCAGAAGCAGGGCAACCCGCGGACGACGGTGCTGATCCCGGACTCCGCGCACGGGACCAATCCGGCCTCCGCGCACTTCGCCGGCTACAAGGTTCGCGAGCTCAAGTCGAACGCGCGCGGGACGCTCGACCTGGACGTCCTCGAGCAGGCGATGACGCCCGACGTCGCGGCGCTGATGCTCACGGTTCCCAACACGCTCGGAATCTTCGAGGACCGGATCCTGGACATCGCGCGGATCGTCCACGCGAAGGGCGGCTATCTCTACTGCGACGGCGCGAACTTCAACTCGTTCGTCGGCATCGCGAAGCCCGGGGCCATGGGCATCGACGTGATGCACATGAACCTCCACAAGACCTTTTCGACCCCGCACGGCGGCGGCGGGCCCGGGTCCGGCCCGGTGGCGGTCGTCGAGTCGCTCGTTCCCCACCTGCCGCGGCCGACCATCGAACGCCGGGAAGACGGAGCGTTCCGGCTCGACTTCGACCGGCCGGAATCGATCGGGAGGCTGCGGACGTTCTTCGGCAACTACGGAATGTTCGTCCGCGCGCTGGCCTACATTTCCGCCTACGGCAACCGCATCGGCGAGGTGGCGCGAGGCGCCGTCTTAAACGCCAACTACATCCGCGCCGGGCTCGCGGGCGTGTACCACCTGAAGTACGACGCCCCCTCGATGCACGAGGTCGTGTTCTCCGACAAGAAGCAGGCCGAGCGGGGAGTCCACAACGGGGACATCGGCAAGCGGCTGATGGACTACGGCTTCCACCCGCCGACGATCTCGTTTCCGCTCATCGTCCACGGCGCTCTGATGATCGAGCCGACCGAAACGGAGGGAAAAGAAAGCCTGGACGCCTTCATCGCCGCGATGCGCGCCATCGCAAAAGAAGTCGAAGAGGACCCGCAACTCGTCCTGACCGCCCCGCACACGACGCCGGTAGCCCGTGTCGACGAGGTCGGAGCCGCGCGCAATCTGGTGCTGAGGTGGCGCCCGCCAGTCTCTCGTTCCTAAACAAGCCGCCCCGGTCGCCGCCGTCCGCCTCCCTCGTCGGCACGCTCCGGCCCTGCCTCTGAGGAGACGACCGGGCCTGCGCTCGTCGCTCGGTCGCAGCCACCGCATCGCAATAGGTCCAATTGGGTGTGCTCCCTCGCTCATGGCCTCCTCCGGGAGGCGGCCGCGTCGCCCGGGGCTCCCATTTTTTCCAATGAGCCGAAGTGGTGCACCGGCGGGTGGCGCCGGGGGAGGCCCCCGGTAGCGTCAGCAGGACGGCGCGACGCTGATCTCGAGTTGCCTCGCTGACGAGCGCCGTCCGATGCACGCTACCGGGG
>JALZAT010000022.1 GCA_030948185.1 Acidobacteriota bacterium
GGTGAGGGGGGTCCTCCTCCCTGATACGTTTCCGCGCGTGATCTCCGCCTCCGCTCCCGCCCGCGTCGACCTCGCGGGCGGCACCCTCGACCTCTGGCCCCTCCACGTTCTCCATCCCGGCAGCGTCACCGTCAACGTCGCGATCGCGATGTTCGCCTCGTGCCGGGTGCGTCCCGACGCCCCTGCCTTCCGCGTCTTCGCTCGCGACGGCGCCTTCGACTTCACCTCTCCGGACGCCGCGGGGCTGCTCGAGGAACCGCGGTCCGCCCTCGTCGGCTCGCTCCTCGACGCCCTTCGGATCGCCGACCCCGTCGAAGTGGAGCTCGCGACGGAGGTCCCATTCGGCTCCGGGCTCGGCGGCTCGTCCGCGCTGACCGTCTGTCTCCTGGGGGCGCTCGAGTCGCTCTCTCCCCGCGACCTGTCGCGCGTGGACCGGGTGGATCTGGTTCGCGACGTCGAGACGCGGGTGCTCGGCAAGCCCGCCGGTGTCCAGGACTATTACCCGCCGCTCTCCGGCGGCCTCCACACGATCCGCTTCGAGGCGGGGCAGACGGTTGCCCTCCGGAAGGACGTCGAGCCGGCGGCGTGGGAGCGCCACATGACCCTCTACGACACCGGCGCGGCGCATTCGTCCGGGATGAACAACTGGGAGATCCTGCGCGCGCGGCTCGAGGGCGACCCGAGAGTGGCGGCCGATCTGGACGGGGTCCGCGACGCTGCGGAGGAGATGTCGTCGGCGGTGGCAGCCGGCGATTTCGCCGCCATGGGAGAAGCCCTCGGAAAGGAGTGGGAGGCTCGCCGGCGGCTCGCCCCCGTCGTCGCGACGCCGTCGATCGACCGCTCGATCTCCGCGGCGCGGGCCGGGGGCGCCTGGGGCGGGAAGGCCTGCGGCGCTGGCGGCGGAGGGTTCGTCGTGATGCTTTCGCCCGAGAAGGCCACTGCGGGCGTGCGCGAAGCGCTTTCCGCTCTGGGGGAAGGGCGGGTCGTGACGACCGCCGTCGTTTCGCGGGGGCTCGATGTCCGCCGTGACAGCTGACAGCTGACCGCTGACAGCTAAATTTCCCTCATCCACGCCACGCAACGCGCGAGCTCCCGCCGTATCTCGTCGGGGGAGGCGGCCTGGTGCCACGCGCCGTGTCCCGGCAGCACCCACTCGAAGGAAAAGTCGAGCAGGCGCTCCATCGAGCCGATCTGTTCCTTCCACGAGTACCAGCACGCGTCGCGGAACGCGACGAGACCGTTGCGCTTCCGGGACCACGCCAGGTGGTCGCCGGTGAAGAGAAACTTGTTTCGATAGAGCAGCACGGCGTGTCCGCGTGTGTGGCCGGGCGTCGGAATGGCGATGAGGTCGTCTGAGAGGAGGACCGGTTCCCGGCCGGTGAGCGCGAGCTCGACGTCCGCCGTGTCGCTCGTCGAGTCCGCCTCGTGGAGGACGCGCTCGCAGGAGAACCTTTTCCGGAAGGCCGCATGGTCGGCGACGTCGTCTTTGTGCGTCAGGAACATGGTCGAGACGCCGCCGCGGCGCTCGAACTCCGAGAGAAGCCTCGGCACGGCCTTCGGGGAGTCGACGAGGACGTTTCCGGCTGGCCTCTCCACGAAGTAGCTCCACGCTCCGAAGGAGGACGCGGAGGTGAAGCCGCAGAAGGAGACCTCTTCCTCCACGGTCTCGGGATACGCGGCGAGGGCCGGCCGGACGTCGTCGCGGGTCGCGGTGCCGATCGAGCCGGTGGGGCAGGAGACGAGCGCCATCAGGGCGCGACGGCGCTCCGTTTCGTCGGCGGGCTGGCGTGCGACGTACGAGTGGTCCGAGGCCTCCGCGAACACGGCCGGCGCGATCCGGCGGCACGCGTCGCAGTCGATGCACGTCCGGTCCACGTAGAAGGGCCCGGCGGCGTTGTCCGAGTAGCGCTCTTTCAGGGAAGCCATGCGGGGACGTTCAGATCCGGTCCAGGTTGGCGACGGTTCTCGAGCCGCCGGCGTCGCCGGTATTGACGGTCGTGCCGGGCTCGATCAGGACGACGTGGGTCTCTTCTTCGGCGGTCGGCATGTGCTCGACGCCTCTGGGTACGATGATCATCTCGCCCGGCAGAAGGTCGACGTCGCGGTCGCGGAAGCGAATCTTCATCCGGCCGGCGACGACCAGGAACATCTCGTCCTCCGTGTCGTGCTTGTGCCAGACGAAATCGCCACGGAGCTTGACGAGCTTGACCTGATGGTCATTCAGGTCGCCGACGATCTTCGGGCTGAAGTGGTCGTGGAAGAGGGAGAGCTTTTCGGCGAGGTTGATCTTCTCCATCGCTAGAAGATACGCCCTGAGCTCACGCAGCGATTCAGTCCCTTTCCTTGTCATCCTGAGCAAAGCGAAGGATCTGCTCTGTTCCTGAAGGGCCCGCGTCGAGTCGCAGGGCAGATCCTTCGTCGCTCCGCTCCTCAGGATGACAGGGTGAGGAGAGCGAGGGACCTCACATTCGAGCCGGTTCGGGGATCCCCAGCAAGTCGAGCGCCCGAGCCATTTCGCGCTGGAAGATCTTCGCGGCGGCGATCCGGCGGTTGCGCGTGGCGGCGTCCGGCTCCTGGAGGATCGGGTTGCGGTGGTAGAACTGGTTGAAAGACTGGGCGAGGGCGAACGCGTGCCGGGCGAGCGTCGACGGCTCGAACGACTCGACCGCCCGCGAGGCCATCTCGGGAAGAGACGCGGCGTCGAGAAGAAGCGCCCAGAGGTCGTCCTCCCAGTTTCCCGACGGCTCGCCCGCGGCGACGCCCTTGTCTTCGAGCTTGCGGAAGATCTTTCCCGCCCGCACGAGCGAATACTGGAGGTACGGCCCGGTGTCGCCCTCGAAGTTCAGGGCCTCGTCGAAGTCGAACGCAATCACCTTGTTGCGCCCGAACTTCAGGAGGAAATAGCGCAGCGCGCCGACGGCGATCGCGCGAGCGTCCGTCTCGCCCGATTCGTCCTCGTCTTCCGCCGAGCGCCGCTTCCCGACCTCGGCCCGCGACCGCTCGAGGAGGAGCTCGACCAGGTCATCGGCTTTCACGCCGAGCCCCTTGCGTCCGGACATCTCGACGTACGGCTTCTGCTCGTCTTCCGCCGACAGCCGGTACTCCTCCCCGAATCGCTCCGCGAGCTCCCTGGCCGCGCGTGGAGAGAGAGCGACGATCTCGTAGGAGAAGTGCTCGCTCTGGTCCGCCTCCCGCTGGAAGCCGAGAACACGGAGACCCTCCTTGACGACCTTCTGCGGATAGGACTGGCGCACGTCGATCACGTTGACGACGCGCGATGCCCTCCCGAAGCGCGGCGCGTCCGGGGCCCCGCCCGCGGCGGCGGTGCGCCACAGCGGATGGGACCGCACCTCTTCCGGGACCTCCGCTTCCGTCACGGTGCCGGACGTCCAGGTCGGCCGGAAGGGCAGGTAGTCGAAGTCGATCCCGAGGACGCCGAACTTCCAGAGCTGGTAGGCGATGTCCTTGGCCGTGTAGGTCACCGTCCCGTTCGACCGAACGAGGATCTTGTCCGGCTCTTCGAGGCCCGCGAACCCCTCCGTCTCCGAGAGCCGCAGCACCCAGCAGCCCGCGTGCTTTCCCTCCGTTTCGAGAAACAGGCTGCCCGAGCCCTTCAGTTTCTCGAAAGCGCGGCCCCAGAAGTTCTTCTTCAGGATGTCGCTCTCCCGCGGGAGGAGGTCGTATGCGATGCCGATCCGGCCCATCGTCGCGAGATGCGCGGAGGAGACGGCTTCCGCGACGGCGGCCGCGATCCTTGAAACCTCGTTGGCGCCCTCTTCGATCGCGTGGAGGACCTCGGCGCGCCAGAGCTTGGTCTCGGGTTGGGACTCGTAGGTGCGTCCGATCTCCGCGTACAGGTCCCAGCAGAGGTACGCAAATCCCTTCGGGTTCGACCGTCCTTCGGGCAGGCGAGATTCTGCGATCGTGGCACGGGCATCCGCCTCCGTGCGCACGCCCCCAAGATGGAGGAGCGCGGCAACGACGTCGGCCACCTGCACTCCCGTGTCGTCGAGATAGTTCTGGACCTCGACCTCACCCCCGAGGTACCGAAGCGCCCGGACGTACACGTCTCCCAGGACCGCGTTGCGCAGGTGCCCGATGTGCGCCGCTTTGTTCGGGTTGATGTTGGTGTGCTCGACGACGGTCTTGCCTTCCCGGCGGGACGGACAGGCGGGTTCGCCGGCGATCGCCTCGAAGAAACGGGCCCGGTCGAGCGACGCGTTGACGTATCCGCCGCCCTCGACGCGGAGCGAGGCGATCCCCTCCGGCGGCACGACCGCGGCCGTGATCTCCGCCGCGATCGCGGGTGGAGCCTTCCGGAGAGATTTCGCGAGATCGAACGCGACGGGTGACGCGAGGTCTCCGAGCGACACCCGGGGAGGACGTTCCAGCACCACGCGGTCGAGCGCGACGCCGTACAGGCGAGCGACCGCGTCGGCGATCGCGCGCGAGAGCGCGTCGCGCAGGGAATCGAGCGTCAATTGCGGCATGAGAGCGCGAAGTATACGAAACGAAAACACGAAGGCCGCATCGGCAACCGTCGGTAAGATGTCCGTGTGAGCGACCCGGTCGTCCGTTCCATTTCCGTCGAAGCGAGCGCCGCGGATGCCTTCGACGCGTTCACGCGGGTCTCGGATCTCCTGTCGTGGTGGTGCGAGGGAGCGCTCGTCGGGCTGCGGCCGGGCGGGAACTGGGCCATCGGGTTCACGGACCAGCGCGGCCGAACGGAAGCGACCGTGCTCGGGAAAATCGCCGACCTCGAGATCGGACGAAAGCTCGTCGTGCGAGACATCTCCTACGAACCGGGCGTCGGAGAGCCGCTCGCGGGGCTGGCGATGACCCTGACGTTCGCGCAACAGGAGCCCGGCTGCCTGGTCACGGTGGAGTTCGAGGTGCCCGACTCCGGGCCCGACTACGACCGTTACCGGGGAGACGTCGGTTCCGGCTGGGAATCCTCCCTTCAGGACCTGAAGGCTTACCTCGAGGGACCGAAGAAGAGACGCATCCTGATCGAAGCGGGCCTCCCGGAAAATTAGCCGTCGCCACACGTCGCCTCCACTTCGCTTCGCTGCGTTCCGGCTCCCGCGACGCAAACCTCCTCCCTCCCTTCGGTCGGGAGACTATTTGCGTCGCGAGCGTATGAAGGAGCGAGGCTTGCTCCTCTCCCCCGGGCGCGGGGGAGACGTTGGGAGAGGGGGATTACGCCGCGGGAGGCCGGGCAGCGCCCGGCCGACGTTCCTGCCGACGATGACCCGATAGACGCGCGCCCCGCGCGCGTCAGATCCCCTTGGGGCAAGGGACGTAGAATCGGGTCGTGGATTCTTCTTCGGCATCTTCTCCCTGCTCCTCCTGCGGGGGAACCGGCTGGATCCTCGAGAAACTCGACGGCCGCAAGGTCGCCCGCTCGTGCGCCTGCCGAGACGGCCTGCTTCGGTCCGAGCGGCTGACGGCGGCGGAGATCCCCGAGCGCTACCGGAGCTGCAACTTCGACAACTTCTCCGACACGAACGCGTCGCTCATGAAGGCGAAGAACGTCGCGCGTGAGTTCGTGGACACCTATCCCGCCGTGGATGCGGGCCTTCTCCTGCTCGGTCCCGCCGGAAGGGGAAAGACCCATCTGGCGTGCGCGATCCTGTCCGAGCTCGTCGCGAAGAAGGGCGTTTCCGGAATCTACGGGGACTTCTCGGACCTCCTCATGAAGATTCAAACGAGCTTCCGTCCCGACGCGGACCTCTCGAAAGAATCCATCCTCCAGCCGTACGCGGAAGCAGAGATTCTCGTCTTGGACGAGCTCGGCGCGTCGAAGCCTCATCCCTGGGTGCTGGACGTCCTCTATAACCTCCTGAACACCCGCTACAACCGCAAACGGATCACGATCGTCACGTCGAACTTCGAGGACGAGCCGGACAAGGACTCGGGAGAGCGGGACCGCCTCGAGGATCGGGTGGGCAGCCGCATCCGGAGCCGCCTTTTCGAAATGTGCCTCATGGTCACCATGCGCGGGGACGACTTCCGCCGGACGGTCGTCCAGGGCCAGATCCGCTCGCGGTTTTGACGCCCTTCCTTCCGGCCCGACGCGGCCGTTACGTGGTCCGGACGCCCGTCGCCCTGTCCCTGCTCGCCGCGGCGCTCTCCTGTGCCCGCACGGCGCCTCCGCCCCGCACCGCTTCGGAGCCAGCCACGGCCTCCGCGCCGTCCTCCGCCCCTGCGCCCCGCCCCGCTCCGGCCACGCATGCGGGTCCGCGTTCCGCTTCCGGCACTCTTCCGGTGCCGCCGGAGCCGGCGCCCTCCGGGGTCCTCTTCCGGGTCGGTTTGAAGAGCGACCTGACGGAGCTCGCTTTCGGCCCTGCCGGGCGCCGGTGGATCGTGTCCGCAGGGGGGCGCGCGGAGCTTCTTCGCGGAACCCTGAAGCTCAAGCCGGAGGGCAGGCGTTCCGTCTCCTTCCAGGTCCAGGTCGGCGCCTTTTCTCAGGAGGGCCCCGCGCAGGAGCTGGTCGAGCGGCTCGCCGCCCAGTTCGGCGCCGCGGGCTCGGTCGCCTTCTCGGCGGACCGGGGCGTGTACCGCGCGCTGCTCGGCGCCTTCCCCGACCGGGCGGCCGCCGACGCCTTCGCCGAGCGGCTTCGCGCCGTTAGCCAGGACGCGTTTCCCGTGGAGGGGAGCTCGGCCGCGGGGGAATCCGAAGGCGCTGGGATCTCGGTGACGGGCGAGGACGGAGCCTTCCGCCGGCTTCCGTCGCCGATCCGGATCTCGGCGGATCCTGCCGACGGTCCCGTTCTCTGGGACGGCAAGGCGTACCGCGGAAGCGTCGCGGTCCTGGTCAACGCACGCGGCACCTTGAACGTCGTCAACCGCGTCGACGTCGAGGAGTACCTCTACGGCGTCGTCCCCGCCGAAATGGGCCCGAAGCGGTACGACGAGCTCGAGTCGGTCAAGGCCCAGGCTGTCGCCGCGAGGACCTACGCCATGGCCCACCGGGCGCAGTTCGAAGCGGAGGGGTACGACCTCTGCGCGACCCCGAAGTGCCAGGTCTATGCCGGGCTTTCCGCGGAAGACCCGCTCTCGACGGCGGCGGTGGACGCGACCCGCGGGCTCGCGCTCGGCTTCGAGGGCCGGTTCGCCGACGCGCTCTTCATTTCGACCTGCGGCGGCAGAACGGAGAACGTCGAGAACGTGTTCGGCGAGACCCCCGTGCCGTATCTGGTGGGCGTCGAGTGCGGAGAATTGGCGACGATCTCGCTGGCGGGCGCCGCTCTGGAGCGCCGCGCGACGCCGCGTGAGCGGACGGGGCTCGAGTGGCGCGGTTATGCGCTCGAGAGGCACTTCGGCAAACGGCATCCGACGCGCTCGGAGGTCCTCGCGCTGGCGCAGAGCTGGGCGGGAGTCCCACGCGCGGGCGCGCCTCCCGCGAGTCTCGCCGGCCCGGCCGTCTATCCGTCCCTGATCGCCGCGTTCGGGCTGGCCGAGGCGCTCGCAGTCCACCTCGACCTGCGCGAGGCCGCCTATTACGAAGAGGGCCCGCCTCTGCCGGGCCGCCTCGCCGGAGGCGCCCGCGAGGCCTACGAATTCCTCTTCCGCTTCCGGTTCGGGGCCGGAGAGCCGCTTCCCCCTCCCGACCGCGCGCTCGGAGAGGAGGAGTACGCGGGCCTCCTCCTCTCCGCGGCGCTGCGAACCGGCGCCGTGACCGAAGGCTCGGGCCGGTTCCTCTCGCGTGACGGGTCGAACGTGTGGGTCAAGACGGCGGAAGGCCGCGTGGGGCTTCCCGTCGATCCCGAGCTGCCTCTCGCGCGGCGCGCCGGAGACCGCTATCTTCCCGCGCCCACCCTGACCCTGCGCGCGGGCGACCACCTCCGCTGGTGGAAGCGCGGGACGTCGGTCCTCGGGTTGTGGGTGGAGACCGACCCCGCCGGCCCGACGTTCGAGCGGGACTCTTCCTGGACGGAGTGGGTCCGGCGGGTTCCGGCGCGGGAGCTCGCCCGGCGCATGGCGGGCCGCCTGGCGGGCACGGAAGTGCGGGAGATCACCGTCACGAAACGGAGCGCGTCCGGTCGAGCCGTCGAGATGCGGGTCGTGACCGATGCGGCGCAGGTCGTTCTCAAGCGGTTCGACCTGCGTCAGGCCGTCGAGATGCCGGACATGCTGTTCACGGTGGAGAAGGTCCGCGGCGCGCAGGGCGATGCGGAGTTCCTGTTCCTCGGCCGCGGCTGGGGGCACGGCGTCGGCCTCTGCCAGAACGGCGCCTGGGGCATGGCGATCGCCGGCGCAACCTACGAACAGATCCTGGCGCACTACTACACGGGGATCCGGATCGTGCAGGCCTCGACCCTCTCGGCCGGGCCGCCGTCAACGCGGTGAAGGAGCCGTCAGGAGTCGGGTGTGCCCGACCCCTGACGGCCGAGTGCGTACCGCTAGAAGCTCACCGGGCACCCTCCGAACGCAGCCGTGTCCTGGATGGGCGCAAAGGGCGTGTTGAACGGATTCACGTAGGTCTTCACGTCCCCCGTTTGCGTGTCCGTCACCGTCAGCGTGACCTGCACGTTGGTCATGCCGCCGGCGAAGACCCAGAAACGGCTGTTGAACGCGCACCCGCGCACGACCTTGACGAACACCTCGACGTTGTCGGGGGAAAAGAACCAGAAGTGGCCGGTCGTGTCGGTGAGCTGGACCGGCGTTCCAACCCCCGACGACGTGGCGCTCAGCCAGGTCGCGCGGACCTGGAAGCGTCCGCCGTTCAAGCAGATCGTGTTCGAGCCCGGCGCGCAGGGAAGGGGCGTGATGACGCCGCCCAGGCTGACCTTCCGAATCTTTCCCGTCGCGAGCTCCGTCACGAAGAGCTCGCGGGCGGTTCGGTCGAGGGCCATGCTCGTCGGTGTGATGAGCCCCGTCGCCGCCACGGTCGGGGGGCCGAGCGGCGGCGCGCCGGTCGAGGCCGGAGCGCTGTAGTAGAGGAGCCGGCCCGGGGCATTCAACAGCTGATTCGTGCTGAACTCCAGAACCAGGTACTGGTCCGGACCGCCTGCGACCGGCAGGACGTCAATGGCGGAGTTCAGCCCACCGATCAGTTGCGAGCTCGCTCCCGTAAGGGGATCCACGCGGCGCACCTCCGCCAGACCGGGCGTGAACGGAAAGCCCGTCAGGAACGAAACGAGAAACCCGCTGTTCAAGAGCCGGATACTGTCGGGGACCGCGTCGACGGCGGGAGGAGGCGGCGCCGGATTGGTGAGCGGCGCAAAGGACGCGATCGTCTGATAGGTCCCGTTCGTGGGATCGACGCTCTGGATCGCATTCTGGCTGGCGTCGACGACGTACAGGCGCGTCCCGAACGCCTGGATGCCGAAGGGATTCGAGGACCGGGGTCCGATGAGATCCGGGAAATCGACCAGGAGCGAGATGCGGAGGCTCTCGCCGGCGGGGTTGTTGATCACGAGCTCGGTGCCCGCCTTCAAGGCCGCATGCTGCGCCGGAGTCAGATTGAAGTTGCCGAACGTCGTGTCGATCGTGGCGCTGAAACGGAGCTTCAGCACGGAGCTCAGGATCGGTGACGAGACGTTCGGGTTGGGAACTTCCGCTCCTGGAGAGGTTCCGGGCAGGCTCTCGTCCCCCGCGCCGATGACGAGGTACCACGCGTCCCCGAGGGGCTCCATTCCGGACGGACCCGACGGCGCATTGCCACCCACGACGGAGAGGCCGGAAGGAAGGCCGTCGAGGATGGTGACCCGCGTTCCGTCGCGGCGGACGAGCGAGACGCGGCCCGTGTTCGGTCCGGTTCCCCCCTCGGAAACCACGAGGTTCCCGCCGGGAGTGAAGGTCACCTTCACCGGGGCCTTGAGCCCGGAGGCAAAATCCGTGACGTTCTGCGCCGGGACGGGGCGCGGCGCAATGAGGAAAGCGACGCAGAGGGCGGGAAGGAGCACGAGTCTCTTGTGGACCATATCCACCTCCTGGATTTAGAAGTACCGGCGAGCATCCGGTGGGCTGCGCCCGGTGGGTCGGGCGCTGACTCGCAACGTCGCACAGGTCGTGGGTCGGGCGCAAGGTCGAGTTTGACCCACGGCGCGATTTCGTCGTCTCTCGATACAATGGAGCCGTGAGCACGACGCACGTCGGAGAACGGGCCGCCATCCTCTCCGTCGTCCGGGATTTCGCGGACGCGGAGATCCGCCCGCACGTCATGGAGTGGGACGAGGCGCAGCACTTCCCGCTCGACGTGTTCCGGAAGCTGGGGGACCTGGGCTTCCTCGGCGTCCTCTTCCCCGAGGAATACGGCGGCGCGGGACTCGCCTACGCCGACTACGCGGCGATCGTCGAAGAGCTCGCGGCCGTCGACGGATCCATCGCCCTGTCCCTCGCCGCGCACAACTCCCTGGGGTCGAACCACGTCTTCCAGTTCGGCACGGAGGCGCAGCGGCGCCGGTACATCCCGAAACTCGCGTCGGGCGAATGGCTTGCCGCGTGGGGATTGACGGAGGCCGAGGCCGGGTCCGATGCCAGCGGGACCAAGACGACGGCCATTCGCGACGGCGATGCGTGGGTGTTGAACGGCTCGAAGAACTTCATCACCAACGCCTCGGTCGCGAAGATCGCCGTGCTGATGGCGGTGACCGACCGCTCGGCGGGCAAGCACGGGATCTCCGCATTCATCGTCGATCTCGACAACCCGGGCATTCGAGTCGGCAAGAAGGAGAACAAGCTCGGGATGCGGGCGTCGGACACATGCACGCTCGTGATGGAAGACTGCCGCGTCCCCGCCGACGCCCTCCTCGGAAAGGAGGGCAGCGGGTTCGTCGACTCCATGAAGATCCTGGACGGCGGCCGCATCTCGATTGCCGCGTTGTCCGTCGGGATCGCGCGCGGCGCGTACGAGGCTTCCCTGCGATATGCCAAGCAACGGCGGCAGTTCGGCCGCGCGATCGCGGAGTTCGAGGCGATCCAGTTCTACCTCGCCGACATGGCGACGGAGATCGACGCCGCCAGGATGCTCACGATGCGCGCCGCGAACGCGAAAGACGCCGGCGAGGAGGTCACCCGCTTTTCGGCGCAGGCCAAGCTGTATGCCTCGGAGGTCGCCGTCCGCGCCACCGAACGCGCCGTCCAGATCCACGGCGGCTACGGATTCATCAAGGATTACCCCGTCGAGAAGTTCTACCGGGACGTCAAACTCTGCACGATCGGAGAGGGCACGAGCGAGATCCAGCGGCTCGTGATCGCCCGCAGCCTGCTCGGCTGACGTCGGCGGCGAGCCCGTCCGATTTGGAAGCGTCCCCGGTTTCTCCCGCGATCGTCGAAGGCGTCGCCGCCGGCAGTTTCCGCCGCATCGGCCAGGCGATTTCCGCGCTGGAGCGCGACGGCGGCGCACCCGACCTCCTCCGCTCCCTCTTCCCGAGCACCGGCCGCGCGCGCGTCCTCGGAATCACCGGCCCTCCCGGCGCGGGGAAGTCCACCCTGGTCCTGCGTCTCGCGCAGGCGTATCGCAGGCAGGGCCGCCGTGTCGGCATCGTGGCGGTCGACCCTTCTTCGCCATTCACGGGCGGGGCGATCCTCGGCGATCGCATCCGGATGTCGGAGATCTACACCGACCCTGCCGTGTTCATCCGGTCGATGGCGACTCGCGGCTCGCTCGGCGGGCTCGCCCGCGCGACTTCGGACGCGGTCGACGTTCTCGACGCGGCGGGGTTCGATGTCGTGATCATCGAAACGGTCGGGGTCGGGCAGGACGAGGTCGACATCGTGAAGGCCGCGGAGTCGACGGCCGTCGTCCTCGTGCCGGGGCAGGGCGACGACATCCAGGCGATCAAGGCGGGGATCCTCGAGATCGCCGACGTCTTCGTCGTGAACAAGTCGGACCGGGACGGCGCCGCGCGCACGGAGGCGGAGCTCGCGATGATGCTCGACCTGACGCCGGCGCGGGGGTGGCGGCCGCCGATCGTGCGCACGGTGGCGCCTTCCGGCCAGGGCGTCGCGGACGCCGTCGCCGCGTTCGCGTCGCACGAGGCCTTTCTCGCATCGGAGGGGGAGGGGGCGCGGCGGGCGGAGCGCCGGGCGCGGGCTCGCCTGCTCGCGGTGCTGGACGAGCGGTTCCGGCGCGCGGTGCTGTCCTCGGCTCCGGAGGCGGGGGGCCTCGCGGATGCGGCCGCCCGCGTGGCCGCACGCACCGAAGACCCGTACTCAGCCGCGTCCCGCCTCTTCGACCGTGTGGTCCGGGAGCGAAGCGGAGTACAGTAAGCGGAGGGTCGGCGGCGGAGCGACTCCGACGCGCCGAACAAAGCCGAACCCCGAACCAGAATGCGCGCATACAAGATCGACCACATCGGCGTCGCAGTCGTCTCGATTGACGACGCCCTCGACATCTATCGGGCGCTCGGCCTCTCCGAGGCGCACCGCGAGGACGTTCCTTCTCAGAAGGTGCGCACGGCCTTCCTTCCCGTCGGGGACAGCTCGATCGAGCTCCTGGAGCCCACCTCCGAAGACTCGCCCGTGGCGAAATTCCTCATCCGCCGTGGGGGAGGCGTCCACCACGTCTGCTTTTCCGTGGAAGACCTCGACGCGGCGCTCGAGGACCTTTCGTCCCGCGGGTTCCGGCTGCTCCACAGGACGGGAGTCCCGGGGGCCGGCGGGAAGCGGATCGCGTTTCTCCATCCGGATGCGGGGCAGGGACTCTTGATCGAGCTCTCGGAGACGGCGAAAGCACAGGCAGGGACGGGGACGGAGGAGCTGGCGTGAGGGCCGGAGATTTCGTCCTCGTCCAGCTCGTCAACCCGCGGGAGAAGTTCTGGGGGATCCTGAAGGAGCGCGACGGGACCGGCGTCGTCGTGCGGGGGCTGACGCTCGAGGGCTTCGAGGGATGGATTCGGGAGATCGCGCACAAGGAGCCGCTGACGTTCTTCCCGGCCACGGTTTTTTTCCCGCTCCACCGCGTCGAGCGCATCTTCGCGGACGAGGCGGCGGGGGAGCTGCCCTCGTTCGCCGACCGCTTCCAGCGGACGGTGGGGGAAGACGCTCGCTATCACCTCACCCCGATTCCCGATACCCTCGACGAGAATTAGTCGGACTTTCGGCCGCGGCGTTCGCTCCGCGAACAGGCGGCCGAGAGAGCGCTTCGCTTAGGACAGACCAGGGTCGCTCCGGAAATCGTTCCTCACATCCGGAAGGTATCCGGCTCCCATTTCTTGATCCGCTTCTTGATGTCGTCCCGATCGACGATCTTGTTGGTCAGGACCTCGCGGACGAGATCCGCCATCTCGGCATCGCTCGCGAACCGGAGCGCGACGAACTGGTCCCGGTTCAACTCGTCGATCCGGCCGCGGAGATCGGCCGGCAGGATCGACTGGAGACGCGCGCGCATCTCGGCCCGGATGAGACGGTCCTGGACCGTCAGCGGGAACGACCGCACATAGAAGAAGAGGACGAGGAGCGCCGCGGCGACCGCGAAGCCGAGCGCCGAGTCGTACGACGGCGTCCGGACGAGCCGCACGAGCGCCGTGATGGCGTTCACCGAAAAGACCGCAAAGAGCACGAAATGATACAGGGGAATGAATCGACGGTGGTTCTGGAAAGTCTGCGGTTCAGCTGCCATATCGGTCCTCGGGCGCCCTGCGCGCCACCGTCAGAGTATGACGTTCTTGACGTAGTACTCGGCGACCGTCACGTTTCCGTTGACGAGGAGGCGGGCCTGCTCGGGAGTCATCTCGAGGTTGCCGCCGGACTCGCCGCCGGACGTGGTGAGCACGATCTCGACGGCGACGTCCTTTCCGCGCGACCCGAGCTCGGCGAGCGCGCGCGCGGCGGCGGACACCGTGTTGAAGACGGCCTCCTCCGTGTTGGTGGTCGCGAGGAAGCGGACCTTGCCGCGGGAGTTCGTCAGCCTGTACTGATTGATGTTGGCGCCGTCCAGCACCTTGCGAAAGGTCTGCTCGACCTGCATGTCGACCTGCTGCTGGGCGGTGGTGGCGTTGACTTCCGAGCCGGCCCTACCCGTGGGCGCGCCGAGCTTCACGTTCTTTCTGCGGATGATCTCCTGGAGGCTCACGGTCGGAGGTGCGGGAACGGTCGACACGCTCGGCTGCTTCTCGGTGCCCGGCTCGATGACCAGGACGTTGCCCATGTTGTCCTTGTTGTACTGGTCGGTGCCCGGGATGTCGATCAAGTCGACGTCGACGCTGGTGACGGTGCCGTTCTGGAGAGTGATGATCGCTTTCTTGCCGCGGACTTCGTACTTCGAACGCGCGAAAATGATCGAGCCGTCCTTCAGTTTGACGCTGTAGGCGAGGAGGGGAACGGCGGCGAAAGCGAAGACGATCGCGGCGAAGAGGGGAAGGGCGATCCGCTTCATTTCGATCAGCCTTTCGACAGTTTGACACGCTGCGAGTCGGCCATGATGATAGCACCCCATGTTGATCGTCATGGACGCCGCGGCCACTGCCGAGGACGTCCAACGCGTCGTAGAAACCGTTCGAGGGCTCGGACTTGCGGCGCATCCGATCCCGGGCGCGCAGCGCACGGCGATCGGCATCACCGGCAACCGGGGAACGGTCGAACGCGGGGCTTTCGAGAACCTCCCCGGGGTCGCCGAGGTCATTCCCGTCTCGGCCCCTTACAAGCTCGTGTCCCGGGAGGCCAAACGGGAGGACACGATCGTCTCGGTCGGCGGGGTCCCCGTCGGGGGCAAGGGACTCGTGGTGGTCGCCGGCCCCTGCGCGGTCGAATCCGAGACGCAGGCGATCGAGATCGGTCACCTCGTCCGCGCCGCCGGAGCGACCCTGTACCGGGGCGGCGCCTACAAGCCGCGCACGTCCCCCTACTCCTTCCAGGGGCTGGGCGAAGCGGGATTGAAGATCCTCGCGAAGGTGCGGGCGGAAACGGGCCTGCCCATCATCACGGAGGTCCTCGACACGGAAACGGCGGAGCTCGTCGCCGAGTATGCGGACTGTCTGCAGATCGGCGCGCGCAACATGCAGAACTTCTCGCTCCTGCGGAAAGTCGGCCGGATTCGCAAGCCGGTTCTCTTGAAGCGCGGCATGTCGGCGACCCTGGAGGAGCTCCTCCTCTCCGCCGAGTACCTGCTCTCCGAGGGAAACTACGAGGTCATCCTGTGCGAGCGCGGCGTCCGAACGTTCGCGGACCACACCCGCAACACGCTCGACCTTGCTGCGATCCCATACGTGCGCCGGATCTCCCACCTCCCGATCCTCGTCGATCCATCGCACGGCACGGGGAAACGCGCGAAGGTCCTGCCCCTCTCACGCGCCGCGGTCGCGGTGGGCGCGGACGGGCTCCTGATCGAGGTGCACTCGCATCCGGAAGCGGCCCTGTCCGACGGCCCCCAGGCGCTCCTTCCGGAGATGTTCGAAGAGCTGATGGGTGAAGTCCGGCTGCTCGCGCCCGTCGTGGGGCGGACGGCGTGAAGGGCCTCCTGGTCCTCGAGGATGGGAGCGCCTGGCACGGAGAGGCAATCGGCCGGCCGGGCACCTCGTTCGGGGAAATCGTTTTCAACACGGCCATGAGCGGGTACCAGGAAGTGCTGACGGATCCGTCTTACGCCGGGCAGATCGTCGTGATGACGGCGGCCCACGTCGGAAACTACGGGATCCGCGCGGAGGAGTCCGAGTCCGCCGACGTTCACGTGGCCGGTTTCGTCGCTCGAGACTTCCCGGAGCGGTGGAGCGGCACCGGCGGCGAGGAGAGCCTCGCGCAGTTCCTCGACCGCGCGGGCGTGACGGGGCTTCATGGTCTCGACACGCGCTCCCTCGTACGCCGAATCCGGACGGAGGGCGCGATGCGCGCGGGGATTTCGACGGAGATCGAGGACGCTCACGAGCTTCTCGAAAGGGTGCTCGCGTCCCCGTCGATGGTCGGCAGCGATCTCGCGCTCGAGGTCTCGCCGAGGGGCACCTCGGTCTTTCCCGCGGCGCGCGAACAGTTCCGCGTCGCGGCGATTGACTACGGTATGAAGCGAAACATCGTCCGGCTGCTCAACGGGGCGGGGTGCCGCGTGACCGTCCACCCGGCGTCGGCTGGCGCCGACGCGATTCTCGCCGGCGACCCGGACGGCATCTTCCTCTCGAACGGTCCCGGAGACCCCTCCGCGCTCGCAGGCCCCATTCGCACCATCGAGAAACTCGTCGCCGAGCGTCCCATCTTCGGGATCTGTCTCGGCCACCAGCTCCTCGGGCTCGCTCTCGGCGGCGAAACGTTCAAGCTGAAATTCGGCCACCGTGGCGCGAACCACCCCGTCGCGGACCTGTCGACGGGCGCCGTCTCGATCACCTCTCAGAACCACGGTTTCGCCGTCGACGCGGACCGGCTGCCGTCCGACATCGTGGCCACGCATCGGAACTTGAACGACGGCACGCTCGAAGGCTTCCGCCACCGGACGCTGCCGATTCTCGCCGTGCAGTTTCACCCCGAGGCCGCGCCGGGGCCCCGTGACGCGCACGGCCTCTTCGGAGAGTTCGTCCGCTCGATGCGGGAAGCCAAGTCCCGCGTGTCCGAGACGGGATAACGCCCGGTCGTGGACGTGCCGCTCGAGCTCGAGGTTGCCCTCGCGTACCTGCGCTCCCGGCCCTCACGACTCGTTTCCGCCGTCTCGCTCCTCTCGATCGCCGGGATCGGGCTCGGAGTCGCCGCGCTCGTCGTCGCGATGGGGCTCCTCTCCGGATATCGAACCGAGATCCGCGAGAAGCTGATCGGCGCCAACGCGGAAGTGGTCGTTTTCCCGCTGCCCCTGCCATCGGGCGGGTATCCGGATATCGAGGCGGCGGAGAGCCGGATCGCCTCGGTCAAGCGAGTTCGCGGCGTCGCTCCCGTCATCTATCAGGCCGGCGTCGCCTCCTCGGCGGGAACTCCGGACGGCGCGGACGCGATTCTGAAGGGGATCGATCCGGCGCGGGAACGAAAGGTCTCGCAGCTCGACGCCTACCTGCCCGACGCGCAACGGCTCCTGGCGCCGGCGGGGAACGGTCAACCCGCGGGCGTCGCGATCGGAGCGGAGCTCGCGCGGCGCCTCGACGTGAAAGCCGGCGACGCAATCACCCTCGCCGTTCCCGACCGTTCCCGGCAGGAAGGACGGCTGACGCCGCGCTTCGGACGTTTCCGTGTCGCGAGCGTGTTCCGGACGAACTTCGCGGAGTACGACTCCGAGTGGGTCTTCCTCGACCGGGCGAGCCTGCGCGTTCTCTCCGGGCTCCAGGCGCCCGCGGACGTCATCGAGGTCAAGCTCGACACGACCGATGCCACCGAGGAGGCGGCCCGCCAGATCGAGCGGACGGCGGGACCGGGCTTTTCCGTCAGCGACTGGCGCTCCATGAACGGCGGGCTCTTCTCGGCGCTCGCTCTCCAGCAGACGACGCTCTTCCTCGTGATTGGATTGATCGTCGCGGTGTCCACCTTCAACGTCGTCGCCACCCTCGTGATGACGGTGCAGGAGAAGAAGCGCGACATCGGCGTGCTGGGGACGCTCGGCGCCGCGCCGGGCTTTTTCTCGCGGGTGTTCGTCTGGCTCGGCGCCCTGCTCGGCGGAAGCGGCGTCATCGCCGGGATCCTCTTCGGTGCGCTCGTCTGCTGGGCGGCGACGCGGTTCCGCCTGCTGTCGTTTCCTCCGGGCGTCGCCGACATCTACTTCGTCTCGTACATCCCGTTCCTGGTCCGAGGCATCGACCTCGCCGCGATCGTCGGATTCGCGGCACTCGCGATCCTGGCCGCCGCGTGGGTCCCCGCGCGCCGCGCCGCCCGCGTCGACCTTGCCGAAGCGCTGCGGTACGAATAGGCTGCCCGGCTCTCTCAACGTCCGTCGGTGCGGGTCCGTATCTTGCACGTATGGCCCTCCCGAGGTCGGACCTGAATCCTCGAACCCTCGGGCCGCTGGCCCTGCTTTGCTTCTGGTTTGCGGCTTCTCCGCTTCGAGCCGGCAGCGACCGGTGGTCGTCGATCGGACCCGACGGCGGATCGGTCACCACGCTGGCGGTCGACCCTGTGAACCCCGCGACCCTCTTCGCCGGAACGGAGCGCGGCGGAATCTTCAAGAGCGTTGACCGGGGAGCGAGCTGGCGCCCGGCCAACGATGGGATCGTCGCGCTGCCGCCGTTCAACCGGTTCGGACGCGTGAACGTTCTCGCCCTGGACCCGGTGCACCCGTCGACGATCTACGCGTCGATCACCGGCGTCGGGGTCATTCAGTCCGTCAACGGCGGAGCCACGTGGTCCTTCCTCCTTCTCAATCCCTCCTTCCCGGACCCGGGAATCGCGTCGATCGCGATCAGCCCCTCGGCGCCGGAGATCGTCTATGCCGGCGGCTACGTGAGCCGGGACGCCGGCGCGACCTGGACGCGCGGGATCGTGACGCAGTTCGGGCTCCAATCGCTCGCCGTCGATCCGAAGAATGCCGGAGTGGCCTATCTCGCCATGCCGGCCCAGGGCTCCTTTCAGACCTCGGACGCGGGCGAAACGTGGGTTGCTCTCACGAACGCGCCCCCCGACGCCAAGGCCGTAGCGGTGGACCCTTTCGAATCCTCCCGCCTTTATCTGGGAACGACGACCGGCCGCCAGTACCGAAGCGATGATCGAGGACAGACGTGGACGTTCGAGTTCGTGCTCCGGGATTCGCCGAACGTATTCCAGATCGTCCCGGATTCGAATGTGCCCGGGCGGCTCTACGCGACGACGGCGGCGGGGTTCTTTCGCACCTCCGACTTCGGTTCGACGTGGACTCCGATCGTCGCGCTTTCGGGCCTCGCCCCGTTCGCGTTTGCGCCGGATCCGACGGCCCCCGCGATTCTCTATGCGGGGACCTCCGGCGGCGCCCTCCGAAGCACGGATGGAGGAGTCTCCTGGGGGATTGCGAACGAAGGCTTGAGCGCGCTCCCGGTATCCGCGCTCGCCACGGATTCCCGCCTGCGGTCCGTGATCTGGGCGGGAATCGACGCAATTCCCGCTGCTGTCGCGCGCAGCGACGACGGAGGCGGCAGCTGGAGCGTCTCCCCGCTCCCGGGCGCGACCGGCGTTCTTTCGATCGCCACGGACGCGGGGAATCCGAATGTGGTTTACGCGGCCGCGCCGAACGCGGTCTTTCGCAGCGACGACGGCGGAGTTCACTGGGCCACGTCGACGGGGCTCCCCGCGGGTCCGGTGCCGTTCCTATCGAACTCGAACCGCGCGTTCGCCGCGGACCCGCGCGACGCCCAAACGATCTACGTGGGAACGGGGGGTGGGCGAGGCCTCATGGGCAGCATCTCCGTCAGCCGCGACGCAGGGCGGACGTGGACCGACGCCCATCCGAGTGTCCCGTTCGGCTCCGTGCTCGCTCTCGCGGCGGACGCCGCCTCGCGGGGAACCGTCTGGGCGGCGACCATTCAGGGAACCTGGAGAAGCCAGGACTCCGGGACGACTTGGTCGCTGTTGGGCCCCCAACCCCGTTTCTTCGCGTCCTACCTGGCGGTCGATCCCGGAAGTCCGACGACTCTCTTCGCGAGCGGCTCCCCGAACAATCAGGAGACGGGCGTGTGGAGGTCGATCGACTCCGGCGCGTCCTGGTCGCGAATCGATCTCGGCCGAGGCGCGGGAGGTGGACCAATCGCCGTCGACCAGGCATCTCACACGCTTCTGGTCGGAGGCACGGGCACGGTCTCGAGAACCTCGGACAGTGGAGCGACGTGGATCCAGCTCTCGCACGGCCTCGAGCCTCGCCCGATCAAGGCGGTCGCCTTCGCCGCCGATTCGACGACTGTCTATTCGGCCCTCGACGGCCGCGGGGTTTTCGCCGACTCCCTCTCTCCGAGCAGGTCCCAGTGCGTGGCGGGCTCGACCACGCTCTGCCTCCACGGATCGCGCTTCGAAGCGCGGGTCTCGTTCCACTCGCGGGACGGTCTGTCCGGAGACGGACTTGCTGTGCCGGCTGCGTCGGGGGATACGGGCGCATTCTGGTTTTTCTCGAACCGGAATCTCGAGCTCCTCGTGAAGGTGGTCGACGGCCGCGCGGTCAACGGGAATTTCTGGATCTTTTCCGGAGCTCTCTCGAATGTTGCCTACACGCTGACGGTGCGCGACGCGGAAACGGGCATGGTCCGCAGCTACGAGAATCCCGAGGGGCGCATCGCGAGCATCGCGGACACTTCCGCGTTTCCCTCCTCCGGGGAGTCGATCGGAAGCTCTCCGTCGTCGGAAATCGAACCCGGGACGGAAGGACCGTCACCTTGCGGGGGAGGCTCTGCAACAGCCCCGGTGCTGTGTCTCGGCGGAGGAGGAAGGTTCCGGGTGGAGGCGCGATGGACGATTTCCGGTGGCCCTTCGGGATCGGGCGCGCCGGTTCCCTTGACCGGCGACACCGGAGCCGTGTGGTTCTTCTCTCCCAATAACCTCGAGTTGCTCGTGAAAGTGGTCGATGGAAGGCCCGTCAATGGGAAGTTCTGGTTCTTCGTAGGCGCTCTGACGAACGTCGGGTATTCGCTCGTCGTCACGGATACGCGGACGGGAAACGTCCGGAGGTACGACAACCCGCCGGGAACCCTCGCGAGCTTCGCGGACACCGACGCGTTCTGACGCGTATAATCGCTCTGGCACCCCAAACCGCCGGAGGCAATATGTTCAAGGCCCTCACGAGACCGGTTTTCCTGGCCGTTTTCTGTCTGGCCTCCGCTCTGCCCGTCCTGGCGCAGTGCGGCGACTGGCAGTGGCAGAACCCCACTCCCCAGGGCAACCGGTTGGGTGGCGTCGCGTTCGGGCACGGAACGTTCGTCGCCGTCGGATCGGGCGGCTCGGTTCTGACGAGCCCCGACGGGGTTGCGTGGACGTCGAGGGTCGCGAACACCACCGCCGACCTGGAATCTGTCGCGTGGAACGGCGCGCTCTTCGCCGCGGTCGGCTCCGGGGGCGTTTCCCTGACGAGCCCGGACGGCATTTCGTGGACGGGCCACGGCGCGGGCGTCGCCGCCGCCCTGCACCGCATCTCCTGGGCGGGCGCGCAGTTCACGGCCGTCGGAGACGGCGGCGCGATCGTGACGAGCACCGACGGAGCGGTCTGGGTCGCCCGCGCTTCGGGATCCTCGAATGCGCTGCGGGACGTCGCGTGGAGCGGAAGCCGTTTCGTAGCGGTTGGAGACGCCGGCGCGCTCGTCGTGAGCCCGGACGGCTCGAACTGGTCGGCGCTCGCGTTGAACACCACCGACGTATTTTCGTCGGTTGCCTGGAGCGGGACGTCGTTCGTGGTCCCCTCCACCGGCTTCGTTGCCACCGCCGGGGTTCTCCGAAGCGTGGATGGATTGAGCTGGACGAGCGACACGCTCGGTCTCGCGCCTCCGATTCGTTCGCTGCAGGTCACGAGCGCGGGCCTTCTCGGCGTCGGCGAGAGCGGCATGATTTTTTCGAGCCCGGACGGCAAGCGATGGAGCCACGCACCCGCGGCGGCGACCACGAGCGACCTGTACGCCATCGGCTCGAACGGATCGACGCTCGTCGCCGTCGGCGCACGCGGGACGATCGTGACCAGCGCGGACGGGGTTTCCTGGACGGCTCGGAGCGGCGGCTACCGCGACTCCGTGAACGCCATCGATTTCGACGGAAGGCAGTACGTGGCCACGGGAGTGTTCGGTACGGTGCTGACGAGCGCGGACGGATCCGCGTGGACTTTCCGGGGACAGGTCGGCGACCACCGGCACCTGTACGGGGTCGCGGGCAACGGGCGGAGATGGGTTGCCGTCGGTGAGAAGAGCACGATCCTCTCGAGCGACGACGGAGGCGCGAGCTGGGTACCCCAGACCGCCGCCCGGGGAGACGCCTTCACGGACGTCTTGTGGGACGGGAACCGGTTCGTGACCGCGGGCTACGGCGGCACCGTGCAGGTGAGCGCGGACGGCGTCACCTGGGAGTTGGCGGGACAGGCAGAGAGCACTCTCTACGCCCTCTCATTCGCAAATGGGCTCTACGTCGCCGTCGGCGGCGACGGATCGCGAACCATCTCGACGAGCTCGGACGCGCGAACCTGGACGATCCGTTCCTCGCACACGGGCGGCACCTTGACCGCCGCGGCCTGGAGCGGGAGCCGGTGGGTGGTGGTCGGCGACGCCGGCCGGGTGCTCTCGAGCGCGGACGGAATGTCGTGGCAGGAGCGTGCCGCCGGCACGGACAAGACGTTTGCGAGCGTCGCCTGGAGCGGGTCTCGCTTCATCGCGGTCGGTGAGGACGGCGTTCGCTTCGAGAGCGTCGACGGCCTTGCGTGGAACGCCGCGCCTTCGCAAACCGTCAACGACCTGTATCGCGTGCGGTCCTTCGGCGGCAACCTGTTCGCGGCCGGCCGGTACGGAACGATCCTCAAGGGCGCCTGCACCGCGGAACGCGCGGTAACCGCGCCGACGACAAGCCGACCCGCAAGAAGAGTCCGCGAAACGGCAACGCGAACTCAGCAGTAGCGAGCTCGAGGCGACGTGCCGCTCGACGCGTCGCACTGAGCCAACAGCTCGCAACGTGAGGAGTCTCCCGACCGAAGGGAGGGAGGAGCCTCACGTTGCGGGAGCCGGAGCGGAGCGAAGCGCAGCGTAGGCGACGGACAGCGCAGCGTAGGCGACGGATATAAGATTCCGGCCCGCTCCATGACTTTGCAGATCCAGTCCGCCAGCCGCGGCGCCGGCGCCGCCTGATGCCGAAGCGGACCGACATCCAGTCGATCCTCGTCATCGGTTCCGGCCCCATCGTCATCGGCCAGGCATGCGAGTTCGACTACTCCGGGACCCAGGCCGTCCGCGCGCTCCGGCGGGAGGGGTACCGGGTGATCCTCGTCAATTCCAACCCCGCGACGATCATGACCGACCCCGAGATCGCGGATGCCACCTACGTCGAGCCCCTGACTCCCGAGTTCCTCGAGCGCATCGTCGAGAAGGAGAGGCCGGACGCGATCCTGCCGACCGTGGGGGGACAGACGGCGTTGAACCTGACGCTCGCTCTTGCCCACCGCGGGATCCTCGACAAGTGGAGTGTGAAGCTGATCGGCGCCAATGAGCACGCCGTTCGCCTGGCGGAGGACCGCGAGCTCTTCAAGCAGGCGATGATCGAGATCGGAGCCCAGGTGCCCCGGTCAGGCACCGCACGTTCCCTCGCTGAGGCGGAGGAGATCGTCGAAAAGATCGGACTGCCGGTCGTGATCCGGCCGTCGTTCACGCTGGGCGGGTCGGGCGGCGGCTGGGCGCGCAGCCGCGAGGAGTTCGGCAAGAACGTCGCGTTCGGTCTCTCGGAGTCGCCGGCGAACGAAGTGTTGATCGAGGAGTCGGTCGAGGGCTGGAAGGAATTCGAGCTCGAGGTGATGCGCGACACCGCCGACAACGTGATCATCATCTGCTCCATCGAGAACTTCGACGCGATGGGCGTGCACACCGGCGACTCGATCACCGTCGCGCCCCAGATGACGCTTTCCGACCGGCAGTACCAGGAGATGCGGGACGAAGCGATCGCGGTGATCCGCAAGGTCGGCGTCGAGACGGGCGGTTCCAACATCCAGTTCGCCGTGGACCCCCGGACGGGGCGCCGTGTGGTCATCGAGATGAACCCGCGGGTCTCGCGCTCCTCGGCGCTCGCCTCCAAAGCCACGGGATTCCCGATCGCCAAGATCGCGGCCCTGCTCGCCGTCGGCTACCGGCTGGACGAGATCCCGAACGACATCACGAAGAAGACGCCCGCGTGCTTCGAGCCGTCGCTCGACTACGTCGTCGTGAAGATCCCGCGCTGGACTTTCGAGAAGTTCCCGCGCGCCGACCCCCGGCTCTCGATCCAGATGAAGTCCGTCGGCGAGGCCATGGCCGTCGGGCGCACCTTCGCCGAGGCGCTCGGGAAGGCGATTCGCTCGCTCGAGATCGGACGCGACGGCTTGGACGACGGGCGCGGCCCGATCCCCCGCGAGGAACTGCTCGCGGCGCTGGAAGTCCCGACGTGGGAGCGCATCTTCCACCTGAGACGCGCCTTCGTAGCGGGCATGACTCTCGAGGAGATCGCCGAACGCACGCGCATCGACCCCTGGTTCCTCGACGCGGTGCGTCGGATGGTCGCGGAGGAGCGGGGGCTCTGCGGAAAGCGGCTCTCCGACCTCTCGCGCGACGATCTGTGGCGGGCGAAGCGGCTCGGACTCTCCGACGCCGCGATTGCGCGGCCGCTCGGCGTTCCGGAGAGGGACGTCGCGGAGGCGCGGCGGCGTCTCGGAGTCCTCCCCGTTTTCAAGACGATCGACACGTGCGCCGCGGAGTTCGAGGCGCAGACCCCGTACTTTTATTCGACCTACGAGGCTGAGAACGAGTCGATCCGAACCCTCCGGAAAAAAGTCGTCGTCCTCGGTGGCGGACCCAACCGCATCGGCCAGGGAATCGAGTTCGACTACTGCTGCGTCCACGCCTGCTACGCGCTCTCGGAGGCGGGATTCGAGACCGTGATGATCAACTGCAACCCCGAGACGGTGTCCACCGACTACGACACGTCGGATCGCCTCTACTTCGAGCCGCTCACGTTCGAAGACGTTTCGGCCGTCCTGGACAACGAGAAGCCCGACGGAGTCCTCGTGCAGTTCGGCGGCCAGACGCCTCTGAAGCTCGCGCGTGCCCTCGAAGCGGCGGGCTATCCGATCTGGGGCACGTCGCCAGAATCCATCGACCTCGCGGAGGATCGGGGCAGGTTCGGGAAGCTGATCGGGGAGCTCGGTCTTCGCGCGCCGGAGCACGCGGAAGCGCGGAGCGCGGAGGAGGCTCTCGCCGCCGCCCGCAGAATCGGGTATCCGATCATGGTGCGTCCCTCGTACGTCCTCGGCGGGCGGGCCATGGCGGTCGTGTTCGACGACGCCCATCTGACGTCGTACATGGCCCACGCCCTCGAGAGCTCGCCGGAGCATCCGGTCCTGATCGACCGGTTCTTGGACGACGCGTTCGAGTACGACGTCGACGCCCTTTCCGACGGGAAGGACACGTGGATCGGCGGCATCCAGCAGCACATCGAGGAGGCGGGCATCCATTCCGGCGACTCCTTTTCCGTGCTTCCCGCATGGAAGGTCACGAAAGAGCAGCTCGCAGAGATCCGGGACGCGACGCGCAAGCTCGCAGTGGCCCTCTCCGTTCGCGGGCTGATGAACATCCAGTTCGCGACGCAGGGCGACAAGTTGTATGTCCTCGAGGTGAACCCTCGCGCGTCCCGGACGGTCCCGTTCGTCTCGAAGGCGATCGGCACGCCCATGGCGCGGGCCGCCGCGCTTCTGGCTGCCGGCCGGAGCCTCGAATCGCTCAACCTTCCTCCCGAGCGCGACCCCGTTGACTTCTTCATCAAGGCGCCCGTCTTCCCGTTCAAGAAGTTCCCCGGGGAGGACACCCTCCTCGGGCCCGAGATGAAGTCGACGGGCGAAGTGATGGCGATTTCGCCACGGTTCGGCGGAGCCTTCGCGAAAGCCTGCGAGGCCGTGGGAATCCGCCTTCCCGTTTCGGGAAGGGCGTTCCTGACCGTGAATCCGTATGACAAGGCGGGGGTCATTCCCATCGCGCGGGAGCTCGTGGACCTGGGCTTCCCGCTCTGCGCCACGGAGGGCACACAGAAAGCGCTGCTCGAGGCAGGGCTGCCGGCGGAGCGCGTCTGGAAAGTCAACGAGGGGCACCCGAATGCCGTCGAGGAGATGCGGGAGGGCCGGATTCAGCTCGTGATCAACACGCCGCTCGGAGGCGCGTCGCATTATGACGAAGCGGCGATTCGCGCGGCGGCGCTTCAGCTGGGCATTCCGTGCCTGACGACGCTCTCCGCGTCCGCCGCGGCGGTGGAGGGAATCCGCTCGCTCCAGGAAGAGACAATGACGGTCGGGTCTCTGCAGGAGTACCACCGCGGGTAACGGGCACGCGAAGCCGTGAACACCGACGCCGATCACCGCTCCCCGGGCACGATCTTCCGGATCGCGCTGTTCCTCGCGGCTGGAGCGGCGGGCGCACTCCTTCTCTCCGCCGGATTTCCCCCGGGGTCGCCGGATCGCCTGCCCGTGCTCCTCGTCTCCGTCGCGCTCGCCCTGTTCACCGCGGCGAGGCCGGCGCGGGGCGTCGTTCTCTTCGCCTTCCTGTTCCCCTGGGCGGGACTGCTCGCCCGGGTCTGCGGCGGGCGTGATCCCGTCACCTGGCCCGGGCTGCTCCTCTGCGGCCTCGCCGCAGGCTGGACGTTTCGATTCATCTACGATTTCGAGAGCCGGCCGGACCGGTCCCGCGCCGACCCCGCGCTGCGCGCGCTCCTGGCCGTATGGACCCTCGGAGCGGTCCTGGCTTGCGTGCGCGCCTGGACTCTCTGGGCTCTCGTCCGCGGCCTCCTCGGACGGGCGGTCAACGGGGAGGGCCTCGCGGCTTCGGTGGCCGTGCGCGAGAGTCTGTTCGCCTATGCAGCGCTCGCCGGCGGCGCGGCCTTCTACTTTCTCCTGCGACGGGCGGGAGACACGGTGCGCCGCCGAGCTGTTACCGCGGCTCTCTGGGGCGTCGGGGTCTCCTCCGCCGCGGCGCTTCTCCAGGCCGGCGGAATTCTGCCCGCCGAGGTCCGCCCGTACTGGCGGCTGACGGAGCGTCTGTCCGGAGGAGCGGTCGATCCCAACTCGCTCGGCCTTCTCAGCGCGCTTCTTCTCCTCGTCGCGGCCGGCGGCGCGCTGGGCCGCGGGCGCGCGCGCCTGCTTTCGGCGTTTTTCGCCATCCTCCTCGTCGCCGGCCTCGTCGTGTCGGGCTCGCGCAGCGGCGTGCTCCTCGCGGGGGGCGCCGCCGCGGTTCTCCTGTTCGCGCGCGCCGTCGCCCGCCCGGTCGGGCGCAAGGTCGCCGTCGGGGCCCTCGTTCTTCTCCTCGCGGCGGCGGCCCTCGTTTTCGTGCGGGGCGCCGGCAGCCTGGGCAACCGCCTGCGGCAGACGTTCGATCCGGGCCTGCCCCTCGAGTACCGCGTCTCGGCGCGGCCGCTTCTGTGGCGCGCGGCCGGCCGGCTCTTCCTGAGGCATCCGGTCGAGGGAGCGGGCGTGGGCGCATTCGCGTGGACCCTGCCGGACCTCCTTCGCGAGGATGGGCGGACGGTGCCCATGCGCGACAACCCGGGAAGCGGGTACGTGCAGGCGGCCGCGGAAACGGGGCTCGTCGGAGCACTGATCACGCTCGCCGCCGTTCTCGCCCTCGCGTCGCAGGCATGGCGGCGCGCGCGCGGCGACCAGACGGACCTGCCTGCCGCGGCGGCCGGCGCCGCCGTGCTCGGTTTTCTCGCCGCGCTGGCGGCGGGGTCGCACTGGCTCGCGCCGGACGTCTCGCTGCTCTTCTTCCTCCTCGCGGCGGCGAGCGCTCTGCCGGCGGGTGCCGCCGAAGGCAGAGCGGCGCGCCGGCTGCGGCTCTGGGCCGTCGTCGTGTACGCGGCGGCCGCGTTCGTCGGAATGCTGGCCACGTTCGACGCGGACGAGGCGTTCCGCCACGCGGCGCGCATCGGGTTCTACGATCGCGAGTCCGGCCCCGGCGGAGTTTTCCGCTGGACGCGGCGCCATTTCGCCCTCCGCGTGTGGCCCGGCGAGAACGTCCGCCTCGGGCTGGCGAACTTCAGCGCGGACGGCAAGCCGATCACAGCCGTCGCGCGTGCCCGCGGAGCCGAGCTCTATCGAGCCACGTTCGCGGCCGGCCAGGCGCGGGCGCTGCGAATCTCCGCGGGATCGCGTCCCGTCGCGATCGTCTTCACGCTCGACCGTAGCTTCGTGCCACGGAGCCTCGGCGCATCCGGCGACCGGCGCCGGCTCGGCCTTCTTTCCACGTCGAGCCTCGAGTCTTCCCCGTAGAATCAGAAACGGAGGTCGACCCGGGCGTGCAGGTCCAATTCCATCCGGCGTCGGGAGGGGGAGCGGTTCGGACGCTATCGCTCGGAGACCGGGGACAGACGGTCCTCGCCGCCTTCGTCGCCGTGCTCGCGGGTCTCGTCATTTCCCTCTGGTTCACGGTGCCCGCGATGCTGCAGCGGGCGGAACGCGAGGAGACGCGGACGGACGCCATCCAGGACGCGGGACGCCTGAAGTCGGCGACGGAGGGGGTTCGGCGCACGGCGTCGGACCTCCGGTTCCGGGCCCGCCGGTCCGCCGACCTCTTGAATCGCGTCGCATTCCTCTACCGCGTCCCTGCCGCGCAGTGGCCGAACGTGCTCGGACCGGACCACCCGCTGCTCTCGGACGACGACCCCGTCCGCGTGGCGGCCGGCCTCCCTTCGTTCCTGCGCGCCCTCGAACGGGGCAGGGCGCTCGCTCAGGAACGCGAAACGGCGGACACCGCCAACTTCCGGGAATCTCCCGCGATCCTCCCGCTCGGCGCTGGAGCCTTCGAGCCCTCGGCGTATTTCGGGCCGCGGCGTTCCCCCTGGACGAACGAGGAGGAGTTTCTGACGGGCGTCGAGATCGCCTCGCCGGCGGGGACGCCCGTCGTCGCGCCGGCGGACGGAACCGTCGTTTTCGCCGGAACGGTCCGCCGCTCCCTGGGAGGTCGGTTCTGGGAGCTGGGAAACGTGGTCGTCCTCTCCCATGCTCAACGGGGAGCGACCGTCTTCGGACACCTTTCGCGGATCGACGTGCGGAGGGGCCAGCGCCTGACCCGCGGGACGCGGCTCGGAGCCGTCGGCGCGACAGGCTGGGCGCTGTCTCCCGAGCTGCACTACGAGTACTGGCGCCCGGACGGGACGGGCCTGCGTCCCACCGACCCGCTCTTCGCCGTTCTCGACCAGGCGCTCTCCCGCCAGCCCTCCTCGCTCGCGCAGATGGACGCGACCTGGGCGCCCGGCCCCTTGGACCCCCTGCCGGGAATCAGCGTCGGCGCCGAAGAGGCGGCGGGTTCACGCGGTCCGCCGAAGACGCGGAGGCTGCGGAAACGGAACCTGTGAGCGGTTGCGCGGCCGGTGACTAGCGCCCCGTCCCGTATCTTTCGGTCCGCGCGCGGTGCTGCGCCAGCCTCTCCAGGACGTCTTCCATCCGGTCTCCGCCGGTCAACTCGAGCAATGCGTCGGCGAGCACGAAGGCGAGCATCGCCTCCGCGATCACTCCGCACGCGGGCACGGCAGTGACGTCGCTGCGCTCGTAAGCGGAGCGGGCGGGGGACCCGCGCTCGATGTCCACGGAGTCGAGCCCCCGCGCGAGCGTCGAAATCGGCTTCATGTAGAGGACGGCGACGAGGTCCTCTCCGTTCGTCACCCCTGCCTCGAGCCCGCCGGCGCGATTCGACCGCCGGCGCAGCCTTCCTCCGGGACCGGGCTCGATCTCGTCGTGCGCCTGCGAGCCCGGCCCCTTCGAGGCGGAAATGGCGGACCCGAGCTCGACCGCCTTCACGGCCGGGACGGAGAGCAGCGCCTGGCCGATCCGGCCGTCGAGCTTCCGGTCCCACGACGCGAAGGAGCCGAGCCCCGCCGGGACTCCGCCTGCGGCGACCAGGATCGATCCGCCGAGGGTATCTCCCGCGGACTTCGCGGCGTCGATGGCTTCCACCATGCGCCGCTCCGCCTCCGCATTCATGGCGCGCAGCGGCGTGTCGTCCCGGGCGGTCGCGGCCGCGGCGAACGTCCGGCCGGACTCGGAGTCGGCCGCGCCTCCGACGGAGAGCACTCCGCTCGCGATTTCGATTCCGCAGACGGCGAGAAGCTGCCGGCAGACGGCGCCCGCTGCGACGCGGGCGGCCGACTCGCGCGCGGACGCGCGCTCCAGGACGTCGCGGAGGTCGCGCGCGCCGTATTTCATCCCGCCCGCGAGGTCCGCGTGGCCGGGACGGGGCCGCGTCAGCTTCTTTCCGGCGGCGGCTTCGTTGTCGACGGAGAGCGGTCCCATCACCGCCTCCCAGCTGAAGAAGTCCCGGTTGGCGATGCCGATCGCGATCGGCGAGCCCAGGGTGGTGCCGCCGCGCAGCCCTCCCTCGAACACGGCCTCGTCCTTTTCGATCTTCATGCGCCCGCCGCGCCCGTATCCGTGCTGCCGCCGGGTCAGCTCCCGCGACACGAGCGCGGGATCGACCGTGAGGCCGGCGGGGATCCCCTCGAGAATGGCGGTCAACCGAGGGCCGTGTGACTCGCCGGCGGTGATCAATCGGAGAGGCATCGGGGCGAAGTGTACCGGCCCCCCGCGTGAGCGGGTAGGGGCGGCCCTTGTGGCCGCCCGTCTCAACGCGAGGTTCCTTATTCCGGCAGGAACGAGTCGAGCTCCGGAGTCAGCAGCTGGGCGTAGGAGTCTTCCGCTCCCGCGGCGCGGGAGGCGGCGGACTCCCGGCTCGCGCCGAGCGCAAAGAAGAAGAGCAGCGCCGCGGCGGCCGCGACGCTCGCACGCGCGCGGATTCTGTGGCGCCGCTCCCTGCGGATCTCCCACAGGACCCGCCGGACAAAAGCCTCGTCGACCGGCGCTCCCGTCTCGAGCGAGCGGGAGTCCGGAAGCGCGCGCCAGGCGGCGGCGATCCTCGCCTCGAGCCGGCAGGCTTCGCATCGGAACAGGTGGATCTCCTCCGCCTGCCCGGCCTGTCCCGAGCGGAGCGCCGAGCGGACCCGCCGGCAGTCGTTCTCGAATGCTTCGGAAATTCTCATCGTCCTCTCTCCTTGAAACGCGCCTGCAGCCTGCGGCGGGCGCGATGCATGCGGACGCGAACGCCCGTCACGGTCATTTCGAATCGTCTTGCGACTTCCCGGTCCCCGACTCCCTCGACTTCCCGGGCGAGCAGGATCTCGCGATCGAGAGGCGACAACGCCGCGAGCGCCTCGCGGAGAAGGTCCGCGTCCTCGTGCTGCTTCTCTTCCGACGCCCCCGACGGCAGGCTCTCCGCGATCGGGTCTTCCGGCCGCCGCCTCCGCACGAGGTCTATGGCGGTGCGAATCGCGATCTTCCGGATCCAGGCGGAGAACGAAGACTCGTGGCGATAGTCGCGCAGCGCGCGGTGCGCGCGGATGAACGCCTCCTGCGCCGCGTCCTCGGCGAGCGCCGCGTCGCGGGTGATGCGCCGCGCGGCGCCGATCGCGGCGGGCGCGCCGATCCGAACGAGCTGCGCAAACGCGTCGTCGTCGCCGTTCCGGGCGAGGTCGACCAGGCAGCCCTCTTCGGCCAGCTCCTCGGGGGTCGCCCGCGCGGACTCCCGCCGCGCCGCGGCCGGCGGCACGACGGCCGAAGGAACGACGGCTCTCGGGTAGCGTGCGCGCACCAAGACGGAGTCCACGCGCCTACGGGGAGCTGAGGAACTTCTTCAGGGACTCCGCCGGGTTGTCTCTGCGGTCGCGCATCCGGGACTGGAACGTCCGGGCCTTCTCGCGCTGGTCGGGGGTCAGGATCGGATCGACCTCAGCCCGGATCCTCGAAAAGAGGACGGCTCCGTCCCCCTGGACCCGCCCCGCGTCCGCGGCGCGAGCTCGGATCGTACCCTCATCCGACGGCGACGCCATCACGGCTTCGCGAAGCGCCCTGTGGGCCGCCTGGCTCGCCGTCATCTGGGACGCGATCTCGTCGGCGTGGTTGCGCAGCACGTTCTTGACCGCCGCCCGCTGATCGCCGGACAGGTCGAGCGCCCGCGAGATCCTCGCGAACATCCGCGGCGCGGAGTCCCCGTGGCCTCTGAGCGGGATGGCGTCGGCCGACATCCTGCCGGCGAAGATACCCGCGATGCCGAGAGCGCAGACGCCGACCGCCACGAGGACGGTATTTCGGATCTGGCGAATGCTCATATTTCGACTCTCCTTCAAAGCCGTCCCGAGGCCGGCTCCGTCCGTAAGAACGGGTCCCCGGGCCGAAAGATTACCGTTTTGGCGCGCGGCAGGGCGTTCGGCGGGCCGGAATAGACTGCCCCGCTGGAGCCAAAGTCGTGGAGCGCAAGTACGTTCTCCGGAAGCCCGTTCCCCTCCGTCACTACCGGGTCGATTACGACCGGGAGTTGAACGAGGAGCAGCGGGAGGTGGTCCTCGCCGGGGGAGGGCCGATTCTCGTCATCGCCGGCGCCGGGTCGGGAAAGACGCGGACCCTCGTGTACCGGGTCTCCAGGCTCATCGAATCCGGCACGGACCCCTCGCGGATCCTGCTCCTGACCTTCACGAACAAGGCCGCGAAGGAGATGCTCCGGCGGGTGGAGACGCTGCTGACCGTCGATACCCGGCGCCTCCTCGGCGGTACGTTCCATTCGGTGGGAAACCGCCTCCTGCGGCGCTTCGGTTCCCGGGTTGGCCTCGGGCCGAACTTCACGATCTTAGACCCCGAAGACGCCCGGGAGCTGCTTGAGGCTTCCACTTCGGACCGGGGGATTCCCGTCGTCGAGCGGCGCTTCCCGAAGGGAGACGTTCTGCTCGACCTCTACTCGCAGACGATCAACACGGCCCGGCCCTTTGCCGAAGTGCTCGCGAGCCGCGCGCCGCACTTCTCCGCGCTGGAGGGCGAGATCGCGGGCGTCTTCCAGAGATACCGGGAGCGCAAGCGCCTCGGCAACGCCTGCGACTACGACGACCTGCTGCTCTCGTGGAAGCGGCTTCTCGACGAGAGTCCCGAGACCGCCGCGCTGCTCGCCGCCTCCTACGACCACGTCCTCGTGGACGAGTACCAGGACACGAACCGCCTCCAGGGGGATCTCGTCGACGGCATGGCGCGGGTCCGGCGCAACGTGACCGTGGTCGGCGACGACGCGCAGGCGATCTACTCCTTCCGAGGCGCCTCCTTCGAGAACATCCTCGGGTTCCCGGACCGCTATCCCGACGCGAAGACGTTCCGTCTCACCACGAACTATCGCTCGACGCCGGAGATCCTGGCGCTCGCCAACGCCTCGATCGCCCAAAACGAACGGCAGTTTCCCAAGGAGCTGCGTTCCTCCCGGGACGGCGGACCATTGCCCGCCGTGGTCGCGCTTCCCGACATCCCGGACCAGGCACGGTTCGTCGCCCAGCGGATCCTCGAGTGGCACGACGAGGGGGAGAAGCTGTCGGACGTCGCCGTGCTCTATCGCGCGCATTACCAGGCGCTCGAGCTGCAGATCGAGCTGACCCGCAGGGGCATTCCCTACGAGATCCGCTCCGGCACCCGGTTCTTCGAGCAGCGCCACGTCAAGGACGTGCTCGCGTTCCTGCGGATCGTCGTCAACCCGAAGGACGAGCTCTCCTGGAAACGCGCGCTCAAGCTCTTTCCGCGCGTCGGGGAGCGCGCCGCCTCGGCGGTCTGGCAGGCGATCGGCGGCCGTCCCGACCCGCTCGCTTCCTTCCGCGAGCGCGAAGACGCCGGCGGCATCGAGCTTCCGCGCGGAGCGGCGGCGGCCTTGAAGCCGTTTCGATCTCTCCTCGCGCGCCTCGAAACTCCCTCCATACGCTCCGCGCCCGCGGAAGCGATCCGCGCCGTCGTCGACGACGTGTACCGCGACTTCGCGCGGGCGAAGTTCCCCAACGGCGATGCCCGCCTGGACGACCTCGAGCAGTTCGCGCAGTTCGCCCAGTCCTACGACTCGCTCCCCGGATTCCTCGAGGAGGTCACGCTCTTCAACGAGCTCTCCGGCGAGGACGTCGTCGCCGGAGACCCGGATGACGACCGGGTCGTTCTCTCCTCCGTCCACCAGGCGAAGGGGCTCGAGTGGAGCCGTGTCGTCGTGATGGGCCTTTCCGAGGGAAGGTTCCCGAGCTATCGCTCCGCGATGACCGACGAGGGGCTGGAGGAGGAGCGGCGGCTGTTCTATGTCGCGGTGACCCGGGCGAAGAACGAAGTGAACCTCGTCTACCCGATGCTCGCCCGGGACCGCTACGGCGTGGACGTGATCCTCGAGCCTTCGCGGTTTGTCGACGAGCTGCCGCACGAGGTCTACGAGCGGTGGACGATCGAGGTCGAGACCTCGCCGGAGGACAGCGGCTCCGCCGTAGCGGACGCCGGGGACGAGGCGTCCCCGAAGCCGGAGACCGTCAACTAACTGCACTTCGCGGGCGTTTCGTGCGACAATTCACGGCGTGAAGCCCGCTGGAATCGCGGATTTCGCCCGGGGTCCCGCCCCGGACCGCCGGGCCCACCTTTTGCTCTTTCCCTCGAGACCATGAAAGACGATCTCTACTCCGCGATCTGCCGGGAGGCCCTGGAATCCCGCCAGCGGGACGTGATGTCGTTCGTGGACAACGGAATGGCGGGGATGTCCGGCCGCCTGGAAAAGACCCTCCTCCGCCTGCCCTCCGGGCACTACCTCCTGGGGCTCGGCCCCTACAACGCCGGCCTCGTGAAGCTCGATTTCGACGAGCTCCTGATCGGGCGCGAGGTTCCCGAGTTCATCGGCGTCGGAATGCCCGTGTCGGGCTTCCGCGTCTCGACGCCCGAGGCGTTCTTGAACGTGGAGGTTTCCCGCCTCCACGCGAAGGTCTTCCGCCGGAACGCGCCGGCTTCGCCGGAGTACCGCCTCGTGGACATGCGCTCGACCTGCGGCACGTACTTGAACGGCGATCCGATCCCCGTGCCCGACGACCTCGACGGCGCGACGGAAGAGGACTGCGCCGCGATGCTGCGGTCCGGCGACTTCTTCTCGCTCGGGCCGTCGAACGTGAACCTGTTTCTCTTTTTTGAGAAATGAAGGCTTTCGGCTGTGGCGTTCGCTGCGCGAACGACAGCCGAGAGAGCGCTTCGCTTAGAACAGACGCTACCTGACCGCTAAACGTTCAAATTCGTCTTCGTGCACTTCGAAGACGGACGTTCGGATCTCTTTCAGTCCTTCGTCGTTCCAGATCCCCATCGAGCGAAGGGGCGGGCGATAGACGTGCAATGAAACCGCTCGCGCGCTCTGCGGCATCAGGCGGTGGAGCACCGCGGGCCCCGTATCGCACAGGTCGCCCTCCGGCCGCACGCGGGAATCCACGAGGGACGGCTTGTCTCCGGGGGTGGTGAACCGCTCCTCGAGGAGCGTGCCGGAGAGAACCGCCATTCCGCCGAGGACCCCGCGGTGGTCGTGGATGGGTGTGATCTGTCCCTGCTCCCAGGCGATCAGCATGACCTCCCAGTCCTCCCAGAGAAGGATCGCGTGGCGAACGTACTGCGCCGGGTCGAAACGGATCCGGTCCAGATATCGCTCCGCTTCCAACGCGAGATTTTCGACGAGCGAGAACGGGGTCGGCCGATCGGGGGCCTTCGCGGCCTGGATCAGGAAGTCACGGCATGTGCCGGCGAGAGGCATGTCCTCGATTCTACGTGAGACGCAGCGTTCTGCTATCTTCCCGGCCGCATGAAAATCGCCCTCGTCCCCGGGGACGGAATCGGCGTGGACGTCACCCGCGAAGCGGTCAAGGTCCTGGAGGCTCTCGACCGGCGGCGATCCCTCTCCCTCGACCTCGTCTCGTTTCCCTGGAGCGCCGACCACTACCTCGCGACGGGCGAGACGATCCCCGCGGGCGCGTTCGAGGACCTCTCCGGGCGTTTCGACGCGATCTTCATGGGCGCCTTCGGCGATCCGAGGGTCCCCGACATGAAGCATGCGGCGGACATCCTGCTGGGCGCGCGGTTCCAGCTCGATCTCTACGTCAACTACCGTCCCGTTCGCTGCCTCGATGACCGGCTGTGCCCGCTGAAGAGCTACTCCGCCGCGGACGTCGATTTCGTGGTGTTCCGCGAGAACACGGAGGGCGCGTACGTCGGCTCGGGCGGAAACTTCAAGAAGAGCACGCCCGACGAAATCGCGGTCCAGGAGGACATCTCGACGCGAAAGGGCGTCGAGCGGATCCTCCGCCATGCGTTCGAGTTCGCGCGCGCGCGCGGCAGGAAGCGCGTGGTGATGGCCGACAAGTCGAACGCCATGCGCTTCGTGGGCGACCTGTGGCAGCGCACCTTCGCGGCGGTCGCCCGGGACTTCCCGGAAGCCGAGGCCTCGCACCTCTACGTGGATGCCCTTTGCCTCCAGCTCGTCCGGGATCCCCGTGCGTTCGACGTGATCGTGACCAACAACATGTTCGGGGACATCGTCACCGACCTCGGAGCGGCCCTGCAGGGAGGCCTCGGTATGGCCGCTTCCGGCAACATCCACCCCGGCCGGATCTCGATGTTCGAGCCCGTCCACGGGTCCGCGCCCAAGTACGCCGGGACCGGGAAAGCCAACCCGTTCGGAGCGATTCTGACCGTCGGTCTGATGGTCGAGCACCTCGGACACCCCGAAGAGGCGCAGGCGATCGAGCGGGCCGTCAGGGAGTGCGTCCGGGAACGGCGATGCACGTTCGACGTGGGAGGGGGGCTCTCGACCGGCCAGGCCGGGGACGCTGTGGTCGAGCGCCTGTCTTGACGGCCCCCGGGCGGCATTCTTGGTAAAATCGGCCGTTCACAGAAGGAGATCTGACATGGTTCGTTACACGACACGCCTCTTCGCGTTGGCTCTGGTCGCCTTTCTGACTCTCTCGATCCGGCCGGCGGAAGGAGCCAAGGGCAAGACATTCGTCGATTCCGATGACGCCAAGGAGAAGGACGAGCCCGCCAAGTTCCTGCCGGACTACGACAAGCTCACCAAGGGCAAGGACGTGGACTGGGTGTACTTCCCGAACGGCTCGCTCAAGAACTTCAAGACGGCGCACGTGAAGGACTTCGACGAGAATGGCCGCGGCCGGGAGGCCCGCGACGCGGCCAAGGAAGGCCGCGACTACATGGAGCAGTGGCTCGACAAGCAGGGTTTCAAGATCGTCAAGTCCGGCGCAGACATCGTCGTCGAAGGCAACGTCTTCAACGCGTGGGAGCCGCACGGCGGCGCTCGGTACTGGGGCGGCTGGCTGGCCAATCCGGGTGTCGGCCTCGAGGTCCTCGTGAAGGACTCGAGGGGCAACGTGCTCGGCGAGATCCGCCACAAGTCGAAGGGGTCGAGCATTCGGGACGCCGTCGAGAACGCGCTCGAGGACGTCGCCAAGTCGATCAACAGCGGAAGGTAGACGCTCGCAAGTTTCCCCGTTGCAACCACTTGTCTCGGAGCCGGGCCCCGGAACATCCGGGGCCCGCTTTTTGCTCCCCATTCCCGCATGGTAGTTTTGGCCGTGCGAACCGCGAGCCCGGACCCGATCAAGGCAACGGGTTCCTGAAGGAGCCTTCACCATTCCAGATTCCACGACCGCGCTGACACTGCCCGAGGCGGGCATCACGGATTTTTTTGGCATCGCGGATGAGAACCTCCGCGCCATCGAGGACGCCTTCGGAGTCAAGCTGGCGGCTCGCGGCAACGAGATCTCCGTCGTCGGGCAGGGAGAGGCCGAGGACGCGGTCCGCCGCCTGCTGGCCGGCTTCTCAGAGCTCCTGACCGTCGGGTACCCCCTCCGGGGTAGCGACGTGATGACGGCGATCCGAGTGGTGAAAGAAGACCCGAGCGCCTCGCTGGTCGAGTTCTTCACGGACAGCCCGTTCGGGCCGACCCTGAAGTCCGTCGTAACGGCCCGGAACGTCAAACAGCGCGTTTACGTCCAGACGATCGACCGGCACGACCTTGTCTTCGCCGTCGGTCCGGCGGGAACCGGGAAGACCTACCTCGCCGTCGCGATGGCCGCCGCGGCCCTTCTCGATAAGAAAGCGAAGAGGATCGTGCTCGCCCGGCCTGCCGTCGAAGCCGGTGAACGACTCGGCTTTCTTCCCGGCGACATGGTCGAGAAGATCAACCCGTATCTGCGCCCGCTCTACGATGCGCTCTACGACATTCTCGGATACGAGAAGACGGCGAAGCTGCTCGAGCGCGGTGTGATCGAGGTCGCTCCGATCGCCTTCATGCGCGGCCGCACTTTGAACGACGCGTTCATCATCTTAGACGAGGCGCAGAACACCACCTCCGAGCAGATGAAGATGTTCCTGACCCGGATCGGTTTCGGCTCGAAGGCCGTCGTGACCGGCGACGTGACGCAGATCGATCTCCCGTCCGGCAAGACTTCCGGGCTCCGCGAGGCGCAGCATCTTCTCTCACGGATCGAGGGAATCAAGTTCGTTCTCTTCGACGAGCGGGACGTCGTGAGGCACCCTCTGGTGCAGTCGATCATCACCGCGTACGACGCCATGGACCGGGAGCGCGAGGCCAGCCGACTCTCCGCCGGGCGCTGAACGACGCATGCCGACCGGCGCGCCATCACGGCGCTCAACGCTCTCTTTTCGATTCCCGGGCAAGCGCGGAAAGCGGGACACGCGTGAGAAGCGCGACCAGGCCGCCGAGGGTGGCGGCGGGCAGGAGCCTTGGCGTTTCTGGGGCTGGGCGATCGCGTATGTCCTCATCTCGACCTTCGCCTTCGCGCCGAGTTTTTCCTTCCGCCGCGCCTCCGGAAAGCCCGGGGAGATCGCGACGCGCGACGTCGTCGCCCCGCGTGACCTGATCGTGCCCGACGCCGCCGCGACCGCGCGCCGGCGGGTCGAGGCATCCGCGGAAGTGCTCCCCGTCTACGACTGGGACACCGGTGCTCCGGACCGTCTGACGGCGGAGATCCGCGCGTCGTTCCGCAAGGCGCGGGCCGCGGAAGGCGCGCTCCGCCGGAAGGGAGGTCTCCCACAGCCCCTCCGCGACGCCTTCGATCTTCCGATCGGCGACGAGGCACTCTCGGCGCTGGCGCTGGATCAATTCTCGGAGAAGATGGAGGCCCGGCTCATTCAGACGGGCGCGGAGCTCTATCGCGGCGGGGTCGTCGACAACCGGGAGGTTCTCGCGCAGAACCGCGACCGGGGAATCGAAGTCCGCGATCTGCGAACCGGCCGCGAAACGCGGAGAAAAGATCTCGACGACGTGGTCGAGTACGGGTCTCAGGCGAAGAACGCGGTGGCCCGCCACTTCGCCGACGGTCCCTTGAAAGGCCGCGCGCTGACGGAGGTTTCCGCGTTTCTCGCCGCGGCGCTGCGCCCCAACCTGACGTTTGACGCGCCGGAGACCGCGCGCAGGCGGGACCAGGCGGCGCGATCGGTCGAGACGGTCCTGACGAGGATCCCGCGCGGGAAGGTCATCGTCCGAAAGGGCGACGAGATCTCGCCGAAAGCATCCGAGTGGATGGGCGCCGTACGCGCGTCCGTCGCCGACCCGTCGTCGTGGGTCCGCCTGACGGGCATCCTCCTGCTCCAGTCGCTCGCCGCCCTGGCGTTCTGGGTCGACGCCCGCCGGCAGCGCCGCCGGCGCCGCGAGCGGCGGCCCGACATCGTGTACTCCTCCGTCCTCTGCGCGGGCATTCTCTTTTCGCTCCTGACCCGCGGCTTCTTCGTGCTGACGCAGGGACTCTCGTCGAGCTTCGAAGGCTCCGCCTGGGCGGCGCACACTTATTACGCGATCCCGTTCGCCGCGGGCGCCATCATGACGAGTCTCGTGGCGGGCATGGGACCGGCGCTCCTCTTCGCCGCCGTCAACGCGATCGGCGCGGGGGTCCTGATGGGTCAGAGCTTCCCGTTCGTCCTGTTCGCCCTCGTCGGCTCGCTCGCCGGAATCTTCGGGATCGGGAAGCTGCGCTCCCGAAGCGTTCTGCTGTCGATGGGCGGCGTCGTGGCCGCCGCGAACCTCGTCGCGATCTCCGCCATCGCATTCTTGAACGGAGAGGCGCGGGGCTGGGACTTCGCGGCCGACGTCCTCGGCGGTCTCGCCGGCGGCTGGTTCGTCGCGATGATCGTCGGCGTATTTCTCCCGGTTTTCGAGCACCTGTTCCACGTCACGACGGACATCCGGCTGCTCGAGCTCTCGAACCAGAACCTGCCGCTGTTGAGGACGCTCGCGCTCGAGGCGCCGGGCACATACCAGCACTCGCTCGTGCTCGGTCACCTCTCAGAGGCTGCGGCCGAGGCGATCGGAGCAGACGCGCTGCTCGCGCGCGTGGCGGGTTACTACCACGACATCGGCAAGACGAAGATGCCCGACTACTTCATCGAGAACCAGCCGAAGGGCGCGAATCGGCACGACCGGCTCGAGCCCTCGATGAGCGCCCTGGTGATCGCGATGCACGTGAAGGAGGGCGTCGAACTCGCCCGGAAGGCGCGCCTGCCGGAACAGCTCGTCGCCGCGATCCGCGAGCACCACGGGACGAAGCTGATCCGGTACTTCTACCAGAAGGCGCTGACCAAGTCCGCGCCCGGCGATTCCGCGGTGCGAGAGACGGAGTACCGCCACCAGGGGCCGAAGCCGTCCTCGCGCGTCAACGGGATCCTGATGATCGCGGACGCCGTCGAAGCGGCGTCGCGCACGCTGATCGAGCCGACGCCGGCCAAGATCCGCGCGATGATCCAGACGATCGTGGACGACTGCCTGCGCGACGGACAGTTCGACGATTGCGACCTCACGATGCGCGACCTCGCGATCATCGTCGAGACGCTCGAGCGCACGGTCTCCAACATCTACCACCATCGTATCGACTACCCGGGTTTCGAGTTCAACCGCGGGACGCGCCGGAAGACCGGCGACCTCGGAGCTCCGTCCGACGCCGCCGCGGGCCCACGGCCGGCCGGCGCCCGCGTTTCGGATACCCGGTGATCTGTGGGGTGCGCTCCAGCGTCCAGGGCTCTCCTTCCCCTTCGCGGGTCCGGGACCTGCTCTCGAAAGCCGCCCGGATCACCGGCGCGCGGGTCGATGAGATCTCCGTGCTCTTCTGCGGCGACCACAGGATGCGGGCGTTGAACCGGAGCTATCGCGGGATGGATCGTTCTACCGACGTGCTCGCGTTCCCATCCGGCGGGCCGGCCGCGGGCGGCGTCTTCGCCGGCGACGTGATCGTTTCGATCCCGTACGCCAAGCGCCAGGCGCGGCGCTGCGGCGAGAGCGCTTCGCGGGAGCTCGACCGGCTCCTCGTTCATGGGTTCCTGCATTTGCTCGGGTACGACCACGAGACGGACGACGGAGAGATGAACGCCCTCGAGGGTCGGGTGCGCGACCGGCTCGGGATCGCGGAGCGCCGGCGGGGGGCCGCGTCGTGATCGCGCTCCTGACGGCGGGCTTCTGCTACCTCGTGTTCCTGCTCTTCGAGACGTTCGCCCTGGCGCTCGACCGGCTCTCGTCGATCAGGCTGAGGGGCCTTCTCGAAGAGAACCCGGAGCGCGCTCGCCTGCTTGCGGGACCCGGAGAGGTCGAGATCACGCGCACGACGACGAAGGTCCTGCTGCAGATCCTCCTTCTCGCGGGGCTGCTGTCGATCGTCCACGCGTCGGCAGGGTTCGGCCTGCACCCGCCCTGGGCCTGGGGCGGAGGCGTTTTCTTTCTGGGATGGCTCTTCACCGAGATGGTGCTTCTGCGCGTCGGCGCGGGGTCCGATCCGGAAAAAGTCGTCAAGAGGCTCCTCCCGCTCGTGACGGCGGCTTCGTGGCTCTTCCTGCCGGTCGCGATCCCCGTGCGGAAAATCTTCGGAAACCGGGAGCGCATGCAGGCGACGCCCGCGACGGAGGAGGAAGTTCAGGCCTACATCGACGTCGGCCGCGAAGAGGGGATCCTCGAGAAAGACGAGGAGAAGCTGCTGCTCTCGATCGTGGACTTCGGCGACACCCGCGTCCGCGAGGTGATGACGCCGAGGACCGACATCGTGTTCATCGACGAGGCGGCGTCGGCCGAAGATCTCGCGGACCTCTTCATGTCCACCAAGTACTCCCGGCTGCCCGTGGCCCGGGGGACGATCGACAAGGTCGTCGGGACCGTGCACGTCAAGGACCTGTTCGAGGCGATGCGCCGTCAGAGCGTCCGCGCGATCGCGGAGATCCTCCGCGAGGCCTACTTCGTGCCGGAATCGAAGAAGGTGTCCGAGCTGCTCCGCGAGTTCCAGCGGCGGCATCTGTGGATGGCGATCGTCGTCGACGAGTACGGGGGTGTTTCGGGGCTCGTCACGGTCGAGGACCTCCTCGAGGAGATCGTCGGCGAGATCTGGGACGAGCACGAGGACGAGCGGGAGGCCGTGACTCCGGCCGGCCCGAACGCCTTCTCCGTTTCCGGGAAAGAGAACATCGAGACCGTTCGCGAGCTCTTCGGGCGCGGCCCCGAGGAGGAGGAATTCACGTCCCTGGGCGGCTTCCTGGCGGCTCGGCTCGGCCACATCCCCCGGCCCGGAGAGAGCCACCGGGAATCGGATCTGCTCTTCACGGTGGAAGAGGCGGACCGCCGCCGCGTTCACCGCGTGCGGATCGAGTCTGCGGCGGTGCCCGCCGTCCGCGAGTGACGATGCGCGCCGGTGAAGTCGCGGTCGTCGGCAGGCCGAATGCGGGCAAGAGCACGCTCGTCAACCGACTCGTCGGGGAGAAGGTCGCGATCGTCTCCGACAAGCCCCAGACCACCCGGAAGCGGGTTCTGGGTGTTGCGCGCCGGCCGGGCGCCGAGATCGCGCTCGTGGACACCCCCGGGATTCACCGGCCCGAGCATCGGATGAATTCCGCCATGGTGCGCGACGCGACGGACGCTCTTTCCACCTCCGACGTCGCGCTCCTCGTCATCGACGCGTCGGAAGCGCGCGGAAAGGGTGAGGAGTTCCTGTTGAAGCTTCTCGAGCGGGCCGCCCGGCCCACGCTTCTCGCCCTGAACAAGATCGACAAGCTCGCGAAGCCGTCACTCCTGCCGCTCATGGCGGAATTCTCCCGGCGGTTCCCGTTTCGCGACGTCGTGCCCATCTCCGCGGCCACGGGCGACGGCGTCGAGGCGCTCGCCTCCGCGCTTGCCGCGGCGCTGCCGGAAGGGGAGTCCGCGTACCCGCAAGACTTCTTGAGCTCGACGCCCGAGACGGAGTGGATCGGCGAGGTGGTTCGCGAGAAGCTTCTCGAACGCACGCGGGAAGAGCTTCCGTTCGCCTCGGCCGTCGTCGTCGACGATGTCCGCGAGGACGACACCCGGAACCTGACCGTCGTGACGGCGGCCATTTACGTGGAAAAAGAGGGGCAGAAGGGGATCGTCGTGGGGCGGGGCGGAACGATGATTCGCGAGATCGGGCGCGCCGCGCGCGAGGAGCTCGAGGCCCGCTCCGGGCGGCGTTACTTCCTGGAGTTGACGGTCAAGGTCCGCGCCGACTGGCGCGAGGACGAGGGGTTTCTCTCGCGTTTGATCTAAGGAAAGGTGAGAGGTGAGTGGTGAGAGGTGAGAGGTGAGAGTTTTCCCTCTCTCCTCTGTCCTCTTTCCTCTCTCCTGACTTAGATTCCTCTCATCGCTCCCCGGATTCTCTCCGACAGCTCGCCGAGCGATTCCGCCAGCGACTCTCTCAACCGGTCGAAGTCCCTCGCGAGGCGGTCGTCCGCGGCGCCCTTCTGGCCGTGGGCTTCGAGGAGGGGCGCGATCTGGCTGCGGATGTCCTCGCTCTCGCGGCGCCCCTGGCCGATCTTTTCGTCGACCATCCCCTGCAGGGTCGAAAGCTCGGTCCGGATGTCGTCCGCCTCGCGCCGGCTCTGGCCGGTCTTGTCCCGCAGCGCCGTCTCGAGGCTCTGCACCTGGCCGACGAGCGTCTCGACCTGCTGGCTGAGCGACGCGACCTGCTGGTGCACCTTCTCGCCGCGCTCTCCGACGCTGCGCAGCGCCATCGCCACGTCGTCCTCCGACGTTCGAAGCCGCTTCTCGCCCGCGGACACGCGCTCGTGGAGCTCCCGGATGCGGCCCTCGAGCTCCGGCTGCACCTTCCCGAGCGCGTTTTCGAGAGACTGGACGCGCTCGGCGAACGCCTGCTGCTTCTCGCCGAGCGCCTTGCCGAGAGAGCGGGCGTCCCGTTCGAATGCCTCCAGCCGGGATCCGAGCGCCGACGCCGTTTCGGAAGCGCGAAGCCGCTCGTCGCGTTCGCGCGTCACCTCGGCCAAAGCCGCCTCGAGCCTTTGCTCGATCTCGTGGACCCGCTCGGAAATCTCGGGCGTGTTCCCCGGGGTGAGGGCGACGGCAGGCATCGGAATGGTCTGTTCGGACTGCATCGAAACGGTCTGCTCGGATCGCACCGGAGGCGTCTCTCGAGATTGCATCGGGGCGCTGTGCTCGGATTGCATCGGAGCGGTCTCATCGGAATACGGCGCGGGCGCCTCCGCCTGCTCTTCTGCCGCCGGAGGCGTCCAGGTGTGGGACGCCTGAAACGATTCGGTCTCGGCGACGTGGGCGAGCGGAGAATCGAGTGACGAGAGCGGCTCCTCGGGCGAGCCGGACTCGAGCTCGGGAAGGTTCGGCACCGAAATCGAGCCGACCGGTCCCTCCGTGAACGGCGAATCCGCTTCCGCGGGGGCGGAGTCCGGGGAAGCTTCGGTGTCGAGATCGTCGAATGTTTCGAAGGGTGCCTCCTCGGGAAGCGAGGGCACGAGGGACAGGGGCCGCCGCATGGCGGAGATCTCCGCGGCCGACGGAGATTCGGCCGCCGGCGGTGCGGGAGCCCCGGGAACCGCCGGGACGGGCGCCGCCGGCGTCGAAGACGGGCCCGAGGCGCTGGTGACGCGGTGAAGGAGGGAATCCTTCCACGAGAGGAGGTCGTCCGGCTCCCGCCGGGGAGGCGCGATCCCGGCTTCCTCGGGCTTTCGCCCCTGGAGACGCCGGAGCAGATCGACGAACGTGAGCTTGGAAATCAATTTGAAAGTCTCCGTGACCCCGCGTCCGGCGCTCGCGACCGCCTCGACGAACGGGTACGAGGAGAGGCCGAGCGCCTCCTGCAGCGCGTCGACGGAGAGGATGTCCGTCAGGTCTCTCTTGTTGTATTGGATTACGACCGGGATCCCTTCGAAGGAGACGCCGTTCGCCTTCAGGTTGTCCTTCAGGTTCTGCCAGCTCTCGAGGTTCTTCGGCAGCATCGACCACTGCGAATCCGCGACGAACACGATCCCGTCCGTCCCTTTCAGCACGACGCGCCGCGTCTCGTTGAACGCGGTCTGACCTGGGACCGTGGCGAGCTGGAAGCGGATCTTGTATCCCTTGATGTCGCCGAGCTCGACGGGAAGGAGGTCGAAGTAAATCGTGCGGTCGGTCTGCGTCGAGAGATTCAGGAGCTTGCCGACGGTGTTCGGCTCGAGGCGTTCGTGGAGGAGCTGCAGGTTTGTCGTCTTGCCGCCCAGTCCGGGCCCGTAGTAGACAATCTTGGCCGTCAGCTCGCGCGTGGCTGCGTTGTAAATGACCATATTGTTTTTCCAAGATTGTAAACCCGCCCGGCGCCCGCCGACTCGAATTTCGCGTATTTCCTGAGCCTGCTCGCCTTGACGGGGGCGGGATCCGCCCATAGACTGCCCCGACGTTGGCTGAGACGCTCGTCAAGAAGACGCGGATCCTCGATGCGGAGCGGATCCGGCGCATGATCGATCGGATGGCGCACGAGATCGCCGAGCGTCAGAAAGACCTTCCCGACCTCGTTTTCATCGGGATCCGCACGCGGGGAGTCCCGCTCGCAAATCGCCTCGCCCAGAGGCTCGGAGACCTGGTCGAGAGGCCCTTCCCGGTGGGAACTCTCGACATCACCCTCTATCGGGACGATCTTTCGCTCGTCGCCCCCCAGCCCCTGCTCAAGAAGACGGAGATCGACTTCGACCTGGCGGGACGGACCGTTCTGCTCTGCGACGACGTTCTCTACACGGGCCGGACGATCCGGGCCGCGCTCGACGGCGTCATCGATCTCGGCAGGCCGAGGGCTCTCCGCCTGGCCGTGTTGATCGACCGGGGCCACCGCGAGCTTCCGATCGAGGCGAACTACGTGGGCAAGAGCGTCCCGACCGCCGCGCGCGAGGTCATCAAGGTGATGTTCCAGGAGACAGACGGTGCCGACGAGGTCTGGATCCTCGAGAAACCCGCCTAGCGTCTCCCTTCTGGTGATCACCACTCTCCAATCGAAAGACCTGCTCGGGATCGAGACACTCTCTCCCGAAGAAATCACCCTCATCCTCGACACGGCCGAGTCGATGCGGGCGATCGGCCAGTGCGAGATCAAGAAGGTCCCGGCCCTGCGCGGGCGGATGGTCGTGAACCTCTTCTTCGAGGCGTCCACCCGCACGCGGTTCTCGTTCGAGACGGCGGAGAAGTGGCTCTCGGCGGACTCTCTCAACTTCGCCGCCAAGGGAAGCTCGGTGGAGAAAGGGGAGTCGCTCCTCGACACGGCGCGCAACCTCCAGGCGATGTCGCCGGACCTGATCGTGATCCGCCACGGGACGCCGGGAGTTCCCCACTTCCTCGCGCGCAATCTCAGGGCGGGTGTGGTCAACGCAGGCGACGGCGCGCATGAGCATCCCACGCAGGCGCTTCTGGACGCTCTCACGATCCGACGCCACTTCGGCCGTATCGAGGATCTCCGCGTCGCGATCGTGGGCGATCTCGCGCACTCGCGCGTGGTCCGCTCGAACATCTGGCTCCTGACGAAGATGGGCGCGCGCGTGGTGGTGTGCGCGCCTCCCACGCTCCTGCCGCCTCGCATCGAGGAGATGGGAGTCGAAGCGACCGTCGATTTCGACGAGGCGCTCGACGGCGCGAACGTCGTGATGATGTTGCGGATGCAGCTCGAGCGGCAGGGGTCCTCGCTCTTCCCCTCCTCCCGCGAATATTTCAAGCGCTACGGCTTGACCGCGGCGCGGCTCGCGCGCGCGCGTCCCGATGCCGTGGTCATGCACCCGGGTCCGATGAATCGCGGCGTCGAGATCTCGTCGGAGATCGCGGATTCGCCCCGGTCGCTCATCCTCGAGCAGGTCTCGAACGGGGTCGCCGTCCGGATGGCGGTCCTCTACCTGCTGCTGACCGGCCATGCGTGGGAGGGCGCCGACGCATGAGCGCCCGTGGGCGTGAGCGGCTCCTGATCCGGGGCGGGCGCCTCGTCGACCCGGTCTCCGGCCTCGACGGAGTGATGGACCTGCTGCTCGACCCGGCGGCGGGGACCGTGGTCGAGGCGGACGAGCGCCTCGCCGCGGCGGGAGCGGACGTCTTCGACGCATCCGGCATGGTGGTCATGCCGGGATTCATCGACCTCCACGCCCACCTGCGCGAGCCCGGGCGCGAGTATGCGGAGACCATCGCGAGCGGCCTTCGCGCCGCCGCCGCGGGCGGCTTCACGGCCGTCTGCGCGATGCCCAACACGGACCCCGTCGTCGACAATCGGGCAATCGCAGAATTTGTCGCGTCGAAGGCGCGCGGCGAAGCGGGGACCCGGCTCTACCCGATCGGCGCAATCACGCGCGGGCAGCTCGGAAAGGAGCTCGCGGAATTCGGCGAAATGCGAATCGCGGGAGCCGTCGCGGTCTCCGACGACGGCAAGTGGCTGGCCGACGGGTCCCTCCTCCGACACGCGTTCGCGCACGCGGGGCTCTTCGGAATCCCCGTCATCCAGCACGCCGAGGATCCGACTCTCTCGGGCGGCGCGCCGATGCACGAAGGCGCGGTGTCGACCCGACTCGGACTCTCGGGCCAACCCGCCTTCGCCGAGGCCGCCGCCGTCGCGCGCGATCTGCTCGTCGCGGAGCTCTCCGGCGGCCGCTTGCACGTCGCGCACCTTTCGACGGCCCGCGCGCTCGCCCTCGTGCGCGACGCGAAAGCGCGCGGCCTCGCGGTCACGTGCGAGGTGACGCCGCACCACCTGGTCCTCACGGACGAGGAGGTCGCGCGCTCGGGCTTTTCGACCAACTCGAAGATGAATCCGCCCCTTCGCGAGCCCGCCGACGTCGACGCGCTGATCGCGGGCCTCCAGGACGGGACCGTCGATGCGATCGCGACCGACCACGCTCCCCACCACGAGGATGAAAAATCCCTCGACTTCGACACGGCTCCCTTCGGGATCGTCGGGCTCGAGACCGCCGCCGCGCTCGTGCACGACCGGCTCGTCGCGACGGGGCGGCTGTCGTGGCCCCGCTTCGCGGAGGTCTTTTCCGCCGGTCCAGCGCGCGCCTTTTCTCTGCCGGGGGGGTCACTCGCTCCCGGCGCGCCCGCCGACGTGACGCTCTTCGATCCCCGGGTGCGGTGGAAAGTCGATCCCGCCGCCTTTCAGTCGCTTTCCCGCAACACTCCCTTCGCCGGTTTCGAGCTTCAGGGAGCGCCCGCCGCGACCCTGGTCGCGGGACGATTCGTCTGGAATCGCGGCGGCTCGTGAGCACCGCGAGGGTGCTCCGGGCGTTCTTCGAGTTCTTCGAGCGGCCGCTGCGGCCGATCATCCGGCGCCTCGGAATGGCCGCCCTCCTCGGCGCCGCGGTCGCCCTTTTCGCGTTTGGAGCCGCGCCGCCGCCGACTCCCGTTCCGGCATCCGGCCGGGCCGGGCCCCCCGCGGGAGCGGTCCGACGCATCGAGATTCGCGCTGCCGCATCGCTCTTTTCCGCCGACGACCTCGAGCGGCTGACGGGGTGGGCCGCCCGGCAGGGAGTCTCCGTGGACGTCGGGCCCGAGAACGGGGCCGTGACGGCGGGGGCCCGGGTTTTCCGCGTCGCGGTCTCTCCCGCGCCGGCCGATTTCACGCGGCGGCTCCCGCGATTCGGCGTCCAGCCGGAGGCCTCGGGCTTCGCGTTCGATGGCCGCAGCTACCGCGGGCCGGAGGAGGCCGTCGCCGTCCGCGATCCTGCGGCGCCCTCGGAGACTCTGGTCCTGGGCAACGGCCGGGACGCCGTGCAGCGGCTCGTCTTCCGGCGTCTCTTCCGGGACCGCGACGAGTGGGATTACCAGGTGGTCTCCGGAGAGCTCGCGAAGACGGGGCGCTTTGCGTCCGGCGGCGAGCGTCTGGCGATCGACCGCAGGAGCGAGCGGGACGAGATCGGAGCCCGCGACGCATTCTTCCGTTCGCTGACGACCGTCGAGCGCGGCGGGGCCCGGTGGCGGTTCGCCCGGTCCGAACAGCAGGCGGTGGAGCGTCTGGAGCGACTCCTGCGTCCCGTGGCCGGGAGCCCCCGCGCGCCGGGGCCGCTTCCGCTGCTCATCACCGTCTTTCCGGATGCGGCGACGAAGGCGAGGACCACCGGCTCCTCGCGTCCGGCGGACGTGTCCCGGGAAGGGGGAGCGGGAGAGCTGCGCCTCGACGTGGACGCCTCCGCTCCGGGAGCGTCGGGAGAGGTTCCGGCGGCCTTCGCTTCGGCGGAATACGCGGCGGTGGAACCCCGGCTTCTCGCGCGGCCGATCCTGCTCGCCGCCCTCGGTGCGCGCCACGCCGGCACGTGGTGGGGAAGGCCGGTGCGCGGCTTCGCCGCGTTCACCGCGAAAGCCCGCGTGCCTGTATCCCCCGAGGAGACGGTCGGCTCGTGGGAGGAGGTTTCCTCCGTGCTCGCCGTGGGTTCGGCGGCTTCGTGGATCGACGCCGGGATCCGGTCGGACGGGGAGGCGGGTGTGCTGCGTCTCCTCGCCGGCGCTGACGGCCCGCTTCGCGACGCTCTGCGCAGATGGGAAGCGGCTTCCCTTCGCGAACCGGCTCCGGCGCCCGCGTCGAGGCGTCCCCTGCCGGCCGGTTTCCTGCGCGGGGTTTCCTACGCGATGTCGAACTCGATCGACGCGAGTTATGCGTCGCCGCGGTCGCGAGAGACGCTCGGAAGGCTCGCGCAGCTCGGAGCGAATTCGGTTGCCGTGATGCCCTTCGCATGGTCGCGCGACGCGGAGAGCCCGGCGATCTCTTTCGTGCACCGGCGGCCCCAGGGGGAGACCGATGAATGCACCGTTCGCGCCGTCACGGACGCGAAGGCCGCCGGTATGAGCGCGCTCGTGAAGCCGCAGATCTGGGTCGGCGGCGAAGTCTTCGTCGGACGGATCGCCATGCGGTCAGAAGCCGACTGGAAGAAGTGGTTCGACAACTACCGGCGGTTCGTCGTCCATCACGCCGTCGTCTCGGAGGCGGCGGGCGCGTCGATGTTCTGCGTCGGAACGGAGCTCGTCGCAACGGAGGGTCGCGCGGCCGAGTGGCGCGAGACGATCGCCGCCGTCCGGCTCGCGACCGGCGCGCCGCTGACGTACGCGGCCAACTGGGTCGGGGGAGCCGTGCGTGTGACGTTCTGGGACGCGCTCGACGCGATCGGAGTCGACTTCTACGACCCCCTCGCGGCGGACCCGGAGGCGTCGGACCCGGTCCTGGAGGCGGGCGCGCGGGCGGCGGCCCGTCCGCTCGCGGAACTTTCGCGCCGGCTCGGCAGACCGGTCGTGTTCACCGAGGCGGGATATCCCCTCGCGAAAGCAGCCTGGCTCGCGCCCCATGACGAGAACTCCGGCCGGCCGGCGGCCGCGAGCGATGCGGCGCGCGCGATCGCGGCCGTCTACCGGGCGCTCGAAAAGGAGCCGTGGTGGCGCGGCGTCTACTGGTGGAAGGCGTTCTCGTCCGGACGGGAGGCACGGCCTGACGAGCGGGGATTCAACGTCTTGGGCGGCGCCACCGAGCGCGCGATCGCGGAAGGCTTCGCCCGGCTCCGCGAACACGGCACCGCGCGATGACCGATGCGCCCTTGACCGGCCCCGTCCTGGCGGCTGCCCTCGCGGCCGCGCGGGAAGGGGGAGAAGTCCTCGTGCACCACTGGAGGAACCTGCCGCCCGGGTCGATCGAGGAAAAGAAGAAGAACGATTTCGTGACGATCGCCGACCGCGAGAGCGAAGAGCGCATCGTATCCGCGATCCGCGCGCGGTTCCCGGGAGACGCCTTTCTCGGTGAAGAGGGCGGGGCCCGGGCGGGCGCCCCGGGCGAGGGGGGCAGCGCGGGTCCGAGGACGTGGATCATCGATCCGCTCGACGGCACGGCGAACTTCATCGCCGGATTTCCATTCTGGTGCGTGTCGATCGCCGCGCGGGAGGCGGGGAGGATCGTGGCCGGGGTGATCTGGGATCCTCTCCGCGACGAGCTCTACCGCACGGAGCGCGGCGGCGGCTCGTGGCGCAACGGTGCCAGGCTCCACGTGTCCGCCCGGCCGGCGATCGACGGAGCCTTCGTGGCGACGGGATTTCCCTTCCGCTCCCGCGATCTGATCGACCCGTACCTCGCGCTCTTCCGCGCCGTCTTCCTTCGCGCCCGGGGAATCCGCCGCGCCGGTTCGGCGGCGCTCGACCTCGCCCTCGTCGCCGCGGGCGTGTACGACGGCTTCTTCGAGCTTCAACTCGCCCCGTGGGACGTCGCCGCCGGCGCGATCCTGATCGAGGAGGCGGGCGGCGCCGTGACGGACTTCGACGGGGGCGAGCGTTTCTGGGAGCGAGGGAACATCCTCGCCGGGCCCCCGGGCGTCGTCCGCGACCTCGTGGACATCGCCTCGCGCCTGCTCCCCGAGGAGAAAATCGCCGGCTGACGGCTGGACGGTCAGACCAGGACTCCCGCGTACCCGACCACCGAGCTCGTGTCTCCCGTCTCGTCGCCGCTGTCGGCGCGCGCGACGACTCGCGCGGAAGCGATTCCCGCTTCCCGCGCCGCGAAGAGCAGCGCCGTCGCGGGGAGGAAGCCGCACATGGAGATCGACTCCGCGACAACCGTGGCGAAAAGCCCCTCCGGGTCCAGGGCCTCGACGCGCGCGAGAGCGAGGTCATCCTTCCGGCGGCCGGCGGTCCTCGACTCGTAGTGGTTCATGTCCGAAGACGCGAGCAGAAGCGGGGGAGTCCGGCCGGCCTCTTCCTCCTCCCTCCGCAGTTTCGCGAGCGCCTCGCCCACTTCCGCACAGAGCGAGAGGTCGGAGATCCCGAGACAGACCGCGACGATCTCGACCTCCGGCGCGACGATCTGGAGGAAGGGAAGCTGGACCTCCAGGGAGTGCTCGCGCTCGTGGGCCCGGCTGTCGGCTTCCAGCGAGGGAGCGAGCTCGGCGAGGCGGCTCGCGAGGCGGCGGTTCACGGGGACGTCGCCGAGCGGGGTGCGCCACGCGTCCGATGGATCGATTGCGGCGGGGGCGCCTCGGCCCGTGTGATTTGGACAGAGGATCACGACCGTGCGAGGGACCTGGAGCCGCGCGTACACCTGGGCCGCGACGGGACCGGAGTAGACGTAGCCCGCGTGCGGGACGATTGCGCCGAGCGCCTTCACCCTTTGGACTCCCCCGGGCAGCAGCGCTTCCACGTGGCGGCGCAGCATCTCGGGGCTCGATTCGTAAAACGACCCCGCGACGGCAGCCGGCCGGATCAAGGGCTTCCGCTAGTTGACGATCAGTGTCGCTTCCGCACGCGTCGTGCCGAGGACCGCGCGAATCGTCGACGCGCCCGGTCCGAGGCCGTGGGCTCGCCCGGAGGCGTCCACCTTCGCGACGGACGGATCGGTGCTCAGGAAGACGGCGGCGATGCCTTCGATCGGCACGCCGTCGGTGCCGTACGCCAGAACGGCGAACTGCTGGTGGTCGCCCACCCGGACGAGCGCCGTCAGGGGCCGCAGCTCGAGCCTCGCGATGTCGCGCGTATCGACGGCGACTTCGCAGGCGCCCTGCACGTCCCCGACCTTGGCGACGATCATCGTCGTGCCCTTGCTGACGGAGGTCACGATCCCGGCAGGCGAGACGGTCGCGACGGCCGGCGACTGCGACGTCCAGACGGGGACGAGGCCGATCGGTTTGTCTTTCGAGTCCTTCACGGCGGCGTCCAAGGGGATCTGGGTGCCGACGGGTCCCACGAGCCGGGGGTTCGCCGGCGACACCTCGACGGATTTGACGTCCACGACCTCGATGGGAATCTGCGTCGAGACCTTGTCGTACCGGGCCGTGACGGTGGTCTTCCCCTGGGATTTGGGGCTCACGAGTCCGCCCGAATCGACGGTGGCGACGTCGGGGCCGGCGCTCTCCCAGTTGGGGGTGCCGAGCTCCAGGGGGCGCTCCTTGCTGTCCAAGAGCCGCGCGGTCAGCCGTTGCGGCCGATCGAGCCCGTAGATCTTCAACTTCTTCGGCGTCACGTCGATCCGCGCGGCCCGGCGCGAACAGGCGGATGGAGCGAGGAGAAGAAGCAGCGCGACTGCCAGTACGGTGGCCCGGCGCATTCGTTTTAACCTCCAGAAAGCAAACAGGATACGGGAGAATAGCACATTGTCAGCTCGCTGATTCATCCGCGGGAGCCGGAACGCAGCGAAGCGGAGTGAAGGCGACGTTTATGCGCGCGCCGCGGCGATTGCCCGGCGGACCTTGCGGACGCCCTCGTCCGCTTCGTCCTTCGACAACGCGAGCGACGGGCGGAAGCGGATGGCGGCGGCGCCGGAAGCGAGCCCGATCAGGCCGTGCTCGAGGCACGCGGCGAGGGCGCGGTCGCGCATCGCCTTGTCGGGGAGATCGAAGGCGATGAAAAGCCCGCGTCCCCGGACGTTCGACACGACGCCGGAGAATTCCTCAGCCATTTCGCGCAATCGGGCGAGCAGGTGCTCGCCGACGACGCGGGCGTTCTCGACCAGGTTCTCCTCGTCGATGATCTCGAGATACCGATGGCAGCGGACCATGTCCACGAGATTGCCGCCCCAGGTCGAGTTGATCCGGGAGGAAACTTTGAACACGTTGTCGACGTCGTCAATGCGGTGGTTCGAGGCGAACCCGCAGACCTGGGTCTTCTTGCCGAAGCAGAAAAGGTCCGGCTCGACCCCGAGCTGCTGCCAGCTCCACATGGATCCGGTCAGGCCGACGCCCGTCTGCACCTCGTCGAAGATGAGGAGGAACTCGAGCTCGTCGGCCAGCGACCTCAGGCGGCGGAAGAACTCCGGGCGAAAATGGTTGTCTCCGCCCTCGCCCTGGATCGGCTCGATGATGAGCGCCGCGATGTCGTCGCGCCGCTCCGAGCAGGCCTTCCGGATTTCCGCGTCGACGCCCTCCTCGGCGCGCTCGACCTCGTGCAGGACCTCGTCCGTGACGGGGAACCGCAACGACGGCGTCGACAGCCTCGGCCAGTCGAACTTGGGGAAGTACTGCGTTTTGCGCCGATCGGCGGTGTTCGTGAGCGAGAGCGTGTAGCCGGACCGGCCGTGGAAGGCGTTCTTGAAGTGGAGGATCTGGGTGCCCTTCGTATCGGGCAGCCCGCGGGCGATGTTCTTTCGAACCTTCCAGTCGAACGCGGTCTTCAGAGTGTTCTCGACGCCGAGCGATCCCCCCTCGATGAAGAAGAGGTGATCGGCGTGCGTCTTTGGAATGGCGCGCCGCGAAAACGTCTCGACGAAGTCGGCATAGAGGCTCGTGTATATGTCGCTGTTGGCGGGCTTCGTCGTCGCGGCCTGGCGCAGGCGGTCCTGGAACTCCGGGTCGGCCATCTTCGGATGGTTGTACCCGACGGGGAACGTCGCAAAATTCGTGAAGAAGTCGAGGAGCGGCCGCCCGCTTCGCGCGTCGTAGAGGTAGGAGCCGCGGCTCCGATGGAAGTCCATGACGACGTGGTAGCCGTCCACGAGGATGTGCTTTGCGAGCGCATCCAGGACGCCGTGCGGAGACAGGTCGGCGCGCGTGTCCGTCGTGGGAGTCGGAGTCATGGAAACCTCGTCGAATTCAGCCCGCGTGAGCGCAGAGCGAATAAAGATAACACCGTCCGTCAGCTATGTTTGAACCTCAGCCGCCCGCCAACGCCGCCCGTCTGGTCCGCGGCGTTGCTGCGGTTCTTCCCGCCCTCCTTGGCCTGGTACAACGCCTGGTCGGCCGTCTTCAGGAGCTCATTCTTCTGCTGCTCGACGGAGGAGCCGACCGTGGCGTGCACGCGGACCGAAGACACGCCGAGCGAGGCGGTGATCGTTCCCTGAAGGCAGAGCGCGGGACTGTTGAACCCGTACGGGCGGGAGAGAAACGTCGCCGTCCGGATCGACTCCCGGATCAGCTCGGCAACTCCCATCCCCTCCTCGAGAGACTGGCCGGGAAGGATCAGCACGAATTCGTCTCCTCCGTACCGGGTCAGGGTGGCGCGCTCGTCCGTGACGGTGCGCTTCAGAACGTAGCCGACCTCGCGGAGGACCTGGCTTCCCGCCAGGTGGCCGTGGCGGTCGTTGACCGATTTCAGGTTGTCGAGGTCGAGAAAGATCACGCAGAGGTCGCCGCCGTCGCGGGTGATCCGCGAGAGCTCCTGGGTCAGGCGCAGGTGGAGGTACCGCTCGTTGTAGAGGCCCGTCAGCCCGTCGCGCTTGGCGACCTCGTACGCGCGGCGCGCGTCGAGGAGGTTCTGGATCGAGATCGACGCGTAGTCCGCGAAGATCTCGAGCAGGCGGCGGTCCTTCTCGCGGAAACCGCCCGGACCAACGCGGTTCACGAGCTCGAGGACGCCGCATACGGCCGCCTCGATGCGGATCGGGACGCAGAGCACCGACTGGGTCTTGAACGTCGAGGCTTCGTAGGTCGGATAGAAGTACGGGTCACCCTCGACGTTGTCCGTCATGTAGCCGACGCCGGTCGTGTACACGTGACCGGCCACTCCGATCCGCGCGTTGATCCTGCGGCCGAGCCGCTGCTGGCCGTCGGCTCCGAACGTCGAGATGAAGACGAGGTCGTTTTCGAGCCGGTCGTCGTTGTTCTTCGTGATCGGGTCGTCTAAGAGGATCGATCCTGCGGCGGAGGGGACGAACTCGTTGGCCTTGCCGAGGACTTCGCGCAGAAATCGGTCGATTTCGATTTCGCCCGAGTACGCGTAGTACGCCTTGTGGCGCTCGAGGAAGTTCTCGAGGCGGCGGTTGTCGAGTGTGTAAACCGATGACAAAGGAACGTCCTGCCGATCGAAGAGTTTACCATTTGATACCCTCGCTCGGTGGCGCGGACGCGGGATTCCCATCCGGGCAACATCGGGTGGGCGGAGCGTGCCCGGCCCGATACGCGTCATCCGCCGGTCTTAACGCTCTTCGAGCCCGGCGCGGGGCCGCGCACGGACGGCGTCGAGCTCGCGGGCGTGAAATCCCGGCTCGGCGCGAAGTCCTTCCTCTTCGGTGACTTCCAGTCCCCGACCGATTCCGAGCTCGCGAGCCTCCAACGCGAGCTGAATCTCCATCCCCTCGCGATCGACGACGTTCAGCACCGGCACCAGCGACCCAAGATCGACGTGTATCCGGACCACTACTTCCTCGTTTTCTACCGGATCACGAGTGCCGGGAAGAGCATTTCGATCGAGGAAATCGACCTCTTCATCGGGCCGCACTTCCTGATCCTCTGCCACGAAGGCGAGGTGCCTCTCTTGACCGAGGTCTTCGAGCGATTCTCCCGGCTGACGGGAGAGCACGACGTCTCGGGACTCCTCTACGAGCTCCTCGATGCGTTCGTCGACGAGTACTTCCCGGTGATGGACGGGCTCGCGGACCGGACCGAGGCGGTCGAGGCGTCGGTCTTCGAGGAGTTCGAGAAGTCGCGGCTTGCCGAGCTGCTGGACCTGAAGAAGGATCTCGCGCTGCTTCGGCGAGTGATCGCCCCCGAGCGCGACGCCGTCAACGTTCTCCTCCGGCGGGATCCTCCCGTTCTCGATGTCGCGAGGATCTTCTACTTCCAGGACGTGTACGACCACCTCATCCGGATCACGGACTCGATCGACACCTACCGCGAGCTTCTGACCGGATCGCTCGACGCCTTTCTTTCCGTCGAGAACAACCGGCTGTCCGAAGTCGTGCGCCGGCTCACGTTGATCTCGACGATTTTTCTTCCGCTCTCGTTCATCACCGGCTTCTTCGGGATGAACTTTCAGCGGCTCGCGGGAGCGGGCGACCGCCTCTTTCTCGGGGCCATCGCGTCCATGGTCCTGCTGCCGATCGGGATGCTCTGGTTCCTGAGGCGCTGGATCCGATGATTCCGGTGCGGAAGCGGTGGGGTCAGCATTTCCTCGTGAGCCCGGCGACGGCGGAGCGCATCGCGGATGCGGCGCGTCTCGACCGCGGCGACACGGTGATCGAGGTGGGACCGGGCGAAGGCGCTCTCACGAGGCCGCTGCTCGCGCGAGCCGGCCGGCTGCTGGCGATCGAGATCGACCCGATGCGCGCCGACGCGCTCGCGCTCGAGCTCGACAACGACGACCGTGTCCGCGTCGTCACCGGGGATGCGCTTGCGAAGCCCTTCGGGGAGTGGCTCGCCGAGGCCGGCTGGAAAGGGCCCGCCGTGCTCGCCGCGAACCTGCCCTACAACGTCGCGACGGCGATACTCCTCGCCGCGGTCGAGGAGCCGTCCGCGATCTCGCGCGCGGTCGCCACCGTCCAGAAGGAGGTGGCGCAGCGATTCGCGGCTCGGGCGGGCAGCCCGGCGTACGGTTATCTGTCGGTCCGCGCGGCCGCCTTCGCGGACGCGCGCGTGCTCTTCGACATCCCTCCCGGCGCCTTCCGGCCGCGGCCGAAGGTGGTGTCGAGTGTCCTCGAGCTCGTCCCCCGCGCGCGGGCTCTCGACCCCGCACTGCGGGACCGGGCGGTGGCGCTCGCCTCGCTCGGGTTTCGAGCCCGGCGCAAGACGCTCGCAAACGCGCTCGCGCCCGCCGGGCCGAGGTCGGCGTGGGAGGAAGCCCTGGAGGAGCTCGGAAAGGATCGCCGCGTGCGCGCCGAAGAGCTCTCCCTCGACGATTTCCTGGCGCTCGCCCGGACGCCTCTCCCGGACGCGGCCCGCCGGCGTTCCGCGGGAGCCTGAGGTGCCGCCGCTCGAGATCGTCCCCCTGGGCGGACTGGGAGAGTTCGGGCGAAACCTCCTCTGGCTCCGGTGCGAGGGATCCAGCATCCTCGTCGACGTCGGCGTCTCGTTTCCCGACGAGACCTTTCCGGGCGTAGACCGGATCGCCCCGGACACTTCCGCGCTCGCGCAGGAGCGGATCGACGCCGTGCTCCTGACGCACGGCCACGAGGACCACATCGGCGCCCTCCCGCTCCTGCGCGAATGGTGCGCGGCTCCCGTTTACGGATTCCCCTTCACCCTCGCGCTCGCACGGCGGCGGCTCGAAGAGGCGGAGATCTCCCGCCACGGGCTGATCGAAGCGCGCGAGCGCGAGCCGGTCCGGGCGGGAGCGTTCACGTTCCGGTTCTTCCGCGTTTCGCATTCCGTTCCGGACTCCGCGGCCATCCTGATCGAGGCCGGCGGCTGGCGGCTCCTGCACTCGGGCGACTTCAAGCTCGACGACGACCCGCCCGACGGAGAGAAGACGGACCGGGAGGGCATCGCCGAAGCGGTCGGGGAAGGTGTCGACCTGGCGCTCATCGACTCCACCAACGCGGAGCGTCCCGGACGGGCCGCCTCGGAGCGCCGGGCGGGGGAGGGCCTCGCCCGTCTTTTCGAGGGCGCTCCCGGAAGGATCGTGCTCACGACTTTCTCGAGCCACGTCGCCCGCATCTCGCAGGCGGCGGCCGCCGCAATGCAACGGCACCGGCGCATCGGGCTCCTCGGGCGGAGCATGGTGGCGGTCGCGGAGATCGCGGAGCGGCTTGGACGGCTCTCGCTCCCGGCCGGCGTTCGCCTCGCCCAGGGAGACCTCGCCCGGCAGCCGGCGGACCGCCTCCTCTGCGTCACCTCGGGAAGTCAGGGGGAGCCGTTCTCCGCGCTCTACCGGCTCGCGCTCGACGAGCACATGGACTTGAAGCTCGAGCCCGGAGACCTCGTCGTCTTCTCGTCCCGCACCATCCCGGGACACGAACGCTCGGTCAACCGCGTGACCGACCACCTCGTCCGGCGCGGCGCGCGGGTCGTCCGCGACTCCGACCCTCCCGTGCATGTTTCGGGGCACGCGCACCGCGAAGACATCGCAGAGTGGATCCGCCTGGTGAAGCCGAGGGGAGTGGTGCCGATCCACGGAGAGAGGCGGATGCTGGCGGCGACGGCGGAGGTCGCACTCGAGCGGGGTATCGCGCCGCAGAGCGTGTTTCTCCTCGACAACGGGGACCGGTTGACCCTCACCCCCGATGGCGCCCGGGTGGAGCCCGCCGCCGTGCCGTCCGGCCGGATCTACTACGACGCCCGGACGGAGCCGGTCGATCCCTCGATCGTGCGGGATCGCCGTCACATGGCGGAAGAGGGATTCGTCGTCGTGCTCGTGCCTGCGGATCCGGCGTCCCGCGAGGTCTCCGTGGTCTCCCGCGGAGTGGCGGCGGACGAAGGGGAGCTCGGTGACGAGGTCCGCCGCGCCGCGGTGGCCGTGCTCGTGCGGGCGACCCCCGAAGAACGCGCCGACTTCGAGTGGCTGCGCGCCGAGATCGCAATTTCCGCCAAGCGCGCCTGCCGCCGCATCTTCGACGTCAGGCCGGTGATCGTGCCCGTGGTTGCGTAGGTGGTAGGTGGTAGGTGGTAGGTGGTAGGTGGTAGGTGGTAGGTGGTAGGTGGCAGGTGGCAGGTGGCAGGTGGCAGGTGGCAGGTGGCAGGTGGTGGGTGGTGGGTGGTGGGTAGGTTGGGTGGCCCCCACCACCTCCGCCTGCCACCACCTACCACCTCGGCTAAGCCCGCCACCGGCGGGCGTGCCGGGAGCCGAGACGGATGGCCCCGTAGACGGCCAGGCAGCAGAGGAAGTCGAGAAGCAGCCCCGCGTCGAAGCGGACGAGCCGATGGGTCGCGTCGGGGGGCTGGTGCTGGAGACCGGGAGGAAGGCCGGGGAAGAGCACGAGGAAGTAGGCCGCGTTTCCGACGAGGATCGCGGCGGTGTACTCGATCCACCGGCGCGGCGTCATCTGCGGCGTCCATGTCGGCCTCACGGATCGGATTCTGTTCGGAGCCGGCTCGCGAGACAAGCCGCAACGTCCGGGGTCAAAGGCCGAGATCGAAGAGGACCTTTCGGTGAAACGGACTGTTCTCGTGGCCGAGGAGGAGGGCCTCGACGCCCGGCGGATCTCCGAAGAAGAGTTTCGGATGGGGAGCGTTCGAAGGAACGTCGAAGACGAGCGTCGTCGAAAAGGACTCTCCGGGTCTGAGCTGCCGGTCGAGCGCTTCGGACGGAAGCCCGGAGAGCGCGGCCGCCCGGGTTGCCTCGGGAGAAACCGGGTAGCGGCGTCCGGAGGCGTCGACGATCCAGGCGGTGCGCGGGTTGGGCGTGAGGGGAGCGTTCCCCCTCCACGGTGCGATCGTCGAGGGATCGAACCAGGTGCGGACGCGGGCGAGAACGAACCGGCCGCTCGCGGAGAGCGGGGCCTGCGGAGAGCCGAGCGACTTTGAAGTCTCGACCCGGTCGACGGAGACCGCGACGTGGCAGTCGAGCTCGCAGAAGTACTTCTTTCCTCCGGCGGAGAGGACCCGCTCCGGGCTCGCCAGCGCGAGGGCCAGCAGAGCTCCGCCGTAGCCGAGGGCGATGACTCCCGCGCCTCCCGCCAGCCAGGCGGCCACCGTTCTCCGGCCAGCAGCGGCGGCGATGCCGCAGGCGATGACCGCCAGCACAATGACTCCGGCGGCGCCGAGGAGCGCGATGACGGCGACGGGTGCGTTCGCCGGCACGTAAACGGCTTCGAGAGTATGGGATAGAGTACTTTGGATCATGAAGTCATCCCCCAAAAAAAATCAGCGGCGGCGGAGGTTTCGGACGAGCGCCTCCAGATGGTCGATGTACTTCCCGAAAGCGCGGCGCCCCTCCGACGTCAGCCTGTATTCGGTCTTCGGAACGCGGCCCTCGAAGGACTTTTCGCAGGAGACGTAGCCCGCGTCCTCGAGCTTTCGGGCGTGCACGGAGAGGTTTCCGTCCGTCGCTTCGAGCAGGTTCTTCAGCTCGCGGAACGAAAGCGCTTCGTTGGCGGCGAGCGCGCTTACGATCGCGAGACGCATCCGCTCGTGGATGACGCGGTCCAGCTCGGGAACAGACGACTCGCGGGCGCGAGAACGCCCGGGCCGCGCCTCCTCGGGCTTGGGCCTGCCGCCGCGCGTCCGGAGAGTCTGGGGCCGGGCCATCAGCCGCCGTGCCGCCGGGCGATCACGATGCCGAATGCGATCTCGAGCCCCCCGAAACCCGCCGCCAGGAAGGCGTCGCCCCACGAGGCGGGGCAGATCAGCGCGAGGCAGCCGAGAAACATGAAGAGAAGACCCATGACGGGAATGATCCGCACCGCGAACGCGCCTCCCGTCACGACCGCGGTTCCGTAGAGGAGCAGCCACACTCCAGGAAGGAGGGCCGTCTGTCCGGCGCGCTCGAGCGCGAGCGTCAGGGCGCCGCCGGCGATCAGAGGAGGGGAAAGCGTCAGGAGGAAACGGCGCGCCGGTCCCTCGAAGAGGGTCGCTCCCGCGCGCCGCGCCTTCCGGGCCATCGCCCAGAGGCCGATCGAGAATGCGATGAACGCGCCGATGAGCCAGACGCCGAGCCACTCCTCCCGGGTTCGAGCGAGCTGCGAGATCCCGGCGGCCGCCAGGGCGGTGATCCCCATCCCGATGCCGCCCTTTCCGGGGACGGCTGTGAAGGAGATCGCGCGCTCCATCGTCTCGCGAATGAATCGCAGGTTGTCGATGGCGCGGCCGCCGACTTCGGGAATCGAAGCGGGCGGGATCGAAGACGGTCCTCGGGATTCCACGGTGCGATTCTGCTCCGCGTGAGGCGATTGTCAAGTACTTTTCTATACAAAGTTCGTTCCGTCCTCAGAAGAGGGACGACTGGCGCTGCGGACGCCGGAACGTGCCCGGCCGCTCGGTCCCCTCCGTCCGGTTGAACCCGAGCCGGCGGCACTCGGTGCGGTAGAGCGCCTCGACGGCCGCCCATCGGGACCCGAGGCCCCGCATGCGGTCGCCGAACGCGGTCTCGTTCAGCTTGCCCCCGCGCATCTCCTGGATGGCGTTCCAGACCTTCGCCGCGCGGTTCGGGAACGCGGCTTCGAGCCGCTCGCGGAAGACCGGCAGGGTCGATCCGGAGAGGCGGATCGGCTGCCGGAACGCCTCCGTCGCGCCGGCGGCCCGGGCGCGGCGGAGGATCTCCGCGATCTGGTCGTCATTCAACCCGGGTATCACGGGTGCGACGCCGACGCCGGTCCGTACGCCGGCGTCCGAGAGGATCCGGATCGTCTCGAACCGCTGCGACGGCGGGCTCGTGTTCGGTTCGATCGCTCGCGACATCGCGTCGTCTGCGAAACAGATGGAGAGATGAACGAGCGCGTCGGCCTCCCGTGCGAGAGTCGAAAGAAGATCGACGTCGCGCCGCACGAGCGCGCCCTTCGTGATGAGACCGACGGGGTTGCGGAACGCGAGGCAGACCTCGAGGCACCGGCGGGTGAGCGTGTAAACGGCTTCGAGAGGCTGGTAGCAGTCCGTGTTGCCGGAGAAGGCGATGCAGTCGCCCTTCCAGCTCTTGCGCGCCAGCTCCTGCGCGAGCAGCTCCGGCGCGTTGGTCTTGACGACGATCTTGCGGTCGAAGTCCGTTCCCGCGCCGAAACCCAGGTATTCATGGCTCGAGCGGGCGTAGCAATAACTGCAAGCATGGAAACATCCGCGATACGGATTGATCGAAAAGCGGAAGCCGACGTCGGGGCTGTCGTTCTCCGCGATGATCGACTTCGCGCGCTCCTCGAACACCTCGAGGCGCGCCTCGGGCGGCTCGCCGAGCCATTCGGCGTGGGACGAATCCCAGGGGTTCGGAGGGTTGGAAACCGGTGTGACCACAGAGGCGTAAGGATAGCGTAAGTGGCCGAGCCCGGCTAGAGACGGATACCCACCGCCTTCCTCACCTCGCGCATCGTCTCGTTCGCGACCGCGTTCGCTCTCTGAGCGCCCTTGCGGAGCGCCGCCTCGACGGTCTCCGGCTGCTTTTCGAGGGCGCGCCGCCGGGCGCGCGCGGCGGAGAAGGCCTCGTCGATTTTTTCGATCAGCATCTTCTTCGCGTCTCCGTAGCCCAGGCCGCCGGCGCGGTAGCGATCCGACAGCGCGTCGCGATCCGTCTCCGACGCGAAGAGCGAGTAGAGAGCGAAGACGTTGTCCTTCGAGGGGTCCTTCGGGTCCGCGACCGGCGTGCTGTCGGTGACGATCCGCATGACGGAGCTTTTCAACTCCGCCCCCTCCGCGAAGATGTCGATCGTGTTTCCGTAGGATTTGCTCATCTTCTTTCCGTCCGTCCCGGGAACGACGGGCGCCCGGTCGAGGCGGGCATCCGGGAGCGGGAAGACCTTCTTCCACGTCTGGTTGAAGTAGCCGGCCATGTCGCGCGTCATCTCGATGTGCTGCACCTGGTCCTGTCCGACGGGGACCACGTTGGACTTGTAGATCAGGATGTCCGCGGCCATCAGCACGGGGTAGATGAAGAGCCCGGCGCCGGCGGGGATGCCTCGCGCCAGCTTGTCCTTGTACGAGTGCGCGCGCTCGAGAAGCCCCATGCCCGTGACCGTCGAGAGGATCCAGGCGAGCTCCGTGACTTCCGGGACGTCCGACTGCCGGAAGAAGGCCGTCTTCTCCGGGTCGAGGCCGAGCGCGAGGTAGTCGAGCGCGACACCGTGGACGAGCGAGCGCAGTTTTGCGGCATCCTGGACCGTCGTCAGCGCGTGGTAGTCCGCGATGAAGAAGAAGCACTCGCCCTCGTCCTGGAGCGCGATGTGCTGGCGGATCGCCCCGAAGTAATTGCCGAGGTGGAGGACGCCCGAAGGCTGCACGCCGGAGAGGATGCGCGGTTTCCGGGGGAGTTCGGGCGCGGTCATGGAGCACGCATTCTAGTCATCGCGGCCATCTGGCTGACGAGTCGCCCTTCAGGTAGAGTCCCGCGCCAACAAGAGGGCTAACATGAAGAAATCGCTCCTGGTGCTCCCCGCCATCCTCCTCGCCTCCTCGGCGGCCGTCGCGCAGGCTCCTCGCACTCCCACGCCCGCGGGCGCGGACCACCACGACGCCGCGCCCGCCGATCCCTTCCGGCTAAAGCCCCTGCCGGGGAACGTCTACGCGCTCTACGGGCGCGGCGGCAACATCGGCTTCTTCGTGGGCCCGGAAGCGGTGCTCGTCATCGACTCTCAGTTCAAGGAACTGGCGCCCGGCATCGTGGCCCAGATCAAGAAGGTCTCCGACAAGCCGATCAAGTTCCTCCTGAACACCCACCACCACGGCGACCACGTGGGCGGCAACGAGGTCTTCAAGCAGTTCGCGATGATCGTGGCGCACGACAACGTGCGCACCCGGATGCTCGCGAGCCCTGCGGACATCCAGAGCAAGTATCCGGCGATGCTCGAGGACGCGAAGAAGGCGGGCAACGAGCAGATGGCCAAGATGTTGAGCGATCAGATCGCCTGGGCGAAGACGGTCCGGGTCGAGGACATCGCCGCGCCGGTCATGACTTTCGACTCGGGGCTCAAGATCCACATGGGGGACGAGACGATCCACGTATGGCACTTGCCGCCCGCCCACACGGACGGCGACAGCGTGGTCTTCTTCGAGAAGGCCAGGGTCCTGCACATGGGGGACGACTTCTTCAACCAGGTAGTCCCGTTCATCGACGTGTCGAGCGGAGGCTCCGTGCGCGGATACCTCGCCGCGCTCGACAAAGCGACGTCGAAGGTTTCCGCGGACACCGCCGTGATTCCCGGCCATGGAGAGGTCACCGACCTCAACGGGCTGAAAGCGTTCCGGCAGTACATCGCCGACGTTCTCGACGCCGCCACGAAGGCGCGCGCCGCGGGAAAGTCGAAGGAAGATTTCCTTCGCGACGTGGACCTCCCCGCATACAAGGGGTGGAACGGATACAAGGATCGGTTCAAGGCGAACGCGGGGTCGGCATGGGACGAGGCGAAGTAGCGGCGGAGAGCCGCTCCGGTCCGGAGGCCGCCCGAGTCAAGCGCGGCCGAGCGGACCGCTCAAGCAGTAGCGGCGGAGAGCCGCTCCGGTCCGGAGGCCGCCCGAGTCAAGCG
>JALZAT010000059.1 GCA_030948185.1 Acidobacteriota bacterium
GCCGCCGGGACCCGAGGCCGTGGCGCATGCCCGCGAGGACGCTTTCAACCGCCACGACCTCTCCGCCCTCGCAGCGCTCTATGCTCCCGACGCCCGCATCTTTGAACCTCCGGACCGCCTGCGGGAAACCGGCTCCCCTTCGATTCGGGAGGCGTACGCGCGTTCCTTCTCCATGGCTCCGGACGCGCGCGTCCGCGTCACGGAGACCATGACGGAAGGGAATCTGACCGTCGTCCGTGAGACATCGACGAGGGCCGGGACCACCCGTTCGTCCATCCGGGTTCTGGAAGTCCGCGACGGCCGGATCGCCGTGGAGTGGATCCTCCGCTGATTTCCCGGCCCGGCAGGCGGTCCCGGAATTGCACAGCGCGCGGCAGGAGCATGACGATGAAAACCCGCCTCTTGGGCCTCCTCGTTCTCTGCTGCGCGGCGGCCGCCGCCGGCTGCAGCGGGAGCACGAGCACTCCCGCCAACCCTTCGCCGGGCCCCCCCACCCCGTCCGCGGGGACCTCTTCCCGGCCGGCAAATCCCGCGCCTGGTCCGCCGGCGCCTTCCGGAGGAAGCTCCACGCCGGCGAATCCCGCGCCGGGGCCCCCTCAGGGGACGCCGACACCGGGGATCTGAGCCGGCGAGCGATTCCCGGAATCGAAGATACTTCGTAATTCGGGCCGGGGTCCGCGCCGTCCCCGGCAGGGGAGAACCGTCGCGAGGAATGATCTCGCCACGGAAGATCCGCGCGCCGGACGCGTTATGGGCGACGAGAAAGGGCGATCCAAGGATGGCAACGGACGCGACGATCACCGAGCCCGAGCCCCCGCGCGCGCGGAAGGTGCCCGCGCCTCCGGCGCCCAAACGGGATGAGCCGGCCGCGCCGACGCCCGAGTCGGATCCGCGGGACTCCTCGAGGCCGAGACCGAAGCGCCGGCGCTGGCCGTGGGTCGCCGCAGCCGCCGCGGTCGTTCTCGCCATCGTCCTCTTCCGGACCGGATCCACTCAGAAAAAAGCCGCGGACGACAAGAAGGCCCGGACGCAGATGGCCAACCGGCAGATTCCCGTTACCGGGGTGGCGGCGCGGAGCGGCGATCTCGACGTTTACCTGACCGGCCTCGGATCGGTGGCGGCCGTGAACACAGTCACCGTTCGCAGCCGGGTCGACGGGCAGTTGATCCGCATCGCGTTCCGTGAGGGGCAGCTCGTCAAGCAGGGAGATCTGCTCGCCGAGATCGACCCGCGACCGTTCCAGGTGCAGCTCACCCAGGCCGAGGGGCAGATGGCCCGGGACCAGGCCGCGCTCCAGAACGCGCTCATCGACCTCCAGCGCTACCAGATCCTGGCGAAACAGGACGCTATCCCGAAACAGCAGCTCGACACCCAGAACGCAGCAGTCCGCCAGTTCGAGGCCGCAATCTCGACCGACAAGGGTCAGGTCGACAGCGCGAAGCTCAATCTGACCTACAGCCGCGTCACGGCGCCGATTTCCGGCAGCGTCGGCTTGAAGCTCGTCGATCCGGGCAACATCGTTCATGCGAGCGACGCCAACGGAATCGTCGTCATCACGCAGCTGCAGCCGATCACGGTCGTGTTTACCATTCCCGCCGACCAGCTGCCGCCCGTGCTCTCGCGCATGGCAAAGGGCACGAAGCTCCCCGTTGAAGCGTGGGACCGCGAGCTCAAGAACCGGCTCGCGGTCGGCACGCTGCTCGCGGTCGACAACCAGATCGACCCGAACACGGGCACGGTCAAGATCAAGGCGATCTTCCAGAATGAGACCGGCGCCCTGTATTCGAACCAGTTCGTGAACGCGCGTCTCCTCGTGGACACCCTTCACGGGGTTGTGATCATCCCGACCGCCGCGCTCCAGCGCAGCCCGCAGAACGTCTTCGTGTACGTCGTGAAGCCCGATTCGACCGTCGAGATGCGCAACGTCGCCGTTCAATTGACGCAGGGGGACGACACGGTGATCCGGCAGGGCGTCGCCGAGCGGGAGGTCGTCGTGATCGACGGCGTCGACAAGCTCCAGCAGGGCTCGAAGGTGGCGGTCAACGCGCCGGGAAGCGGGCCCGGAGGCCCGGCGGGTCGGGCGGGGGGCGCCGGACGAGGCGCCGGGAACGGGACTCCTCCGGGCGCCGGTCAGGGCAACCCTCCGGCGCCGCGAGGCCGATGAGCCCGTCTCGCCCGTTCATCCTCCGGCCGATCGCCACCTCGCTCCTGATGGCGGGGTTGCTTCTTGCGGGAATCATCGGGTTTCGCCAGTTGCCCGTCTCGGCGCTGCCCCAGGTCGACTATCCGACCATACAGATCGTGACCTTCTACCCGGGCGCCAATCCGGAGGTCATGGCGTCTGCGGTGACGGCGCCGCTCGAGCGCCAGTTCGGCCAGCTGCCCGGGTTGAACCAGATGACCTCGACGAGCTCGGACGGCTCCTCCGTCATCACCCTGCAGTTCGCGCTCGACTTGAACATCGACGTCGCGGAGCAGCAGGTTCAGGCCGCGATCAATGCCTCCGGAACGTTCCTGCCGCGCGACCTGCCGAACCCGCCCATCTACAGCAAGACGAACCCCGCGGACGCACCGATCCTCACGCTCGCCCTCACGTCGGACACGCTGCCGCTCTCCAAGGTCGAGGATTACGCCGACACGCGTTTCGCGCAGAAGATCTCGCAGCTGCCCGGCGTCGGCCTCGTGTCGATCAGCGGCGGCCAGAAACCGGCCGTCCGGGTGCAGGTCAACCCGACCGCGCTCTCCTCCTACGGCATGACGATGGAGGACGTCCGGCTCGCGATCGCCCAGTCGAACGTGAACCAGGCGAAGGGCACCTTCGACGGCGCGCGGCAGTCCTATTCGATCGCGGCGAACGATCAGCTGCTGTCGAGCCGGCAGTACAAACCGCTCATCGTCGCCTACCGCAACAACGCTCCCGTCAGGCTCTCCGACATCGCCGACGTCATCGACGACACCGAGAACGTGAAGCAGGCGGCCTGGATGAACGACGTACCGGCCGTCATCCTGAACATCCAGAGGCAGCCCGGCGCGAACATCATCGCGGTCGTCGACCGGGTCAAGGCGCTGTTGCCGCAGCTGCGCGCCTCCCTCCCCTCCGCCATCGGGGTCACGATCCTGACCGACCGCACGGCGACGATCCGCGCCTCGGTCCGGGACGTCGAGTTCGAACTGATGCTGACGATCGCGCTCGTCGTGATGGTCATCTTTCTGTTCCTGCGGACGCTGGCCGCGACGATCATCCCGAGCGTCGCCGTCCCGCTCTCGCTCGTTGGGACCTTCGGCGTCATGTACCTGCTGGGCTACAGCCTCAACAACCTGACTCTGATGGCTCTGACGATCTCGACGGGGTTCGTCGTCGACGACGCGATCGTCATGATCGAGAACATCTCGCGGTACATCGAGGAGGGGGAGGACCCGCTTCAGGCCGCGCTCAAGGGCTCGGAGCAGATCGGGTTCACGATCCTGTCGCTGACGGTCTCGCTCATCGCCGTGCTGATCCCTCTCCTCTTCATGGCGGATGTGGTCGGGAGGCTCTTCCGGGAGTTCGCCGTCACCCTCTCGGTGACGATCCTCCTCTCGGCCGTCGTGTCGCTCACGCTCACGCCGATGATGTGCGCGAAGCTCCTGAAACATCGCAAACCATCGGAGCAGGGCCGCTTCTACAAGGCCTCCGAACGCGTGTTCGTGAACGTCATCGAGTTCTACGGACGGACGCTCGCATGGGTGCTCCGGCACCAGACGGCAACTCTCGTCGTCGCCGGCGCGACCCTCGTCACCACGTTCCTCCTCTTCCTCGTGATCCCGAAGGGGTTCTTCCCCGTTCAGGACACGGGGGTCATCCTGGGCATCTCGGAAGCGGAACAGACGGTGTCGTTCCCCGCGATGGCGGAGCGGCAGCGGGCGCTCGGCCGCGAGATCCTGAAAGACCCGGCCGTCGCGAGCATTTCATCCTTCATCGGAATCGACGGCACGAACGCCACGATGAACAGCGGCCGCATCCAGATCAATCTGAAGCCCCTCGAGGAACGGGGCGTCGGGGCGCTGGACGTCGTCCGCCGCCTGCAGCCGAAGCTCGCGAACGTCACGGGCATCACCCTCTTCATGCAGCCGGTCCAGGACCTGACGGTGGAAGACCGGGTGAGCCGCACCCAGTACCAGTACACGCTCGAGGATCCCGACTCGAAGGAGCTCGCCGTGTGGACGCCGCGGCTCGTCGAGCGGCTCCGCCGCATTCCCGCGCTCCGCGACGTCGCCGATGACCAGCAGAACGCGGGGCTCGAGGCGCGCATCGTGCTCGACCGCACCACGGCGTCTCGCCTCGGCATCACGCCGCAGATGCTCGACGACGCGCTCTACGACGCGTTCGGCCAGCGGCAGATCTCGACGATGTTCACGGAGCTCAACCAGTACCGCGTGGTGCTCGAGTGGCAGCCCGCCTTCCAGAAGAGCCCGGAGCACCTGAACAAGGTGTATCTGCGCTCCTCAGCCGGAGGCGCCGTCCCGCTCGACTCCTTCACGACCCTCCAGACCCACTCGGCGCCGCTGGCGGTCAACCACCAGGGGCAGTTTCCCGTCGTCACGGTGTCGTTCAACCTCGCGCCCAACGCGTCGCTCGGGGAAGCGGTCCGGGAGATCGAAAAGGCGAAGGAGGAGATCGGGCTTCCCGCGAGTATTCAGGCGGGATTCCAGGGAACGGCGGAAGCGTTCCGCGCCTCTCTGACGAACACACCGCTCCTGATTCTCGCGGCGATCATCACCGTCTACATCCTTCTCGGGATCCTCTACGAGAGCTACATCCACCCCGTGACGATTCTTTCGACGCTTCCCTCCGCCGGAGTGGGCGCTCTCCTCTCTCTGATGATCTGCCGCACGGATTTCTCCGTCATTGCCCTCATCGGGATCATCCTGCTCATCGGAATCGTCGAGAAGAACGCCATCATGATGATCGACTTCGCTCTCGAGGCCGAGCGCAAGGAGAAGAAGCCGCCCGAGGAAGCGATCTTCACGGCGGCGAAGCTGCGTTTTCGGCCGATCCTTATGACGACGCTGGCGGCGCTGTTCGCGGGCGTTCCGCTCGCGCTTGGCTCCGGCATCGGATCCGAGCTGCGCCGCCCCCTGGGCATCGCGATCGTGGGCGGGCTGCTCTTTTCCCAGCTCCTGACCCTCTACACGACCCCGGTCATCTATCTGGCATTCGACCGCCTCGCGCTCCGGGTCTCCGGAAAGGGCCGCGCCCCGGCCCAGGGCCCGGCGCCCGCCGTGCCCGCCCCGGCTCCGGCGGGGAGCGGCGGCGCGTGAGCGCGCGGAACCTTTCGGAGCCCTTCATCCGGCGTCCGATCGCGACGACGCTCCTGACCGTCGCGATCGCCCTCGCCGGGGCGATCGCCTTCCGGCTTCTCCCCGTCTCTCCCCTTCCCCAGGTCGAGTTTCCGACCTTGAACGTCAACGCCAACCTGCCGGGCGCTTCGCCGGAGACGATGGCATCCTCGGTCGCCACCCCGCTCGAGCGCCAGTTCGGACGGATGGCCGGGATCACGGAGATGACCTCGACGAGCTCGCTCGGCTCGACGAACATCACCTTGCAGTTCGACTTGAACCGCAACATCGACTCCGCCGCCCGCGACGTCCAGGCGGCGATCAACGCCGCGCGGGGACAGCTCCCGGCGAACCTTCCGAACAACCCGAATTATCGCAAGGCGAACCCGGCGGACGCTCCGGTCATGCTCCTGTCGTTGACTTCCGACATCGTCCCGCGCGCGCGGATGTACGACATCGCCTCCTCCGTCCTTCAGCAGAAGCTCTCCCAGCTGCGCGGGGTGGGACAGGTCATCGTCGGAGGCGGCGCGCTTCCCGCCGTCCGCGTCGAAGTCAACCCGACGGCGCTCAACAACAACGGCTTGGGGCTTGACGACATCCGGACGACGCTCGCCACGGCGAACACGAACCGTCCCAAAGGATCCCTCGGGGACGAGAGGCAGGCGTATTCGCTCGCGACGACGGATCAGCTCTTCAAGGCGGAGGACTACCAGTCGCTCGTCGTTCGGTACATGAACGGATCCGCGCTTCGGCTGTCCGACGTCGCCAAAGTCAGCGACTCGGTCGAGGACATCCGCACCGCCGGCCTTTCCAACGGCAAGCCGGCGATCATCCTCATCATCTTCCGCCAGCCGGGAGCGAACATCATCCAGACGGTCGATCGCATCCGGGCGATCCTCCCGCAGATGCAGGCATCCATTCCGCCCACGATGAACCTGGCCGTGTCGATCGACGCGACGCGGACGATCCGCGCCTCGGTCCGCGACGTCGAGATCACCCTCGCGATCTCGATCTCGCTGGTGATCCTCGTGGTGTTCCTCTTCCTCCGCAACCTGCGCTCGACCTTCATCCCGAGCGTCGCGGTGCCCGTCTCGCTCATCGGAACGTTCGGAGCAATGTACCTGCTCGGCTACAGCCTCGACAATCTCTCCCTCATGGCGCTCACCGTTGCGACCGGGTTCGTCGTCGACGACGCCATCGTGGTGATCGAGAACGTCACACGGCACCTGGAGGAGGGAAAGACTCCCCTCGAGGCGGCGCTGGTCGGCGCGAGAGAGATCGGATTCACCGTTCTGACGATCAGCGTCTCCCTCATCGCCGTGTTCATCCCGATTCTTCTCATGGGCGGGATCGTCGGACGCCTCTTCCGGGAGTTCGCGGTGACGCTTTCGATCGCAATCGCCGTCTCCATGGTCATTTCGTTGACCTTGACGCCGATGATGTGCGCGAAGCTGCTGCGGCCGGAGCGCGAACGCAGGCACGGCCGGTTCTTCAGGACGAGCGAGCGCGCGTTCGACCGGATCCTCGACACGTACCGCCGCTCTCTGGGATGGGTCCTCCGGCACCAGCCGCTGACTCTCATGGTCACCATCGCGACGATGGTCGCGACCGTGTACCTCTACGCGAAGGTCCCCAAGGGGTTTTTTCCACAGCAGGATGGCGGCCGTCTGACCGGGTCGATTCAAGCGGACCAGGACACCTCGTTCCAGGCGATGCAAAGGAAAATGACGCAGTTCGTGAACGTCGTCATGAAAGACCCGGCCGTCGAGAGCGCGAACGGGTTTCTGGGGGGCAACTCCAACTCGGGCCGGATGTTCGTAGCACTGAAGCCGAAGGAGAACCGGAACGTCAGCGCCGACCAGATCGTCGCGCGGCTAAGGGCCACGCTGTCGCACGTTCCCGGCGCGGCCCTCTTCCTTCAGCCCGTGCAGGACCTTCGGATCGGAGGTCGTCCGAGCGCTTCGCAATATCAGTACACGCTTCAGTCTGACGACTCCAACGAGCTGTTTGCCTGGGCGCCCCGCGTTCTTCAGAGGCTCCGCCGGGTTCCCGAGCTGACCGACGTCAACAGTGACCAGCAGAACCGCGGGCTCCAGGTGTACCTCGCGATCGACCGCGAGACGGCGGCGCGGCTCGGAGTCTCTCCCCAGGCGATCGACAGCACGCTCTACGACTCCTTCGGCCAGCGGCAGGTCTCGACGATGTACACGCAGCTGAACCAGTACCACGTGGTCATGACCGTGGATCCGCAGTTCTGGCAGAACCCGGAGGGCTTGAAATCCGTGTTCGTCAAGTCGACGACGGGCGGCATGATCCCGCTCGCGGCGTTCACCCACCTCGAAACGAAGACGTCTCCGCTGACCGTCAATCACTCCGCGCAGTTCCCCTCGGTGACCCTTTCGTTCAACATCCCGCCCGGAACGGCCCTCGGGACGGCCGTGGACGCGATCCAGCGCGCCCAGGCGGAGTTGCGTGTGCCCACGACGGTTCGCGGGAGCTTCGCGGGCACGGCCCAGGCGTTCCAGGCGTCTCTCGCCAACGAGCCCATCCTGATCGCCGCCGCGCTGCTCGTCGTCTACATCGTCCTCGGCATCCTGTACGAGAGCCTGATTCACCCGCTCACGATCCTTTCGACGCTTCCCTCAGCGGGCGTGGGCGCGCTCCTCGCCCTGCTGATCACCAAGAACGACCTCTCGGTCATCGCTCTCATCGGGATCATTCTCCTGATCGGGATCGTCAAGAAGAACGCCATCCTGATGATCGACTTTGCGATCGAAGCGGAGCGGAACCAGGGCAAGGGGCCGGAGGAGGCCATCTTTCAGGCGTGCCTCCTTCGCTTCCGTCCCATCACGATGACGACGATGGCGGCGCTGCTCGGCGGCCTTCCCCTCGCGCTCGGCAACGGAACGGGCGCCGAGCTCCGCCGGCCTCTCGGCATCGCGATCGTCGGCGGACTCATCTTTTCCCAGATGCTCACCCTCTACACGACCCCCGTCGTGTACCTGTATCTCGACCGCCTGCGGCTGCGGCTCGGCAGCCGGCGGCGGCATGGCACCGCCGCGTCGACGGTTGCCCCACCGGGCCCGCCGGCCCCCGCACCCGCTGGAGGAAAGGCATGATTCGACGAGCGGCCTCTCTTCTCGGCGCCTGCGCCGCCCTCCTCGCGACCTCCTGCGCCGTGGGCCCCGCGTACGAGCGGCCCGAGGCACCGCTCTCCCCCGAGTACAAAGAGATCGCGGCGGCCGCCGCGGCCACGGCCGGCCAGTGGAAATCCTCCGAGCCGCGCGACGCCGCGATCCGCGGGAAGTGGTGGGAGATCTATGGCGACGCGGAGCTGAATGCGCTCGAGGAACAGGTCGACGTCTCGAACCAGACCATCGCCCAGGCGGAAGCGCAGTTCCGGGGGGCGCGCGCCGCGGTCCGCATCGCGCGAGCCGATTTCTTCCCGACGCTGACGACCTCGCCGGGAGTCACGCGCTCTCAGAGCTCGTTCTCCCGCGCGGTTGGGGCCTCGGGTCCCGTCACCGTGTATTCGCTTCCCGTCGATTTCTCGTGGGAGCTCGACGTGTTCGGACGCATCCGGCGCAACGTCGAGGCGAACGTCGCCTCCGCGCAGGCGAGCGCGGCGGACCTCGAGAGCGTCCGCCTCGCGATGCACGCGGAGCTCGCCGCCGACTATTTCGAGCTTCGCGGGCTCGACGCGCAGAAGCAGATCCTCGACTCGAACGCCGCGGCCTACGAGAAAGCCCTCCAGCTCACGGTGAACCGGCACAACCAGGGAGTCGTCTCCGGCGTCGACGTCGCGCAGGCGGAGACGCAGCTCTACACCACCCGTGCCCAGTCCACCGAGCTCGACGTGCAGCGCGCGCAGTTCGAGCACGCCATAGCGATTCTGATCGGCAAGCCGCCGGCGCTCTTGACGATCGCGCCGGCCGCCGCGGTCCCCGTTCCGCCGCCCATCCCCGTGGCAATTCCCTCGGAGCTGCTCGAGCGGCGTCCCGAGATCGCGGCGGCGGAGCGGCGGGTGGCCGCCGCAAACGCGCAGATCGGCGTCGCCACGGCGGCGTTCTTCCCGCGCCTGCTGCTCGAAGCCGCCGGAGGCTATCAGGGGGGAAGGCTCGCCGACTGGTTCACCCTGCCCGCGCGCTTCTGGTCGATCGGGCCGGCGATCCTGCAGACGATCTTCGATGGCGGCCGCCGCCGCGCCATCAAGGCGCAGACGCAAGCAGCGTACGACGCGTCGGTCGCCGTGTACCGGCTGAACGTCCTGACCGCGTTCCAGCAGGTCGAGGACAACCTCTCGGCGCTGCGCCTGCTTTCCATCGAAGCGGCCCAGCAGGCGGACGCCGCCGCCGCCGCGGACCGATACCTCGAGCTCGCGCGCTCGCGCTACGACGGGGGAATCACGAGCTATCTCGAAGTGACCACCGCGCAGTCCGTAGCCCTCGTGAACGCCCGGATTGCCGTCGACCTCCTCACCCGCCGGATGGCGGCAAGCGTCAACCTGATCAAAGCCCTCGGCGGAGGCTGGAGCACGGCCGACCTTCCGGCGGGGACGTCGCTGGTTTTCGGCGGAGGAGAAACGAAGCCCTCTCAGCAGTCCAAATAGCGTCTGGCCTACTCCTCTCCCCCGGGCGCGGGGGAGAGGCTGGGTGAGGGGATTCCGCGGCGCGGGAAGTCTCCCGAAGTAACCGAGGGAGGAGGCCCGCGCCGCGGGAGGCCGGGCACCGCCCGGCCGACGTTTGCTACTCTCCGCGCCGATGCCGGTAACCCATGCGATCCTCCTCGGAATCGTCCAGGGCCTGACCGAGTTCGTTCCGATCTCTTCCACGGCGCACCTCTGGCTCGCCCAGTGGGCGCTCGGAATCCGCGACGTGGAGCTCTCTCTCCCCTTCGACCTCGTGCTGCACCTCGGGACGTCGCTCGCGCTCATCGTGGCGACGTGGCGCCTCCTGATCGGCGTAGCCGGCGAGGCGCTCCGAGTCGTGGCCGGCAAGCCGCCGCTGAACGAAACCGACCGCGCGCTCGTCGTTCCGATCATCGTCGGCACGGTGCCCGGAGTCCTCGCAGGACTCTTTCTCTTGAAGCGCCTCGAATCGCTTCGCTCGTTGACGACCATCGGAATCGCGATGATCGCCGCCTGCGCCTTCTTCTTCGTTTCCGAGAGGATCGGCGCGTCCCGCCGCACGAGCGAGCGCGACCTCTCACGCATCAACCTCGGAGACGCGCTTCTCGTCGGGCTCGCGCAGGCAGCGGCTGGGCTCTTCCCGGGGCTCTCCCGGTCGGGCATGACGATCGCCACGGGCCGACTCCGGGGGCTGCGCCGCGAGGAAGCAACGCGGTTCTCCTTCCTCCTCGCTCTTCCGATCATCCTCGGCGCCGGCGCGAAGGCGCTCCTCGACCTTCGCAAGGAGCACGCCCCGTCGATCGGCGCGGCGGCGCTCGCGGCCGGGTTCGTCACGTCCGCTGTTTTCGGCTACATCGCCGTCGAGTTCCTGCTCCGGTACCTGAAGACGCACACATTGAAGCCGTTTGCGGTCTACCTCGGCCTCCTCGGCGTGGCGCTGCTCGCCGCGAGCCGGTTCCTCGCCTGAAACCCATGACGGACATTGCCGTTGGATCGGAAGCGGATGCGAGCTGGATCGTCCAGGACTCCGACCTCGCGAGCCGGCTCTCAGACGGACACTCCGGTACCTTTCCCGACGTCTTCTCGACGGCGCGGATGGTGGCGCTGATGGAGCTCGCTGCGGCCCGGGTGCTGTCGCCGGTGCTCGCGCCGGGCGAGCTCTCCGTCGGCGTGCTCGTCGACGTCGTCCACACGGCCGCGACGCCGCCCGGGGTCCGGGTGCGGGCAACGGCCCGGTACATCGGACGCGAGGGAAAGGCCTGGGCGTTCGAGGTCATCGCGTACGACCCCGCCGGGGAGATCGGACGCGGAAAGCACCGCCGGGCCATCATCGATTCGGAGAGGCTCGTGCGCGGGGCGGCAAAGAGGAGCGGTTAGAGTCTGCCCGTGGCGAACATCGTCCCCGAGGACATCGACCGCTATGCCGAGTCCCACACCGAACGCCCGGAGCCGATCTTCGAGGAGCTTCGCGACGAGACATATCGGGCGATGTCCTCTCCCGGCATGCAGGTCGGCGCCGTCGAGGGGCGGCTCCTGCGGATGCTCGTCGAGATCTCCGGCGCGCGGCGCGCTCTCGAGATCGGAATGTTCACGGGCTATTCGGCGCTCATGATCGCCGCGGGGTTGCCCGACGACGGCGAGCTCGTCACGTGCGACGTCGACCCGAAGGCGGAGGAGATCGCGCGCCGGTACTTCGCGAAGAGCCCGCACGGCCGCAAGATCACGGTCCGGATGGGCCCGGCCCTCGAGACGATCCGCGCTCTGGCGGGTCCGCTCGACTTCGTCTTCATCGACGCCGACAAGCAGAACTACACCGCCTACTACGACGCCGTCGTTCCCCTCCTCTCGCCCGGCGGTCTCATCGTCGTCGACAACGTCCTCTGGAGCGGAAAGGTGCTCGAGCCGAAGGAGGAAACGGATCGGGCGATCGTCGCTCTCAACGACCGGGTCGCCCAGGACCAGCGCGTCGAGAAGGTCCTGATGACGGTGCGGGACGGCATGATGCTCGTGAGGAAGAAGACGGGCTGACGTCGCGAGCCGGTAGTCGGAGAGTCGCTCAGCCGAGCGGATCGAGGCGCGTCAGCGTGGGGTTCCTCACCGGGTCGTTCACCGCGTCCAGAGCCGCGAAGACGATCCCGTCGTGGAAGAAGGAGCGCTGCGCGGCCGCCAGGTCCAGCACGAGGGCGCTCTCCAGGGCGCGGTACGTCCCCTTCAGCTCGTTCTCGGCGAGGAGCCGTCCCGCAATCCGCGCGATGTCCGTGAGGACTTCGGGCCCGACCGGGTTCCCGTCCGAGGTGACGGAGTAGATGCGCCGGTCGGGACCATCGTCGTCGATCGACCGGATCTTCAACATCTTCCCTAGGCGCGCTTGAAGAACTCAACGGCGCGCTCGTGCTTCTCGGCCGCCGCCCGGCTCTTGAACGTGCCCAGGTTCTTGCGCTTTCCGGTCTTCGGGTCTTTCTTGCGCGAGTAGAGGCGATACCCGCCCTGGGAAAGCTTTCGAATCATCGGACAGTACCCCCGCTTATCGTCATGCGACTCTCATGCCCGTCCACGCCTTCCACCTCACCCAGCCGAGAAAACTTTGGATTCTCGGATTTCGGAGCCGGGCGGCGGGCTGTCGACTGCGACAGATTCTCTCTCGCCCGGCTCCGCCTAGTGCCTGCCGTGCATGGCCAGCAGGGCGTGCCAGAGCCAGCGGCCGCCGCCCAGGACGAGGAGAACCACGGCGACCACGACAATCGCGATCACGGTCCAGAATCTTCTCTCACGCATGAAGGACCCTTTCGAAAAGTCTCATTCGTAGCCCAGCGCTTCGCGGACCGGACGTTTCGACGCGTGCCACGCAGGAAGGAAGCTCGAAACGGCGCCCAGGAGAAGCGACACGGCCGCCCAGACGACGAGCCCCATCGGCTCGAAGGAGGAATCGAGCCCGGACTTGAAGATCAGGCTCGTCATCAGATTGCCGATCGCCCGGCTCACGGGCCACGCGGCGGCGGCGGCGAGCGCCCAGCTCAGAGCGCCGATCACGGCGCCCTCGGCGACCACGATCACCCACACGGCCGTCGGGGTGGCGCCGATCGCGCGGAGAACTCCCATCTCGCGACGCCGCTCGAGCACGTTCAGGCTCATCGTCGTCATCAGCCCGAGGCCGCCGATGCCGGCGATGACCGCCGAGATGACGATCAGGGAGACGTAGATCATCACCATGTGCTGGTCGAAACCGAACCGGCTGTCCGCCTTCGAAAGAGTGCCGACGACTCTCACGCCCTCGGCCTCGAGGTTGCGCTCCAGGGCCGCCTTGATGCGCTCGATCGACTCGCGGCCGGTTCGGGCGGGAGCGACCGCGACACGGAGGCTGTTCGTCATCCCCTGCAATCCGCCGAGCTCGTCGACGTAACCCTTCGGCACGTAAGCCACGGGCGGTGAGAACGGCTCCCGGACGATGCCGACGATCCGCCAGGGCATGGATCCGTGGCCGAGAGAGAGCGGGACGGTATTTCCGAGACGCATTTCGGGGCTTTTCGCCGCGAACGCGCCGTTGACCACGATCGCGTTCGTGTCGCCGGCGGCGAGCCCGCGCCCGGCCACGAGGTCGAACCGCTGCATCTTCGTTCCGGCGGGGAGCGCGATCGCGACGAACCGGTCCGTCCCGACGCCGCCTCCGCCGTGCGGGCCGCTTGCTCCGCCGCTTCCGTGCATGGCCGCGCTCCCGCCCCCGTGGGACGCGGGTCCGGACGGAGCGGCGGCGGCCCCGGCCGCCCCGGCTGCTCCGACAGGGAGTGAGCCCTCCGTGGTGACCCACCCCTCGAACCCCCGCACGCCCGGAGTCTTTCGGACCGCGCGCTCGACCGAGTCCGTCCGGTAGATGCCGGCGAGGCTGACCGTCAGGTCGAAGTTCTTGCCGCGGAAGAGCCGGTCGAGGGTCGAGATCATCGAGGCGCGCGTGTTCAACGCCGAGAGAAAAAAGATCCCGCCCGCCGCGAGCGTGGCGACGGTCAAGACGAGCCTCGTCCTCCGCCGGAACGTGTTGCGGATGGCGAGCAGGACGGGGCGCGCGGGGCCCCCAATTCCCGCGATGAGCCGGTCGAAGCGGCTCGCGCCGAAAGAAGCGCCGGCCGTTCCAGTGTCCGCGAGAGCGCGCGCGACGGTGATGCCGCTGCCGCTCCAGACCGGCCATGCCGCCGCGAGCACGGGGACGATCAGTCCGACGGCGGCGAGCGAGAGATACACCCACGCGGGGATGGCGAAGCTCGTGAGGTCGAAGTTCAGGAACACGGCCATCGCCGAGGCGAACAGGCGGCTCCCGGCGACTCCCGCGGGAAGCGCGAGGAGCACTGAGGCGCCCCCGAGCAGCAACGCCTGGCCCAGGTAGATTCGCGCGATCTGGCGCCGCTTCCCTCCGACCGTCTTCATCACGCCAATCTGCCGGACCTGAGCCGCCATCAAGGCCGCGAGGAGATTGATCACGACAATCCCGGAAAGGAGGAGGACCCCGAACCCGAACACGGCCATTCCGAGGAGAAGCAGGCCCATGATGTCCGCGTGCGGATGGCGTCCGGGCTTCGGGACGTCGACGCGCCGCACGGGATGGCCGCGGCTTTCGAGGAGCGCCTTGACGTCCGCCGCCACCGCCTGGACGTGCTTCTCGTCGAACCGGTTCCCCGCGGCGAGGATCTGCAGCTGATCGAGAGACGGGTTCTCGCCGAGAAGCTCGAGAGTGTCGAGAGTGATGTAGCCGTACACGATGTTTTCCATGCGCGCCTGCGCCTGCCCGACGTCGTGGACGCCCCCCACGACGCGGAGGGGCCGCTCCGCGCCCCGCGCCGTCCGCACGGTGACGCTGTCGCCGATGCGGGCTCGCGCCACCTGAAATGCGTCGCGCTCGATCAACATCTCCCCGGGACCCGGGGGCCACGCTCCCTTCTCGCGCACGACCGTGCTGATCCGGACGTTTCCGTAGTCCTTGACGACGAAGAGCGTCAGGCCGCGCCATTCGCCGGAGGGAGTCCGGAGTCTCCCGGTCACCACCCGCCGCGCCTGGGCGTCGGCGACGCCGCGGCGGGACCGGACCTCCCGCAGGAGGTCGTCGTCGACGGCGTCCGTGCGCAGCGTCGCGGAGGCGGGATTCGTCGCGAGGTACCCCCGGTCGAGCTCGCGGTCGAGGATCGCCCAGGTACCGAGCACGGCGGAGAACCCCGCGAGCCCGAGCGCGACCGCGAGCACGACGAGAACCGTGCGGGTCCGCTCCTGCCAGAAGTCCCGGAAGATCTTGGATGTCGAGGCAGTCATTGCGCGGTCTCCGCTCCGGCAGGTGGCGACGCGAGGCCCGTCACGCGGCCGTCCGCGAGCTCGACCGTCCGGTCGACGATTCGCCCGATGTCCCGCTCGTGCGTCGCGATCACGACGGTCGTCCCGGCGGCGGACATCCTCCGGAAGAGATCGAGCACCGTCCGCGCGGTCACGGAATCGAGGTTCCCGGTCGGCTCGTCTGCGAGCACGACGGCGGGCTCGTTTGCGAGCGCGCGCGCGATTGCCACCCTCTGCTGCTCGCCGCCGGACAGGGCGGAGGGCAGCTTGTCCGCCTGCGCCGCGACCCCCACGCGCTCGAGCAGGTCGACGGCGCGTCTGCGCCGCTCCCGAGCCGGGAACGTGCGGCAGAAGTCCATAGGCAGCATGACGTTCTCCGCGACAGTCAGTGTGGGAAGCAGCTGAAAGAATTGAAAGACGAACCCCACCGTGCGTCCCCGCCAGGAAGCCAGGGCATTCGGCCGCAGCTTCCCGATGTCCGTGCCCGCGACGACGACGGCGCCCGACGAGGGCTCGTCGATGCCGCCAACGAGGTTCAACAGCGTCGATTTGCCGCTGCCGGACTTGCCCACCACCGCGACGAACTCCCCGGAACGGATCTCCAGGTCGAGATCGTGGAGCGCGACGAATGCGCCGGCGGGAGTCGCGTAGATCTTCGCGATTCCGGCCAGGCGGACGATGGCCTCGTCCCGCGATCGTTCGATCGTTGCGATGCTCATGGAAGTCGTTCTCCTTTCGTCTTCGCAGGCGAAAGTAACGAGGAGGGCCTGAACCCGGTCTGAACCCTCCGTTCAGCCGCCGTTCAGGCGGAATCGGGTTCCCTGCAGCACAATGTCGGCGCGCTCAACCGGCGCCGAGAGGAGCAGCAGACTGCGAATTCTGGTCGTCGAAGACGAGCGAGTGCTGTCGGAGAGGCTCGCCGCCGCGCTCGCCGAAGCGGGGTACGCCGTCGATCGCGCCTCCGACGGAGCGCGGGCGGATTTCCTCGGCCAGACCGAGGCCTACGACGCCGCGATTCTGGACCTCGGGCTGCCCAGGGTGGACGGTCTCACGGTGCTGCGGCGTTGGCGGGAGGCCGGCGTGCTCTTCCCCGTCCTCGTCCTGACGGCCCGAGGCAGCTGGACGGAGAAGGTGCAGGGGATCGACGGCGGCGCCGACGATTACGTCGTGAAGCCGTTTCGGATGGAGGAGGTGCTCGCGCGTCTGCGCGCCCTGATCCGGCGCTCGAGCGGTCAGGCGGCGCCCGAGCTGCGCTGCGGCGCGGTCTCGCTGGACCCTCGCGCCTCACGGGTCACGGTGGACGGAGTCGCCGTCAAGCTCACGAGCCACGAGTACCGGGTGCTCTCGTACCTGATGCACCACGCCGGACGTGTCGTCTCCCAGGCGGAGCTGACGGAGCACATCTACTCGCAGGACGCTGACCGCGACTCGAACACCGTGGAAGTCTTCGTCGCGCGCTTGAGACGGAAGCTCGGAGCTCCTTTGATCGAAACCGTGCGCGGGCTCGGATACCGGGTCGGCTCGGAGCGCCGCGCGTGAATCCGCTCCGTTCCTTCCGGCTGCGGCTCGTCTTCGGGCTGTTCTTGGGCGCGATGGGGCTGCTCGCACTCACGCACATCGCGACGGTGCTCTTCATTCGAAAGTACCGGATGATTGTTCATGCGGACACCGCCGTTCTCGTGGGAAGCGTCGCGCTTCTCTTTCTCATCATCGGCCTCCTGCAGATCCGCCGCGGGCTGTCACCCTTCGACCGGCTCCGGGCGCGTCTCGCCGCGGTCCGGCAGGGCCGGGGCCGTCACGTCGACGGCTCCTACCCGACGGAAGTCCAGCCGCTCGTCAACGACCTGAACGAGCTGCTCGACCATCGCGAGGCCGCCGTTCGGAAAGCCCACGCGAAGGCGGGCGACCTCGCGCACGGGCTGAAGACCCCGCTCGCCCTCCTCGCGCAGGAGGCGGATCGCGCGGAGGCTTCCGGGAATCGCGATCTCGCCGATGCGATCCGGCAGCAGATCGAGAGGATGAACCGACAAGTGGACTACCACCTCGTCCACGCGCGGGCGGCGGGCTCCGGCGCCGCTCCCGGAGCGCGGTGCCTGGTGAGCGCCTCCGCGGAGGGCCTCGCGCGCACGATGCTGCGGCTTCACGCGGGGCGGGGCGTGGCGGTCGACGTTCGCGTTCCGACGGACCACGCGTTTCGGGGAGAAGCAGAGGACCTGGACGAAATGCTCGGAAACGTGCTCGACAACGCCTGCAAGTGGGCCCGCTCGCGCGTCACCGTCGCGTCCGAGCAGGCCGGCGGACGCGTCGCCATTTCCGTCGAGGACGACGGCCCGGGTCTCGATCCCGCGATGTGGGAGCGCGTCCTGCAGCGCGGCGTCCGCGCGGACGAAGCCGCGGCGGGCTCGGGCTTCGGCCTCGCCATCGTGCGCGAGCTCGCGGAGCTCTACGGCGGCTCGATCTCCCTCGACCGCTCCGCCGCGGGCGGCATGCGGGCCCGGCTCGATCTCCCCGCGGTAGAGAACTGACCAGGCAGAGTCACCTGACTATTGCGTGCCCCGGTCGCGAGAGCGTAGAAGGGACCAGGCGATCGGTCGAGACCGCATCCGGCCGAGCCGATCGCCGGTTGGCGAAGCCAAGGTCCCGCCGAAGCGGAAGCGACGTGGCCTGCCCGCCCGGATTCGAACCGGGGACCTACGGCTTAGAAGGCCGTTGCTCTATCCAACTGAGCTACGGGCAGTCAGATGGGATTATCCGCGAGGTGGTTCAGGACCCTCATCTCAGGGCCCGCAAAGTCTGTTGGCCGCGGAGTACCGCGGTCGCCCCCATTGTCACCCTGAGGAGCGCAGCGACGAAGGATCTGCCCTCTTCCTCGGCGCGGGCACCACGAAGGCCCTCCAGTCATAGGGCAGATCCTTCGCTTTGCTCAGGATGACAAAGGGGGTTGCGTATTCGCGACCGCTGGGTAGCCGGAACGCACCTTGCAGCGGGAAACCGGCGAAAGGAGACATCGTGGCCGAGAAGAAATCAGGCGGACGGAAATACGGCAAGAAGGCCCAGAGCAAGGTCGAGCGGGCGATGCACGAGAGGAAGCGCGGGACGTTGAAGTCCGGCCGCTCGGGCAAGAAGGTCACGAGCCGGAAACAGGCGATCGCGATCGGGCTCTCGGAAGCGCGGGAGGCCGGCGCCAAGGTTCCCAAAAAGAAGAGCTCCTCGAAAAAGAAGTAAGACGGGAGAGGCCCAGCCGGTGCTTCGTAAAGGCCGCGGACTAACGGTTCGCTCCAGATAAACCACCCTGCCGTCTTTCGAGACGCACACACGCTTGAGTGCCCACCCGCGGTTTCTCCCGGCGTAGAATTCCGGTCATCTTGCCGCTTCCCGCCGGTTCCCGGCTCGGCCCCTACGAAGTCGTTGCGCCGCTGGGTGCGGGTGGCATGGGCGAGGTCTACCGGGCCAGGGACACGCGGTTGAAGCGTGACGTGGCGATCAAAGTCCTGCCCGCCTCGTTCTCCAAGGATGCGGATCGGTTGCGACGCTTCGAGCAAGAAGCGGAGGCTGCGAGCTCCCTGAACCACCCGAACATCCTGGTGATCTATGACATCGGTAGCAGCGACGGCGTTCCCTACATCGTTTCCGAGCTCCTCGAAGGCGAGACGCTGCGCGCCCGACTCGCGGGAGGAGCTTTCACGCCACGGCGGGCACTCGGACACGCGCTCCAGATCGCAGACGGACTCGCGGCAGCGCACGAGAAGGGAATTGTTCATCGAGACTTAAAGCCCGAGAACATCTTCGTGAGCAACGATGGGCGCGTAAAGATCCTCGACTTCGGTCTGGCAAAGCTGACGGAGCCCCGCGACTCCTCGACGCCCCCAAGCGACCTTCCAACTATCGGGAGCGCACCCGGGGTTGCGCTGGGGACTCTCGGATACATGTCACCAGAGCAGGTGAGGGGCAGGGATGCCGATGCGCGCTCGGACATCTTTTCCTTTGGCGCAATTCTCTACGAGATGTTGTCGGGCCGGCGCGCTTTTCAAGGCGACACGTCTGCGGACACGATGACTGCGATCCTCATGAAAGAGCCGCCGGATCTCTCGGCGACCAACCGTGAGGCACCCCCCGGTCTCGACAGAATTGTTCGCCATTGCCTCGAGAAGAATCCTGAGCAGCGGTTTCATTCGGCGCACGATCTCGCCTTCGACCTTCAGGCTCTCTCGGACGTTTCGATGCCCGCGGCGCATGCCCTCGGCCCGGGTTCGGGACGCCGTTGGAATCGAGCTTGGCTCCTTGGCGGGCTCGCGATCGCACTAGCCGCTGCCGCAGGCGTGTGGCTCCTGCGGCGACCGATCACCCCTACGATCGATTCGCTCGCGGTTCTCCCGTTCGTCAACGCGAGCGGAGATTCCGGCTCGGACTACTTGAGCGAGGGAATCACCGAAAGTCTCACGAACAGTCTCTCGCAGCTGCCGAACCTCCGCGTCACGGCGCGGACGATCGCCGGCCGCTACAAAGGTAAGGACGCCGAACCTCAAAGGGTGGGACGCGAGCTCGGGGTGAGAGCCGTGCTTTCGGGCAAGGTACTCCAGCGGGGCAACACGCTGACGATTCAGACCGACCTGGTTGACGTCGGCAACGGAGCGCAACTTTGGGGCGATCACTACAGCCGGAAGATGACGGACATTCTCGCCGTCCAGGAGGAGATCGCCCGAGAGATCTCCGAAAAATTGCGCATCCGCCTGTCGGGTGAACAGAAGCACCGATTGACGAAGCGATCCACGAAGAACACGGAGGCGTATCAGGCGTATCTCAAGGGCCGGTATTACTTCGAGCATAGAAACGAAAAGGTTCTCGAGACGGCCATCCAATACTTCAACACGGCGATCGAGAAGGATCCGTCCTATGCCCTGGCTTATTCGGGTCTGGCGGACAGCTACGTCGTGATGACGTCCTACAGCGTCCGGCCGCCGAAGGATGCGTATCCAAGAGGCAGAGCCGCGGCGGCAAAAGCCCTCGAGCTCGACGAAGATCTTGCGGATCCGCACGCGAGCCTCGGGTGGATCGCCACGCATTACGATTGGGACTGGCGGGCTGCCGAACGGGAGTTCAAGCGTGCGATCGAGCTCGAACCGAGCTACCCGGCCACCGCCCACTTCTGGTACGCGATGTTACTTTCGGCAACATCTCGCCACGCTGAGGCGATCGCGGAAATGAAGAAGGCGGCGGAGCTCGATCCGCTAGCTCCCGTGATCCAGTGGAACTTCGCGCGCATCCTGGTCTATGCGCGTCAATTCGATGCGGCCATCGAAGCAGGTCGCAGGGCGGTTGAGCTCAGCCCAAGTCTCGCGACATCGCATGGGCGATTGGGCCTGGCCTATCTGGCGAGGGGAATGAATGAGGAAGCGGCCGTTCATTTCCGGAAGGCGCTTGCGCTCGGCCCCGAAACACCGCTGGCGCTTTACTACGCCGCCGGACTGGCGCGGTGCGGTGGGAGAACCGAGGCCGTTGCGATCATCGACAAGCTCGAGCGCATCGCCGAAAAGCAATACGTTTTGCCGTTCTACTTCGCAACTCTCTTTGAGAGCCTCGGCGATCGGGAATCGACTCTTGCCTGGCTGGAGCGGGCGTTCGACGATCACTCCTGGGGAATGGTGTTTCTGAACGTGGACCCCTTTTTCGACGATCTGCGGCCAGATCCCCGCTTCAAGGACCTGCTCCGCCGGCTCAAGCTCACTGCGTAACGGTTCACCGTCGGTCCGAAAATCGGCTATCCACGGAGCTGCGGGCGGGTGTTTGGCCTGTCCGCGACGTGGCCAGGAACGCTTGGGCTCGCATCTTGCTTCCCGAATCGACAGACCCTGATCCCGGTGAGTCGGCGCCTGCGTTCAGCCGGGGGGCTGGGTCGATCCGACAGGAGGCCTCCGATGAAACGCAATCCTTTCGCCGCGCTGTTGTTCCTGACGCTCGTCGGAGCGACGCCCCCGCTCCTTGCCGCGGATGTTCCGCTCAACACCGTCCAGTTTCCCGAGAGGCGCACCGTCGACGTGCCCTTCGCCGCAATGAGAAATGCGCCCGCGGGGGCGAGGCTCGAGGCCGAGGTGCGCGCCGAGGGACCGCAGGCGCGGATCGAGCTCGAGTTCCACGGCTTGCAGCCCGCCGTTCTTTTCGGCGGCCAGGTCAACAGCTACGTCCTGTGGGCGGTCACGCGCGACGGCGTGGCGCAGAACCTCGGCGAGCTCTGGAGCCGGGAGGAGAGCGGCAAAGCGCGATTCCAAACGGGTTTGAAAGAGTTCGCCCTGATCGTGACGGCAGAGCCGATTCCCGGGGGGGCCCGGCCTTCGGACCTCGTCGTCTTCGTATCCCAGCCGGTCCGGAACAAGTATGCGAAGAACTCTCCCTTCCCCTATTCCGGATTCCGTCCCGGGGTCCGGCGTGACGTCGAGTCGATCGGAAGCCTCCGGTACACGGGCAGGGAGCCGCTCGAGCTGTATCAGGCGCGCCGCATCTACGAGCTGGGGCAGCTGGCGGGCGTGGGCGACTACGACCCGCGATCCATGGAAGAAGCGAGGACCGCTCTCGCCCAGGCGACGAACACCGCCAGCTCGGGTGGCAGCGGCCGGGTCGTCGCCGACTACTCGCGCCGCGCGGTCGCTCTCGTTTCGACGGCATCGCGCGCGATGGCGAAGGCCGTGGAGGAACGGGGTGAAAGGGAGCTCGCCGCGCGCCGCCGGGCGGAGCTCGATGCTCTCGGCCGCAAGGCGACGGCGGCGGAGCAGAGCGCCATCGAGTCCGAGGCGGCGCGGCGG
>JALZAT010000109.1 GCA_030948185.1 Acidobacteriota bacterium
GTCGAGCGGCGGCCGCCGCTCGGCCTCGACCGCTCCGAAACCGGTCAGGATTTCTTCGAGGACTCCGAGGAGGAGGACGCCGAGGAACCCGAAGAGGAGCCCGTCGATCCGTACGTGGAGCCCGAGCGGCCGCCGGTCGAACCCATGGAGCCCGTAAAGTCCGTCGATCCGGACGATCCGGATTCCTGCTTGTTCTTCTTCGAATCGTCGTCGCTTCCGAAGAGGTTGCTCATGAATCCGTGACGCGCCTTGAGGCGGTTGTGGACGTCCTTGACGCCCGGCAGGTTCTCGATGGCCTCTTCCGCCATGCGCTTCTGGCGCCGGTCTTCGACGCTTCCCTCGAGAGTCACCTCGCCGGCGGCGACGATGACCTCGATCTCGGTCGCGTCGATCTCCGGATGCTCCTCCAGCCGCTCGCTGACGTCTTCCTTGATCCGATCGTCAGACCGCGAGTAGCCCTTCGGGCCCTTTCCCGAAAAACGGCCACGCTCGGTTCCGATCCCCGGGCCCCGCGACCCGTACGAGCCGGAGCTCTGCGAGCCGTAGTTCTGCGAGCCGTAGTTCTGGGAGCCTCCCCAACTGCCCTGCGAGCCCGAGGATCCGCCGTAGCCCTGCGACCCCGAAGAGCCGAAGTTCTGCGAACCGGACGTCCCTTCGGACCCGTAGCTTCCGCTGCGAGAACCGTATCCGCCCTGCGAGCCAGAAGACTGCGAGCCACCGTAGCCCTGGGAGCTTCCCTGCGAACCGGAGCCGCCATAGCCGCCCTGAGAGCCCTGCGAGCCGGATCCCTGATACTCCTGAGAGCCGAAACCCTGGGAGCTGTAGTTCTGGGATCCGGATCCTTGCGATCCGTAGCCCTGAGCTCCCTGGGATCCATAGCCCTGAGACCCGTACCCCTGGGAGCCGCCATATCCCTGCGAACCGGAACCCTGTGAACCGTAGGACCCCTGCGAGCTCGATCCGTATCCCTGCGAGCTCTGCGACGGGCTCCAGTTCTGCGATCGGCCGTATCCGCCCGTCGACCCGGAGCCCTGGGTGTTCTGCGATCCCCAGTTCTGGGAGCCCGTCTGCTGCGACGACCGGCCGCGCTCACGCTCCTCGCGATCACGATCTTCGTCACGCTGCCGGCCATAGCCGAATTCCTGATCCACCATGTCTCCTCCTTTCGGTTGTGCCGGCTGTTTTCCGAGATGGTCGAGGCGGGATGAGTCAGACCGGACTCCGAAAAAAAGCTGCAACAAATATGCCGGTGACGAAGGGGTCAGTCGCGCAAATGCGCAAAAGGGGTCAGTCGCGCAAATGCGCACCGTCGCGACAAGAGAGCTAGAGGCGCGAAGGATGCCACGTCGTTTAAGGCTCGAAGCGGAGGGGTGCCTTTACCACGTCGTTGCCCGCGGCAACGAGCGGCGTCCCGTGTTTCTCGACGATCGGGATCGAAACGAGTATCTGCGCCGGCTCGCCGGCTATCGCGAGCGCTTCCGATTCGAGCTGCTCGCCTATTGCCTGATGCGCAACCACGTCCACCTGGCGATCCGCCGAGGCGGAGTGACCCTCGGAACGATCATGCACGCTCTGCAATCGAGCTACACGCAGTGGTTCAACCGTCGGCACGAGCGGGTCGGGCACCTTTTTCAGGGCCGGTACCACGCGTCACTCGTGGACCACGACCGCTACTTTCTGGCTCTCCTGCGCTACATCCATCTCAATCCGGTCGAGGCGGGTATCTGCCGTGATCCTGAGCGGTACAAATGGTCAAGTGCCGCTGCATTCTCTGAAAAATCCGCGCCGCCATTCCTGGATCGCGATGCGGCGCTGGAGCTTCTGGGTGAGACTCGGTGGAGCGCGTTGCGGGCGTATCGCGCCGCCTTCCAGTCGGCCGGCGTCCTGGCCATGCCGCTTCCGGCCAACCTTCCCGTCGTGGGCGATTCTGATTTCGCCATCCGCGCGGTGGCTGCTTCCGCGACGCGACCCGTCCTTTTGGGTCTCGGGATGAATGATCTCGCGGAGATTTTCGCGCGGGAAACGCTCTTGGGCTCGGGAGCGTTCGACGGGCGCGGCGGGAATCGGAGCCGCGCGGTCGCCGCCTACGTCTTTCGGTCTGAGTGCGCGGGCTCAATCAACAAAGCCGCGCTCTTTTTTCGCTGCAACGCCTCCAGCCTCACACGGCACGTGAGAAGCCTCGAAAGCGAATTGCGCGAGGATGCGAAGACGTCGGACTGGATGCGGGCCCTCATCGATGAAGTGATCGGGATCGCGCGGAAGTCCACCGCGCGTTCTGCGCGATCGGCGACTGCGCGGATGCGCGACTGACCCCTTTTGCGCGAATGCGCGACTGACCCTAGAGCTGGCGCTGCCAGGCGTCCGGCGCCTGTTTCCACACGGTGGTGCCGCAGAAACGGTCGCCTTCGGGGCAGACGGGGCGGACCTGTGCGCGGTGGCGCAGCGTGCAGGGCGGCAAGAGCCACGGGCCGATTCGCGGGTTGACGTCGCGGATCTGGAGGGCCTCGTCGAGCGATGCGCGCCAGATCTCCTCCTGGGCGTTGAAGCAGAGACGCATCGCGAACTTGTGGTGCAGGTTCAGAAGGTCGGCCGACTCCGTGAAGCGGATCGAGACGGCGTTCGGCAGGAGGTAGGCGGCGTACTCGTCCGCGACGCCGCGCGATCGGAGAGTGCCGATCGCATCCCACGTCTCCTCCATGGTGCGGCGGTAGAGGTCCGCGGCCTCGGGGAGCTCGGGCACGAGCATCGGAACCACGTAGTCGGGCTCGTCGGTCAGGTACGCCCGGAGCGCGGGCCGGGATCCCGGCGTCATGCGGTGCCGCTGGTCCTGGCTGTCCGCGGTGTGGGAGAGCTTCTTGCGAAACGTGTAGGACGGATGAAAGAGGGCCCGCGAAAGCTTGCCGTGGGTCGTGAGGGTGAGCGTCTCTCCGAGGAGAGGATTTTCGGCGGGATCGAGAACCCGGCGGATCGCGTCTCCGTCCGAGAGCGCCGCCCGCGGAAGTCCGAGGATCTCGCGCACCGCCGAGGCGAGAACCTCCTCGTTGTTCGCCTTCCAGTCGACGAGGCGCGACACGCGCCCCGAAAGCTCGCGATCGAATTCCTCGCGAAACTCCCGCGAGGCGGCGGCGGGGGCGTCGCGGTTCGCCTCGAAGAGCGCCCACTCCGGCGTTTCTTCGAGGGGAATCGGGTCCTCGAGCACCACGCGATAGAGCGGGTCGTGCCGAAGGACTTCCTCGACCATCTGCCCGACGACCTCGCGCTGCTCCGTCGGAGCATCGAAGGTCTCGCAGAGGCGCCAGTACCGGAACAGCGTCACTCCCGAGATCGTGTGGTACAGGTAGGCGAACGTCGCCACAGGCAGCACGTAACGCGCGATCTCCTGCGCGCGCTTCTGGACCGCTCCTGCGAAGCGCGCTCGTCCGTCTCCCCGGGTCCGTCCGGGAAAGATGCCGAAGTAACGCTCGCCGGCGAGCGGGGTCAGGATCTCGGTCAGCCTTTCGTACGCCGCCTGCTGACGCCGCGCGGCCGTCTCGAAGAGCTCCCGTTCCGCGGGAAGCATGGGAGGCACCGCGTACTGGCCGGGCCGGACCTCCACGTACCGCTGAGAGACCTGCTCCGAATTGTAGAAAGGATGGCTGTGGAGAAAGGTCCACAGGAACTGCCGCGACACGTTCTCGAGCGCGAACTGAAAGTGCGCATGCTGAAACGTCGTGTGGTGGCCGGCGCCGTAAATCGACCGGGCGAGCGCGTCGCGCCTCTCCGGCCGCGCCGAAGCCTGGTCTTCGGTGACGATTCCTTTGGAGGAGTAGCAGGTCCGCGCGGTCGCGACGACATTCTCGAAGGGCCGCGCAAACGCGTTGACGAGCCGAACCTTCGGCGGCGGCGAGGAAAACGGAAACAGATGTTGATTGTCGGGGACCGTCGACATGAGCTGTGCCTGAGATTATGACTCTTCGGCGGCGGCATTCGCTTCGCGAACTGCGGCCGAGAGAGCGCTTCGCTTGGAAAAGATGAAAAACGAATTCGACGGGGTCCCCGCTTACCCGGGAATTCCCTTCGGGCGAGCGGGTTAGCAGCGTTTGCAACCCTGTCGAGGCGCTCCTATAGTGCCCGAGGGCGAGATCCGATGAAGCTGCCGATTTACCTCGACAACCACGCCACGACGCCCGTCGACCCTCGCGTGCTCGGCGCGATGATGCCGTACCTGACGACCGCGTTCGGCAACGCCGGCTCGCGCAGCCACGTCTTCGGGTGGGAAGCGGAAGCGGCCGTCGAGGAAGCGCGCCACCAGCTGGCGTCCGCGATGAACGCGGCCGACAAGGAGATCGTCTTCACGAGCGGCGCGACGGAGTCCGACGACCTGGCCATTTTCGGCGTCGCGCGCGCGTACCGGACGCGGGGCGATCACGTCATCTCCGGCGCGACGGAACACCACGCGGTCCTCGACACGTGCCACGCGCTCGAGAAGGAGGGCTTCCGCGTCACGTTTCTGGAGCCGGACAGCACCGGGAGGATTTCGGCGGAGCAGGTGGAGGACGCGATCACGGAGCGCACCGTTCTCGTGACGCTGATGTTCGGCAACAACGAGATCGGAACCGTGCCCCCTCTCGCCGCGATCGGAGAAGTGTGCCGTCGCCGCGGCGTTCTGTTCCACACGGACGCCGTGCAGGCGTTCGGAAAGATCCCCTTCGACGTGGAGAGCATGAAGGTGGATCTCGCCTCCATCTCGGGACACAAGATCTACGCGCCCAAGGGCGTCGGCGCACTGTACGTGCGCTCGCGCAACCCGCGGGTGCGGCTCGCTCCGATCATCGTCGGCGGGGGGCAGGAGCGCGGAATGAGGTCCGGCACTCTGAACGTGCCCGGGATCGTCGCGCTCGGGATGGCCGCCCGGCTCTCGGTCGGGGACCTCGCGCCGGAGTCGAGGCGCCTTCGTCTCCTCCGCGCGCGCCTCTTCCAGGGCATCACCTCGGAGCTGACCGGCGTCACCTTGAACGGCCCTCCGCTCCCGCCGATCGATGAAGCCGGAGCCCTTCTCGAGGGAGGGCAAGACGCGCGCCTGCCCGGAAACCTCAACTGCTCGTTTGCAGGCGTCGAAGGCGAGGCCCTCGTCCTCGGGATGAAGGACATCGCCGTCTCCTCCGGGTCCGCCTGCACGTCCGCATCGCTGCAGCCGTCGCACGTCCTGCGCGCGGTCGGGGTGCCCGACGACCTCGCGCACGCCTCGATCCGGTTCGGGCTCGGCCGCTTCACAACCGCGGAAGAGATCGATTTCGCGGTGACGTCGGTTGCGGCAACGGTGCGCCGTCTCCGGGCGATCTTCCCCGTTCCCGCGGCTTCCGAGGCTCGACCGGCAGGGAACTCTCTTTCCTGACGGCCGCAGCGGCTCCTTCACCACCCCTCGACCGATGCTCGCAGATCTCATCCGATCGTTTCCCTCGTATTCCGGTCTCCTGGCGAGGGTCCGCGCGGGGGAGCGGCCGGTCGTCTCCGGCGGCGCGGGAGCTCTGCCGGGGCTCATCCTCGCGGCCGCGGCGCGCGACCTCGGCGTTCCCGTCGCGGTCGTCGTGCCGGACGAGAAGGCGGCGGAGGTGCTGCGCGGAGACCTCTTCGCGGGCGGCCTGACGCGCGTCTTCCACGCGCCCGCGCCGACGCTGACACCCTACCAGCGGATCCCCCCTTCGCTGAAGTCTCGCCGCGACGAGTTCGGGCTGCTGGGCGCCCTGCAGTCTCAGGAGACCGTCGAGGCGATCGTCCTTCCCGCCCGCGCCCTCTTCACACGGCTGCCCTCGCCGGACGATTTCTCGGAGCTGCGGCTCGAGCTCGTCGCCGGGAAGGAGATCTCGCTGCCGAGAGTCGTCGCCCGGCTGACCGCCGTGGGATACCGGCGTTCCGATCTGGTGGTCGAGACGGGCGATCTCGCCGTCCGGGGCGGCCTCTTCGACGTGTTCGCGCCCGACCGGGACCTTCCCGTGCGCATCGAGCTCGAGGGAGACCGGATCGCGTCCATCCGCGTGTTCGATCCCGACACGCAGCGCTCGAAAGAGCGGCTCGCGTCCGTCGTGCTCCCGCCGTTTGCGACCTCGCGCGAGTCGGAGGAGGAACGGGCGTCGCTGACGGAGCGGCTCGGCCGCTTTCCCTCGGAAGTCGAGCGCGTCGTGTTCGCTCCGGCCGTTTCGCCGATGCCGGCCGGCTGGCTCGACCACGCCGCCGGTGCCGTGGTCGTGGTGATCGAGCCCGCGGCGGTCGAGGAAGAGATCGCCGGGTTTTCGGAACGTCTCGCGGCGGACCGTGATCCGGACCGCGATCCGTTCGAGCCGGAAGATCTCGCGCACTCGTCCGGGAAGATCCGGCAGGTCCTGTCCTCGGCGGCGATCCGTTTCGACCGCGTGGGACTATCCATATCCGAGGGCGGCGCCGCGGTCCGCCTTCCCGCCGAGTCGATCCCCGGTCATGCCGGACGCACGCGCGAGGCCGCCCTGGAGATCGCCGCGGCGCTCGAAGCCGGTGACGAAACGCTCGTCGCCGTGCGGCCGAAGGGCGGCGCGGAGAAGCTGCGCCGCTTCGCGCTCGAGTACGGCCTCCACGTTTCCTCCGAGCGGAGGCCGGGGGCCATCATCGGCGCCGCCGCGGAGATCTCGGGCGGCTTCCGGATGCGCGTACCGCGCGTCATCGTCTATTCCGAGAGCGAGATCTTCGGCGAGGAGAAACCGGTCTCGACCTCCCGCCGCCGTCCCTCCGAGGCCTTTCTCTCCGATCTTCGGGATCTGAAGCTCGGCGACGCCGTCGTTCACCGCGACTACGGCATCGGGGTGTTCAAGGGTCTGAAGCGCGTTCCCGTCGAAGGGGAGGAGCGCGAGTTCATGGATATCGGTTACGCGGACGCGAAGACGCTGCTCCTCCCGGTCGAGCGCTTCGACCTGGTCCAGAAGTACTCCGGCGTCGAAGGCGTGGAGCCGGCGCTCGACCGATTGGGTGGCGCGGGCTGGGCGAAGCGAAGGCGTCGGTCAAGAAGGCGATGCAGGACATGACCGACCAGCTCTTGAAGCTCTATGC
>JALZAT010000023.1 GCA_030948185.1 Acidobacteriota bacterium
AGCACGGGCCGCTCGACCGTCGCGAGCGGGCATCCGCGCACCGGCGCCACAGGCTCAACGGGAGCCGGGGCCGACGCCGGCGCGCCGCGTCCTTGCCTCCGGGCTCCCTGCGACAGCGTGACATCGCCGTTCGCAGGAGCGACGGGACGGATCGCCGTGACGGGATCGGGACGGCCCCGCTGCTGCACGATCCGCGCGGCCATTCCAGAATCGACGGGGGCGCCGCGGTTCTCGCGAATGACGTTGAGCTTCGCGGCGAACGCGGGCGGCGCCGGAGGCGGGGCGACCCGCGCGACAACGGGACGAGTGAGGACAATCGAGGGAGGCCGAGGGGCCGCCGGCAGATCCGTGCGGACGGCGACGCGCAGCGAGCCGGATGTAGGAACGAAGGGCAAGGGCCCGCGAAGGACAGGGGCGGCGCCGACCTGGCGGATGACGGCCTGGTCGCGCACCCATCCTCGCGAGACGAGCCCGCCGGACACGAATGTGTTCTGGTTGACGACGGTGACGAAGGAGCGATTGGTATACGCCACGTTGCCGGCGCGCGCGGCGGCACGACGGCCCCACCACGGGTCGAACGGATCGCGCGGGCCGAGCGGGAACCAGCCGACGAGGGAGCCGCCTCCGATGGCCACGGTGGTCGAGAAGCCGGGCCCGCCGCCGACGAAGGCCACGAGCGCCGGAGAGTAGGCGACGGTGCGAACGGTGCGCCCGACGGGAACCCAGTACCACCGGGACGAATACGTCACCCACCGGCCGTAGTGATACGGCGCCCAGCCCCACGGTTCGGCGGAAATCCACGTCCAGCCCCACGGGTCCTGCCAGCACCAGTGGCCGACACGGTAGGGCGCCCAGTCCGCCGAGACGGAAAGCGGGGACCACGCGCGGCCGTACTCGGGGATGTCTTCCCATCGCCCCGCGTCGTCGAGGTCGTCCACACCGACGATGTCGTCGCTCACGTACTGGCGCGAGCGGGCCCTCTGAAAGCGAGCCTGGCGGCTCGATACCCAACGGTCGAAGGCGTCGGCTCCTGCGAGCGCGTACACGTCGTACTGCGGCCGCTCGAGGCCCTGGATGTCCATCTCGTCTCCGGGCTGGAGCGTTACCTGTCCGCCCCCCGACGCGACCAGCAATCGTCCGTTGCGCACCGAGACGCGCGTGTTGCCGTCGCGGTCGACGTCGATCCGGTAGTCGCCGGGGGCGTCGAAGGTGATCGCCGCATTGGGCGTGTCGACTTCGAAGATTTCTTCGGCAGCGAGACGGCGGACCTGGAACGCGGCGGCACCGAGCGTCTGGGAGAATTGCTTCGTGTCGTCGGTCAGGTTGAGCGCGGCGAGGTCGGTCTCAGCGTCGAGGCGAACGGTCGTGCCGCCGTGGATCTGAAGCTCCACGCGGCCGCCCCGTCCCGTGTAGAGACGATCCCCGAGCGTCAAGGGCACGTTCATGTCCGGAGGCTGCCAGTCGTCGGGAGAGTCGCCCCGCGCGTACGAGACGGGGCCCGTCAGGTACGAGACGCGGGCGACGGTCTGGCGGATGTCGGTCGACGGCGCATAGGAGGACTGCGCGAGCGTCGTGGCGGCCAGCCCGAAAAGGGCGATCGCGAGAATTCCCTGTGTAACTCTGTGCAGCATTGAACGCCTCCGATCGAAACAAGCAACGGTTTGCAACCTTCATTCCCGAATGGACTGCGAACAGCGTGTCTCTCGGGACGTGATCCGTTTGAGATCGCTCCGCAATGCCAACGAAGTCATCGCGTGGCTCAGCGAGCGATCGCCGAACGCGAGATAGCCTTCTCTTACACCCCGAACCGGTCCGGCTCCCAGGTCAGCCCGAGCTCGTCCGGCGGAGCCATGTAGCCGACGAGTGCCGAGGACGCGACCACCGCCGGGCTCGCGAGAAACCCTTCCCCGCCGAGCCCCATCCGGTTCTGCCAGTTCCGGTTGAACGAGGTGATGGCGCGCTGGCCGCGCGCGAGCGAGTCGGGCCCCTGGCCGAAGCAGGGTCCGCACCACGACTGCCGGATCTGGCCTCCTGCCCCGCGGAACACATCCGCGATCGACTCGCCTCCGAGGCGCGGGTCGGGCGTCTCGATCTGGCGGCCGACGCCGCCCGAGCCGGGGAACACGGTGAACTCCTTCGCGACCCTCTGGAAACCGAGATCGCGCGCCGCGCGCATCACGAGCGCCGCCTGCAGCAGGTCGCCGTAGCTGCCGTTCGTGCACGACCCGATGAGGGCCTTGTCGAACGTAATGCGCTCGCGGGCGACGTCCTCCGCGGGAAAGGCGTTGCCGGGCGAGAACGGTTTGGCGATCATCGGCTCGATCCCCGACAGGTCGAGCTCTTCGTCGATCTCGAACACGGCGTCCGGCCCCGGAGCCACGCGGGGATAGGGCAGGACGAGGCCCTTCTCCTTGTACCAGGCCTCCGTGATCTCGTCCTGCGCGAAGATCCCGTTCAACGCCTCCGCCTCCGCCATCATGTTCGCGATCGTGTTCCGGTACGCCATCGGGAGCGCCTTCTGCGCGTCCACGAACTCGACGGACATTCCCTGCGACTGTTTCGAGCCCCAGCGCCGGAGGAGCTCCAGCACGATGTCCTTGCCGCTGACCCAGGGCTGGAGCTTTCCCCGGAAGACGACGCGTCTCTGCTTGGCGACCGTAAAGTAGATCGCGCCCGTCGCCCAGCCGAAGCCGAGCGTCGTCGAGCCGACTCCGAACCCGACCGCGCCGTATGCGCCGTAGGCCCGGCTGTGGGAGTCGGCTCCCGGAATGAACATCCCCGGGAGCACGAGGCCCTGCTCGGGAAAGTAGAAGTGGAAGATCCCGTCTCCGGGATCGGCGTAGTACGGCTTTCCGATCTCCTGGATCCGGGCGAATTCGCGCCCGATCGACGTCTGGCGCTCGTCGGCTTCCTTGCCCGTGAACACGAAGTGGTCGTTTGCGATCGCCGCCTGGCGCGGAAAGATCCTGTTCCCGCCGGTGATCTGGTTGAACGTGTGGATCGCGAAGGGAGCGGTCCCGTCTGACGCGGGGAGAAGGTCGGCAAAGACGCGAAGGGTCGCGCCGGGCCGGACCGCCGCGTCCTTGTCGACGCGGTGCGCCCAGACGATCTGTTCCGTGGTCGTCAAGCGTCTCACCGTATCCGCGTCCGGCCAGATGACCTCCGGTTGCCGGAGGACGGAGTCACGGAACTCGCGGCGCCCCACCGCGAAGATCCCGCCGCTTCGCCGGATGTCTTCCTCCTTCGGCGTCAGGGGGACAGGTGTGTAGGCCTTCTCACGGGTCTCGTTGGCGAGCTCCCGCGTGGCCGGGTCGAAGGAGAAGACGTTTCCATCCCGCGCGTCCGCGGCCGCTTCCGGACTCTGAACGACGTGCAGGCCCAGGTTGAAGGCGCTCCTGCGGAAGATGTCTCCCATGTTGTTGCCGCAGACGATGACGAGCTCGAGCCCCACCTCCTCCGCGACGCCCTTCAAACCCGCCGGGCTCATCTCGCGCGAAGATCCGATCGCGAAGCGGTCTCCCGCGATGACGAAGTTCTGACCGGAGTGGACGCGCCGCCGGAAATCGGGCATGAGATAGCGGAACGACCCCGCCTTCCAGCGTTCGTCGAGCGTCTCGAGGCTCTCTGAGACGCAGTCCGCCGCCGGCGTGATCTGGTCCGTGTCGATCGCGTCGAGCTTCTTGCCCGGTGTCTTTGGATCCCAGAAGATGAGGGCCTCGCCGCGGATTCGCGCCGTACCGGCGGCGTGCGGAACCGCTGCGGCCGTTCCCCCGGCCGGGGAATTCCAATCGACACCCGGCTTCGTTCGCGCTTTCGGGATCTGGTGCATCCGTCCGACTCCCCCTCTGGCTTCCGCCGGCCAATCGGCGCGTGATCGTACTCCGGGCCCGGGCGGGCTTTACCGCCCGGGGGTTTCCCGCGATGATGGCGGTACATGGCGCCGGCGCCGGGAGACACAACAGCGAACGACGGCGGATCTCATCCCGCCGCGGCGCGGCCTCCATCGCGGGCGGCAAAGGCGATCCTCGGGGTGCCCTGGTCCGACGCGCCGCGTCTCGTCCCCGGGCTCGTTTTCGCGGCGGCGGTGATGTACGCGGCGCACTCTCTCGCGGCGCTTCTCGGGCGCGGCGTTCTGCGCCTCCAGGGAATCGACCCGGCCGGAAAGCCGTCGCCGATCTCCGGGATCATGGTGGCGATCCTGCTGGGAATGGCGATCGCAAACACGGTCGCGGTGCCGCGGCTTTTCCGGCCCGGGCTCGATTTCGCGATGAAGAAGGCGCTGAGGCTCGGGATCATCCTCGTCGGTATCCGCCTCTCCGCGCTCGACGTCGTGGCTCTCGGGGCCCTGGCGATCCCCGTCGTGGCGACGATCGTCGTCGCGGCCCTCATCGTGACCCGCGCGTTCGCGAAAAAAATCGGCGTGTCCGAAGGATTCGGAACGCTCGCGGCCGCGGCTACCGCGATCTGCGGCATCACGGCGGCGCTCGCGGTCGCCCCCGTGATCGAGGCGGACGACCGGGAGGTCGCCTACACGGTCGCCATCGTGACCCTCTTCGGCGCGCTCGCCATGTTCGTCGATCCCTACCTCGCGCACGCGCTCTTCGGGCGCGTCTCCGCCTCGGTGGGGCTCTTCCTCGGAACGGGAATCCACGACACGTCCCAGGTGATGGGTGCGGCCCTGTCCTACAAGGAGCTGTTCCACGACGAGCGCGCCTTGAAGATCGCGACCGTCACCAAGCTCACGCGCAACGTATTTCTCGCGGCGGTGGTTCCCTTGCTCGCGTATCTGCACGCAAAGAGGTCCGGCAAGTCGGCCGGCCGCGTCCGCGTCGCTTCGCTCCTGCCGCTCTTCGTGCTCGGGTTCCTCGCGATGGCGGTGGTGCGGTCCGGCGGAGACGCGATGCTCTCGAAGGGAAGCCTCGCGTTCGGAGTGTGGGACCCGGCTTCCTGGGCGGCGCTCACGAAGATGCTCGGAGAAACCTGGGCGGGCTTCGCGCTCGCGACCGCGATGGCGGCGGTGGGACTCGGAACCCGCTTCGACGTGTTCCGTGGGCTCGGAGCGCGCCCTCTCTATGTGGGCGCGGTGTCGGCCGCGACGGTCAGCGCGCTCGCGCTCGTGCTCGCGGCGCTCGTGGGTCCGTTGCTGCGGTGACAGGCGTGCGGGTTGCTCCTGCACTCCCCCGCGTGAGGTTTCGAATCCCCGACATCCAGCACGTCCGCCGCGGAATGCTCGTTTTTCCGCTTGTCTTCCTGGCGGGATGCGCGCACGTCAACCTGCCCGCGAAAACGCGGCGGGCGGCGCTCGCCGGCGAGCGGCCGGTGTGCCGTTCCTCGGATGTCGTGTCGCAGCTCGACCGGCTTCCGCAGCCCGAGCTCACCTGGATCGACCGGAAGATCGGAGCCCTGACGACCCCCTTGAAGTACGCGGGGATCTCGGGCTGGGAGGACACCGGCTGCACGGGCCGAATGGTCGGCGTCGCCGTCCGCGACGCGGCTCACTCGTCGGGAGGCCTGTTCACGATCGACGTCCGTCTCTCCTCGATCCGCATCGGCGACGAGGCGGGCGCCCCGGGCCGCTACCTGAGGATCGAAGTCGAACCGGGAACGAAGGCGCATCGCGTCTGCCGAAAGCGCCGGGTCGGCAGGGGGATGGTGATTGCGGCGTCAGGGCCCGTCGTCTTCGACCTGGACGGCCCGTTTCTGGAAATCCACCCCGACGCCGATTTCACGATCGTCCGCTGAGCCGCCTCTAGTCCTGGTCTTTCTCCGATTTCGCCTTCGCGATCTCCAGCGCCTTGCGGAAGCGCGGGTCCCCGCGGAGGTTGTCGAGATCCTCGTCGCTCCGGAGCATGCTGTCGGAACGGAAACCGGCGTCGAGTGACTTGAACAGCCAGTCGAACGCCTGGTCCTTCCGGTCGAGCATGGCGAACGAACAGGCGAGGTTGTACATCGTCGTGGGCTTCCGGTAGCCGAGCTCGAGCGCCTTCTGGAAGGACTCCGCGGCGGCATCCGGACGCTCGGCGCGGATCTGCGTGAAGCCGAGGTTGAACCAGGCCCGGCCCATCCGCGGGGACTTGGCCGTGGCCTTCTCCGCCTGCTTTACCGCGTCTCTCCACTCGCTCCGCCGGGTCGAGCGCAGGAAACCCGCGCTCCATTCGACGGAGGGCATCTTCAGATCTTCGGCGAGGGTCAGGATCTCCTTGAACCGGGAGTCGGAGCGGACGGCGTCCAGGTCGTCGTCGGTGCGCATGAGCTTGGCATCGTCGAATCCGTTGTCGAGAGCCATGCGAAGGTGCTCGAGGGCCTGCGGGGCCTGGCCGCCCAGAGAAAAGGCGCACGCCGCGTTGTAGTACGAGGTGCCGGGACGGTTGCCGAGCTCCGCCGATCGGAGGAAGGCCTTCGCGGCCAGTTCGTACTCGCCCGTCTTCAGGAGCTCGCGGCCGGAGTCGTAGAAGGCGCTGCCGTCGGCAGCCGGCCGGGCGGCGACTCTTTCGTATCGCTTCGCCGCGCCGGCGGCTTTCTCCTTGTGCTCGGAAAAGTGCTTCGCCCGGCTCTCCTTGCGAAACGCGCTCCACCGGGGATCGGACTTGAGCGAGTCGAGGTCGTCGTCGCTCGAGAGGTAGTTCTCGAGCGAAAAGCCGGCTTCCTCCGCCTTCTTGAGCCACTCGAACGCGCGGTTGGCGTCGCCCTTGAGCGCGTAGCCGCACGCGATGTTGTAGCTCGCCGCGTCCTCCCGGTGGCCGAGCTCGATCGCCTTCTCGAACGCGGCGATCGCTTCGTCGTAGCGCTCGTCGTGGTGCAGGTCCATTCCCTTCGAATACCAGTCGCTGCCGCTTCGCGTGCGGCCGTTCGACGCCAGTACGAAACCGGGCGCGGGAGCCGCGGAGGGAGAGGGTGTGCTCTGGATGACGGCCGGCGCGAAATCGGGCTTCGGGGAACCGGCCGCATCCGGGGCGGCGGCTTCGGCAGCGCGTTTCGCGGGGCAGTCCTTGTCGCGGGCCTTGTCGCCAATCTTGTCGCCGGCGGTTGCTGGCGCGCTTGCCGCTTCGCGGCGGGCGGCCGCCGGCAGCAGCGCCGGAGCCTCGTCTTCCCCCGACGCCGCCGAACCGCCGGACACGGCTTCGATGGTCGGCGTTCTGGCGCCGGCGGAGCCTGGCGTCTTCTCCTGCCAGGGCTGCAGCGCTCCGAGCGAAACGACGGCGAAAAGAGCGCCGAGGGCCGCCCCGCGCGTCGTTGCGGGGGACGGACCTCGGCGATGGAGGCCCGGATCCAGGATGGCGCGCATCCGTCCCTCGAACTGGGAGGGGCGGGCCATCGCCATGACGGGGAGGGCGCGCGCCCGTGCGGGCTTCAAGCTCCGCACGATTCCGAGGAGGTGCGCGGCGTACACCGAGGGCTTCGTTCCGTTGTCGAGCACGAGGTCGTCGCATGCGCGCTCGCAGCTGCGCCGCGCTTCGCGGCGGGCGAGCCACACGAGCGGATGGAACCAGTAAATCGCCGCCGCGATTTCCGCGAGGAGCAGCGTGAGCCAGTCCGCGCGGCGCACGTGGGCCAGCTCATGGAGGAGCACGACGCGCCGGCGCTCCGGCTGCCACTTCCGCGCGCCCTCGTGGACGAGAAGCATTGGATTGCGGATGCCTGCCGTCATCGCGACGGGCACTTCCCGGCTCGACAGCAGGCGGACGGCGCGGGAAATTCCGAGACGGCGGGCGAGATCCCGCGCCGTCGACGTCCAGTCCGGATCACTGACGGTCTCTGCGCGCTGCGCGATCAGGCGCAGACGCCGCCATCCGGCCGCGAGCCGCGTCAGCGAGATCCCCGCACCGAGCGCCCAGGCGAGGAGCGCGATCTTCACGATCGTCGAAGGCGCGAGACGGGACAGAAAAGAAGATCGAGGCGCGGGAGGCGGCGCGGAGGACACCGTGGCGTGGGCGGGGCGGAGCTCCTCGGACGCGGTGACCTCCAGGCCGTCCGAGGGAGCGTTTCCCTCGCGCGCTTCGAGCGAGGCTTTCGACACGGGCTCGGGCTCGAGGGACGGCAGCGCAACTGTCTCGGCGGGGCGCGCGGGAAGAAGGCTCGGGACGAGCGGGATCGCGACGGACGGCGCGATCAGCCCGACGAACGGGAGCGCGAGGGCGCCGGCGAGGCCGAGCATCGCGAGGAGATGCCGCGACGAAGCGGAGAGCCGTCGGAGACCACCGATTAGGAGGAGGACCAGCGAGACGAGCAGGGTGACCTTGAGCACCACGTCGACCCCGAACTTGGCGGCGGAAAACAGATTGGTATCCATCTCAGCGCCCCTCCTCGCGGGCGTTCTCGATCAGCTGAGAGATCCGATCGAGCTCCGTATCGGAAAGCTCGGAGCGCGACGCGTCCAGGAGAGCGGCGACCGCCTTTTCCCGGGACCCTTCGAAAAACGTTTCGAGGAGGCTCTGGATCGCCGAGCGGCGCGCGCGGTCGGGCGCGACGACCGGAAGGAAGACGTACCGGGTCCCCTCCGCGACGTGGCGCAGGTGCCCCTTGGTCTCCAGGATCCGGAGGAGGGCGCGAACGGTGGAGTAGGAGGGCGGATCGGGAAGGCTCTCGAGGACCTCGGTCGCGGTCGCCTGGCCCGCCCGATAGATCGATTCCATGATCTGCCGCTCTCGGCGGCTCAACTGATCGAATCTTCTTCGCTTCATCGGTCCTCCGGGATGCTAAAAAACTAGCACATGCTAAAAATTTAGCCCTTCCGGAGTCAAGTACGACCGGCGGGGAAAAAGGTTCTGCTTAACGAGGCTCCGCGGCTTTCTTCGCCGTGTCCAGGGTGTCCGTGGCCGCCGGATCGCGCTGGAGAACGTTCTTCCCGTACCCCTTCTTCGTGACGAACTCGAAGTCCACCTGCTGGTAGCGGACTCCGGCGGGCAGCTGCTCGCGGCGGAAGTGCCAGATTTCACGCCAGTTCTGCGCACCGTCGAGGCTGCTCGAACCCCCGAACGAGGTCCCCCCGCCTGCGAGGCGATTGCTCAGTAGGCCGTCGCCGCCGATCGCCGCCGCGTTCGCGTCTTCCCCCGTCAGCGGCTTCTTGCCACCGTACGTCGGCGGCCCCAGCAGCACGAACACCATCCCGCGGTCCGTCTGGCTGCCGGGCTTTCCGTCCTGCGAGAACTGCTCGTCCGCAAACGCGACGCGGCGATCGAACTCGGAGCGGAACTCGTTCTCGGGCGTCTCGGGCTTCGGGTCGCGAGCCTTCCAGAACCCCTCGACGAACGTCGACCGCGCGGCCGGCTCGGAGAGTGCGCCATAAGCCGACCGCTCGCGGGCGGAGAGGATGTAGCGCACCGGACCGTCCACCCACTTCTCGTCGGGCGCCACGGCATTCGCCGCCGGCCGAAAACGGGCGTACGACGCCGAGAGGCCCGAGTCTCCGGCCGCCGTCTTCTCGCGTGACTTCTTCGCCTGCTCGAAGGCGGCGACGACCTGCTTCGAGTAGCTCCTGGAATCGACCGCGGCACCCGGTTGAAGCTCGATGTACGTCTCGAACTCAATCCGCGCCGCGTCGGCCTTACCCACGGAGGCGAGCGCGGCGCCGCGGTAGAACGCGAGTGCGGGGGCGAGCTGAGCGCGGTACCGCTCGTTCTCCGGCTTGTCGCTCTCCGCCTTGAGAGCGTCGAGAGTCTCGAGCGCCGCGGGGAACTTCCCGGCGGCGAACTCGGCCTTCGCTTTCTGAAAGAGCTCCGGCACCGTCGCGGCCAGGGCCTGCGCAGCCGTCAGGACGAGCGCCAGGAAAACGACCGTCTTCTTCATTCCCAAGCCTCCATTACGCATCCGCTGCCATCCGCGAGAACTACCTACGAGCGAGCCTGCGCTTTGCGGCGCGCGGCGTCCATCGCGGCGGACGTCGAGGGCTCCCGCTGCAGGACGTTCTCGCCGTAACCTTTCTTGGTCAGGAACTCGAAATCGACCTGCTGGTACGGAATGCCCGCGGGCAGCAGCTCTTTGCGGTAGTGCCAGATCTCGCGCCAGTTCTGTTCTCCGGCGAGGGTGCCCGGGTTGTAGGGCTTCGCGCCGGGAAACTCTTCATTGAGCCGCGACGTCAGGAGCCCGTTCCCCTTGTCCGAGGGCTGGCTCGCGTCCTCGGTCCCCAACGGTTTCCTGCCGACATACGTGGGTGGCCCCAGCAGGATGAAAACCATCCCGCGGTCGGTCATGCTCCCGCGCCGCTCGCCGTCGCGGAAGGAGCGGTCAGCGAACGCGACGCGGCGCTCGAATTCATTTCGCGCCGGGTTCTCGCGCGACTCGGGCCTCGAATGGCGGGCCTGCCAGAACGTCTCGATGAATTCCGCCCGCGACTGAGGCGTCGAGAGGCGGGAGAATGCCTCGGCCTCTTCCCGGGTCATGATGTATTGCACGGGACCGTCGGACCAGGCTTCTCCGGTCTCCGGCGCCTCCGTCACCCGGAAGCGCTCATAAGCCCGCGACAAAGAGCCCGCGGCCGCCGGGATGTCCTTCGCGCCGGAAGCGGATCTCTCCCGCTTCGCCCCCTCGAACGCTTTCACGACGGCGCCCGCGTAAAGGCTCGGGTCCACGCTGGCGTCAGGCTGAATGTCCAGGTATCGGCGAAACGCCGCCTTCGCCTCCGCGATCCGCCCCAGCGAGGCGAGGATCGCTCCGCGGTAGAAGGCGAGAGCGGGCGCGACCTGCTGTCGGTAGCGCTCGTTGTCGGGCTTCTCGCTCTGCGTCTCGAGCGCCTGGAGGGTCTCGAGCGCGCGACTGTAGCGTGCCAGCGAGTATTCCGTCTTCATTTTCTGAAACAGCTCGGGAGTGGTCGCGGCGTGGGCCTTTGCCGACAGGGCGAGCGCGAGCAGCGGCGCGGCTGCCAGAAGGGCGGGACGGATCATCGGGGCCTCCCGGGCAGATTGTACGGGTGAAGAGCGGGCCCCGCGGATTTTTCGCTAGCTCTCCCGCAACGGGAGCCGCGCCGGGGACGGGGAGTTCTCCGCGGGAAGCGGCAGTTCGAATCGCTCGTTCAAGGCGGCCTGGTAGGAGAAATGGCAGGTCGGGTTCGAGCACGACAGCACGAGACGGTGGATTCTCTCGAGGTCGATGGGGGATCCGCAGGCGGGACAGACGCCCGAGAACATGAGGCGCAGACGGGTTCTCTCGAAGTCGTCGCGTGTCATGGGGCCTCCGTGGAAGCGGGAGCCCCGGCCATCCTGCGCTCGCGCGCGACAGGATCGTGACATTCGGCTTGCGCTCTGCCGAGCTCACGCAAAGGGGGCGCTGCCTCCGGGTCCAGTTGTCGAATTGTGAGTCGATCCAGAATAGGTCCGAAGGCGGGGGATGTAAAGGGGAGACGGGTCGGTCGTCGGTCGTCGGTAGTCGGCGCGACTAAGCGATGAGCTTCGCGATTCCGTAGGCCGCCCCGGCGGCCAGGCCCCCGACGACGAGCGTCTGCCACGCGCTTCGCATCGGGCGCTTGACGGTGAACCGCCCCTTGATCAGCCCGAACAGGAACAGGGCCGCGAGCGTCAAGCCGGCGGAAACGACGAGCGCGGCGGCGTTGGAATGCACGAAGAAATAGGGCGAAAGGGGGACGAGCCCGCCCGCGACGTACGACGCCGCGATCGTGATGGCGCTCGTCCGCGCCCGGGACGGGTCGGGCTCTTCGAGGCCGAGCTCAAACTTCATCATGAAGTCGACCCACCGCTTGCGATCCTTGCTGAGCGATTGCGCGGCGGATTGCGCCGCGGCGCTCGGGAGCCCGTACTTCTCGAGGAGCTCGACGACTTCGCGGATCTCCTCTTCGGGAATCTCGATCGTTTCCCGCTTTTCTCGCGCGCGCTCCGCGACGTAGTGCTCGGCGTCCGTGCGCGCGGCGAGATACCCGCCGAGGCCCATCGCGATCGAGCCGGCGGCGATTTCCGCGAGTCCCGCTGTGATCACGACCCGCGTGGAGTCGAGAGCGCCGGAAAGCCCTGCCGCGAGCGCGAACGGAACGGTGAGCCCGTCCGACATTCCGATCACGATGTCTCGGACCCTTTCCGAGGCGGTGAAGTGTTTCTCGACGTGAGGAGTCTGCGGCATTGCACCTCCCGCGGGGCAACTCTATGCCGCGGGAGGCCTCAGGTCTCTTCGCGCTCCGTGGTGATCCGGATTTCGGAAACGGCCGGCGTCTCGGGCGCGCGCTGGCGCTCCCCGCGCCCTCCTGCAGCCAGCATCTGTTTCCCGGCGCGCCACGAGCACACCGTGCAGAAGCGATTGGCCGCTTCGCGATTCCGCGTGGGCAGCGAAACGCCGCAGCCGGCGCACGTGGGAGCGGGTTCCAGCGACGACGCGCCGGAGCCCTGCGTCCAGAGCATCCGGCTCGTCACGTCCGGTGTCGCCGCGGAGAGGCTCACGCCCATCCCGAGACGGGCATTCATGACCGCGCGCGCGATCGCCAGCGCGCGGGTCTCGCCGCTGCCGGTCGAAAGCCTCTCACGCCGGTCCGCGAAAACAATCCAGAACGTGCAATACCAGATCCCCTCGATCTCCTCGAGAGAGCAGGGCATGTCCTGCATCTCCAGCCGTCGGAGGAGCCGGTTCGCGGCCTTCTCACTCGTCGAGTAGGGAGGCGTCTTTTTCTTCGCGTCCCCGTTCAACTTGCGTTCGATGAGACGGTCGAGCTCGGGACCGGGGTCGTTCACCATGGGGCTGTCACGGTACCGACGGGGGCGGGGCCCGTCGGTACGACCGCGTACGATTTGGAGCGTTTGTGTTCGGCAGCGTACTCAGATGACGGGGAATGTCACGTCAGATCCTGAGGAGCGGAGCGAGGGTCCGCCGCCGGTCTTTCGCGAGGGCGGAGCCTTCGTCGCCCCGCTCCTCGGGATGATGACGAAAGCGGATCTTCAGCGATGCCCGAGGTGGACGTCGAGAGTCTCGTCGCTGTCCGGGAAGGGCGCCTCCTCGGTCTCGAGCTCGATCGGCGCGGTCAGCGTCTCGTCGTCGTCGATTTCGGAGGGCGCGAAGCCCTGGCCCGGGCGAAAGCTGCCGAGCATGTGGCGCCGCGGCTCATCGACGGGCGTGTTCTTGTCTCCGTCCCCGTCTTCCCGACTCGGCCAGTTCTCGATTCCCATGGGAACCTCCTCGGTCTGGCAGTGGAGAAGTGCAACCGCCGTTCCGCGCGCGGCGCTCGCTTTTCACGGCCCGAACCCCTTCCTTTCCAGAGATTTGCGGGAGCCGCGCGGCGGCCCCTTGGCCCGCCGGCTGACGAGATTGGGCAGGAGCGCCTGTGAGGAGGGACGTTTCTTGTCGCGTGTGGCCCTCGAATTGCTCCGTTCCAACCCGTGCTCCGGCAGCTGCTCTCTCTGGGTCCTCGGCGCAACCTTGCCGAGATGGTCGTTCCGCGGCGCACCTTCGAAGACGTCATCCTTCCCGCGCGCACCCGAGAAGCTCTCGCGGACGCCCTCGTGCAGATTGAGAAACGAGACCTCATCTTCGATTCGTGGGGCCTGGGCGAACGGCACGAGACGGGACTCGGGCTGGCGTTCCATTTTGCGGGCCCCCCGGGGACCGGAAAGACGATCTGCGCCGAAGCGGTCGCGAAATTCCTCGGGCGCCCCCTCCTCAAGGTTCGATACAGCGAGATCGAGAGTGCCTGGGCGGGGGAGACCGGAAAGAACGTCGTCGCCGTGTTCCGTGAATCGCGTGCGGCAAACGCCGTTCTGTTCTTCGACGAAGCGGACTCGATCGCGAGCCGCCGCTTCTCGGGAACGTCACACGGATTCGAGCGAGAGGCAAATCAGACGGTGAACATCCTGCTCGAGGAGCTCGAGTCGTGCCAGGGAGTGGTCATCTTCGCGACCAATCTGGCTTCGAACTTCGATCCGGCGTTCGAGAGACGGATCCGTTCTCACGTGCTCTTCGAGCTGCCGGATACGGCCGACCGCGAGAAGATCTGGAGGGCGCAGATTCACCCGCGCAAGACGCCGATCGCCTCCGACGTGAACTTCTCGGAGCTCGCCCGGACGTATTCCGCGTCCGGCGGCGACATCCGGAACGCGGTTCTGAACGCCGCGCAGCGGGCGGCAGCGGAGCCCGGCGACGACTCGCGCAAGGAGATCCGCCAGCAGCATTTCATCGGGGGAATCGAGCGGGTCCTCGAAGGGAAGCGCGTGATGCAGCAGAGCCTCTTCGTTCCTTCGTCTCCGCGCGAGCGCCGGCTCGAAGTCCCGGCGCTCCTCCCCAGATCGCGGTGGGCGGTTCTCGCGGCCGTCATCCTGCTGCTCGCTGCGGGCGGCTTTCTCGGTTGGGCGTCGGCCATTCTGTGGTTTCGCTGACCCCTCCATGGCATCTCGATTGCTCTTGCGCGTCGGCGGAGGTCCGCTCATGAAGAACCGCCCGAGTTCCCTCCTCGGCATCGCCATCGCCATCGCCGGCACGCTCGTGCTCTCCGCCTGCCGTCCCAACGAGAGCGTCGAAGGACAGGCGCGCGACGCCAGGATCAAGACCCAGATCAAGTCCAAGCTCGCGTCCGACGTGGGAGCCTCGACGCTGACGAGCATTCAGGTGAACGTCACGAATGGTGTCGTGACCCTCGCCGGGCCCGTGCACAACGAGGACGAGAAATCGCGCGCCGAGGCCGCGGCACGGACCGTCGCAGGCGTGGTCAGCGTGACGAACGCGCTTCAGATCCTGGCTCCCGACACGTCCGCGACACCGTCGGGCGCGACGCCTCTCCCGACGCGGTAACGCCTCTCCTGAGGGGGCTCTCCGCCGGGCCCTCGGCGCCGGTTGTACGGTTTGGCGTTGACAGGAACTCGGACCCTTCTTAGAATTCGCGCCGAATTTCACGAAGGAATCCACCGAGGGCTTCTCTTTTTCTGTCGCAGGAGGCACCGTGAGAATTGCGCGCCCGATCAGCCGTCTGATGTCCGCCGCCGCTCTTCTCTGCGCCGCCGCAACGGCCGCGGCTCAGACGCAAGCGAAGCCCGCGCCGGGCAACGCGGCCGCCCGCGGGCAGTATCTCGTTGCGATCATGTCGTGCAACGACTGCCACACGCCTTTCAAGATGGGCGCGAAGGGGCCGGAGCCCGACATGAAACGGATGCTGTCCGGCTTTCCCGAAACGTCGAAGCTTCCCCCTCCACCCGCTCCCGCGGGACCGTGGATCTGGTCGGGCACCGGAGACAACACCGCCTTCGCGGGGCCGTGGGGCATCACCTACGCCGCGAATCTCACCCCGGACAAGAACACGGGTCTCGGAATCTGGACGGAGGACATGTTCGTCAAAGCCTTGAAGACCGGGAAGCACATGGGAACGTCTCGGGAGATCCAGCCCCCCATGCCCTGGCCGTGGATCGGGAAAGCGACGGATGAAGACCTGAAGGCGATCTACGCGTATCTCAAGTCGATCCCGCCGATCTCGAACCATGTGCCGGATTGGGCGCCGCCGACCACCGCGGCGGGTTCGCCGGCAACGCCGGCCTCCGGCGCTGGTCCGAAGAAGAGGTAGCGCGCGGCGGGCGCACGGCGGACGGCGGACGGCTACCGCTTCTCTCCGCGCCTGCGCGAAGGCCTCGTGTCGTCGAGGTCTTCGCCCGGCGCGAGCGGTGCGCCGAGGTCCTGCGGTTCCCGCTCCCCGCGGATCCTCGCGAGCACCGCGTCGGGCGTGCGTCCTTCGAAGATCTCTCTCGCCGGCGCTCCGAACGCGAGCGCGTCCGCGACGAAGTCGGTCAGCGAGTACCCATCCGAAAAAGGGTCCGGCAGGGGATCCGAATCGTAGCTTCGTTCGATCGCGATCGGTTGGGGCGGCGCGGGCGGGTCGACCAGGAAAGGGATTGCCGGTTCCTCCGGCTCTTCCGTCTCCTGGGCCGGCTCCGGGGAGCGGAGAGCCGGTGGAGGAGGGGCGGCGGGCGGTGCGATGCGCGCGCCTCCGGGCAGACGGGCGGAGTGATCGAGCCTCTTCAAGATCGTTCCAAACGCCTGGGGGATCGATCGGCCGTAAAATTTTTCGTGAGCCTGCATCAGGCGCACTTCGGAGGTCACGGCCGGCGCGATCCGGCATTCGGTGATCGCGGCCACTTCGTCGATCGCGGCGAGGTCGGATGGATTGACGAACGCGACGCGGAGGGTCCTCTTTTCGATGGCGAAGGGGAAGGCTCCCAGTCGATATGCGCGCGACGCGGGCAGAAGACGGAACGCGGCGCGTTGCGCCTCCGCGAGCTCCGTCCAGCCCACGGCGGGGCACCGATGGAGCCGGGCGAGCGTGTCGAGGAGCGCGCGCTCCGGGACGACTCCGCCGCCGAGGAGAATTCCTCCGAGCCGGACGTCATGGCCCGAACGCGTCTGTGCAGACAGCGCCCGGTCGAGGGTCTCACCGGTCAGGAATCCCTCGTCGACGAGCAGCTCGCCCAACTTTCTGCGCCGACCCGTCCCCGAACCGACGTTCACGGCCACGGATTGTAGGGGAGGTCGGGGTCCGCCGAGGCGTCAAACGGGCGGGAAGTCGGCCATTCGCTCGTAAAGCGTCAGAAGAGCCTGCGTTCCGTCGTCCCCCCGTCCCTGCGCCTCGAGCGCGGAAAGGAGCTGGTGGACGAGCGCCGCCCCCGGGAGCGGCACACCGTTCCGGCGCGCTGTGCCGAGCAGGATTGCCAGATCTTTCTGCTGGTGTTTCACGGCGAAGGCGGGCCGGAAGTCGCGGTCGATCATCTTCCGGCCGAGCACCTCGAGAGCCCAGGAATTCGCCGCCCCCGCGGTCAATGCGCCGTGAAGTGCTTCGAGGGGCAGGTTCACGCGGCGGGCGAACGCCATGGCCTCCGAGACCGCGAGAAGGTTGCATGCGACGAGAATCTGGTTGGCGGCCTTTCCGAGCTGTCCCGCCCCGGACGGTCCCAGATGCGTGACGCGCTTGCCCATCGCGAGAAAGACGGGCCGCGCCCTCTCGATCGATGCCGGATCGTCGGCCCCGACGAAAAACGTGAGAGTCCCCTCCGCCGCGCCCTTCTGGCCGCCCGACACCGGCGCATCGAGAAACGAGATGCTCGCTTCCCGCAGCCGAGCCGCGATGCTTCGCGCGGCCTCCGCCGCCGTCGTGGAGCAATCGATCACGATCGTTCCGGGGGCCGCTCCGCGAGCCGTTCCGGCGGATCCGAGATGGACCTCTTCGACCTCCGGAGAGTCGGGCAGGCAGGAGACGACCACGTCGGAGAGACGGCCGACCTCCTCCGCGGTGTCGACCGCCCGCACCTCGTTGTTTTCCGAAGCAAGCTCATCGGCGAGCGCCCTCGCCTTCGCCACGGTGCGGGAGGAGAGCGTGAGCGGAAACCCCGCGCGTCCGAGGTTGCGCGCCATGCCACTTCCCATCGTGCCGAGCCCGATGAATCCGACGCGCAGTCGCTCGCTCAAGCGGCCTCCCTTCGGGGACCGAGCCCCGCCGGGATTCTACGGGCTGAAGGATTTGCCTAGGACGACGGCGCCGAGAGCCGCAGCCGTTCGAGCCGCGTTTCGCGCGAGGTGTTCTCGGCCTCGCGGTAGAGATTCGCGGCGACCTCGAAAGAGGAGAGGGCCTGGGCAAGCTGTCCGGCGGCCAGGAGCCGCTGGCCCTCTGCCTCCGCCGCGCGCCCCGCGCCGAACTTCTCTCCCGCGAGCTCCCCCGCCTCGCGACGCTCCGCTTCGATGCGGGCCCAGCCGGCGCGGAACCTCGCGTGCTCGGCCGCGTAGCGCAGCGCGGCGACGTCGGCAGCCGAAACTCGCGGCTCCCGCGGTTTGCCGCGGCCGGGCGCGGCCACGGTCGAGGCGGCGGTCCTCCCCTGGCGGCGCCGACCGATGTCCGCGGTGACGATCCCGGCCTGCGCCGCCGGCGCGGAATCCTCGGCGCGGCCGGCGGCAGGAATGGAAGCGGGGGCGGGAATGATGGACGCGGAGCGGAGAGGGAGCGCCGCCGGCGAAACGGCCCTTGCGGCGTGCTCCCGGTGGATCGCGAGCGTCTCGACGCCGACGATGACGGCGGCCGCCGCCGCGAAGTACGCGAGCCCGCTCATCCACCGGAATCCGCGGGCGGGCGGGAATAACGGCCGATTCGGGGAGATCACGGCCGAGGGGACGAGAGCCGTCGGTTGCGGGGGAGGATCCCCGGCTTCGTCGACCGTGTGCAGGACCGGGACTTCGGCGGAAGAGATCGGGCGAGGGTATGCGTCGGTGCGCCGCCGCCCGAAATTCGAGACTTCGTCCGCCGGCGTCTCGACCTCTTCGGAGACGGGGTTCGTGGAATCGCCGTCGATTTGCGGAACGCTTCGGCTCTCCGGGTTCAGCAGCGTGTAGAGAAAGAGCGCGAGGTCCACGGAGGACACGGGAGCCGGCCCGGCGGCAAGCTGCTCCTGAATCGCGCGGTGGAGCTCGAGAACGGTCGGGCGCTCCTCCGGCGGAGCGAAACACGATTCCAGGAAGTTCCGCACTCCCGCCGGAAGATCTTCGCCATCGAGAACGGGAGCTGCGGCCGACGGCCGACGGCCCGTGAGGAGCTCGAGCAGGAGAATCCCGGCGGAGTAGCCGTCCGAGTGCGGCTCGACGCGCCCGCTCTCGCGAGCCTCGGGTGCGGCATAGGGGGAAACGTCGCGCGCGAGGCGTCCGCGGGAAAGCGTCGGCAGAATTGCGTCTGCGAGTCCGAAGCCGCCGAGGCGGATCTCCGCGTCGTTCGAGATCGAGATGAATCCGGGCCAGAGAAGGCCGTGCCGGATCGGCTCGCCGTCGAACGGCGAGAACCACGCGTGCTCGATGGCCGCGCAGACGCGCTCGGCGATGAGGAGCGCGTACGGAGTTGGCAGGCGCGTACCGGCCTCGCGGAGTCTCGCGAGGACCGTGTCGAGAGTCCAGCCGGCGCCCTCGTACCACGCGACGAACGGCGCCCCGTCGACGACCGACATCTCCGCGTGCTGGACGATCGTCTTGTGCGAGAGCCGGGCGGCCTGTTCCGCGCGCCGCGCGACTGCCGCGAAGACGGCCGGCGGAGAGAGCTCGGGCGACTGGAGCACGCGAAGACGGACGAAACGGCGCTCGCCGCTGCCGTGCAGCGCGCGATAGACGGTGCCGAGGCAGTCTTCGCCGAGCTGGGCGACCAGCAGGTGGGCGCCAAAACGGCGCGGTTGAAAAGAGCCAGCTGTCATTCGTCTTCTCCCGGCGACCCCGGCATCGAGTCCGGAGGAGCGGGGCGAAGAATTCTAGCGGGAAATCGGCCGCCCGGAGACAACCACCACCGAAGGGGCTGGCGTTCCCTGCCGACCCCCATCCCTAGCACACGGGTCCGGCCCGTGGCGGGCTCTCACCAGATCTGACACTTCTGCGCCCGGACCATCGGATCGCCGGGACGGCAGGAAAACGCCTTCGCAAATTCGGGCATGTTGGACGGCGCTCCGACCGCGCGGAACCGGTCGAGCGGATGCGGGTTCGTGTTCACGATGAGCCGAGCGAACTCCGGCCGGTCGTTTGCGGCCCAGACGTGAGCCCACGAAATGAAGAATCGCTGGTGGTCGGTCAGGCCGTCGATCGGCGCGGGCTTTTCTCCGCCCTTCTGGCTTCGCAGGTAGGCACGGTGCGCAATCGAGAGGCCACCCAGGTCCGCGATGCTCTCGCCCAGGACGAGCTTTCCGTTCAGGTGCTGGTCGCCCTCGTACTTGTAGGCGTCGAACTGCTTCTCGACGCAGGTCGCCCGCGCGTTGTAGTTCTTCAAGTCCGTCGGAGACCACCAGTTCTTCAGGTTTCCTTCGGCGTCGAACTTCCGGCCCGAGTCGTCGAAGCCGTGCGTCATCTCGTGTCCGATGACGGCGCCGATTCCGCCGTAGTTGACGGCGTCGTCGGCTTTCGGATCGAAGAAGGGGGGCTGAAGGATTCCGGCCGGGAAAACGATCTCGTTCAAGAGAGGGTTGTAATACGCGTTGACCGTGGGCGGCGTGAATGCCCAGTCCGTCCGATCGACGGGCCTGCCGACCTTCGCGATGTCACGCGCCCACTCGAATCGGGTGCCCTTCAGCGCGTTCAACACGTAGGGTCCGCGGTCGATCTCGAGGGTCGAGTAGTCGCGCCATTTCTCGGGATAGCCGATCTTCGGGGTGAACGCTTCGAGCTTCGCGAGAGCCGCCTTGCGGGTTTCGGGTCCCATCCAGGGGAGGGTTGCGAGGTCGTCCCGGAGCGCGGCGATGAGATCGCGGATCATCTTGTCCGCGCGCATCTTGGCCTCGGGCGGAAAATTTTCGGCGACGTACACCTTCGCGAGCGCGAAACCGACCTGGTTGTCCGTGGCGCGGACGCAGCGCTTCCATCGAGGCAGGTTCTTCTCGGTGCCCTGGAGGATGCGCTGGTTGAAGTCGAAGCTCTCGTCCACGAATTTCGACGACAGCGCGGGGGCGGCCGTGGAGACGAGCTGCCAGCGCAGGTAGACCTTCCAATCGGCAATCGGCACGATTTTCAGCTGGGTGTCCATCGCCTGAAAGAACTTCGGCTGCTGGACGTTCACGGCCTGGAGCGCCGCGGGCGCCTCCACGTCACGGAAATAGGAAGCCCAGCTGAAGTTCGGAGTCAGGGCCTTGAGCTCGGCCGTGCCCATGCGATGGTAGGTTGCGTCGGGGTCCCGCTGCTCGACGTTGGTCATCGACGCTTCGGCGAGCTTCGTCTCCACCGCGAGGACGGTCTTTGCATTCGTGCTGGCCTTCGACAGGTCCTCGCCCATGAGGTCGAACATCTTCTTTACGTGCGCCACGTACTGGTCTCGCAGCTTCTTCGAGGCGTCGTCGGTCTTCGTGTAGTAGTCGCGGTCCGGCAGCCCCAGCCCGCCCTGCACCGCGGTCGCGATCACGTCGGTGCTCTTCTTGCGGTCCTGCTCCGAGCCGAACTGGAAGACGGCGTTCACGCCCTCGACCTGCAGGAGCGCGATCTCCTTCTGCAGGTCGGCCAGGGTCGAGATCGCCTCGATCCGGTCGAGCTCCGGCTGGAGCGGCTTGATTCCCTGGGCTTCGATCGCCGCCTCATCCATGCAGCTCGCGTAGAAGTCTCCGATCTTCTGGTCGTCGGATCCCTTCGCGGCCGACGGGTTCTTCGCGGCGCGCTCGAGGATCTGATGAAGCAGCTCGCGATTGCGCTCGGCGAGCTCGTTGAAGGTGCCCCAGCTCGGGTACTCCGGGGGGATCGGGTTTCTCTTGATCCATCCGCCGTCGGCGTACTGGTAGAAGTTCCTGCAGGCCGAAGCGGTTCGATCGAGGTCCGCCGGGTCGAGCCCGGCGCGGGCAGGAGGTGAGGTCCCCGCGGCGGGAGACTGCGCGAGCGCCGCGACGGCGGCGCCGATCAGGACGGTTGCGGCGGCGGGTCTCCACAGCCGGGAGAGGTTCATGCTCAAGGTTCTCCTCCTGTGACGCCAGCGAGCTCGGTCGTCACAAGCATATGAGACACGTCGCCTGCGCTGCGTTGACTCTTTCCTCCGGCTCCCGCCGCGTCAGGCTCCCCCGTCCCTTCGGTCGGGAGACTCCTAACGCGGCGAGCGGATGCTAGAGAGAAGCGTCACTCCCTCTCCCCGGGCGCGGGGAGAGGGTTGTGGCCGCGGCACGCCGGGCGACGCCCGGCCGACGTTCAGAAAAGCGGTGAAAGGTCTTTTCGATCCGCGTGTCCACGGACTCTCCATGGAGCACGAAGATGTAGAGGATTCCCACGGCCACGACGAAGATCCCGGCGCCGCGGTTCACCCACACGAGTTTCGAATACGTGAAGCGCCGGCGGATCGCGTGGACCGCGAAAACGAGGAGCGTCCACCACGCGAGCGCGCCCAGGGTGACCCCCGCGACGAGGTCGACCGTGAGGATGGAGTGCCCCTTCACCGCGCCGAGACCCATCGTCGCGAAGATCGCCCCGAAAGCGAGAAACGTCATCGGGTTGGTCAGCGTCAGAAAGAACGTCGAGAAGAAGAGGCCCAGGTGTCCTCGGCTACGGCCGGATGCCGGCTTTTCGTCCTGCGGCTTCGTCAGGAAGAGTCGGATGCCGAGCACGACGAGGATGGCGCCCCCGATTTTCTGCATCCAGCTCCCGTGCTCGACCAAGAATTCCGCGAGGAAGGTCGCGCCAAAGGCCGCGGCGGTTCCGTAGACGGCGTCCGCGGCGGCCGATCCGAGTCCGGAAAGAAACCCCGCGAGCCGGCCGCGGTTCATCGTGCGCTGCACGCAGATCGCGGCAATGGGACCGACCGGCGCAGCCAGGGCAAAGCCGATGATCAGCCCCTTGACGAAGATGCTCGGCACCGGCGAAGCCTATACGGGAAGGCTGGATCCGAGCAGAAGGCTGACTCTGAGCGGACCCTTCGGCCGCGGTTCGATCGGGCGGCCTCGGGTCCGGGCCGTGCTTACCGCACGGACCTCGGGCCCGGGCCGTGCTTATCGCACGGCGTCGCGGAACCGGCCCATCACCCTCTTCCACGACTCCACGGGGATGGGGGCGTCGGTGATGTCCTGGTACAGGACGTGACCGTCCCGGCAGACATAGTGAGGCTCGATCCGCGGGAAAGGCACGCTGTCGCAGTCCGGCCCCGCGGAGCGCCAGACCATCGTGCTGACGCGCTCGGCCCCGCAGCCGGGGCACGGCTCGACCAGGGCGAAAGAGGGAACTCCCATCGGCACGTCCTGCGCCGCGCTCCTTCTGGCCCGCCACGCTGCGATGTCGACGATCGGCGCCATGGCTTCTTCCTCCAAAGCCATCTTCGGCGACCACAGGGACAAACCTTGTCCCACCGACGCCTCCGCGGCGCTTCTAGCGGACGGACGGGGACTTGACGGTTGCCAGACCCTCGATGGTCTGCGTTCCCGGGATCTTTGCGAGATCCTTCGGGTTGAGCCGGACCTTCCAGGAGCGGCTGCCCCCGCCGATGACGACCCTCGGCGCTTCGAGTACCCGCGAGTCGACGAACACGGGGACGTCCGGCGGGAGCCCGAAGAGCGAAACGCCCCCGATCATCATGCCGGTCTTCTCGCGCGTCTCGTCAGCCGACGCGAAAGAGAGCCGCTTCACGCCGAGAAGCCGGCTGACGGCGTGGTTCACGTCGAGCCGGCAGTTGGACAGCACGAGGCATGCGGCCCAGCGCCGGGGCTCCTGGCGCGACGCCACGAGGATCGTGTTGGCGCTCTCCTGCGCCGGGATCCCATATCGCTCGCAGAAGGCCGCCGTATCGGCGAAGTCGGGATCGCACGGCATGGCTTCGAATGGGATCGCGAGAGCCTCGAGCGCCCCGCGGACGCGATCCCAGGCGGGGTCGCCCGGTCCGGGCGCTTCCCGGGGCGCTTCCGGCGTTTCGTCCATCGGGCCCGCACCGTACGGCTTTGCCCTCGAAACGTCAACGGTTCCGCCTCGATCGAGCGGCCGGGGAATGGCACACTTGGACCGCAATCCCACGCACATGCGGTCAATGAGGGTGGCTCTGTCATGCGCAATTCTGTTTGCGGAGGCAACATCTCTGTTTGCCGGCGGGGCGGCCGACCCTGCTCCGGAGCCGCCGCCTCCCGCGGACGCCCGGATCGCTTCTTCCGTTCCCGCTCCCGATCCCGCTTCCAGTCCGGAAGGGTCTTCCGGAGCCCGCTCTTCCCGACCCACGTTTCGGATCAACCCCGTCGCCGGCCCGCTCGACGACGTCAAAGAAGACGCTCGTTTTTTCGGGAGCCGTGCTCCTCGCGGTCCCGATCGCCGGAGAGCTGCGTGGTGGCGAGACGAGGAGACGGAATGAATCATCGGCGCTGGTCGGGGTTCGGGACCGGGAACCGGTTCGATCCCGGAAAGGTACTCTACCGGTAGCTTCGTAGGACGGGGCGGTCTCGAAGCCCCCGCCCCCCGGAAAGCCGGGCCCGAGACTCGTCCTTGACAGATCCTCGGACTGCGACGGAGAATGCCGCCGGCGTATGTAAACGATTACACGCGTGTTTGTAAACGATTACAGTGTCGAGGCGGGAAGAGGTTGCACTCCGCGAAGGGCTGCGGCCCCGGCCGCGCCGTGAGCGTCACGATGCGCGACGTCGCCCGTGAAGCGGCCGTCTCGGTGGCGACCGTCTCCCGCGTCCTGAACGGGAAGGGTCCCGTTCACCGCGACACGGAGCGCCGCATCCAACGCATCGCGAAGCGGCTGCACTACGTTCCGCACCCGGTTGCCCGAAGCCTCATCACGCGCCGGACGCTCACCCTCGGCGTTCTGCTCCCGGATCTCTACGGAGAGTTCTTCTCCGAGGTCATTCGCGGAATTGACCTCTCGGCGCGCCGCAGCGGGTACCACGTCGTCGTTTCGAGCTCCCACAGCGACCGCGAGGAGACGGAGGACATGATCCGGGCCATGCGAGGCCGGGTCGACGGGATGATCATCCTCTATCCGGGGGCGCGTCCGCCCACGCTCCGGTCGAATCTGCCCGACCGTTTTCCCGCCGTCCTTCTGAACAATCCCGGAAGCCGCTCGTTCGACTCTTTGAGCATCGACAACTTCGGCGGCGCGTCGGCGATGGTCCGCCATCTGGTCGGGCTCGGGCACGAGCGGATCGCGTTCATCCGGGGGCCCGCTGAGAATCGCGACGCGGCCGAGCGCCTTCGCGGCTACCGGGAAGCGGTCCGCGCCTGCGGGGTCGATGTCTCCGAGTCGCTGGAGATCCCCGGCGATTTCCGCGAGTCCGCTGGCTACGACGCGAGCAAACGGATTCTCGAGATCCGCCCCCGCCCCTCGGCCGTCTTCGCCGCGAACGATTCGATGGCGATCGGTCTGCTGTATGCATTTCGGGAAGATGGTGTGCGCGTTCCGGAAGAGTTTGCCGTCGCCGGCTTCGACGACATTCCGATCGCGAGATTCATCACGCCACCTCTGACGTCCGTCCGGGTTCCGATCGCGGCGCTTGGTGAACGGGCGACCCAACGGGTGCTCGAGGCGATCGGGGAGGAAGGCAGGCACACGCCGCGACACGAGACGTTGCCGACGGAGCTCGTAATCCGGGCCTCCTGCGGCTTCGGCTCCGGATCGCCATCGCGATCGGGCGACGACCTTTCAGTCAAGACGGGAGCGTTTCTTACGGCAAAAGGGAGGAAGGCATGACATTCCGAAGGGTGTGGAGACTACTGGCAATCGGGATCTTCGCGATGAGTTTCTGCGTCCTGGCTGCCCGCGCACAGACGACGACGGGCACCCTCCGGGGAACCGTCACGGACGAGACCGGGGGCGCACTGCCCGGCGCGACCGTCGGGGCAACGAACGACGACACGGGGTTCTCGCGTTCCGCGACGACCGCATCGAGCGGCTTCTACAACATTTCACTCGTGCCCGGCCCTTATACGGTCGTCATCACGCTGCCCAGTTTCGCGACGGTGACGAACAAGCTCCGGATCCAGGTCGGAGAGACGCAGGCCTTCGACGTTCGAATGAACCTCGAAGCGCGCGCCACGGCAGCGGTCAGCGTGACCGCCGAAGCGCCGATCATCGAAACGAAAACCAACGAGATCGCGACGAACGTGACCGAACAACAGATCAAGAACCTTCCGCAGGGCAATCGCAACTTCCTGAATTTCGCCGCGCTCGCTCCAGGTGTCCGGATCTCGGACAATCTCGAGAGCCGCGAGGTGAACGCGGCCGGCGCAGAGGGGTTCAACACCAACGTCTTCATCGACGGGACGAGCTACAAGAACGACGTCCTTCTCGGGGGCGTCGTCGGGCAGGACTCGAGCAAAGGCAACCCGTTTCCCCAGAATGCCGTGCAGGAATTCCGCGTCGCGACCCAGAACTTCAAGGCGGAGTACGAGAAGGCGGGGACGGCGGTGATCACCGCCGTGACGAAATCCGGGACCCACCTCTTCGCGGGGGACGTGTTCGCGTACTACCAGAACAAGAACCTCGTCGCGAGAGACCCCTTCGTCGCCTCAGGCGCGAAGCCCGATTACACCCGCTGGCAGGGAGGGTTGGACCTGGGAGGCCCCATCGTCGCCGACAAGGTCCACTTCTTCGGATCCTACGAGGGCAACTATCAGAACCGGTCGAATACCGTGCAGAGGGGTGGGCAGCCGCTTCCGCCGGCCATCGCGGCCCGACTCGACACCTTCAACGGTACGTTCACGAGCCCGTTCCGCTCTCACCTCGGATTCGGCAAGGTCTCCATACAGGCGGGCCCGAGCGACCTCCTGGACATCTCCGGCTTCTACAGACACGAAACGGACGTGAAGGATTACGGCGGGACGACGAGCTTCCAATCCGCGAACAACATCGTTCAGAACGTCTGGAACGCGCAGGGCAAATACACGCGTTCCGGGTCGAGTTTTCTCTCGGAGTCGACTCTGTCCTACAACAGCTACCAGTGGCATCCGACCCCGACGAACGGAACGATCGCGAGAGAGAACTACTTCGGCGCGCTCCTGATCGGTGGTGGAAACAACAACCAGAACTTCCACCAGAAGCGCTTCGCGTTGCGGGAAGATTTCTCGTATCTCGGCTTCCACTTGGCCGGAGACCACGTGGTCAAGGCCGGCGCCTACGCGAACTTCGCGAAGTACGACGTGCAGAAGTTCCAGGAGACTCCGCCCACGTTCAACTTCCGATCCGACGAGCAGTTCGCCTTCCCGTTCGAGGCGCACTACGGGGTCGGGAACCCGGATCTGTCCGCATCCAACAAGGAGTATGGCGTCTACGTTCAGGACGACTGGAATCCAACGTCGCGGCTCACGGTCAACGTCGGGGTTCGCTGGGACTACGAGACCGACATGCTGAACAACAGCTACGTCACACCGGCGAACGTCCGGCAGAGCCTGCAGGGGCTGATTTCGAACGACTTCTTCACGGACGGATCGCAGAGGCCGGGCTACAAGAACCAGTGGCAACCGCGGCTCGGCGTCGCCTACGACGTCACAGGCAAAGGAAAGACGGTTCTGTTCGCGGGCTACGGTCGTTACTTCGACCGCGACGTCTACAACTTCGGGCTCGACGAGCGGTACCGGCTCCAGTACACCGTCCGAACCTTCCGCTTCTCCGCCAACGGAGCGCCGAGAGACGGCTTCCCGACGCTCGTCTGGAACCCTTCCTATCTCTCGCAGGCGGGTCTCGATCAGCTGATCGCCAATGGCACGGCGCCGAACGGTCAGGTTTTTCTCATCAACAACAACACGAAGCCCCCGCGCACGGACCAGTTCAGCGTCGGCATTCGACAGGCGTTCGGACCGGTGGCCACGTCCGTCTCGTATGCCGCCATGCGCGGCGACAACGGGTTCACCTACGTGGTCGCGCGCGACGCGGCGGGTAATGTCATCCACGTTAGCAACTTCTCGGACATCTTCACCTCGACCGCCGCGAAGAAGTTCTGGTACGACGCGCTCTATGTCACCATCGACAAGCCCTACACGTCTGCCTCGAAGTGGGGCGCTGGACTGGCCTACACCTATGGGAAATCGCGTCAAACCGGTAACGATCTCTTCAGCTTCGACTTTCCGTATACGGCCGAGCCGCGTCATCCGACACCGAACGACGAGCGCAACCGGATCGTTTTCAACGGGATCGTAGGTCTGCCATTTGACTTGCGCGCGTCGGCGCTCATCACGCTCGGTTCGGGTCTTCCCTACACGCTCCTGGACGCGAGCCAGGGCTTCGACCGGCCGCAGTTCAAATTGACCCTGTACGGAGGCCGGCAGGCGGGCACGTTCCCGTACCAGTCCTGGGATCTTCGGCTTCAAAAGGACATCCCCATTGGCCCGGCGCGAGTCGGAATTTCCGTCGAAGGCTTCAACCTCACCAACCATCACAACTACGGAGACTTTGACGGCTTCATCGCAAAACTTCCGGAGGTCAACGCGACGTTCGGCAAGCCCCGGAAGATCGTCACCGATGGGCGTCGTCTCCAGTTCGGCCTCAACGTCGGTTTCTGATCTGATGCGGGCCTGTGCCGCTGAGAACTCCTGACGGTCTCGGAAGGGCGGGGGGAGGAAGGCTTTCCCCCGCCCTTTCTTTTCCTCCCCGTCGGGCGCTCCTTCTCTCCTCTCTCGTTCTCTTACTCCTCGTCCCGGGCTGCCGGCCCGCGGCCGCGCCGCAGCGGCCCCCGCGGATTGCGGGCAATCCCGCGCCGGCGGCGGTGTCGACGCCCCCGATCCGCTTCGCGCCCGCCGACGAGAGTCGGCTCGATCTCCTGGAGCGCCGCACGTTCGACTTCTTCTGGGAACTCGCCAACCCGAGGAACGGCCTCGTACCGGACCGCTCCCCGTCGCCGTCCTTCTCGAGCATCGCGGCCGTCGGCTTTGCGCTGACGGTCTATCCGATCGGCGTCGAGCGCGGGTGGGTCACCCGCGACCAGGCGCGCGACCGCGTCCAGACGACCCTCCGGTTCTTCGGTGAGCCGGAAGCCCGCGGTGCAGCGGGCCAGCACGGATTCTTCTACCACTTCCTCGACATGGAGACGGGCGCGCGCTTCAGGGACGTCGAGCTCTCGACCATCGACACGTCCATTCTTCTCTCCGGAGCGCTCTTCTGCCAGTCGTGGTTCGACCGCGACGATCCCGGCGAGGCGGAGATCCGCGCGCTCGCCGATCGGCTCTACCGCGCCGCGGACTGGAACTGGGCGCAGCTCAAGCCCCCGCTCATCTCGATGGGCTGGACGCCGGAGGCCGGGATGAGCCACTGGGACTGGCGGGGCTACAACGAAGCCATGTTCCTGTACGTCCTCGCCCTCGGTTCCCCGACGCACCCGATCGCCCCTTCGGCGTGGGAGGAGTACACCCGGACATACGACTGGCGGACGTTCGCCGGCCAGGAGTACGTCGCCTTCGCGCCCCTCTTCGGCTACCAGTACTCGCACGTCTGGATCGACTTTCGAGGCATCCAGGACCGTTACATGCGAGGCAAGGGAATCGACTACTTCGAGAACTCGCGCCGGGCGACGTACGCGCATCGCGCGTACGCGATCGAGAACCCGAAGGGCTGGAGAGGCTACGGCCCGAACCTTTGGGGGCTGTCCGCCTGCGACGGCCCGGTCGACGGCGACTTCGTTATCGAGGGAAAGTCGCGCCACTTCTACACCTATGCTGCGCGCGGCGCCTCCGCGAAGGAGGTGCGCGACGACGGCACGATCTCGCCGAGCGCTGCGGCGAGCTCGCTGCCGTTCGCGCCCGAGATCGCGCTGCCCGCGATCGCCGAGATGCAGGACCGCTACGGCGCGCCGCTCTTTTCGCGATACGGATTCCTCGACGCCTTCAACCCGACGTTTCGTCTGGACAGGCCGGTCCACCACGGCCGGGTCGTGCCCGGGGTCGGCTGGTTCGACACGGACTACCTCGGCATCGATCAGGGGCCCGTCGTCGCCATGGTCGAAAACGCCCGCTCGGAGCTCGTCTGGAAGACGCTGCGCCGAAGCCCCTATTTCGTGACCGGGCTGCGACGCGCGGGCTTTACGGGCGGATGGCTCGATTCCGCGGGGCGTTGACGCTCGGGGCGGCGGCGCTCGCCGCCGTCCTTCCGGCCGCTTGCCGCCGGGAGGTCTCGGTTTCCGAGCCCCTGCGGATGTGGGCGTTCGGGCGCGAGGGCGAGGTCGTCGCTCAGCTCATACCCGAGTTCACCCGCCGCAATCCGGAAGTGCGCGTCGACGTCCAGCAGATCCCCTGGACGGCGGCGCACGAAAAGCTGCTCACGGCGTTCGTCGGCAAGTCCCTGCCGGACCTCGCGCCCATCGGCAACACGTGGGTGCCCGAGTTCCAGGCAATCGACGCCCTGGAACCTCTCGACGCGCGCGCCGAGGCCCCGCCCTTGCGCTCGGGAGCCGACGACTTCTCGGGAATCTGGGAGACGAACGTTCTCGCGGGGACGCTCTACGGAATCCCCTGGTACGTCGACACGCGGGTGCTGTTCTACCGGCCGGACATTTTCGCCGCCGCCGGCTTTTCCGCGCCTCCGAAGAACTGGAGCGAGTGGCGGCGCGCGATGCAGGCCGTGCGCGCTCGCAGCGGGAACCAGCGCTACGGGATTTTCCTGCCGACGGATGAGTGGGCGCAGCCGGCGCTTCTCGGGCTGGAGCGGGGCTCGCCGCTCCTGAAAGACGGCGCCGCGCGCGGGGCTTTTTCGGATCCGGACTTCCGGTCGGCGGCGGAGTTTTACGTCTCCCTCTTCCGCGATTCCCTCTCGCCCGTCCTCTCCTGGTCCGAGGTCGGCAACGTGTACCAGGAGTTCGGACGAGGGACGTTCGCGATGTGGATCACGGGTCCCTGGAACGTCGGCGAGTTCCGCCGCAGGCTTTCTCCGGAGATGCAGGGCTCGTGGGCGACCGCCCCGATCCCCGCGCCGGAGGGTCCCGGACCCGGCACGTCCCTGGCCGGAGGCTCGAGCCTCGTTTTGTTCCGCTCCTCCCGGAGGAAGGATGACGCGTGGAAGCTCATTCAGTACCTCTCCGAGCCCGCTCAACAGGCGCTGTTCTTCCGTCTCGTCGGGGACCTCCCGGCGCGGCGGAGCGCCTGGAACGACCCCGCGCTGGCGGGAGAGCCTGCGGCCGCCGCCTTTCGGGCGCAGCTCGAGCACGTGGCGCCGACGCCGAAGGTGCCCGAGTGGGAGCAGATCGCGACCCGCCTCTTCGAGCACCTCGAACCGGCGATCCGCGGGCGCGTCTCAGTGCCACAAGCGCTGGCCGCGCTCGACCGGGACGTCGACGGGATCCTCGAAAAGCGCCGGTGGATGCTCGCCCGGGGCCGCCTCCGCTCCGCCCGTCTCCGGATCGAAACCCCTCCCGCTCTCGCGGCGGGGGCCTTCGCGGAGCTCCGTTGAGCCGCGGCCCCGGCGTCTGGCGAAAGGCCGAGTCCCGCGCCGCGCTCTTCTTTCTCGCGCCCGGTCTCTTCATCGTCGGCTTCTTCTTCCTGATCCCGGTCGCGGCCGCCTTCGTGCTCGCCGTCACGGACTTCGACATCTACGCGCTCGCGGACGTCCGCAACGTCCGGTTCGTCGGGCTCGCGAATTTCGCCGGGCTCCTGCGCAACCCCGTCTTCTGGACGGCACTGCGCAATACGTTTTTCTTCGTGCTCGTCGGCGGCCCGCTGACCGTGCTGGTCTCGCTCGGCGCCGCTCTGCTGGTCGACGCGAAGGCGGCACGGTGGAAGGGGTTTTTCCGAACCGTCTATTTCGCCCCGTTCGTGACGACGCTCGTGGCGGTCGCGACAGTATTCCGTTTTCTGTACCACCCGCGCTTCGGTCTGCTCAACGCGTTTTTGAAGTTCTTCCACGTGCCGCCCATCGACTGGCTGGGCAATCCCCGGTGGGCGATGCCGGCCATCGTGATCCTCGCCGTCTGGAAGAACTTCGGTTACAACATGATTGTTATTATCGCGGGACTTCAGAGCATCCCCGAGTCGCTCTCCGAAGCGGCCCGGCTCGACGGCGCCGGCCCGTGGCGCCGCTTCCGGCACATCACCATGCCCATGCTGGCTCCGACCTTCCTCTTCGTCGGGGTCATCACGATGATCGGCTACTTCCAGCTCTTCGCCGAGCCGTATGTGATGACCCGCGGCGGCCCGCTCAATGCGACGCTCTCGATCGCGCTCTACATGTACCAGCAGGGTTTCCGCTGGTGGACCATGGGCAACTCGGCGGCAATCGCGTTCGTGCTGTTCCTCCTCATCCTCGCCGCGACGATGCTCCAGCTCCTCCTGCAGCGCAGGGGAAGAGCGTGAGAAGGAGAAGGCTCGCCGGAATCGCCGTCAACGCCGCGCTCGTGGCCGGGGCCGCCGTGACGCTCGTGCCGCTTCTCTGGATGATCTCCGCCTCCTTCATGCCCTCCGGCCAGGCCAACTCCGAGCCTCCCGTGCTCCTCCCGGCACCCCCGACGCTGGCCAACTATCGGGCCCTGTTCACGCGCATGAACGTCGCGCGGAACTTCCGGAACAGCGCGATTCTCGCTTTCGCCGTCACCGCTGGGTCGCTCCTCTTCAATTCGATGGCGGGATATGCGTTCGCGAAGCTGCGTTTCCGGGGGCGCGATCGCATCTTCGCGTTCCTGATCGGCGCGCTCGCGATTCCCGTGCAGGTCGCGATGCTTCCCCTGTTCCTGATCATCAAGAGCCTCGGACTCGTCAACACGCTCTGGGGGGTGATCGTCCCCGGCCTTTCCGGGATCTTCGGGATCTTCCTGATCCGGCAGTACGCCCGCTCCGTCCCCGACGAAGTGCTCGAGGCGGCCCGCCTCGACGGCGCGGGAGAGTTTCGAATCTACTGGAAGATCGTGCTGCCTCTGCTGCGCCCGATCCTCGTCACCCTGGCGCTCTTCACGTTCCTCGGGAGCTGGAACGACTTTCTGTGGCCCCTCGTCGTCCTGACCGACGGATCGCGCCACACCCTTCCGGTGGCGCTCGCCAATCTCGTGGGCGAGCACATCCAGGACACGGAGATGATGATGGCCGGCGCCGTGCTCACCGTGCTCCCGGTCCTGCTCCTGTTTTTCCTCCTGCAGCGCTACTACGTCCGGGGGATCATGCTTGGCGGCGTCAAGGAATGAGGGTGCGGGCCGCGCTGCTCGCGCTCCTGCTCGTTCCCGCGGGCGCGGAAGCCTCTTCCGACCTCGGCGGATTCGACGACCTCACCCGCTGGCGCGCCGCTCCGTCTGAAGGCGTGACGGAGACGCTCGCGCGTGCCACGGGACCGCGCGGGCCGGCGCTGCGCCTCGAATTCGACTTCCACGGGAAGGCCGGCTGGGCGGCGGCGCGCCGCGACGTGCCCGTCGAATTTCCCGACGACTGGGAGATCAGCTTCGACGTGCGCGGCGAGGGTGGCGCCAACGACCTGGAGGTGAAGCTCGTCGACCCGACCGGAGAGAACGTGTGGTGGTCGGTCCGCCGCGAGTTCGCACCCTCCCTCTCGTGGCAACCGGTCCGTCTCAAGAAGCGGCACTTCTCTTTCTCGTGGGGCCCCGCAGGCGGGGGAGAGATCCGGCGCGCGGCCGCGATCGAGTTCGCCGTGACGGCGCGCGCGGGCGGGCGGGGGTACCTCGAGATCGCGGACCTGAAGCTCGTCTCCCGGCCTCCCGCAGCCGCCGTGGGGCCGCCCCGCGCCTTCGCCTCGCGGTCGATGCCCGGCTTCGGGCCCGAGCGCGCTCTGGACGGCGATCCGTCGACCGCCTGGCGGGCGACGAGCGGCTCCTCCGCCCCGGCGTGGATCGCGCTCGATTTCGGACCGCCTCGCGAGTACGGCGGCCTGACCATACGCTGGGAGACGGGGCGCGCCCCGTCGAGATTCTTCGTCGAGACGTCGGACGACGGGGCCGTCTGGAAAACCGTCCGCGAGGTGCGGGAGAACAACGGGCTCCGCACCGACCTCTTCCTTCCCGAGTCGGAATCGCGACAGATTCGCCTCCGCGCGCCCGACTCCGCTCCCGGCGGCTTCGGGGTTGGCGTTGCGGAGCTCGTCGTGCGCCCACTCGCGTTCGGCGAGTCGGTCAACGCCTTCTTCGCGGGCGTCGCCCGCGAGTCTCCGCGTGGGACATGGCCGCGCTCGTTCTCCGGAGAGCAGATGTACTGGACCGTGGCCGGAGTGAGCGGCGATTCGGAGTCCGCTCTCTTCTCAGAGGATGGCGCCGCCGAGCCGCGGGCGGGCGCATTTTCCGTCGAGCCCTTTCTCCACGCCGGCGGCCGCCTCTGGACGTGGGCGGAAGGGGCGACGCGTCATGAGCTCGAGCAGCGCGACCTGCCGATCCCGCACGCGGAGCGCCGCGCCGGAGGGCTTTCGCTCGACGTCCTTGCGGTCGCCTCGGGACGCCCCGGGGCCGCGACGCTTCGCCTGCGTTACCGGGTCTCCAACGAAGGGAAGACGGCTCGCCGCGCAACGCTCTTCCTGGCCGTTCGCCCCCTGCAGGTCAACCCGCCCTCGCAGTTTCTGAACCGGCCCGGCGGATTCGCTCCGATCCGGGCCATCGCGTGGGACGGCCGGGCCGTGTCGATCGACGGCAAGCCCGCGGTCTTCCCCGCGGTCTCTCCCTCGGGTTTCGGCGCTGTCTCTTTCGACGCGGGCCCAATCACCGACTTCCTCGCGCGCGGCGCGTTGCCGCCGGGGAAGAGGGCGGACGACCCGTCCGGCCGCGCCGCGGCTGCGCTGCAGTTCGATATCGACCTTCCTCCGCACGGCGTCGACGAGGTATCGATCGTGCTTCCCATCCATCCGGACGGGCCGTTCCTTTGGAGCGGTCCGATGCCGCGTGCGGACGCGCGCCGCGCGTTCGAATCAGTCGTCTCGGAGGTCTCGCGGTTCTGGCGCGAGGAGCTCGGGCGCGTCGAGTTCCACGGTCCGCCCGCCGCGGCCGAGCTCTTCCGGACGGCGCGCGTCAACCTCGCCGACATTCTGATCGAGCGCGACGGCCCCGCGCTCCGGCCGGGCACTCGGGCGTACGCGCGGTCGTGGATCCGCGACGGCGCGATGATGGCCGCCGCGCTCCTGCGTCTCGGCCATACGGACGAAGCGCGCTCCTACGCGGAGTGGTACGTCCGGTTCCAGAGCGCGGAGGGGCGCGTCCCGTGCTGTGTCGACCGCCGCGGAGCGGACCCCGTCGTCGAGAACGACAGCCACGGAGAGCTCCTGTTTCTCCTCGCCGAGATATGGCGTTACACCCACGACGCCGGATGGCTCCGCGGGATCTTTCCCCACGTCGAGGGTGCGGTCTCGTGGATCGACCGGGAGCGGCAGCGCCGGCGGACTCCCGAGTACGAGGCGCCGCAGAAGCGGATCTTCTACGGCCTCATGCCGGAGTCCATCAGCCACGAGGGCTACTCGGCCAAACCGGTCCACTCCTACTGGGACGACTTCTGGACGCTCAAGGGCCTCAAAGACTCGGTGGACATGGCGGCGGCTGCCGGCCGGCCGGATCTAGCGGCCCGCTGGTCGGCGATCGGGGACGAGTTCGCGGGCGACCTGTACGCGTCGATCGCGCTCGTCCGGAAGACGCGGGGAATCGACTTCATCCCCGGCTCCGCGGAGCTCGGCGACTTCGACGCGACGTCGACGACGATCGCGCTCGACCCCGGGGGAGAGCTCGACCGGCTGCCCGCTCAGGCCCTGGCGCGGACGTTCGATCGCTACGAAACGGAGTTCGAGGCGCGGCTGCGCGCTCCCGAGTGGGATTACACGCCGTACGAGATCCGCAACGTTGGCGCGCTCGTTCGGCTGGGACGGCGGGAGCGCGCCTACGGCCTCCTCGGCTTCTTTCTCGCTTCGCGCCGGCCCGCGGAATGGCGCGGATGGGCCGAGGGGATCGCGAGCGACCCGCGGAAAGTCAAGTTCGTGGGGGACATTCCGCACGCGTGGGTCGGCTCGGACTTCATCCGCGCGCTGATCGACCTCTTCGCGTGGACTCGCGAGGCCGACGGAGTCCTCGTCCTCGCGTCCGGCATTCCTCGCGGGTGGTTCGAAGGCTTCCCGGGCCCCGTCGGGGTGTCGGCGCTGCGAACCCCTTACGGGCCGCTGACGTATTCGATCCGCAAGGAGTCGGGGGACCTCCATGTCTCGATCGAGGGCGGGATGGATCTCCCGCGCGGGGGCATCGTTCTGAACCCGCCTCTTCCGCCCGGAGACTGCGAAGCGAAGATCAACGGCACGCCCGCTCCCTGCCGGAACGGCACGGTGACCGTTCGCTCCGTTCCGGCCGACGTTGTGATCCACCCGCGAGGGAGCACGGACTAGCGGAGGGGGCTAGCGGCTCGGCACCAGCGAGGGAACGTCGTCGAGCGCCGCGCCGGCGGTCCGGATCACCTCGGAATAGAACCTCGCGCTCGCCTTCGGCGTTCGCTTCTGCGTCGCGTAGTCGACGTGCACGATTCCGAAGCGTTTGGAGTAGCCGTGGCTCCACTCGTAGTTGTCGAGCAGGGACCACGCGAAATAGCCGCGCAGGTCCGCGCCGGCGGCGATGGCCTCCCGCGCGGCCCGCAGGTGCTCGCGGAAGTAGGCGACGCGAAGAGGATCCTCGGGAGTTCCCTCCTCGTCGATCTGAGGCGGGTCGTAAAAGGCGGCGCCGTTCTCCGTGACGTAGATCGGGGGACGGCCGTATCGCTCGGTGACCCAGAGGAGCGTGTCGGTCAGGCCCCGGGGGAAAACCTCCCAGTTCGTTTCGGTGCGCACCGCCCGCCGCTGGGGGGCGTGGGCGGCGCGGAGGAACCACTCCGACGGATCGTGGCGCATCACCCCGCGCGTGTAGTAGTTGATCCCCAGGAAATCGATCGGCGCGCGGATCGCATCGAAGTCCGAATCCGGAAAATGGGGCCAGGCGTCCTGGTAGATCTCCGGAAGCTCGTCCGGATAGCAGCCGAGGAAGATGGGATCCAGGAACTGCCTGTTCATGTACGCGTCCGACCGACGGGTCGCGGCGGCGTCTTCGGCGCTCTTCGTCGCGGGGTACTTGGGCTCGATGTTGATGACGATGCCGATGGCCGGGCGCGGCGACCACGCGCGATAAGAGCCGACCGCCGCGCCGTGCGCGCGCAGCAGATTGTGAGAGACGAGAGGCGCCGCGAAGCGGTTGCGATGACCGGGCGCGAGAGCTCCGGCGAGGTATCCGCCGTCGCTGACCACCCACGGCTCGTTCAAAGTCGCCCAGGACTCAACCCGATCGTCGAGCGCACGGAAAGCAATCTCGGCGTAGTCGGAGAACCATCCCGCCACGTCCCGGTTACACCATCCGCCCCGGTCGTCCAGGGCCGCGGGGAGGTCCCAGTGGTAAAGCGTTGCGAACGGCTGGATCCCGGCGTCCCGCAGTCCGTCCACGAGCCGGCGGTAGAAGTCGAGCCCCGTCTGGTTGACGCGGCCGGTGCCCTCGGGGAGGATCCGGCTCCAGGAGATCGAGAATCTGTAGGCGGTCAGCTCGAGGTCCCGCATGAGCGCGACGTCGGACTTCCAGAGCCGGTAGTGATCGCACGCGACGTCTCCGTTTTCGTCCTCGCGGACGAGCCCGGGCGTGTGCGAGAAGCGGTGCCAGATGCTCGGCCCCGCCCCGTCGGCGAGCGGCGAGCCCTCGATCTGGTACGCGGAGGTCGCCGCTCCCCAGACGAATCCCGAAGGAAAACGGGCAGGTGCGGTCATGTCGGTTGCCCTTCGAGGCGTGCCTGGCTCCCGGCGTCGAAGACGTGAAGCCGGTCGAGGTCGACGGTCGCTTCGAAGCTCTCTCCCATCGCGGGACCGTCGCGCGGGCCGAGCTTGAGAATGATCGTTGCGTCGTTGAGTTGCTTTCTTGTCGCGCCGTCGAGGCGCGCATTCACGCCCGCGTCGACGAGGCGCGCGTGGACGACGACCTCGTCTCCGAGCGGCTCGACGACCTCCGCGACCAGAGACAGGCGAGGCTCGATCCCGGAGCCGGAGGCGATCCGTTTGAAATTCTCGGGGCGGATCCCCACGATGACCGCTGCGCCCTCGCGCAACGCCGGGGAGCCCCGCAGTTCCGCCGGGGGCGCGAAAGAGAACCCGGCGCCCCGGAGCTCTCCCCCCGGCGCGACCGTCGCGGGCAGGAGATTCATGGGAGGTGTGCCGACGAAGCCCGCCACGAACAGGTTGCCGGGTCGGTCGTAGATCTCGAGCGGTTCGCCGATCTGTTGGATCTTTCCATCTTTCATCACCGCGATCCGCGTTCCCATCGTCATGGCTTCGACCTGGTCATGCGTGACGTACACGGTCGTCGTCTTCAGGCGGTTCTGCAACTTCTTGATCTCGGCGCGCATCTGGCCGCGGAGCTTCGCGTCGAGATTGGAAAGTGGCTCGTCGAAGAGAAAGACGGCGGGTTTTCGCACGATCGCGCGGCCGAGCGCGACGCGCTGCCGCTGCCCCCCCGACAGTTGACCGGGCCTGCGGTCCAGCAGGGCGGAGATGCCGAGGATGTCGGAGGCCTCATCGACGAGCCGGTCTCGTTCCGGCCGCGCCATCCCGCGCATTCTCAGTCCGAAATCGAGGTTTTCGCGGACCGTCATGTGCGGATAGAGGGCGTAGTTCTGGAACACCATCGCGATGTCGCGGTCTTTCGGCGGAACGTCGTTGACGACGCGCTCCCCGATTTCGATCTCGCCTCCGGACGGATCCTCCAGTCCGGCGAGCATCCGCAGGGCCGTGGACTTGCCGCATCCGGACGGTCCGACCAGCACCATGAACTCCCGGTCGCGGACGGCGAGGTCGAGGCGCTCGATGACGGGCGTGCCGCCGAACGACTTCGAGACGGCCCGGAAGGTGACGGTCGCCATGGTTTCGGGGGACGCGGGGATTGTAATCGCGGCCCCGCCGGCCCGGGCAGGACGCCTTCAGCTGTGCCTGGAGTCGTCCTCTCTCGTCACGACGCCGGGACGCTCCGGACGCTCCGATGTCGCGTCGGGAGAGGCCGCACCCGCCCCGCGGGGAGCCGCGGCCGCCGGCGCCTTTCGGGCGGAACGGCTTCTTCGTGTCAACCGCGCCTGGCGGCAGGGCTGCCTGGCTGGCGCGCCCAATTCAGGGGAGGCGGACGGAAACACGTCATGCGCATAGGTTGAAGCGAGATCCGCCGCGGGCGATCCCGCCGCGAGACCGAGAAGGGTCCCCAGGAGAACCGCGATCCGCGCCGTCCGGGTCACCTTTTCGGAGATCATCTCGTTCTCCTCTCGGAAGAATCCGGGTGCGACCCAAAGCGAGGTACGTGCCAGGGCGTCCGGAGTTTCAAGATCCGTGTTCCGAGGGCGTTAGGTGTACCGCGGCGCCCCAGGTTGGCCGATTGCGGGAAGGCAACTGTCCGGCTTCGGACATCGAGGGGCCCTCGGTCAGCCCTTCGGTTCACCGTGCCCCGGGGGCGTCTCGTTCTCGAGGAAGCCGGCGATGCGCCGGCGAAGCTCCTCCGGAACGGCCACCGGGGCAAAATCCCCCTGCCGCACGCACACGAGCACGTAGCGTCCCGTCGCGATCACGGCCGCGGGGCTCATTTTGCGGCGCACTTCGAAGTCGAGCGACACCGAGGTGTTCCCGATCCGGCTGAAATACGCGTCGACGGTGAGCAGCTCGTCGAGCTTCACCGGCACGTAGAAATCGCATTCGACGTGCACGCGCGGAAGCCAGATGCCGAGCGACTCGACCAGATACTTGTACCCGAGCCCGGCGGAGCGAAGGAGCTCGGCTTCCGCCAGGGCGAAGAACCTCAGGTACGCCTGGTAGTTGATGATCCCCGCGGCGTCGATGTCCTCCCAGCGAACGTATTCCTCGATGCGGTACCGGGCCGTGTCGGCCTCCCTTCGCAAAACGGGCTTTCGGCGAATCGTATCGGATGGAAACTCCCGCCCTCGCGGGCCGTACGGTTCTGGGAAGAGAAGGAGGGGAGGAATGCTCCGTTCGAAAGGGCCTGCCCTGTTTCTGCTCCTCGTGCTCGCAGCCGCCGCGGCGCCGGGCGCGCGGGACGACGAGGACGCTCGGCAGAAGGCGCTCGAGCTCCAGAAGAAAGCGATCGCCTGCCACGAACGGAAGGACTGGCAATGCTTTCTCGAGAGCTCTCGCCAGGCGGAAGCGCTCCTGCCGGGCAATCTCCGGCTCGTGTACAACCTGGCCTGTGCGGAGTCGCTGACCGGCGATTTCGCGGGCGCGGCGAAGCACCTCGATCTCGTGCTCGATCGGCAGCTCGACCTCGGTATCGAAGGGGATCAGGACCTCGCGCCGCTTCGGGCAGCGCCGGAGTACGCGCCAGTCGCGCGCAGGCTCGCGGCCCTGCAGGCGCCCGTCTCGAAGAGCACGGTGGCGTTCCGTCTCCCGCAGAAGGATCTCCTGACGGAGGGGATCGCGTTCGACCCCGGAACGCGCGCCTTCTTCATTTCGAGCGTCCACCGGCGAAAGATCGTCCGGCGCAATCCCGACGGAACCGTGGTCGATTTCGTTTCGGAGGGGAGAGACGGACTCGAGGCCGTGCTCGCATTGCGCGCCGATCCGAAACGAAAGCTCCTGTGGGCGTGCAGCGCGGCGCTGCCCGAGATGGCCGGCTATGAAAAGACCATGGACGGCTCTTCGTCGCTCTTTGCCTTCGACCTCGCGACGGGCAGACTCGTCCGGCGCGTGGCGCTCCCGAAGGAGGGCAAGCGGGCATTGAACGACCTGGCGATCGCGGAGAACGGCGACGTCTACGCGACGGACAGCCTGGGCGGAGGCCTCTACCGCCTGAAGGCGCTCGGGGACTCACTCGAAGCGGTCGTGCCTCCCTCCGCTCTGCGGTCGCCCCAGGGCGTCGGGTTCGTGCCGGGCGCTCGCGACAGGCGGGCGTTCGTCGCGGAGTACGGCACGGGGATCTGGTCCGTCGATCTCGCGACCGGCGAGAAGGCGCTCGTGGCGTCGCCGCCGGACGTCCCCCTCCAGGGCGTCGACGGGTTGATCGTCCACGCGGATGAGCTCGTCGTCACGCAGAACGGGATCCGGCCGATCCGCGTCGCGCGGCTGAAGCTCGACGCCTCGTCCTCGAAAGTGGTTCGCGCCGAGATCCTCGAAAAGAACTCCCCGCTCTTAGACGAGCCCACGCTCGGAGTCCTCGTCGGCGACGACTTCTATTACATCGCCAACCCGCAGTGGGGGAGCTTCGAGAAGGGCGGAAAGGCGTTCCCGCTCGAGAAGCTCCAGGAGCCGACGATCCTGAAGGTCACGCTGCGCTGACCCGCGTGGCTATGACTCCGTTTTGATGATCACGAACCGCGACACTTCCTGCGGCGAGAAACGCCGAACGTACAGGCGGACGTAGTCGCCTTTTCCGACCTTCGCCATCGCGGAGCGGAAATCCTCGATGGAGCTGACCTTCGCCCCGTTGGCCTCTGTGATGACGTCGCCCGGCGCCATGCCCTGGTCTCCGGCGGGTGAGCCGTCGCGCACATCGGCCACGACGACCCCGGAGACGTTCGTCGGGACGTTCAACTCCTGCCGGATCTCCGGCGTCAGGTTCGTTACGGAGATGCCGAGGCGCTCCTGGCGGCCGGGGCGATCCGCGCCGAGGGAGCCATCCGACGCGTTCTGCGCGACTTCGAGGGTGGCGAGCGTCGCCGTCACGGTCTGCCGCTGGCCGTTGCGCACGAGGGTCAGGCGGACCGACTGGCCCGGCGGCCGCGAGGAGACGTAGTTGATGAGGTTGCGCGGCTCCCGGACCGGCACGTCGTCGATCTGGACGATGGCATCTCCGGGCTTGACGCCGGCGCGGTCGGCCGGCTTGCCGGGATCGACCGACTCGACGAAGGCGCCGTCCATCGACGGCAGCTTGAAAGCCTTTTCGATGTCCTGGTCGACGGGGCCGATGCGGACGCCGAGCATCCCGCGCTGCACCTTTCCCGACTTCTCGAGCTGGGGAAGGATGGCCTTCACGCTGTCGATGGCCACCGCGAAGCCGATGTTCTGCGCCGGCTGGATCATGGCGGTGTTGATGCCGATCACCTCGGCGTTCGTGTTGATCAGCGGGCCGCCGGAGTTTCCGAAATTGATCGCCGCGTCCGTCTGCAGCAGGTCCTGGAGAGACGCGGACGTGGCGTTGTCCGAGATCCCGGTCCGCCCCTTCGCGGAGAGCACGCCGACCGTCACCGTCCCGGCGAACTGAAGCGGATTGCCGATCGCCATGACGGGGTCGCCGACGCGCATCTTCTCCGAATCGCCGAGCGCGAGCGCCGGAAACTTTCGTGGGGAATCGATCTTCAGGAGCGCCACGTCGATCGCGGGGTCAGCGCCGACCAGCCTGGCCGTGAAGACCTCGCGATCGCTCAACGTCACCTGAATCTTCGAGGCGCCGTTGATCACGTGATTGTTGGTGAGAACCCAGCCCGTGTCCGAAATGACGAAGCCGGAGCCCGCCGACACCGCGCGGCGCTGCCGCGGCTGCCCGGGCGAATTGCCGCGGCCGCGCGGACCGAAGAAGAACTCGAACGGATCGACGCCCGGCGCCTGCTGCTGGTTCTCGGAGACGACACCGGTCGACGCGATGCTCGCCACGGCCGGCAGCGCGGCCGCGGCGATGTCGGCGAACGAGGGGATTGTCATCGTCTTCGGGAGGTTCGGGGCCGAGGCGGACGCGGGGCCAGCCGCCGGGCTTCCGGCCGAGGCGTGGCCCTCGCTTGCCGGGGTCACCTTGAGAGCTCCGCTGACGATGAGGCCGGCGGCGAACGTCGCGAGCGCGAGGAGGACGAGAAGCGGAGCCTTTCGGGCCGGCATGGCGGCCGTCCTTTCCGGAAGCACGGCGACCAGGGGCAGAGCCGTCCCTTCCGGGCGCGGCGGCTGCAAGTTCCATTCCGTAGAAGAAGGATCGCCGCCGGCTCCTTCGGAGTCCGGCGGCGACGGGCGAACGGCCGTTTACCGGCTGAAGCGATCCGAGCCGGCGACCTTCACGAGCTTGTTGTAGACCCCGAAGATGAGCAGCGTGGGCGCCCACTGCCCGATGAAGTTGCTCACCTTCTTCTCACCGGCGATCTGGAGGCCGAGCGACGTCACCATCGACGCGATGGCGGCCCAGAGCCACACGTCGGAGGGCAGCTTCGCCGTCTGCTGTTCGATCGTTCGGGCGACAGGCCCTTCCTTCTGCTCGTACGTATTGATGTCTTTCCGGTAGGGGTTCTCGTCGAAGCCCCCGTTCGGGTTCTTGGCAGCATCCATGAAAGAGATCCTCCTGGTAGCGAAAAAAGTTTTTGCGGTGGCCGAAGACCGACGCCCGCAATGGAAACAAGGGAACCTTTGCACCCGCCGTGCCACTCACCGCGGGTGCCGGAACGGGTCAATGAATGAGCGGGCGATCTCCGAGGGCCAGTCTTCGCGAGACCGAAGTCGAGAGTCGTTCCGATCAGAGACGAAACGGCTCCGCGAGTGCGCGCGCCGTCCGATTTCGAGGTGGGGAGAAACGCGACGAGGCCGCCAGTCGGTTCAAGGCGTCCAGCGGCCACGGACGAATCTGGTCGCGCGCGTGTCGGAGGGCTCGCACGTCATCGGCGGTCGTCGGTACGCGCCAGTCCAGCGGGCCGCGGCTAGAGTGTTTCTTCGAGCTCATGGAAGCGCGAGATGAGACCGTGCTTCGCGAAGTATTCACGAATCTCCTCGCGATCTACGCCCGGAAGAGTCAAGAGGAAACGCACATCGGCGAGATCCTGAAAGACCCGGGAAGGATCGTTCTTCATCGCCACGACTTTCATCGCCGCGAGATGCTCCGGCTTCGGGACCAGGATCTGACGTCCGGCCGGCCCTGGAAATGAGCGAGCGTTGGGAAAGAGCGAGCTCGCGGTGACCGGGTCGATGTACACGAAGTCGATCCTCCCGCGAACCGGGTCGGGATGCATGTGATTTGAGTATCCCTCGGAGCGGTGCAGTGTTACGTATCCCATGGATTCCAGGAAAGGGACGACCGCCGGTTGGGCCGCGGCTTCCACGGCCAGATCGAGGTCGAGCGTCATTCGTGGAAGTCCATACGCAGCGAGTGCGAGGGCGCCGATCAACGCGTGCCGGAAGCCTCGCCCATCGAGGAATCTGGAAACGTCAGCGAGCTGACTTTCGAAGTCGATCTTGCGCCTCGACAAGAGCTTAGCAGTCCCGGCCTTCGGCCCGTCGGGCAGCGTCTGTTAGATTCGAAACGTGGAAAAGAGACGCCGCCACGCGACCGTCGGAGTCCGCGTCGGCGCCGTGCAGGTGGGCGGGGGCGCCCCCGTCGTCGTCCAGTCGATGACCAACACCGACACGGCCGACGTCATCTCGACGGCCCGGCAGTGTATCGAGCTCGCGCGCGCGGGTTCCGAAATGGTCCGCGTCACGGTCAACGTCCCGGAAGCGGCCGCGGCCGTCCCGGAGATCAAGCGGCGGATGCTCGCCGGGGGCGTCGACGCGCCCCTGATCGGCGACTTCCACTACAACGGGCACGTCCTTCTGACGAAATTTCCCGGAATGGCTCGGGCGCTCGACAAGTACCGGATCAATCCGGGCAACGTCGGGAAAGGGGCCCGGCGCGACGAGCAGTTCGCGACGATCTGCCGGGTGGCGAAAGAGAACGGCAAACCTGTCCGCATCGGAGTCAACGGCGGCTCCCTGAACCAGGAGCTCGTCATGGACAAGATGCAGGAGAACACGGATCGCGACCTCGGCAAGACCTCCGAGGAGATCGTCAATGAGTGCATGGTGCTCTCCGCGCTCCAGTCGACGGAGCTCGCGATCCAGTCGGGGCTCCGCAAGGACCAGATCATCATCTCGTGCAAGGTGTCGCGCCCCCTCGACCTGATCGCCGTATACCGCGACCTCGCCACGAGGACCGACCAGCCGCTCCACCTCGGCCTCACGGAGGCGGGGATGGGAATGAAGGGCCTCGTCTGGTCCGCGTCGGCGATCGGCGTGCTCTTGAACGAGGGGATCGGGGACACGATCCGGATCTCTCTCACGCCTCGTCCCGGCGGCGACCGCCGCGAGGAGGTGTACGCCGCGTGCGAGCTCCTCCAGTCGCTCGGGATCCGCGCGTTCTCTCCGTCCGTTACGGCATGCCCGGGCTGCGGACGCACGACGTCGACGACTTTTCAGGAGCTCGCCGAGCGAATCCAGGGGTACATCCGCGACCAGATGCCCCTCTGGAAGACGCAGTACGAGGGCGTCGAGAACATGACGCTCGCCGTGATGGGCTGCGTCGTGAACGGGCCGGGGGAATCGAAGGCGGCGTCGATCGGGATCTCTTTACCCGGAACGGGCGAGGAGCCGCGCTGCCCTGTCTACATCGACGGGCAGCACTTCACGACGCTCGAGGGCAACTACGACGAGCTCGCCGCGGCATTTCGCGCGCTCGTGGACGACTACGTGGCGACCAAATACCCGAGACGGGAGGCCGCCCGGCCCGTCCCGGTCTGATCTTCCGAGGGCGCTGGGGTGACCATGCGCCGGGCCGAACGCTCATCTTTCTTTCGTCAGCAGCCCGGTCCAGTTGACGATTACCCGAATCGGCGACTCGGGAGTCTTCGCGAGAGGCACCGTCGCGAGAAACTTCGATCCGTCCGCGGTCACGTCATAGTTCTGGAACTCCGGGTCGGCACGGAAGAGCGGCGCCGGCGCGCCTGTCTCGAACCGGGCGCCGGGCGTCACCGGGACCGCCATCAGGTTTCCACCCTGCGCGATGTAGAAAAGCTCTTTCCCGTCGGCGCGCCAACGGGGGAGCTTCCCCCCCGACGGGGAGATGCGCCTCTTGTCCGCTCCGCCCTCCGTCAGGGCGGCGTAAATCTCGTGAACTCCGGACTCGTTCGATTCGAAGGCGATCCATCGTCCGTCGGGAGAAAAGCGCGGACTCGTCTCGTCGAAACGTGTGTTGATCCAGGGGAATGGCTTGCCTCCCTCCCGAAGCGGCAGGAGCCAGATCTGCCAGAGACTCGATTGCTGATTCAGGTACGCGAGAAACCGCCCGTCGCGGGAGTTGTCCGCCGGCTCCTGCACTCCGATCTGTTCGAGGAGCGGCCGCTCGCTGCCAGGGGTGCCCGGAGCGATTTCGTAGACGTCGGGCGGACCCTTGCGATCCGACCGATAAACCAACTTTGAACCATCCGGCGACCAAACGGGCGTCTTCTCGTCGACGGAGTCCGAGTGAATGCGGGTCGAGACCCCGGGTCCGAGCTCCGTCACCCAGATGTCCGATGTCCCCGTGCGGCGGTCCTCGAGATCCGCCGCAACCCTCTTCCCGTCCGGCGACAGGCGCAGGCCCTTTATGGCCGCCGCCTCGCCCACCTGCCCGAGCCTCTTGCCCGTCCGGTCGAACCAGACGAGCTCGTTGGGTCGAGGTGAGGTCTGATAGGCGACGACCCCCGTCTGGGAAACGGAGAACGCCGCATGGGCGACCCCGATGAAATAGTGGACGCCGGAGGCCAGCCCGTGGGGCTCTCCCCGCAAAGCGCCCTTTCTCTCATCGAACGCCTGCGCGAAGAGCGTGCCCTCCCGGACGTAGACCAGGTAACCCGACGGAACGTATTCGACGCGGGAATCCAGCTTGGCGATCCCGGTGGTCTCTTTGGAATCCAGGGAAGCGAGGCGCAGTTGCGCCGGGGGTCCGGCCGCCGTATTCGCAAGGTAGAGAAACCGCCGTCCGTCCGGAAGAAAGTGCGGCCAGGCGACGGCGCCCCCCGAGGAACCGGACGACAGAACCCGGACCGGCTCGCCGCCGTTCTCCGGAACGCGGAAGATTCCAATTCCCGGAGGATCGAAACTGGGGAAAAGGATCGTTCCCTCCCGGTTCCAGGTCCCGACCGTGGCGACGGGAGCGTCGCAGAGCGTGACGGGCGGCCCGCCTGCCGATGGAATCTTCTTGAGCTTCCCATCGGCGTAGAACGCGATGAAGCGGCTGTCCGGAGACCAGAAATGCGCGGTCGCATCCAGGGATCCCTCGATCTCAGTGGCTTCTTCGGAATCGAGCGGCCGAACGAACAGCCGGCGGCGGCCCTTCGAGAAGGCCTCGAAGACGATCCGCGTGCCGTCCGGCGATACCGACAGGCCGCGGGAGATTTCGGGCGGCGCGTAGGTCGTGCCCGGCGGCACGGAGACGACGAACCGAGTCGCCGGCGCATCGTGCTCCCGCGGGCCGCGCCTCAGGAACAATGCGGCCGCTACCGCGAACAGAACGAGACTGGCCGCGGCGGCGGCCGCGAACCGGCGGGGGGTGGAGCGAGCCGGAGCGGGGACGGCGAGCGCTTCCCGGGAAAGCTCGGACGAATGGTCCCGCATTTGGGCGAGATCGATCGCGAGGTCACGCGTCGAGAGATATCGCTCCTCGGGATCCTTGGCGAGACAGCGCCGCTCGATCATCCAGCGCAACGTGAGGGGTGCCTCGGGTGCGGCGCCTGCTATCGGCTCGGGCTCGTCGCGGATGATCGCGGTCAGAGTCTCCACGGTGGTGTTCCGGAAGAACGCGCGTTTTCCGGTGAGCATCTCGTACAGGACGGATCCGAAAGAGAACTGGTCGGAGCGAAAATCGACCGCCCGCCCGCTCGCCTGCTCGGGAGACATGTAGCCGGCCGTCCCGAGCACGACCCCGGGCCGCGTCGCGTTCACCGTCTCCGCCGACGTGACGGCGTCGCGGGTCTCGACGAGCTTGGCGAGACCGAAGTCGAGGACCTTCACGAAGCCGTCTTTCGACACCATCACGTTTTCGGGTTTCAGGTCGCGGTGGACGATCCCGGATGCGTGAGCCTTGGCCAGCGCGTCGGCGATCTGCGCGGCGAGCGCGAGCACCCGCTTCGTCGGAAGGGGGCCGCCTGCCGTCAACTCGCGCAGCGTGGAGCCCGCGACGAGCTCCATAGCGATCCACGAGATCGAGTCCGTCTTGCCGACTTCATAGATCGTGACGATGCCCGGGTGGTTCAGCGCGGAAGCCGAGCGCGCCTCCTGCTCGAAGCGGGTGAGCCGGTCGCGGTCCGACGCGACGGATTCGGGGAGCACCTTCAACGCGACTTCCCGGCCGAGCCGGCTGTCGCGCGCGCGGTATACCTCTCCCATCCCGCCGGCGCCGAGCGGCGCGACGATTTCGTAGGAGCCGAGGCGGGTGCCCGCGGTCAGGGGCAAAGGCTCATCTTTCTGGGGTCAGCGACGCGGTCCAGTTGACGATGACGCGGAGCGGCGACTCGGGGGTTTTCTCGAGCGGGACGGTCGCGAGGAACCTTGATCCGTCGGGCGTCACGTCGTAGTTCTTGAATTCCGGCTCCGGGCGGAAAAGCGGCGCCGGCGCCCCCGTTTCGAGATTGCTTCCGGGGGAAACGGCCACCGCCATCACCGTCCCGTTCGGGGCGAGGTAGTACAGCTCCTTCCCGTCGGCGCGCCAGCGGGGCAGCCTCCCGCCCATCGGGGAGATGCGGCGCTTCTCCGCCGCGCCTTCGGCGAGGGCCGCGTAGATCTCGGGCACTCCGGACTCGTTCGACTCGAACGCGATCCAGCGCCCGTCCGGCGAGAAGCGCGGGCTGGTGTCGTGGAATCGCGACGCCAGCCACGGAAAGGGCTTGCGGTCGCCCTGAAGCGGCATCAGCCAGATGTGGGAGAGGGCCGACTGCTCCTCGGACACGTAGACGAGGAGCCGGCCGTCGCGGGAGACGTCTTCCGGCTGCTGCACCGCGGGCTGCTCGAGGAACGGCCGCTCGCTTCCGGGAGCGCCGAGCGTGATCTCGTAGATGTCCGGCGGTCCGCCGCGATCCGACCGGTAGAGCAGCTTCGTTCCGTCGGGCCACCAGACGGGCATGTTCTCGTCCACCGGATCCGAATGGATTCTCGTCGAGACGCCGGACGAGAGGTCGGTGACCCAGACGTCCGAAGTGCCGGTCCGCCGGTCCTCGATGTCCGCAGCCGCTCTCTTACCTTCGGGCGAGATACGCAGGCCCTTGACGACGACCGGTTCGCCGAGCTGCCCGGTACGCTTTCCCTGGCGGTCGAACCACGCGACGTCCAGGGGGCGCGCCGGCGTCTGGTACGCCAGGACTCCCGTCTGGGATGCCGAGAACGCCGCATGAGCCGGGCCGTAGAAGTAGTGTACGTTCGAGGCGAGCAGGCGCGCTTCTCCGCGAAGCTGCGCCTTCGCTTCGTCGAAGGGCTGCGCGAAAAGCGCCCCGTCGCGGACGTAGACGAGATATCCAGGTGTCACGTACTCGACGCGGGAATTGGTGTGTGCGACGAGCCGGACCTCCTTGGAGTCGAGCGAGGCGACGTTCAGGTCCCGGTCCGCGAGAGGGGATCGCTTGTTGGCGAGATAGAGAAATCTCCGCCCGTCCGGCAGGAAATGGGGCCAGATCAGAAATCCTTCCTGCCGCGAAGGGTCCGGCGCCACGACGCGCACGGCCTCGCCGCCCGAGTCGGACACGCGAAAGATCCCGGGCGGGTTGAAGTTGGAAAAGAGGATGGTCCCTTCCCGGTTCCAGGTTCCGACGAGGGCGAACGGGGCGCCGCAGAGCTCCACGGGCGGACCGCCGTTTGCCGGGATCTTCTTGAGCTTGCCCTCCGCGTAGAAAGCGATGAACCGGCTGTCCGGCGACCAGAAGTGCGCCGTGGCGTCGAGCGAACCTTCGAGCTCCGTCGCGTCCTCGGAGTCGAGGGGCCGGACGAAGAGACGCCGCCTGCCCTTCGAATAAGCCTCGATCACCATCCGGGTCCCGTCGGGAGAGACCGAGAAGCCGCGGGAGACTTCCGGCGGAGCGTAGGTGGTCCCGGGCGGCCCCGCCACCATGAACTTCATCGCCGGTCCGGGGCGCTCGCGCGGTCCCCTCGAAACGAAAAGTACTCCGAGCGCCGCAAGCGCGAGGGACGCCGCCGCAACCGCCGGTCCGAACCGGCGGCTGCGCGCGCGGGGAGTGGCGGGCCCGGCAAATCGCTCACTCGAGACCTCTGCCACGTGGTCGCGCAGATTCGCCAGATCGAGCGCGAGGTCCCGCGTTGAGAGAAATCGCTCTTCGGGATCCTTGGCGAGGCAGCGTTCGACGATCCAGCGGATGGCGACGGGGGAGAGAGGGGCCGCGACCTCGATCGGATCCGGATGGTCCCGAATGATCGCCGTCAGTGTTTCCACGGTCGTTCCCCGGGAGAAGGCGCGCTTTCCGGTGAGCATCTCGTACAAAACGGACCCGAACGAGAACTGGTCGGAGCGGAAGTCGATCGCGCGGCCGCTCGCCTGTTCAGGGGACATATAGCCCGCCGTACCCAGCACGACGCCGGGACGCGTCACGTCCGCGACGGTCGCCGCGGAGGTGACCAACGCGTCGCGGGGCTCGACGAGCTTGGCCAGGCCGAAGTCGAGGATTTTCACGAAGCCGTCCTTCGTGACCATCAGGTTCTCCGGCTTGAGATCGCGGTGGACGATCCCGGCGGCGTGCGCCTTTGCCAGGGCGTCCGCCGCCTGCGCCGCGAGGGTGAGCAGCCGTTTCGTCGGAAGCGGCCCCGCCGCAATGAGCTCTCGAACCGTGGAGCCCTGGATCAGCTCCATCGCGATCCAGGAGACGGCATCGGTCAGGCCGACCTCGTAGATCGTGACGATGTTCGGATGATTCAGCGCCGAAGCCGAGCGCGCCTCCTGCTCGAAGCGCGCGAGCCGTTCGCGGTCCGAAGCGAGCGACTCGGGGAGGACCTTGATGGCGACCTCGCGGCCGAGGCGCGAGTCCTTCGCGCGGTATACCTCTCCCATCCCGCCCGCGCCCAATGGCGCGAGGATTTCATAGGGCCCGAGGCGGAAGCCCGGGTTGAGCGTCATTTTCGGGTCAGGGTTTCCTGTCCGTGTCGCGACGAATCTGCATGAGCCATATGTCGCCCTCGCGCCGCGTCTGGAGGTACGCGATTTGCCGGTCGTCCTTCGTGAGGCTGAACGTCATTCCCCAGCCACCGGCGCAGGTGCCCGCGGGAAGGATCTGTTTCTTCTTTCCCGTGCGCGAATCGTAGAGCACGATCCCGCCGCCGCGCTCATAGAGAAGCCGTCGGCTGTCGGAGAGCCAGAGGGGCCCGTGGCCATTCGGCTCGACCGTCGTCTCTCTGCTCGTTCCCAGCTCATAGATCGCGACCGCGGTCGTCCGGTCGGCGCGGTTGAGCACTCCCGCGATGCGCTGCCCGTCGGCGGACCATGACCAGGGCGAAAGAATGGATTCGGTCTCTCGGATTTCTCGAACGGCAGACCGCTGCCGGACGTCAATGATCCTCATCCGCTCGCCTCCGGTGCCGACAGCGAGCCGGATCCCGTCCGGTGCCCAGGCGCGATAAACGCTGGTGCCGGTGACAAGCATCTCGAGGCCGGAACCGTCCGGACGGATCGTCCACGCGTCGGTCGTGCCAGCCCGGTTCGAGTAGAACGAGATGCGGCTCCCGTCCGGGAGCCAGCGCATCACGCGATGCTGGAAAGGTTCATCGACGAGCTGCCGGTAATCGGCACCGTCGGCTCGGATCAGGAAGACGTCTTCCCTCCGGCCCCGCGGCGAGTCGAACACCAGCCACGCCCCGTCCGGAGACCAGTCCAGGGTGCTCACCCGCCGCGTTCCTTCGAAAACCGGCAGCGGTGCGCCGGACGCGGTCTCCGTACCGGGGTCGAATTCCTGCCGAAAAATCGTCGATCGTTCGTCCAACGCCGCGAAGAGGAGAAGCCCGGCGTCCTTCGAGAAACGGAAGTGGCTCGCCCAGGCGGACGGAGTCGTGAGCGGCTCCGGTGGTCCCAGAACTTTGCCCGACCGCTCGTCGATCGCTGCGCGCCAGAGGTTCATGGTTCCGCCGCGATCGGAGGCGAAGTAAAGCGACTTGCCGTCGGGCGACCACTCCGGGCTCCAGTCGAAGTCCGGATCGTCGGTCACCTGGACGCCGCCGGTCTTCGCCTGGGAGCCGTCGGCAGCCACCGTCCAGATGTCGCGCTGGCCTCCACGCTTGCCGCTGCGGTCGAGGACCGACCAGTACGCGATCCGCTGGCCATGCGGAGACCACCGGGGTGCAACACCCTCCTTTTCCAGCAGGAGGCGCCTCTTCCCGGTGGCGGCGTCGAGAGCCCAGAGCTGGCTCACGGTCGCGCGGCTCGTCGGGTCCTTGATCGGCTCGCTCGCCACGGCAATCTCGCGGCCGTCGGGCGACCACGCGGGATCGAACCCGAAATCGCTCACTCGCCGGACGGATTCGCCGGTGGCCCCCATCACGAAGATCCCTCCGCCGTCCCGCTCTGAGCGAAAGGCGATTCTTTCGCCGTCGGGGGAAAACGCGGGTGCGTAGTCGGCGGCGCCGGAGCCTCCAGTCAGGTTCGCGGCATTCCGGCCTCCGACACGTTGCGAATAAATGTTGTCCTTACCGTCGGCGCTGCTCACGTAGACGAACGATTTCCCGTCGGGGGAGATGTCGGGCGATCGCTCGACGCCAGGCCGGTCGGTCAGCATCGAGAATCGGCCGACTGGCGCGACGGTGCTTTCTCGAGGTCCGGCCGTCCAGCGGCCCAGCGCCGACGCCAGGACGAGGCCGAGGGTGCCCACGCTCGCAAAGAGCGCGCGGCGGCGAGAGCGGGAGCCGGAGGCGATTGCCGGAACCGAGCCTGTCGCCCCGGACCCGGTGCCGGCCGACTGGAGATCGAAGGCGAGGTCGCGGGCGGACTGGAACCTTTCCTCGGGGCTCTTCTCCAGGCAGTGCCGGACGATACGGTCGAGTGCGGGCGACAGCGGCTGGTGGGCGCCCGAGAGCTCGGGAGGATCCTTCTGGACGATCGCCGCCATCGTTTCGGCGGCGGAATCCGCTTTGAAAGCGCTTCGCCCCGAAAGCATCTCGAAGAGGATCGAGCCAAAGGAGAAGATGTCGGAGCGCGCATCCACCTTCTGACCCCGCACCTGCTCCGGCGACATGTATCCGACTGTGCCCATCACGGTGCCCGGCTCGGTCGGTGCCACTACGGTCGGCGACTGCGTCTGGTCGGAAGGGGGCGGATCGACCCGGGCCAGGCCAAAATCGAGGATCTTGATCCGCCCGTCGCGGGTCACGAAAAGGTTCTCCGGCTTCAGGTCGCGGTGGACGATGCCTCGCTCGTGCGCCGCGGCGAGGCCGTTGGCGATCTGCACGCCGTACTCGAGGACCTTGCGGGGAGGGAGCGCGCCGCTCGCCAGCCGCTGCCGCAGCGTCTCGCCCTCCAGAAGCTCCATGATCGCGTACGCGACGCCGTCATCCGCGCCGAAGTCGAAGATCGAAAGGATGTTCGGGTGCGAGAGAGAAGCCACCGCCCTCGCTTCACGCTCGAAGCGGGCGAGCGCGTCGCCGTCCGCCGCGAGCCGGGCCGGCAGCACCTTGACGGCGATGTCGCGCCCCAGCTTGCCGTCGCGCGCCCGGTACACCTCTCCCATGCCGCCGGCGCCGAGCGCCGAGAGGATCTCGTATTGTCCGAGCCGGGCGCCGACTGTCAGAGGCAAGTTGGCGAAAGCCTACCAGCCGCGCTCCGCCCAGGCGCTCCCCTTACTTCGGCCGCTCCGCAAGATCGTGCTCGGAGCGCTCGAAGAATGCCCCTGGTGCAAGTTCATTTTTTCCTTTCAAGCGCCGTGGTCCAACTCGTGACGAGGCTGGGCCGCTCAATCTGCCTTCTCAGGTATCCAGCCCCCGACGACCACGATCGGAAGCGAGGCGTCCTCCGGCCGGCGTGAGTTGACGACGAAGCGTTGCCCGTCGGCAGCCGCATCGTAATGATTCCGGGCTTCGATGAGCGGGAGGATCCGGGTCTGGAAGAGAGCGCGGGCGAGTCCCGCTTCCAACAGCGGCCCGGTGCCGAATTCGACGGCCATGAGCTTGCTGTCCGGAGAGATGTAGAACAACTCCCGTCCGTCCCCTCTCCACCGCGGCTGACTGCCGCCGCCCGACGACACCTGCCGGCGCTCGCGGGATTCCGGAAAGCTCCGCACGAAGATTTCGGATACTCCCGACTCGTCCGACTGATACGCGAGCCAGGCTCCGTCGGGAGAGAGTCGCGCCCCGTACTGGTTGAATTTCGCCTGCAGAACGGGGCGGCTCTGGCCGGTCTGCATGTCGCGAACCCACACGTCGTTGTGGAACCTCCGCCAGTCGATGAGCTCGTAGAAGATGAGACGGCCGTCTCGAGACCAGTCATCGAGGGGAGTGAAGCCCGGCGACCGGAAGAGCAACCGTTCCGCTTCCGCTCCGCCCGCGTCGCGAACGTAGACCTCACCAGACGGAAACACGCTGTAGATGATCCGCTGGCCGTCGGCGCTCCAGAGCGGCGTAGCGGCGATCGGCGCCTGGGAGGAGAGACGAAAGAGACTTCCACGTTCGAGATCGCCTGCCCAGATCGCGCCCCCGATGCCTTCGAGATCGAACCGCGGCACGGCCAGCCGCCGGGCGTCGGGCGAGAGCGCCGGCTCCCAGTAGGCTCCAGGGGAGCCGATCGCCTGGAGCTCACGCCCGGCGCGGTCGTAAAGCTCGAGGCGGCTCGCCGTAGCCCCGCCCGTCTGGTAGACGAGCAGCCCCGTGTCCGACGCGGACGCGGCGAGGGCGGCAGTGGCAACGCCGTTCCACCGGATCTGCTCGACGACCGGGAACGCTTCGCCGTTTACCACGCGTCTCTCCGGGTCGAACCGCTGTGCCATCAAACGGTCCCCGCTTCTGAAGAGCAGAAAGCCGGGCGCCGCGTAGAGGCCTCCGCCATCGGCGGAGCCGAGCCGGAGCGTTTCTTTCGAATCGAGCGCGCCCATGTATGTGCCGGACGACTTCGGATCGCCGGCCAGCACGAAATAGAGAAAGTGCTGCCCGTCCGGCAGGAAGCTCGGCCACCGATTGGTCTCCTGAGGCCGAGCGACGAGATGCGGGAGGCTCGCGGACCGTCCCCCGTTCTCTCCCACACGGTGAACCTCTCCGCCGGCGTTGATGGCGAAGACGATCGTCCCTCGAGATCCCCAGGTCCCGCCACGCGGGTTGGGTGCGGCGCAGAGGATGATGGGCGATCCTCCGGACGCATCGACCCTGACGAGCTTCCCCTGCGCGAAGAACGCGAGCGAGCGCCCGTCGGGTGACCAGAAAGGGTAGCTCGCCCCGTCGGTCCCTTCGAGCCGTCTCGCCTCGAGAGAGTCGAGCGGCCGAATGTAGAGAAAGTCACGCCCGTCGGAAGTCGTCGCGATGAAAGCGAGCTTTTTCCCATCTGGCGAGATGGCGGGCATTCCCTGAAACGCCGCGCCGGTGGGGGGCGCGATCGCGAACCGCAGGCGGCTCGCGGGAGGTGGTCCGCCACGGTGTCCGCGCAGGAGGAGGGAGCCGAGCAGCGCCGCCAGAAGCACCGCCGCCGCCGCCCACCCCGCGGCCCCTCGCCATCGCCTCCGTGCCGGAAGGGACTCCGCCGCCGGGGTCCCGGGTTTGTCCCGCACGTCCTCGAGCTCGAGCACGATGTCGCGGGCACTTTGCCAGCGCCTCTCCGGCTGCTTGGCGAGGCAGCGGTTCACGACTCGCTCGAGCCCCGGCGGCGACATCGGTTGCACGGCGAGAAGGGGAGGGGGCTCCGTGTGGAGGATCGCTCCGATGAGCGACGCCTGGCTCGATCCCGCGAAGGCCTTCCTGCCCGTCGCCATCTCGTAGAGCAACGCTCCGAACGCGAAGATGTCCGTCCGCGCGTCGGCGTTCTTCGCCTCGAGCTGTTCCGGCGCCATGTACTGGAGCGTCCCGAGAATCGTTCCCTCCTGCGTGAGGTTCGCCTGCGTCGGAAGGCCGGTGAGATTCTGCTGCGACGTCCCCGGCGAAAAGACCTTGGCGAGGCCGAAGTCGAGGAGCTTCACTCCGGATCCGGTCAGCATGACGTTGCCCGGCTTCAGGTCGCGGTGCACGATTCCCGTCCGGTGCGCACGGTCGAGCGCGTCCGCGATCTCGATTCCGTACCGGACGGTCTGCTCGGGAGGGAGCGGACCGTTCGTGAGCCGCTCGGCGAGCGTCTCCCCCTCGAGGTACTCCATGACGAGATAGGCCGTCCCGTCCGAATGGCCGACGTCGTAGATCGCGCAGATGTGCGGGTGCGACAGCTGGGAGATCGTTCGTGCCTCGCGCTCGAAGCGCTCCCGTACGCCGGGCGAATCCGAGAGGTGCGCCGGAAGGACCTTGACGGCGACGGTGCGCTCCAGCCGGGTGTCGCGCGCCCGATAGACCTCGCCCATTCCGCCGGCGCCGACCGGCGCGAGGATTTCGTAGGGACCGAGTCGGGAGCCCGCGGCGAGCGTCATGGTTTCCGAAGTCCTCCCGTCCGGATCAACGCAACCCTTCGACGACGAAGAGGCTCGAGTCCTCGACACCGAGGGAATTGAAGGCGTACGTGCGACCGTCGCGCGAGAGCAGGATGCGTCCGAAACCGACGATCGACGCGGAATCCTGCGGTTCGAGCGTCAGCCAGCTCGTCTGCGCGCCGCTGGAGATTTCGTAACGGGTGACGTGGGCCGGGACCTGGCCCCAGTCGCGCAGATACAGGTACCGGCCGTCCGCGCTCCATTGGATCGGTGTCGCCTCCTCCGGCAGCGGCAGCTTGCGGCAGGACGCCTTTTCGAGCTCGCACAGCGTCACCTCCCGCGCTCCAGTCCCGAAGGCCGCCCCATAGGCGATTGCGCGTCCGTCCGGCGACACGGCCACGTCCCCAGGAGTAAAGCCCGGCGAAATCCCGGTCGAGCGGCGTCCGGCGGGCGTGATGATCTCGACGCGCCCGCGGTCGGCGCTCACACCCACGGTGGCGAGAACGCGCGGCTCCGACCCCGGCAGAAAGGCGGCGGCGAAAGCGCGGTCGCCGCCCAGGTCGAGAGGGACGGGCTGCCCGGCGCCGGTCGGCACGAGGGCGTACGGCGGGCTCCCGGTCCCGCGCACGAGCGCCCAGCGGCCGTCCTCCGAGATTGCGAGCGCTTCCCCGTCTGCCAGCCGAACGGCCGGAGATCCATCCGCCGCTCGCCGGTAGACGCCCCCTGCGCGGCTGCCGGCTTCGTTCGTCTCGGAAAACAGCACCGCGCCGGCGTCGCCAGACATTCCGACGAGCTCCGAGCCGTCGAGCCACGATAACTCGCGCTCCTTCGACTCGTTGCCGGCCCGCAGCCGGATGCTGTTACGGCTGATCCCGCGTTCCATGAGCAGCCGGCCGTCCGGAGCGATGTCGTGCAGGAACCACCCGTTGGCCCGGAGGACCGGGCGAATCGAGCCGCCGCGCGCCGCGGCGAAGAGGCCGGGGTCCTCACCCGTGTCGCGCGTGAACCAGACCTCGCCGCCGGGATGCCAGGCGAGTCGGTTGGCGGCCGCCTTCGCGCTCCAGAGCATCTTTCCTTGTTCATCGAGAATGACCAGCTCCCCGCCCGCGCTCGTGGTTCGAGCGATCGCAATGAGCCGACCGTCCGGAGAGGTCCTGGGAGCGGAACCGTCGTATTCGAGGCGGCGCTTCCCGAGCGGCACCTCCAGCGCATCGTGCGCGGCCGCGAGGTGGCGCTGCACGACCATCGCGCCTCCGCGCAGCCAGTCCGCCGCGTGGACGCTTTGCGCGATCTCGCGCGGAGCGCCCCCCGCGAGCGGAACTCTGGCCAGCGTGTCGATGCCTTGCGGCCTCGTCAGATCGGAATTCTTGAGAAGGATGAGCAGCTCGCCGCTTCCGGAAACCGCCGCGAGGTCGGATTTGGCGAGGCCGAGAGGCCGGGACTCGGTGCCGTCAACACGGGTCGAGAAGATCTCCGTGGGCCGGCCCTCCCAGGCTGCCGCGTAGAGAATGGTCTGGCCGTCGGGCGCGAACCGCGCACTGAGAATGTTGCCCCTCTGGAAGGTGACGCGCCGGAACGAGGGCGCTCCCGACTGCCGCGCCGAACGGCCCGCGGCCAGCCGCCATCCGAGCGTTGCGAGAGCGGCGCCGGCCAGAAGCCACGCCGTGACACCGATCGCGCTCTTCCACCGAGTTGCGGCGGGGCGCCATTCATTCGAGCCGGCGAGCGTGCTCCCGGACGAGATTTCGGAGAGATGAGTCTCCGCGCTCCGAAGGTCCCGGGCCAGGTCTTCGGTCGACGCATATCGCTCCCGCGGATCCTTGGCGAGACACCGCTCGATGATCCATCGCAGCGGCGCGGGAAGCTTCGGGTTCAAGCCCGCGATGGGCTGAGGCTCTTCCCGGATGATCGCCGCCAGAATCTCGGGTTTCGTCTCGCCGTGAAAGGCTCGCTTGCCGGTGGCCATCTCGTAGAGCACCGAGCCGAGCGCGAACTGGTCGGAGCGGAAGTCGAGAACGGCGCCCCGTGCCTGTTCCGGCGACATGTAGCCGACCGTTCCCATCACGACACCCGGCTCCGTTCCAGCCGAGACCGTTCCCGCCTTCGTTTCACCGCCGGTTTCCGGCTCCGGCGCGGCGAGCTTCGCCAGGCCGAAGTCCAGGATCTTGGCGAAGCCGTCCTTCGACACCATGACGTTCTCGGGCTTCAGGTCGCGGTGGACGATTCCGGATCCGTGCGCTTTCGCGAGGCCGTCGGCGACCTGGGCGGCGATCCCCAGCATGCGGCGGACCGGCAGCGGTCCTTCCGCGAGCAGATCCCGCAGGGTCGCGCCGTCCACGAGCTCCATCGCGATGTAGGTGACGGCGCTCTCGTGGCCGATCTCGTAGATGGTGACGATCGCCGGATGATTGAGAGACGAAGCCGCGCGAGCCTCTTTCTCAAACCGTTTCAGCCTCTCCGCGTCCGCGGCCAACGACGCGGGCAGAACCTTGATCGCGACGTCGCGGCCCAGCCGCGTGTCCCGCGCGCACCACACCTCGCCCATCCCGCCGGCGCCGATGGGAGCGCGGATCTCGTACGGGCCGAGGCGGGAACCGGCGACGAGCGTCATCGGGTGCCCTCGGGACACCGCGCTCGGATTCCGAGCGGGCGCTTCGGCCGGTGGCTTCGCACGGCCGGCCTCGCGCCCGGAGCCGCGCTCACCGCGCCCCCTCGACGAGGAAAAGCAGCGAGCGAAGGCGCCGGCAGCTGTAGGCGTAGGTCTTCTCGTCCGCGGAGATGACGACCGGTTGAACCTGGACCGCTCCCGCGAGCTCCGCCGGAGCGAGCGTCCGGACGACCTCGCGGCGTCCCGAAGCCACATCGACCCGCTCGACCCGCAGCGGGACCTCCCATCTGTGCGCGACGAGGACAGATCGGCCATCCGCGCTCCAGCGAAGCAACCCCTCGTTCGGTGTCGAGGCCGGGACCGTCGCAGCCGCTCCGCCCTCCGCGGGGTAGACCTCGAGCCCCGCCGGGCCCTCGACGACGATGCGGGTGCCGTCGGGCGAGACGAAAGCGGAGGTCCGATCGTCCGGCGTGAGCACCCTTGGGAGTCCGCCGGTCATGTTCTGGACGTAGCAGCGGACGGCCCGTCCGCTCTCGTGGCCGCAGAAAACGACCCTCGCGCCGTCAGGGAAAAACTTCGCCCTTTCAAACGCGACGACGTTGCCCCGTTCGAGCGTCTTCGGCTGACCGGCTCCCGTCGGATACAGCACGAGGCGTTGGGGGTCCGTTGGAACGACGGCCAGCGCCCACTTGCCGTCCGGAGAAAGATCGTGTGCCGTGCCGTCCCCGAGTCGCACGACCGGTGATCCGTCCGTCGCGCGCAGGCAGGTGGAGTAGCTCTTGCCGACGCTCGGGTTCTCTTCGGTGAAGAGGAGCCTCCTTCCGTCGGCGGATAGCGCCGCTGGAAAGGAGAGATCGAACCAGGAGAGGTCGCGATCGGGAGGCTGACCCGACTTCCCGACGAACAATTCGCGGAACTTGTCGTCGCGGGTTGCGAGCCAGCGGCCGTCCTTCGAGACGTCGCGAATCATGAGCCCGCCGGCGTTTCGGAGGACGGTGCGGACCTTTCCGTGCAGGTCGACCGCGCGGATCTCGAGGTCTCCGTAGTCGCTGGCCCCGGAGAAGATCACTTCGGAGCCGTCCGGTGACCAGACGAGACCTTCGACGGTCCAGTACGCGCCGGCCAGTGTCGACTTCTTCCCGCCGAGATCGATCAACAAAACCGATCCCCGGTCGTCGAAACGGATCGAATGTTCGAAGACGGCGATGTGCTTCCCGTCGGGAGAAACGCGCGGGTCCGAGAAGTATCCGCCGGTCTCGGCGAGGACTTTCCCGACGGGATACTCGAGTCGGTCCCTGCCCGCGACGTTCCGAACCAGCGCGAGATCCGACCCGTCCGGCGACCAGTCGGCCTCCCGCACATTCTCGGTCACTTCGCGCGGAGCGCCGCCTTCCAGCGGCAGGCGCGCGAGTGTTCCCGTAAAGAGATTGTGCCGGACGTAGAGAGCCCCGGTCAGGACGGCGAGCTCCCCACGGCTCGAAACCGACAGGAGCTGGAGGTGGGACACGCCTCTCGGAATAGGGCTCGATGTTTCCGCTCGAACGGTGAAGATCTCGGAATCATTTCCGTTCGGTGCCGAGGAAAACACGATTGTTTTTCCATCGGGGGCGAACCGAGCGGCGAAGATCGGCTGGTAACGGGCCGTCAGTTTCGAGTAACGGACATCGGAGTCTCCGGCGGGGCGGGAGGTCGTTTTTCGTCCTGCGAAGAACGCTCCTGCCGTTGCCAGAAGGAGCATTGCAATCGCCGATGTGGGCCGCCCGAGAAACCGGGCTCTTTCACGGCCGGCCGGAACGTCCGCTCGCGGGCCGGACACACTCGAGAGCGCTTCGAGGTCGAAGGCGAGATCCCGCGCGGTCTGGAACCGCTGCTCCGGCGTCTTCTCGAGGCAGTGGCGGACTATGCGCTCCAGCCCCGGCGGGACGTTCTGATTCGTCGCGGAGAAATCGGGCGGGTCTTCCCTCAAGATCGCCGACATCGTGTCTGCGGCGGAGTCCCCCTTGAATGCCCGCTGGCCCGCGAGCATCTCGTAGAGGATCGCGCCGAAGGAGAAGAGGTCGCTCCTCGCGTCGGCGTGCTTGCCGCGCACCTGCTCCGGCGACATGTAGCCGAGGGTGCCCAGCACCATCCCCGGCTCCGTGCCGGCGGTTGCGGTGGGGACGTTCGTGGCCTGCGAGCCCTCCTCCGTGTGGGTGAGCTTCGCCAGCCCGAAGTCGAGGATCTTGACGCGGCCGTCCTTCGTCACGAAGACGTTCTCGGGCTTGAGATCCCGGTGGACGATGCCCTTCTCGTGCGCGGCGGCGAGCCCGTGAGCGATCTGGATCGCATGGTCGATCGCCTTGCGCGGCGAGAGACCGCCGGCCAGGGCCTGCCGGAGCGTCTCGCCCTCGAGGAGCTCCTGGACGACGTAGGGAGCTCCCTCGTGCTCGCCGATGTCGAGCACCGCGGTGATGTTCGGGTGGTTAAGGATCCCCGCCGCGCGCGCTTCCTGCTCGAAGCGGCGCAGGCGGTCCGCATCCGCGGAGAAGGACGCCGGCAGCACCTTGATGGCGACGTCCCGCCCCAGCCGCGGGTCCCTCGCCCGCCAGACCTCGCCCATCCCCCCGGCTCCGATCGGCATAAGGATCTCGTAGGGGCCCAAACGCGAGCCGGCGGCGAGCATCACGCCAGACCCTCGACGACGTAGAGATCGGAGCGCATCCAGGTGTAGCCGTATGCATACGACGCTGCATCCGGAGTCAGGGTGATCGAGCCGATGAAGGCGACCCCGGAAGGATCGGAAGGCATCAGCTCGAGAAAGAGCTCCCGAGCACCCGTGGTGGTGTCGACACGGAAGACGCGCGCCGGTAGATACCCGGCTCGGACGAACAAGGAATGCCCGTCTTCGTGCCATCGAATCGGGATGTCTCCTGACTGGACACCGGGGATCGGAGCGGGGTCGCCCCCATCGATCGAATAGAGCTTCGGCACCAGATCTCCACCTGCGACGGATCCGCCGTCCGGAGAAATCGCATAGGCAATCGTGCCCTCCGGCGTGACAGGCCTGGCTTCAGATCCGTCGATGTTCTGAACGTAGGAGCGGAGGTGACGTCCAGCCTCATTTGCGGCAAAGAGAATTCGCTTGCCATTCGGAGACCACGCAGCCACCTCGTGATGGGTCAAGCCTTTGTGGATGAGCTCCCGTGGTTCCCCTGGTCCAGTCGGCAGAAGCAGCAGCCTTTCTCGCGAGACAGGCTGCGAGAGAGCCCAGCGTCCGTCCGGGGAGAGCGCCAACGCCGCGCCCTCACCGAGTCGTATGGCAGCGGAGCCGTCCGTGCCGCGGAGATAGCTGGAGGCGAGCGGCCCACCTCCCTCACCCCCTTCGGCGAAGAGAATGGTGTTCCCGTCGTCGGACAAGCTCGGGCCGACCGAGTAATCGAACCAGGACAATTCGCGCTCGGCCGGCTGACCCTCGACCCGGCAGAGGATCCCATATCGGGATACTTCGTGGGCCAAGAGAACGCTTCCACTCGGGGATACGTCGTGCAGGTGCAGATCGCCGGGGACTTGTTCCACGAGGCGCTCTCGCCGCTGCAGCGTGATGGCCCGGAGCGCCCGGGCGCTTCCGAGGTGGGAGCTCGTAAACCAGACTTCGTCGCCACCGGGTGCCCATGCGAGTCCCTGGACGTTGTTCGATTCCTCCGAGAGCCTTTCGACTCGTCCACGACGATCGACGACAGCGATCGATCCGGTCGATCCGCCGATGCCGGAGTAGTTGATGAAGGCGACCGAGTCGCCGTGGGGGGAAACTCGTGGAAAGCCGATCCAACCCGGCGGCTCGTAGACCGGGTTGCCGATCGGGAAGTCGAGGCGCTCTCGGTCCCCGATCTGACGCACGACCGCCAGGGCCGATCCGTCCGGGGACCAATCCGCCCATTTGACATTCTCGAGGAGCTCCCGCGGGGCGCCACCTCCGAGGGGCATTCGAGCCAGGATCCCTCCAGATCGGCCTCCCCGCGCCGTTCGTTCGGCGCGCACGACGACCGCCAAGTCTCCGGTCGAAGAGACCGCGAGAAGACGCGCCTCGGAAAGCCCGAGAGGCCGAGACTCTGGGCTCTCGCGCCGAATTGTGTAGGTCTCGAGTGGCGCTCCTTCCCACCGGACGCAACTCACGATCGTATGGGTGTCGGGAGCGAACCGAGCCACCACGATGGTGCCGCGCCGAAAAGTGAGTCGGCGATAGGCGGGTCGCCCGGCGGTCGATACCTCTCGCGACCGAAGGGTTTTCAAGGCCGGAGGCTCTCCCGACGCGAACGAGAGGCCCTCGAGGTCGAAGGCGAGGTCGCGCGCCGACTGGAAACGCCGCTCTGCGCTCTTCTCCAGACAGTGCCCGACGACCCGCACGACCTCGCTCGAGAGGTTGGGGTTCCTCGCGGCAAGGCCGTCGGGCTCCTCCCTCAGAATGGCCGTCATAACGTCTGCCTCCGAGTCACCCCGGAACGCCCGGACGCCCATAAGCATTTCGTAAAGCACAGCACCGAACGAGAAGATGTCCGATCGGGCGTCCGCGGCCTGTCCACGGACTTGCTCTGGAGACATGTATCCGAGGGTGCCGAGAATTACGCCGATCTCCGTGCTCGCCGTCCTCGTCGAGTCGGCGAACGTCGGTTTCTCATCCGTGCGATCGATCAGCTTGGCCAAACCGAAATCGAGAACCTTGATGCGGTCGTCTCGAGTGACGAACAGATTCGTGGGCTTCAGGTCTCGGTGGACGATGCCCTTCTCGTGCGCGGCCGCCAGCCCGTGCGCGATCTGGATCGCGTAGTCGATGGCCTTGTGCGCGGGGAGCTTGCCGTCGGCCAGGACGTCGCGCAGCGTCTCGCCCTCGAGAAGCTCCTGGACTACGTAGGGCGCGCCGTCATGCTCTCCGATGTCGAGCACGGCGGTGATGTTGGGGTGGTTCAGGATCCCCGCGGCGCGCGCTTCCTGCTCGAAGCGGCGGAGTCGGTCCGCGTCGGCAGAGAAGGACGCCGGCAGCACCTTGATTGCTACTTCGCGGCCCAGACGCGGGTCCCGCGCGCGCCAGACCTCGCCCATCCCTCCGGCGCCGATGGGCGCGACGATCTCGTAGGGACCGAGGCGGGAGCCGGATCGGATGGGCATGAACTGCGCCGGAATAATACGCGCTGCGCCGGGACTTCAGTTGTCCGGAATGGCCGGCCGACTGGCGATCACTTCGGGCAAACTCTTAGCGGGCGCTTTGGCCGCGCTTCGCTCGGGCGGCCTTGCGCCCGGATCCGCGGTCAAGTTCACTCATGGCGCAAGTAGTCATAACGGACTGATTTTGAGCGGGCGCTTTGGCCGCGCTTCGCTCGGGCGGCCTTGCGCCCGGATCCGCGGTCATAGTTCACTCATGGCGCAAGTAGTCATAACGGACTGATTTTGAGCGGGCGCTATGGCCGCGCTTCGCTCTGGCGGCCTTGCGCCCGGATCCGCGGTCATAGTTCACTCATGGCGCAAGTAGTCATAACGGACTGATTTTGAGCGGGCGCTATGGCCGCGCTTCGCTCTGGCGGCCTTGCGCCCGGATCCGCGGTCAT